>CAYWUJ010000014.1:0-60068 GCA_964461455.1 uncultured Prolixibacteraceae bacterium | reverse complement strand
GGTTGTGGCTGGCCGTGAGGATAATCCCCCCGTCGGCCCCCTCTTCCGTGACGGCTATTTCCGTGGTGGGCGTCGTGGCCAGGCCGATGTCGGTCACCTGGCAGCCCATCCCCGATAAGGTGGATATGACCAGGGAGCTGACCATGGGCCCTGAGATGCGGGCATCACGACCCACCACAACGGTTACTCTCTTTCCCTTTTTCTGGTCGAGGAGCCAGGTGGCATAGGCCGCCGTGAACTTCACCACGTCAAGGGGACTCAGCCCTTCTCCCGGTCGGCCGCCTATGGTTCCCCGGATCCCTGAAATCGATTTGATCAGTGCCATAATGTATGAATTGTTGGTGAGGACAAAAATAGAAGTTTCCGGAGGAAGTTCCGGAATACAATCTGCTTTTTGGGTGGAAAATGGTGTGAAAAACAGGCGGCGGGTGAATTACTCTTCGTGATCGTCGAGATCGTCGAGTTCCGCCAGGGTCTCGGTCAACCGGGCCAGGTAATTGCCATAGGCCTTCCGGAAGGTCCATCGCAGCAGTAAAAACAATAACCCCGAAAACAGGAGCATGAGCAACAGCCCGATGATCAGGGCAGGGATGAAGAACCCTTCCATGGTGTTGTGCTCCTGGATACTGGTGAAATAACCCGCGATGAATCCTGTGGCCGATACCATCAGGATAATGGCCAGGGCCAGGGCGAAAAGACGGCGGTAGAGGTTGAGAACCCCGATGGTTTTCATCAGGGTATGGCGCAGATCACAAACGCCCCTGCACACGCGGCGTATCTTCCAGTAATGGATGAAGAAAGTGGCGAAAAGAGCGACGATCAGCAGGTTAACACTCATGTCAAGGGTGGCCAGCCATCCGGGGACTTCCCCGGCAATAGAGGTCCCCCCGGTTTTTCCGGTCACCGTTAAAAAATCAAGAACCAGTCCGCCTAAAATAACCACCAGCAGAACCACAAAGCCAATCCTGATATTCCGGTCAATACGGTCAAGCAGGGTGGTGGTCCTGCTCCTCAGCAAATTCCTGATCTGTTCTTCGTTCAGCATTTGCTGTTCCGAAGTCTTGTCAGACAGTTTGTTCCATGCTTTTTGCAGATCTTTGATATCCATGGTATTAGTCTTCTGAGGTCATCAGTATCCTGAGTTTTTTCTTGATGCGGTTCATTTTCACCCTGACGTAATTCTGGGTGATTCCTGTGATGTCAGCGATTTCCTCGTAACTTTTATTTTCGAGGAAGAGGAGGATGATGGATTTTTCGATTCCGCTGAGGCGGGCGACCGCCTGTTTCAGGAGGAGGATATTCTCTTCCTGCTCGGGAAACTGGAGGTCATCGGCAATCAGGAGGCTTTCCCCCGACAACCGGCTGAAACCCGGAAGCCTGCGGATCTTTTTAAAGGAGGTAATGGCCGTATTCAGGGCAACACGGTACATCCAGGTGGTGAATTTCGACTCTTTCCTGAAGGAAGGGTACGACTTCCACAACTGGGCCAGGATCTCCTGAAACAGATCTTTCCGATCATCCTCATTATCGCAATAGATATTGCAGACTTTGTGGATAATTCCCTGGTTGGCCCTGATTATTTCCAAAAACTCCTTTTCCACGCCAGGTTATGAGTATCTGACAACGCTAATGGATTACACCCCTGAGAGGTGTTGTACAGCATCTGCTATTTCATTTTCAGGAAAGAGACTTCGCGGGGGGAGAGCATTCTCCATTTACCCCGGGGAAGGTTTTTCTTGGTGAGGCCGGCAAAGGAGACCCTGTCGAGGGCCCTGACCCTGTATCCCAGTGATTCGAAGATCCTGCGGACAATGCGGTTGCGGCCTGAATGGATTTCAATGCCCAGGGTATCCTTGTCTTCTCCCTCGACAAAGCTGACGGCATCGGCAGCGATCGGACCGTCTTCCAGATCGATGCCATCGGTCATTTTCTGGATGTCGGCAACCGAAACCGTCCGGTCAAGGGTCACCTGATACACCTTTTCTACTTTATGGCTGGGATGGGTAAGTCTCTTTGACAACTCCCCGTCGTTGGTCAGCAGGAGGAGTCCGGTGGTGTTCTTGTCGAGTCTTCCCACGGGATAAATGCGTTCGTCGCAGGCCTCTTTGACCAGGTCCATCACGGTGCGTTCAGCATGGGGATCATCAGTGGTGGTCACCACATCCTTGGGTTTGTTGAGCAGAACATAGACCTTTCTTTCCGGGGTGAGCAGGCGGTTGTCGAAGCGCACTTCATCACTGGGCGAGACTTTTGTTCCCAGTTCAGTGACGATTTGTCCGTTTACGGTCACCACTCCTGCCGTGATGTATTTGTCGGCCTCACGGCGGGAGCATACGCCGGCATTGGAAATGAACCGGTTAAGCCTGATGAGCTCCTCCTTTTGTGTCGACCTGACCGTCTCTCTTCTTTCGGTGGAACGGCCGAGTTCCCTGAGCATCTCGTGGCGCGAGGGGCGCCTGTCACCCTTGAGGGTCAGTTTCTTACCACTGTCCCTGTTTCCTCCCGGGCGCGAGAAAGAGGAAGCTCTTCCGGCGGCGGCCCTCTCGTCTCCGAGGGTGCGTCTGCGGGTTACCCCCGGCGGTGAAAAACGGGATCCTCCGGCCGATGAGCCTGACCCACGTGAAAAGGAACGCTGTCCGGGGGCCGATGAGCCTGACCCACGGGAAAAGGAACGCTGTCCGGGGGCCGATGAGCCTGACCCACGGGTGAAGGAGCGCTGTCCTGATTCCGATGAGCCTGACCCACGGGTGAAGGAACGCTGTCCGGGGGCCGATGAGCGCGCTCCCGGGCTGAAGGAACGTGGTCCGCCGGAAGATGGCCGGAAGCCGGAGCCTCTTCTTTCACCTCCGGAAAAGCCTCCCTGCCGGCTGCGGTCCGGATTCCCGGGCCGGTTTTCCCTTCCCGGGGTAAAGGAACCCCCCGGACGTCTGGGGCCTTCCGATGAAGACCTCTGCAACCGCTTGCCTCCCGGTGCTGATTGCTCCCTTCCGGCTGCCCTTCCGGCTGCTTTTCCCCGGCCGCTGTTTCCTCCCTGAAAATCTCTGCTCATATAAACTCTTAATATTACGCCGCAAAGGTCGTAAAAAAACTGACCCGAGTGTTACGGAATTCCCTAAATTGCTACTTATATTGTTATAAACCACTAAAACAGAAAAGAGATGCAATCACATGAGATCGATTACCGTATCCTGGGAGAAGGGGTTCAGCTGGTAGAAATAGAGCTCGATCCGGGGGAAACCGTTATTGCAGAAGCGGGGGCCATGCTCTATATGGAAGACGGTATCTTTTTCACGGCCAAGATGGGTGACGGGACCAATCCGCGCGCCGGCCTCTTCGACAAACTTCTGTCAGCGGGATCGCGCGTGATCACCGGAGAGTCGCTTTTTATCACCCATTTCACCAACCAGGGGTACGGCAGAAAGAAAGTGGCCTTTTCAGCCCCTTACCCGGGGACCATCGTCCCCCTCGACCTGAAGGAGTTGGGAGGCCGTGTTATTGTGCAGAAAGATGCCTTTCTCTGTGCTGCCCTGGGCACCAAGGTGTCCATCACCTTTAACCGGAAATTGGGATCCGGCTTTTTCGGCGGCGAAGGATTCATTCTCCAAACCCTCCAGGGCGACGGTAAGGCCTTTGTCCATGCCGGGGGAGCCGTTATCGAACGGCAACTCAACAGTGAGGTCCTCAGGGTCGACACGGGGTGCATCGTGGGCTTCGAACCTCAGGTGGAATACAGCATCGAACAGTCGGGGAGCCTCCGTTCCATGGTTTTCGGCGGCGAGGGGATCTTCCTGGCTACCCTGCGGGGTACCGGCAAGGTGTGGCTTCAGAGCATGCCCATCGGAAAACTGATCAGCAGGCTGTCGGTCTTCGGAAGCAATACCCGGAAAGAAGGAGGTGCCGGACTGTTAGGGAAAATTCTGGAAGGTTAACCTATATCGGGCAAACTGATTCCCCTGATTTTGCGGTAGAGGTCGAGGGCATAGACATCGGTCATCCCCGAGATGAAGTCGACAGCCGACTGCACCCGGTGATACGTGGAATCCCTTTCCTGCAGGTACTGCCCCGGAAGAAGCATCAGGATCCTCTGGCTCAGCCTGTTCCCGGGATGTAACAGGGCCCCTGTGAATTCCGTCAGCAACGTATCAATGATTTTATACCCGGCGATCTCAATTTCGACCACTGAGCGGTGATTGTAGATCTTATCCCGGGAGATTTCCTGCACCTTTTTCATGGCTTCCAGATAGGAGGGCGAGATATTTTTCAGCAGCGAGCTGTTGAAGCGGGCGTTCAGGATCTCTTCATGGTTCCTGATGAATACCGATGCGCATTCCCGTGTGAGTTCCCCGATAACGCCGGCACGCAGGTAGCTGATCTGCTCGTTGGGATCGGTCACCATATGGAGGGTCCTCTCCGATTCTTTTTTCCTTTCCGGGGTGTTGTCCTGCAAAAAGGCCGTCAGCAGATCCCTGGTGTCGTCATACCCGAGGATTCCCAGCCGGAAGGCATCTTCGACGTCCATGACCTGGTAGCAGATATCATCGGCGGCTTCCACGAGGTAAACCAGGGGATGGCGCGCCCCGGCGAGGGGGTTCTCCTCCAGCACGGGAATCTGCAATTCTGTGGCGATTTCCCGCCAGGTCTCCTTTTCCGACTGGAAAAAGCCAAATTTCTGATGGGTGGCGCCCCTTGATTCGAAGGGGTACTTGACGATGCTGGCCAGGGTGGTATAGGTCAGGGCGAAGCCTCCCGACCTTTTCCCCCGGAAGGGGTGGGTGAGCAGCCTGAAGGCATTGGCGTTTCCGTCGAAATGGGTGAAATCCTTCCATTGGGCTTCGGTCATCTCGTTTTTAAGGAGTTTCCCCGTTCCGTCGGTGAAAAAGGCCGCAATGGCGGCTTCCCCGGAATGGCCGAAGGGGGGGTTTCCCATGTCGTGGGCCAGACAGGCGGCCGACACCACGGCACCCACCTGGGTGAGCAATATGGGATCGGTGATCAGCCGCTCGCGGAAAAGCATCTCCGAAATTTTGTTGCCCAGGGAGCGGCCCACACTGGCCACCTCCAGGGTGTGGGTCAGCCGGTTATGCACGAAAATCCTCCCGGGAAGCGGGAAAACCTGGGTTTTATTCTGCATCCTCCGGAAGGCAGGCGAAAAGATAATCCTGTCGTAATCCCTCTGAAACTCACTCCGGTCCTCGCTTTTCATGGCTTCTTCCCCTGCGGGGCTTTTCCCGAGCCGCCGGGAAGAGAGCAGAACACTCCAGTCCATTTTCTTGTATTGGGTTTATGTTTCTTATTGTGCCCTTTAATGCAGGCTGATCTTCACTTTTATCCCCGAAAGCCGCTCATCTGCCGGCGAACCACCGCCGGCGTGCGCAGGATGATATTTCAAAAGTAACAAAAAAACAGCTGCCATGGCGATCTTTCACCCATCGCTGCCCCCGGTCTGCTGTTTATCATTTGACCTCCGGAAATAATCAACGCACCGGCCCGGACGAAGATCCAAGGACAGTGCGTTGATGATGAGTTGAGATGGAAAAAGGAGGCCGGGTCAGAATTCCAGTTCCAGAATGTATTTCACGGGGACGGGTTTATCGCGTTGCATGCCGGGTTTCCAGGGTTTCATCTCCCTGACGGTGGTCAGCGCCGCCTCTCCTGCCGCTTCAGTGCTCTTTTCCCTGATGACGGAATTCACGGCGATACCTTCCTCATTGACGGTAAACTCCACTTTGGCCTTACCACTCAGGGGCCCTTTGGCTTTCAGCCGGTCTCTGACGGCGGCCGCATGGCGGTCCAGACCTGCCTGCCCTCCCGGGTATTCAGGCAGGGACTCCACAACAATGAAAACCTCATCCTCTTCTGAAGCCCGGGCGTCATTGTTATCAGCAGCTTTCCCTGACGAGGCAGGGGGGGGCGGCGGCGGAGGAGGGGGTACCACTTTCCCCGAAGCCGTGGTTCTGGATTTCTCAGCAGAAGGTGGCGGCGGTGGCGGTGGTGGCGGAACCGGGGATTTGGCAGGATCAGCATAAAGGACAAACAGTTCTTCTTTCATGGTCATGTTGAAAGAAGCAGGTTTTCCCCCGGTGATCTTTTGTTTGGCCGTGCGGTAACCGACGTAGGAGATGAAAAGGGTGACCTCTTTTTCTGCGGGGACCAGCAGTTCAAAGCTCCCATCGTTCCCCGACATGGTTCCCACGGTGGAGCCACCGATCACTATGGTGGCCCCGTGCAGGGGGGTTCCGTCGGGTTTGACCACCTTCCCGGTCACTTTTACCTCCCCGGAAGGACGTAAGGCCGCATCGGCCGGTGAAACGAAGCTCTCGCGCGCCTGCGTTTCAAAAACGGGTTCGGCAAAGGCCACCGATAAAAGGGCCATAACGGGCAGGGCCCACATCAGGCGCAATGCCCTTTTTTTTGGTTTTTCTTTTAATGTCATCATTTTAAAACGGTTTGCATTGATGGAGGTGTGAAGATGGTGGGTAAAACCCATCACTGTGACGCCCATCAACTGGTTAATTAACAGCGCCTGGTACCTTCCCCGGGAATGTCCCTGCGCAAGGACACCCTCATCGGCGAGGTATTCATGGTTTTGCCTGATCGAGCGCTCGAGCAACCAGACAAAAGGATTGAACCAAAAAACGACGGTGAACAATTCGGCAAGCAGCAAATCTGCCCAGTGTTTCTCACGAATGTGCACGTCTTCGTGAGCCAGGATCTCCTTTAAATCCTCTCCTCCATAGGTGGCAGGATTGTAAAAGATAAAACCGAAGAAGGAAAAGGGCAGGGGATACCTGCTGTTGCTGATTATTCTGAATGCGCCGTAACGGCTTACTCCCGATTGATAAATGACCTGAATGACCGCGGCTGTCTGCACAATAAGCCTCGACAGAACCACCACCACACCTCCCAGATAGACCCACAGGAGAAGGGATCCTTCCCCTCCCGCCAGATGGGAGGCCACGACCTCTCCTTCTCCCTGGTCGGGGAGATGCAGCCGTGTCAGGGATGCCCCCGCGGTCTCCAGGACCCCGGCAGAATAGTGGACAGGAAACAGGGGCAGAAACAGGGAAAGCAACAACGCCCCGAGAAGATAAACCCTGTTGGCCCGGAAAAAATTCTCACGTCGCAGGAAACAAAAGTAAACGGCGTAAAAAAGGGCCATTCCCGCCGATGCCTCAGCCATCAAAACCCAAAAAGCTTTCATAACGGCCTCTTTTGATTTTCTTTTTCCAGTTCTTTTGCTGCCATTTTCATCATCTCTTCCAATTCAGCCATGCCCAGGTTGTTCTCCCGCGCAAAAAATGTGGCCATCTTCGGAAAGGAACCGCTGAAATAATCTTTCAGCAGAGTGCTGAACTGCACCCGCGTATATTCGCTCTTGGCGACCAAAGGGAAAAAGAGATGAACATTCCCGATGCTCTTATGGTCGATAAAACCCTTTTTCTCCAGCACTCTCAACACGGTAGCCACCGTGGTATAGGCCGGCCGGGGCTCCTCAAACTGCTCTACTACCTCCTTCACTACCCCTTCTTTCAGGTCCCACAGGATGTGCATCACCTGCTCCTCGGCTTTGGTCAGCTGCTTCATGGTATTATTATTTACTACTACAAATATAGTAACGATTTCCGGTTTTGCAACTAATTTTCCAGTAAAATTACTATAAGTGTAGTAATGTTTTTTAAAAACTTCATTATCAGTGTTTTTTTGTATTGATTTTTTTCGTATATTTCTGTAAGAATTAAGGTTTTAACCATAAAAGCCATGGGACATGATTTTTTTCATCTTCCTTCCCCGGGCTGTTATTTTACCCTGTTTTACCTGGCTGCCTTTGTGATAGCCCTGGCGGTGCTTCTGGTTGAGGGAAAACGGCGAAGATTTCCGATGCTTCCCTGGATTCTGATGATTCTTTTTTCCCAGATTCTTTTCATCGCGGGCACCAAGCTTTTTACCTTGTCGGGGGAGGAGTGGCGTTCCATGATCACCACTTTTAGCCTTGCGCCCGCCCCGAAGAAGGAGCTTTTCGGGGGAGTTTTGTTACTGTTTACAGGATTGGTGATTGGGAAACGATGGATGAAATTCAGACCTTCGTTTGCTGATGCCTTTGCCCTGGCCATTCCGTTGGCACTGGTGTTTCAGAAAGCCGGATGTTTTTTTGCCGGCTGTTGTTTCGGTACCCCTTGCAGATTGCCCTGGGCGGTTCAATACCCGGTATATACCCTTCCTCATTTCTTTCATCACCAACAGGCAATGATTGGTCCGTCGGAACTCTTCTCACTGCCTGTCCATCCGGTACAGTTGTATGAACTTCTGGGGGCTCTGCTTGTGGTGGTGCTGGTGATCGCCTTTCTGAAGAGGTGGAAGCAGCCGGGGAGTTCCGTGCTTTTTTCCCTGTCGCTTTACCTGGCAGTGCGTTTTGGGGTGGAATTCTTCAAGGATCCTGGTGCGCATACCATCGGGGGAGCGGTGATGGGGATCTTCAACCAGACACAATGGTCCATCCTGTTTCTCCTTCCGGTTTTCCTGGTTCTTCTGGTACGGCGGGAAATCCGCAACGCCCCGGTTATATCCCTCCGCGGGAATGATTCTCACCCCTCACTCCCTTCTGTGGTCTCCTTTTTTGCCCTGTCAGGGGGGCTGATAGTGGTGTTACGAAGCTGGTTCCACCCTGTGGAACTGGGGGTGATCCTCCTGTTTTTTATGGTGGCGGCACTGCATGCCCTGTTTCTCCTCTTCCGCACTTACCGTTCCTTTCGGCTGCGCCTGGCTTATGCGGTTTTGCTGCTGCTCCCCTTTCTCCTGATGGGGCAAACACTTCCGCAGCAACTCAGCGATTCCATGGTGATCAGGAAGTCTAAATCGGTAGGCGTGGGATTGGCAACCGGGAACTACCAAAACTCCTTCGAAAGATATTCCGGTGAAGGGTGCGACAGAATCAGCAACACCGCCTATTTTAACCAGAAATACCTGATCGGCGGAGCTTCCCTCGATTTTAAGGAGGAAAACCTTACCAAAGCCCATACCCTTAATTACGGTCTTGACCTGATTCTGGGACAACATACGGAAGCGCTGACCAGGACCGAAAAGTACCCGCCCGACACTCTTCCCGGGTCTGCGATTCTTCCGGGGCCGGAGAGGAAAATCCTCTTCAGCATCAGTCCCTATTTCTCGTATGACGAAAGGTGGTTTGGGATCGGGGGTGGCATCCATGCCGGACAGCTGAGTTACACCGTTTACAATAAGGAGGTGGAAGGAACCGGCATGCCGGCCAGTGGCCGCAAGATGGTCCATGTTTACCCGCGGCTCTATATGCGGTTCGGGCCCCGCGACATCGCCTTTGCCGATTACCACCTGGGTTCCCATTTCCCCTCCGCCTTTCCGGGATACCGCCAAATGGTGGGGCTCGGAACCGGTCTCGGAAAAAACGACGGTACCCTCCTCCGGCTGGGAACAGTCATCGGGGATAAGTATAACTCCGACGATTGGGATTTTATGGAAACACAATTGGCAGGCGTATACGTGACAGGAAATATCCCGCTGAAAAGCCGATGGATGGTGGAACCCCTCCTTCTTTTTTCGACCTCTGAGGCCGACTCCAAAATCGACTTTCAGTTTTCTGTCGGCATGCGCTATGAATTGGGGAAAAGGGAAATCACCCGTGCCTCCCCGCCACAATGAATCTTTCTCCTGTTGTTGTGTTTGCTACTCCATCTGATCAGGATCTTCTGTCTTTTCTTCTTTGGGTTTTCCTTCGACCACCACCACGAATTCGCCCCGGGGGTTCTTCTGTTCAAAGTGGAGGATCACCTCTCCCAGGGTTCCCCTGATGGTTTCCTCAAACATTTTTGTCAGCTCGCGGCTGACAGAGCAGCGGCGTGAGGCTCCAAAGGTCTCTGCCATTTGCTGCAGCAGTTTGACCACCCTGAAGGGGGATTCATAGAAGACGATGGTGCGGGGTTCCTCCAGCAGTTCGGTCAGCCGTTTCATTCTTCCCTTTTTCTGGGGCAGGAAGCCCTCGAAGACAAACCGGTCGGTGGGGAATCCCGAGTTGACCAGGGCGGGGACGAAAGCGGTGGCTCCGGGGAGGCATTCCACTTCGATTCCGCTTTCAAGGCAGGTGCGTACCAGCAGAAAGCCGGGATCTGAGATCCCGGGAGTTCCGGCATCGGAGATCAGGGCCACGTTGATGCCTGCCTCGATTTTCGCGGCTATATTCCTCACGGTACCATGTTCATTGAACTTGTGGTGAGAAGTGAGTTTATTGATGATGCCGTAATGGTCGAGTAATCGTGCCGACACCCGGGTGTCTTCGGCAAGGATCAGCTCGGCCTCCTTCAGAATGCGCACCCCCCTGAAGGTCATGTCCTCAAGGTTCCCCACTGGGGTGGGAACAATATAGAGTTTGCCCTGGCTACCCATTCTGTAAAAACCTCCGCTTCACCAGTTCCACGAATTTCAGGCTGGTCTCATTCCTTTTCCAGTTAAACTCCCTCAGAAAGTCAAACGCTTCCCTGGTGGTTTGCATATGGTCGATCTTCCTGACGATCTCATAGAAAAGTTCCATGTTTCCGTCGAAAAGCTCCCGCGAAAAGAGAAACCGGTCGTTGGTCCCAATGGAAGAGGCCAAATGGGTAATGGGGATATTCGAAAACTTCGTCTCTCCCCTGTTTTTTCCGGTCATCAAACGGTCGTGGACCGACTCTCCGGCCGTGAATCTCTCTCCCAGTATCTGTTTGTCGCCATGCGGGAGGTCCTCTTCCCTGTGGTCGGCTCCTTCTGAAAAGAGGAGATCTTCGGAATGCTTAGTTCCGGAAACTTCCTGTTTTATAACAGGAATGGGGATTTCCGGGGTCTTGTTCACCGGAGGGATGGCTTCAGCGGGAGGGATCACCTGAGGAACGACTTCGGCAGCAGGGATCACCGGGGGGATGTTCCCGGTTTGAGGGTTCTGCGGAGACGCCTGCGACCGGGGTTCCTCCTTCGTGGCTGTTGCGGAGGCGATGGCTGCCGCTTTGTTTTCTTCGGCAGGGAAAAGGGAGGCCATTTCCCGGGCAGGTGAGGGGACCTCTTCTTGAGTCATCCTTCCTTCCGGTGCAGCTTCGGAAGTTACCCTTCCCGCCTGGGAGATTCTCTTTTTGGCGGGTTCTCCGGCCATTTCCAGAAGGTGGCGTACCCCCGTTATTCTGGTGTGGAGAAGCTCCATGTCCAGTTGGTCAAAACTCCCTGATTCCCTGATCTCTGCCGTTAATTCCTCCAATTCGCGCACATCACGGAGAAGGATATGCATTAGTTTAAGATTATCCATTGGGTTTACTTTATATCTTTGCTCAAAGGTTTTGTAAAAGTATTAATTTCTGATTGGATTACCGCAAATGTTTATTGAAAGGGATATCAACGCAGGGAAAAGTACAGGAGTGATCGAGGTGATCACCGGTTCGATGTTCTCGGGGAAAACCGAGGAACTGATCAGGCGTTTAAAGCGGGCAGGGTTTGCCCGGCAGAAGGTGGAAATTTTCAAGCCGGCCATTGATGTCCGTTATTCTGAGGCTGATGTGGTCTCGCACGACGAACATTCGATCAGGTCGACCCCGGTGGAGAACTCCTCCAATATTTTGCTGCTTTCGGCCGATGTCGACGTGGTAGGCATCGATGAGGCGCAGTTTTTCGACAAGCACCTGGTGGAGGTGGTCGTTCAGCTGGCCAACCAGGGGATACGGGTGATTGTGGCCGGCCTCGACATGGATTTCAAGGGGAATCCCTTTGGACCGATACCCGGGCTGATGGCGGTGGCCGATTTTGTCACCAAGGTGCATGCCGTATGCGTGCGCTGTGGCTCCAATGCCCAGTTCTCTCACCGGATGTCGGAAAAGGAGCAGGTCGTCCTCCTGGGAGAAAAGGATATTTATGAGCCTCTGTGCCGCCGTTGTTACCTTCATGCCAACGCCCATTCATGATCTCCTATACGGTTGCTGAAATTGCCGGGATCCTCGGGGGGAAAGTCCATTATAGAGGTCTCTCTCCGGATTATCAGGTCACCCAGGTGGCGGTAGACAGCCGCACCCTATACAATACCGGAAATGTCATTTTTTTTGCCTTCAGAGGAGTCCGCAACGACGGGCACCAGTACATCCCCGTCCTGGCAGGAAGGGGGGTCAGGGTTTTTGTGGTCACCGAAGGGTTATCCTTCACTCCTCCTGATTACGGGGCATGGATAGAAACCGCCGATTCCCTGGGAGCCCTGCAGGCCCTTGCCGCCTTTCACAGGCAGCGATTTGCGTTTCCCGTGGTGGGAATTACCGGCAGTAACGGGAAAACAGTGGTCAAGGAGTGGCTCCATGACCTGCTCGCCCACCGCTTTTCGATTGTGCGCAGTCCCAAGAGTTACAACTCCCAGACCGGCGTCCCCCTCTCGGTGTTGCATATGCAACAGCTCAACACCCTGGCCATTTTTGAGGCAGGCATCTCCCTTCCGGGAGAAATGGAAAAACTGGAAGGAATCATCAGGCCTGAAATCGGTATACTGACCAATATCGGGGATGCCCACCAGGAAAATTTCGAATCCCTGGAACAAAAGACGCTAGAAAAGCTGACCCTTTTCAGGAATGCGCGCCAGCTGGTGTTTTGTGCCGATCAGGAGGCGACAGCCCTGCTGGCCCGGGGCTTCTGCCATCGCCATGGCATTGAGCCTGTGGTATGGTCCTCTGCCCGACGGCCTGCTGACTTGCATTTCATGGTCAGCCCGGGGGAGGGGAGTACCCTTCTGGAGACCTCGTGGCAGGGAAGGAGCACCACCCTGACCATCCCTTTTACCGACGCTTCATCCCTCGAAAACTGCTGCCACTGCTTTGCCGCCATTGTCGCCCTGGGCGAAGATGCCTCAGAATACTCCGCCGGCTTCAGCCGCCTGGAATTCCTGACCATGCGTCTGGAATTAAAGCGGGGCATCAACAGCTGTCTGCTGCTCAACGATTTCTACAATTCCGATATTAATTCCCTGGAAATTGCCCTGTCGGTACTTAACCGGCAGGCCGAGAAAGACCATCTCGAAAAGGTGGTCATTCTTTCCGATATCAGGCAGTCGGGGTTTCCTGAAGGGGAGCTCTACGGACAGGTCAACCGTTTTCTGGCCGATGCCGGGGTGGAGACGATCATCGGAATAGGGAGCGGCCTGAAACGGGCAGAAGCGCTCTTTACGATGCGGAAGCAGTTTTATGGTTCCACCGCTGAGTTCATAGCCGCCTTCAGGCCTGCCGCCTGGTCGCGGGCAGCCATTCTGATCAAGGGAGCCCGTGATTTCAGGTTCGAGGAGATTTCTGCGGTGTTGCAGCAGAAAGCCCACCAGTCTATTCTGGAGATCGACCTGGATGCCCTGCGCGAAAACCTGAACCTTTACCGGGGTCTCCTTAAGCCGGAAACCAGGATCATGGTGATGGTCAAGGCTTTCAGCTACGGGAGCGGCGATGTGGAGATCGCCAAACTCCTCCAGTTTGCCCGCGTCGATTATCTGGCTGTGGCCGTCACCGACGAAGGCCGGGAACTCCGCAATGCGGGGATCACCATGCCCATTATCGTGATGAATCCCGAACACCACAGTTTCCAGCAAATCATCGACTACCGCCTCGAACCTAACCTCTACTCCACGGAGCTGGTACGCCAGTTCGGCATCGTCGCCGACCTCAACGCCCTTCACCACTTCCCTGTCCACCTCAAAATCGACACGGGAATGAACCGTCTCGGACTGAAAAGGGACGAGGAGGTGACAGAGATGATCAGCTTCTTCCGGGAAAATGACCAGCTGCGCCTGCAGTCGGTGTTTTCCCATCTGGCAGCCAGTGAAGATTCTTCGATGGACCCCTTCACCCTGGCTCAGATCGGCAGGTTCAGGGAGGTGGCAGAGAGAATCGTTACTTCCCTTGATTACCCCGTTGACCGTCATATCCTCAATTCCGCGGGGATAGAACGATTCGGCGAGTACCAGTTTGAAATGGTGAGGCTGGGGATCGGCCTTTATGGGGTCACCACGGCCCGGCTGCCGCTGAAGCCTGTGGGCCGGCTAAAGAGTACCATCAGTCAGGTGAAGGAGGTCGCCCCCGGGGAATCCGTGGGGTACAACCGTGCCGGCAAGGTGGAAAGGCCTTCCCTGATCGCCGTCATTCCCATGGGGTATGCCGATGGCCTCGACAGAAGGTTGGGCAATGGCAGGGGCAGGGTCTTCATCAACGGAAAATACGCCCCCATTACCGGAAATATCTGTATGGATATGTGCATGGCCGACGTGACGGAAATCCCCTGCCGCCCGGGCAATGAGGTGGAATTCTTCGGAAATCACCTCTCCATCAGCGAAGTGGCCGCCGCCGCAGGGACCATCCCCTATGAGATCCTCACAGGCATCTCTCAAAGGGTGAAAAGAGTCTATATCCAGGAATAGCCCATTTTGGCAGATGGCGGTTATTCCGCATTTCCGGGACACCGTGCAGGTGGAAGGCACCCCGACCCGGGGGAATCACCCCAGCTTGCTGATCCTGTCAAGCCGCTGGAGATCCAGGATTTTGATTTTCCGGCCGTCGATGGTGATCAGTTTTTCATTGGCGAAAGTGGAGAGGGTGCGTATGGCGTTGGAGGTGGTCATGTTCGAGAGGTTGGCAATATCTTCGCGCGACATGTAGACCTTCAGGGTGGTGTTGTCGTGTTCGAATCCATATTTATCGGCCAGTAAAATGAGGGATTCCGCAAGCCTGCCCCTGATGTGCTTCTGGGTCAGGGTGACGGTGCGCATGTTGGCGAATCCCAGTTCCCGGGCCAGCTTTCTGATCAGCCGCAGTGAAAAATCGCTGTTTCTTATGGCCCTGTTCATGATGAATTCCATGGAGATACTGGCGATGACCGAGTCTTCGAGGGTCACGGCAGTGGCAATATGGCTCTCATCGGCAAAAAAAGCACGGTACCCGATGACCCCCATCGGTTTTGACATCCTGATGATTTGCTCCCGGCCGCCCACGCCCTCCTTGAAGATCTTAACCTTCCCGGTGACCAGCATCATAAATCCCGAAGGCTTGTCACCCTCCCTGAAAATATACTCATTCCGCCGGTAGCTGGTCAGCGATATGTTGTCCTGTAACTCCTCTTTTTCTTCCGGAGTCAACAGGTAGAAAGGAGATTTCTGATTTTCAAGTATTTCTTTTATGCCTGATTCGAAATGCACCATGGAGCGGACCGTTATTTATGTTTTATAACATCACAAAGTTAATTATTTTTGGATAAACGACTAATTTTTAGCCATATTTGGAAGCTCTGTAGGCAGGGTATTCGGCACTCTTCCGGTATTTGGACCGGAAAAAATCAGAAGCGTGCCACCAGGGGCATTCTGCGGCCGAAGCCAAAGGATTTATGGCTGATCCTCAGGATGGGGGCCGCCTGGAACCGTTTGTACTCGTTCATGTTGACCATTCTGATGATTTTCCTGACCAGCGCGGGGTCGGTGCCATCTTCAGCCATCTCCTCAGGCGAGCGGTTCAGCTCGATGAAGTCGTAGAGAATTTTGTCGAGAAGGGAATAATCGGGAAGGGAGTCGGTATCTTTTTGTCCGGGTCTCAGTTCCGCAGAAGGAGGCTTAACGATGGTATTGAGGGGGATGATTTCGCGGTCGCGGTTGATAAAGCGTGCCAGTTCATAAACTTCTGTCTTGTACAGGTCACCGAGTACCGCCAGTCCGCCGTTCATATCACCGTAGAGGGTTCCGTATCCCACGGCACATTCGCTTTTGTTGGAGGTATTCAGCACCAGGTGGCCCAGTTTATTGGATAGGGCCATGATGAGGACTCCCCTGATGCGTGCCTGGATATTTTCTTCGGTAATGTCGGGGGGCAGGGTGCCAAAAACGGGGGCCAGGTCGCGGTTAATGCTGTCGACCGATTCCTGGATGGGAATGACATCAAAGGCGATGCCCAGGTTTTTCGCCAGGGCGGCGGCATCGTCGATGGAGTGATCAGAACTGTAACGGGAGGGCATCAGCAGCACTCTGATGTTTTCGGCACCCAGGGCCTGCGTGGCCAGTACGGCCACTACTGCCGAGTCGATACCCCCTGAGAGTCCCAGCGTTGCCCGCGTGAAACCCGTTTTGGCGAAGTAATCGCGGATCCCCAGAACCAGGGCCTGAGATATCTTTCCGATCTTCCCGGCATGAGGCTGCAAGGGCGCCTCTTCCAGTTTCTGCGTGTCCACGACCAGGAAGTCCTCACTGAAATATTCCAACTCGCGCAGGATCTTTCCATCGGGACCGATGACCATGGATCCCCCGTCAAAAATCAGTTCTGCCTGGGCTCCTGTTTGGTTCACATACACCAGGGGCACCCCGTATTGACGGGCCTTGCGGGTGAGGATCTCCTTGCGCCAGCTCTCCTGTCCCACCGAAAACGGAGAGGCCGACAAATTGATGATCAGCCCGGGGTTCAGCCGTGCCAGCTCTTCCATGGGAGAGGCCTGGTAGAGCTTATCCCTTCCGAATTCATTCTGAACAGGCTGCTCGTCCCACAAATCTTCACAGATGGTCACCGCAATCTTTTCACCTCCTGTTTCCAGAAGCGTGAACCTCCGGTTGGGTTCGAAATGGCGGTATTCATCAAAAACATCATAGGTGGGGAGCAGGGTTTTGCAAAAGATCTCCCCGATTTTTCCGTTGGCCAGGGCCCAGGCCCCGTTGAACAGCTTTTTCCCGCGTTCTCCCTCGTTGATCACCGGAGCTCCCACCAGGGCGGTAATCCCCGTGCAATGCCGCGCTATCTCCGCGACCGTTTCCCTGGCTGCGGCGATGAATTCCTTTTTTTCGAGAAGATCCTGGGGATAATACCCCGTGACTGAAAGCTCGGAAAAGACGGCCAATTCGGCTCCCTCGCTCTTTGCTCTTCCGAGGGCATCAATGATCTTACGGCTATTGCCCTCAAAATCCCCGATCCGGTAATTCAGTTGTGCCAGCGCTATCTTCATCCCCGTTAAATTTAATCCTTGCAAATCTCCGCTTTTTCAATCAATTTCGCAATATTGCTGAACGTTGTTCAGTTTAAATATGCCGGAGGATGCCCGGTGTGACGGAGAAGGCCCCCTGACCGGCAGTTCCGGTAAAGGGTATTCCGTAAAAAACCGGTCTGAAACCCAGATTGCAGCGGATTTTTAATAGTATGGAGGAATATATGAAATACCCATGTATCAATTATGCACCAATCATGATGATTTACCACATGGGTATTACATCTGTTTCACTGGATTCACCATATGAACGCAAAAATTTAAACAGATGAACAGAGATACTCCTGGTCCTGACCAGCAGATACCGCGGGAGCACGCCCCGGCGCCCCTGATCCCGGCCATGCCGGGGCATGAGAATCAGGTTTTCAGGAAGCCTTTCCGGCCACAACAGGTGCATAAGGCGCAGGAATCGGGGAAGCCGGGCCCGGAAATGGCCGCACCGCCGATCCCTGAGGTGATCACCCGGTTAACATGGAGGCACCCCCCGCACGGACGGGGAGTTCGCGGTTTGGGTTCCCTGCAGGCCCTGGCCGCCATGGTGCTCGCCATGGCCGCGTTGCTGGCTTCCTGCGGAAACGACCGGCTGAAAGTGGATATCTCCGCGATCAGGGATGAGGTTTCCCTGGTCAGATATGATGAGGAGTTGTTTTCACTGGCTCCCGATCCCTCCCTCGATGAACTGCTCATGCTCAGAACGAAGTATCCTGCCTTTACCGATCTTTATACCCACCTGGTGCTCAGGGTAGGATCGCTGACCGATTCGGCGGGACAGAAGTTGATCAGGGAGTTTCTGGGCGATACCACCACTCTGAATGTGAGGAAGATGACTCAACGGCAGTTTCCCCGTCAGAAGCTGCCGGAGAAGGATATGGTGACGGCCTTCAAGCATTACCGCTACTATTTTCCGGAAAAACCCCTGCCCGTGGTCTATTTTTGTCTGTCGGGGTTCAATGAGTCGGTGTTCACCGCCGACAGCATTGTCGGTATCAGCCTTGATAAATACCTGGGGGCGGATTGTTATTACTATGATTTACTGGACCTTCCGCAATTCCGGCAGCGGAAGATGATTCCGGAAATGATCCCTTCTGATGTGATGTACACCTGGGGGATGACCGAGTTTCCCATTCAGGAGGAGGCTACCACGCTGCTTGACCACATGATCTACGAGGGAAAACTGCTTTATTTCACGGAAGCCATGCTTCCGCGCACTGCCGATTCCCTGAGAACGGGATATTCCAGGAAACAACTGGAGTGGTGCCGGATGAACGAAGCGACGATGTGGAACTACCTGGTGGAGCATCAGCTGCTCTTCTCGACCCGGCAGATGGACATCGTACGCTATATTAACGACGGTCCGACCACCAACGGATTCCCTACGGAATCACCGGCACGCACAGGTGCCTGGCTTGGCCGGCAGATCATCAGGGCCTACATGAAAAAGAACCCTGAGGTCACCCTTCCGCAGCTGATGGCCAACAAAGACCACCGGGGAATCCTGAACCATTCGGCTTACGCCCCCCAGTGATTTGTACCACAACGGGGCCGGGAGAAGGCAGACACCATCAGAAAATAAAAGAGGCTGTTCCGATGAAAAGGAACAGCCTCTTTTGCGGTAAATCGTCTGTGATCAGAGTTCTTTGATCTTGATGTTACGGAACCAGACGTCGTCGCCATGGTCCTGGAGGGCGATGACCCCGGAACGGGCCACGTTGGCCCAGTCGGGATTGATGCCCGGGAATTTGGAGCCGGCAACCATGGTGTTCCATGCATCGGTCCACAGATGGTATTCCAGGACGTTCACGCCGTTCTGGTTATGGACGACGGTGCCGTCATAAACGGTGATTTCCACGGTGTTCCATTCCCCAACGGGTTTGGCATTCTGGGGTTTGGCAGGAATCAGGTCATAAAGGGACCCGGCCTGACGGTTGCCGTCGACTCCCAGTTCGGCATCGGGGTGTTTCAGGTTGTCGAGAACCTGCATCTCGGGTGCCGAATAATAAATGGGCACACTGTCAAGTTCCTGTCCCAGGTAGAAAATGCCGGAGTTCCCTCCTTCTGAGATCTTCCATTCCATGCGAAGCTTGAAGTTGCTGAAGGGTTTTTCATAAAGGATGTCCCCGCCATCGACGGCGCCGGCTTCACCCTGTCCCGACTCCTTGCAATGAAGGGTGCCATCCGCAATTTCCCAGTTGCCGGGGAAGTGGTCCTTGTTCACCCCTCTCCAGCCATCACTGGTTTGTCCGTCAAAAAGGAGCACCCAGCCTTCTGCCTTTTCCTTTTCGGAGAGGGTATTGGGGGCGACTACCTTCTCCTTGCAACCAAAGGAGACCACGAAAATTAAGGATACCAGAATTACAGATAATTTTTTCATTTGTGCTTATTTTATTAATGGTTAGAATTATAGCTTTCCAAACAACGAAATTATGAAATTTATCCTGAACCGCCAATCAAACAGTTCATGATTTTTGTACTTTAGAGGGTTACCTTTAACGCTGCATTTAACAAAAAATCAAATTCTAAAATATGTCGGAAAAGAAGAAGCGCATCGGGATTCTGACGGCCGGCGGCGATTGTCCCGGTTTGAATGCCGCCATCAGGGGCGTTGGCAAAACGGCCATCGTAGAATACGGGATGGAGGTTGTTGGTTTCAGGTCGGGTTATTCCGGACTGATCCACAATGATTATGTCGAGTTGAAGGAGTCGCAGTTATCGGGGATTCTCACCCTGGGAGGGACTATTCTGGGCACTTCCCGGGAGAAACCTTTCAAACCGGGGGCTGCTGATGCCCATGATAAACCCGATACCATCAGGCTGAATTACGACAATCTGGAATTGGATGCCCTGGTTTGCATCGGCGGGAATGGCACGATGAAGACCGCCAACATGCTTTCAAAACAGGGGCTTAATGTCGTGGGGATTCCCAAAACCATCGACAATGATGTATGGGGCACCGATGTCACCTTTGGTTTTGAATCGGCGGTGGAAATCGCCACTGAAGCCATCGACCGGTTGCATACCACGGCCAACTCCCACCAGAGGGTGATGATTATCGAGGTGATGGGCCACAATGCCGGATGGCTGGCATTGTATGCCGGAACCGCCGGGGGTGGCGACATCATTCTGCTTCCCGAGTTACCCTATAACATCCGCTCGGTATGCAAAAAGGTGGAAAGCCGGTTTGAAGATAACAAACCCTACTCTATCGTAGTCGTGGCTGAAGGTATTGAACGGCCTGAAAAAAGAACGGCCGCCAGCTATATTGCTGAAGCCATAGGGACCTATACCGGACTGGAAACCCGTGAAACCGTGCTGGGCTATATCCAGAGGGGAGGAAGCCCCTCACCCTTCGATCGTATCCTGGCCACACGATACGGCGCCTTCGCCGCCCAGTGCATCGCCGAGGGCAACTTCGGAACCATGGCCGCCGTCATCGACAATAAAACAGTGGCCGTTCCCCTGAGCGAAGTGGGAGGCAAAACCCGGCTGGTGCAACCCGATGACCCCCTGGTGACCATTGCCCGCAGAATGGGAATCTCCTTCGGGGATGAATACCTGACGTGAACGGGGCCTGCGGCCTGCGGCCGGTGATCGGTAATCAGTGACCGGTGATCGGTTGGAAAATCGGGGATTTGAGGATTTTCCATTTGTTCAGGCGGTATAGAGCCGAGGTTTTCAGCACTCCGATACCGTAGGTGATACTGTTGCGGATATTGATGCTGGAGGCCTCCCTGAAATACTTGGTGGGGCAGGTTACTTCGGCAATCTCAAAACCTGCATACCAGATCTGGGCCAGCATCTGGTTGTCGAAGACAAAATTGTCAGAATTTTTCTCATAAGGGACATTTTCGAGAACTTTGCGGGTGAAGGCCCGGTATCCGGTGTGGTATTCCGACAGTTTGGCCCCTATCATCAGATTCTGGAAAAGGGTGAGAAAACGATTGGAAATGTATTTGTACACCGGCATGCCGCCTTTGAGGGCTCCCTTGCCGAGGATCCTCGATCCCAGGGCCACTTCATACAGCCCGCTGGCCAATAGATGGGCCAGGGAGGGGATCAGCAAGGGGGTATACTGGTAATCGGGGTGAAGCATGATCACGATGTCGGCTTCCAGTTCCCGTGCTTTCCGGTAGCAGCTCTTCTGGTTGCCCCCGTATCCCTTGTTCACATGATGCTCGACAATATGGGTAATCCCCAGATCGCGGGCTACTGTGATCGTATCATCACGGCTCTTGTCGTCGACCAGGATCACCTCGTCAACAATCGAAAAGTCGATCTCTTCATAAGTCTTGCTGAGTGTCTTCGCTGCATTGTAAGCTGGCAGCACGACTACCACTTTTTTATTTCCGATCATTATGTTGGTTTTAGCTTTGTCAGGCTGGTATATTCCCGGGGCAGCACGGTATTATTTCAGGGGGGCGGCGAAGGTAAGGACGTCGCTGCCGGTGATCTTCTTGTCGCAAAGGATGATCAGTCGCTCGATCACATTCCTGAATTCACGGATATTGCCCCTCCATTCGATTTTCTGCAGTTCCCTGATGGCCTCATCGGTGATGCTTTTTTCGGGCATGCCATAGTCAGAGCAGATTTGCTGAATGAAGTGGCTGGCAAGCAGGGGAATATCGTCGAGGCGTTCACTCAGGGCGGGAACCCTGATCAGGATAACACTGAGCCGGTGGTAGAGGTCCTCACGGAAGTTCCCTTTTTCGATCTCTTCCGACAGGTTTTTGTTGGTGGCCGCCACCACCCTGACGTCGACCTTGATGGCGTTATCGCTTCCCACACGGCTGATGACGCTCTCCTGAAGGGCACGCAGAACCTTGGCCTGCGCCGAAAGGCTCATATCGCCGATCTCGTCAAGAAAAAGCGTTCCCCCATTGGCCTGTTCGAATTTTCCCTTCCGCTGTTTGATCGCCGAAGTAAAGGCCCCCTTTTCATGGCCGAAGAGTTCGCTCTCTATCAGTTCTGAGGGAATGGCGGCACAGTTGACTTCCACGAAGGGTCCCGAAGCACGGAGGCTCATTTCGTGAATGCGCCTGGCTACCAGTTCCTTGCCGGTGCCATTCGCCCCTGTGATCAGTACCCTGGCATCGGTACGCGATACCCGGTCGGCCATCTCCACTACTTTACGGATCGCTTCCGACTCTCCCACAATCTCGAATTTGCGGCTGACTTTTTTCTTCAGGATCTTGGTCTCGGTCACCAGCACCGATTTGTCCATCGCATTGCGGATGGTGATCAGCAGCCGGTTCAGGTCAAGGGGTTTCTCAATGAAATCAAAGGCCCCCTTCTTAATCGCCTCCACGGCAGTGTCGATATTTCCGTGACCCGAAATCATGACTACGGGAAGGTCGTCTACCATCTCCCCGAGTTTGCCCAGCACCTCAATACCATCCATCCCGGGCATCTTGATATCACACAGCACCACATCGTACTCCCCGCTTTTTATCTTTTCCAGTCCGCGGGGACCGTCTTCGGCGAGGTCGACCTCGTACTTCTCGTATTCAAGGATATCTTTCAGGGTATTCCTGATGCTTCTTTCGTCGTCAATGACCAGGATGCGTGACATATTGGCTTTTATTTGATGGTGATCCGTTACCTGAGGACAAAGAAATCAAAAAAGAGGCAAAAACGCAACCTGCAATCGTTCTCGGGTGGTGAATTGTTCTTCCTGTTTGCCCCGGTTACTCTGACGGAAGCCTGACAAGGGAAACCGTGGTTTGACGGATGAGGAAACCGCTTTTTGCGGGTTCAGAATTTCAGGGCGACCTCTCCGTTGGGGGGAAGGGCCCGATAGAAGGATTTGGCTTCACCGGCGGGGATGAAGAGGGTGACTTCGGGCTTGTATTCGGGAAGGCGGAAGCCCAAAAGTGCCCGGTTGGTTTCCAGCAGGGTTTTATAATGCCTGCGGATGCGGTATTTTATGGTAGGCCAGTCGACACTGCCCAGTTCTCCTTCCGACTGTACAAAACTCACCACGATGGAAGAGTCAAGCTGAAGGTGCCATTCCACAAATTCCACTCCGGAAGTGTCTATTTTGGTGACATTCTGGGCGGCTTCCGTGGAATCACGGGGGGCCTTTTTCACCTGGATGGGCTCTTTGACGATCGATCCTTCGATTTCGGAGATGGTGAAAGGGCGGGAAAAAACTGCCGCATAAGGCCGGGGCCTGAAGGATCGGAAGAAGCGGGAGATTTCAGCCTCGCTGAAGCGGATTTCCCTCAGGATAACGCCTTTGTTTTCAAGTCTGACCAGGCTGTCGGGGAAGTCAATGGTCAGTCCGATCGAGTCGTTGCCGGCCATGACGATTCTGGCTTCCAGAAAGCTCTTGTCCCTGAGGAGCCGCCATTCCTCCTGTGACCAGGTCAGGGAGTCGGCTGTGGCCTCACCCCGGGTGCGGAAATGGTTCACCTGTTTCCTGACCGAAATGACCATGGCCAGGGTGGTAATGACCATCCAGGTCACCAGAATTGCAGGAATGATCTTCAGGAAAAGGATCCCCGCGATCCCCCTTTTAGGTTTTGTCTGATGCGCGTTGTCCATAATCCTTAGTAAATGAAAACTTTAGCTCCTACCGGGAGGGTTTCGTAGACCTCTTTCAGGTCGGCATCGTTCATCCTGATGCATCCATGGGTCACCGGAAGTCCGAGGAATCGCTGATAAAGGGTTCCGTGAATGAGGTATCCGTCGCCCAGGGCCAGGGCAAAATCTCCCAACACGCCCCTTTCGTAGCGCGAGGGATGGTTGGCCGAAGGAATGGGTAATCCCTCTTCCACAAATGCCCAGTCGGGTTTTCTCCACACCGGGTCGGTGATTTTTCCGCGGACTTTGAAGTCTCCCCGGGGGGTCTTGAAGACCCATTTTTTGTCTCCTTCCCCTTCCAGACTGATATAACTACCTGTTGAGCAGAGGCCTTCTCTGACCAGTGTCCGGTTGCGGTAAAGGGCAAACCTGTTTTCGGTGGTGTTGACCACCAGGTAGGCATTTCCGGGGGTAAAACGGTCGATCTTTTTTTCCAGCGCGGTAATTTCGTTGTTTAATTTTTTCACCCTGGCGGCATCGGGTTCTGTGGCGCTGCCATGAGCAGGCAACCCTGCGGGAATGAAAAGCTCAGAGACGAAAGGGGCGACAGCCAGCAAAAATGGGATAAAGGCCAGGTAGACCACCAGGGAGGCCAGGATCTTCCACCTCTTCTTCCGGAAAAACCGCTCCTGACCGGCGGAGGTTTCTACCAGTCCCAGCATATCCCCGTTGTTGCCCGAGGGGGAGTCACTGCCTGAGGGTTCATTATTCTGTTGGGGCATGGCTAATATATTTTTCGAGTGGTTCGACAGATCCTACGATAACAACGGGGGTCTTTTCCCCCGCCTGGCTGAAAATAACGTCCATATCTTTATTGGCCAGGGCCACGCATCCGTTGGTCCAGTCCACACCCCGGCCGCCATGGCCGTGGATCTCTATGGAACCTCCAATTTCCAGCTTGTGCGAAAACCTCCCGGCGTCGATATTTTTCCGGTATCTCACCCTGTCTTCACTGTTGGGATAGTTGATCAGCAGGGCTTTATAGTAGATGGTGCGGCGGCGGTCCTTTTTCTGGGTTACCTGGTACACCCCTTCCGGAGTCGCCTGATCTCCCTTGTGCAATTTCTGGCCCATCCAGTTGGGACCGAATTCCACCGGAAATTCCGCCGATACTTTTCCGTTTTTGTAGACCCTGAGTTGGTGGGCCAGCTTATCGACGATAATGACCGTACTCCCCTGGCGTGCCGATGCAGATATGGCCTCTTCCACCATCTTATTCCAGTGCGGCCAGGAGGAAAAATACTCTTCCAGCATTGATGAGGCTTTCGAACCTGCATCGTGCAGCAGTTTTCCCGCCTTTTCAAGCTTCACCTCGGCAATGTGAAAATCGGACTTTTCCCTGGCCATGCGGGCTTCGGAGAGGACCATCACGGCATGGTTAAAGTTTTCCCTGACTGGTTTTTTCAGGGGCAGGGGAGAGTAGATCCTTTTGAATCGGGCGGCTTTATTTTCCAGTTCCTCAAGGGTGTTGGCGGTGGTATGGTGCACACTGCGGGCTTTCTCCGAGGCTTTCTCACAGGCCCGGGTTCCTCTTTCCTCTGCTCTGACCGAGAGCTCCACAACCTGTGAGTAGTCCCTGCTGAGAAAAAAACGGTCATTTTCGCTTTTCAGGTGGGCCATGGCAGAATCGAACAGGGCGATGGTTTCGCCCAGAAGCTGGGGGGCATACTTGGCGGCTTCGGCATCGCGGGCTGCTGAAAGGGCTTCAGCAGCACTGCGGAGCTCCCTGACCGGGGGTTCCGGCCACCGGGACCAGACCCATACCCCTGTCAGCAGTATCAGCGGGACTCCCGCCATCAGGAGATAACGCCTGGTGTGCTTCCCTCTTCCGGTACGATTCATGCCATGAATTTAAAAAAATCCCCGGAGAAAGGACCCCGGGGATATCCAATGAAACAAAACAATAAACTATCTTGAATGAATTACTTCACTTTGGCAATGACGTTGTTCAATTCAGTGGTGATGGCGGTCACTTTTTCCTTTGCAGCCTTCAGCTGGTCGAGGGTTCCCATCAGATCACCGGTTTCCAGTTTGCCGGCAGCTTCTGAAATGGCGGTTTCCACAACACCGATCTCTGTTTTGATGGCTTCCACGGCAGCAGCACCTTCCTTACCACGGGGAGCTTTGGCCACAAGACCTTTGGCTTCGCCAACAAGGGTGCTCACTTCAACCATCAGGTTGTCGATTTCGCTCTTCACTTCTGCCTTGCGGGTTTCTACATTACCCTTCACGGTGGCAGCGGTAGCGGTCAGTTCAGCAACTTTCTCGCTGACAGCCTTGAAATTTCCGAAAAGCTTGCCTTTCTGCTCTTCCACCATCGTGTTGATGGCATTCATGGAATCCTGCATTGCGGCGAATTCAGCGGGTAAGAAAACATCAGCGCCGGTGGCACGTGCATCTTCAATGGCAGCCGTCAGGGTATCCAGTTCAGCCTGCGGGACTTTTGCACAACTACTCAGCAATACGACAAAGCTGATCATCACAAAACCAAGTACAAATTTGTTTTTCATAACACTTTAAAATTAATTTTGTTGTAATTTTATTATTTCTAACTGAATTGAATATCCTTGTTTATTGAACCAATTCAGGTTGAATTCTTCATTTAGACGGAAGAATTTCGGGAAGTAACAAAATTTAGGAAAAAAAATTGATATTTCTCATGCGGTTGCGAGACAGCTATTTGATGGACTGCCATGGTCGAAGATAGTTTTGCGGGGTTGAAGGATGAGGAGATCGTCCGGAAGATTCTGGACGAGAAGAAGCCCGAATTGTTTGAGGTGCTTTACCGCCGGTACTACCAGAAAGTGGTGGACAAGGTGTTCAGTTTTCTCAAAAACCGGAAATCGGCGCAGGAGTTCTCCAATGACATCCTGACCAGGGTGTATGAAAAACTCCCGGGATTCCGGGGGAACAGCTCCTTTTCCTCGTGGGTATATTCCATCACCTATAACTATTGTATCGACTACCTCCGCGTCAGGAAAAAGCTCCACTATCCCGACTGGAACAAAACCAATGCGATCCCTGAGATTCCCGATGAGTCGGAAGAGGATCTTTCGGGAGCCACCTTTGAGAATGTGCTGACCATCCTCGACATGGTCCATCCCGAAGAAAAGGCCTTATTGCTGATGAAGTACCAGGATGAGTTATCGCTCAGAGAGATTGGCGCCACCCTCCGCATCAGCGAAGATGCCGTGAAAATGCGGCTGAAAAGGGCCCGCACACGTGTCTTTTACCTCTATAAGGAGAGATATTCCTGAAAATTCTCCTCCAATTCATGTTACTTTTTACCATATTGTCCGTCAATAGCTAAAAGATTTCATGAATTCCATTTTCCATCACTTCATACCTCCCAATACGTTTTATCCGCCCCCCAAGGTGGCTGAAGCCCTTCAATTGATATTCGGCGATCTTTTAAACGTGGAATGGTTTGACGAAGATGGGTTTTATGAGGCTGTATTTTACCACCAGGAAATGGAGTGTATCGCCCGTTTCAATGGTGAGGGGGAATTGCTGGTGAGTAAGCGTAACCTTCCCCTGCACGTGGTACGGCCTGCCGTTGCCCGTCAGGCCCTTGCCGTGGGGGAACTGATGAACCTGATAGAGATCAGCCGGCAGGGAACCCTCCATTACGAGATCATTGCCCGCGATAAATACCTCGACCGCTATTTTCTTCTCCTGGAGGAAGATGGTAAGGTACTGGAAAAACGGAAACTCTGATGATGAACAGGAAATAAAAAAAACCGTTTCAGAAATGAAACGGTTTTTTTTATGAGGGTGGAAGATCGGGCTTGAACCGACGACCTTCGGAACCACAATCCGACGCTCTAACCAGCTGAGCTACATCCACCATGTGGTTTTTTTGCGACGGCAAATATACATCTTTTTCAATAACCTGAAAGGGGGGGGGTAAGAATCTTCTGAAAAAACCATTCATCTTTCCATCCTTTCATGGTGTTGAGCCATTTTTTCCGAATTCCGGTAAGGTCGTATCCTGCTTTCTGGAAGAGTCCGATACTGTTGCTGTTATCTTCTGATACGGCAGCGTAGAGCTGACGGAGGCCGACCATTTCGAGGGCATAGTTTTCCAGTACGGTCAGGGCGTCGGAAGCGTAACCGAGATGGCGGTCGTCTTCGAGGTGGATCATAATGCCGATTCCGGCTCTCTGGTGGAAGAGGTCGATGTCGAAAAGGTCGGTGGCTCCCACGGCTCTGTCCTCCCTGTTCTGGATGATGAGTCTCACCTGTTTTTGTTCATAGATGTCGCGGCCGGCGTTTTCGAGATAAGCGGCCAGGACCTCCCGTGAAAAGGGAGCCCGGGTATCGCTGTATTCCCACAGGGAAGTGTCATTTTCCCACATGTAGAAAAGATCGAGGTCCGATGGTTCCGGGGCGCGCAGAATCACCTTTCCAAAGGCTAAGAGGTTATTCTTCGGCATTCCTGTCCAGTTTTTTCAGGTTGGAAATGATGATTCCCAGATCGTTCCATATCTTGTAATCCTTGGCATAAAGGATATTCAACTGGTGGGTACGTTCAGGGGCCAGGGCCTCACTGCTGAAGAGCATCCCGGGGTGAAGGATTCCCTTTTTGAGAAGAGGCAGGCCTGAGTTTTCGGTGTATCCGGGGATATACCCCACCAGGGAGTATTTCCCGGTGATGACCCTGACCAGGTTAGTGACCATTTTTTTCTTATGGAGGGTGAACCAGATCAGCAGGGGAGAGATCAGCAGCAGCAGGGCGGCCGCTGCCAGGTCGAGGCTTCTCTTGGCCTGGCGGTTGTTCTTGCGGGTGATGGCGTTGATGTTGACCAGGTAAAGGTCTCCGGCAGTGTGGATCGAGTTGCTCCCGATGATGCTCATACTCTCGGGAGGGGCAATTTTATAGTCCACGTCGAGCCCTGAAAGGTCGAGCATGGCACGGATGATGTTTCCCGAACCCAGGTTTCCGGCACAGAAGATGATCTCCTCGATGCGGTTGATCCTGATGATTTCCTTCATCTGGTCCACGGTGCCCAGCACATCGGGGTGGTTCTCGCCTGAATCCAGGGCGATGTAGCCGGTATATACCGGCCTGACGGGGAGTTGCATGAGGAGTTCCCTGACACGGGCCACCTCCCCGGGGTCCCCGGCGATGGCGATTCGTTTGGGCCTGTCGATGTCGAGTTCAAACCCCGGAATTCGCCATCTGCTAAAAAGCAGTCGCAGCAAGGGCAGCAGCAGCATGGCCCAGGTAGCCCCGATCAGAATCATCACCCGCGAAAAACGGAGTTCTTCGCTGATCAGGGAATAGGCGATCAGCAAGGCCACGGTACCCCAGAAAATTCCCCTGATGATCCTGAAAAGGCTGACGGGTTTCCGGTAGCCTCCCGAAAAGCGGATGCCTGCCAGCCAGAACAGGATGTAAGCCGGGACCACCCATCTCAGGTATACTCCGGGGTAATAACCCGGTTCGAACATGGCCCTCTCCCATAGGGGAAGCAGCAACGCAAAGCCGCCGAACAGCACCAGGGCATCGAGCAGGGGCAGGTAAACTTTGCGGAAAAGGCGCTGGGCCACGGCAATACACGCCCTGACCCACACCGCCAGGTGAATGAGCAGCGAAAAGACCCGGGCATTTCCCGAAGAGAAATGCTTGCGCGCAAATATCACCATGGCCGAGTAGAAAATTCTGACATAGTTGATCGAGTCCTTTTTGGTGCTCTCTCCCTTGTAGTGGATGATGGTGGTGCCCGGGAAATAGTAGTTCTTATATCCCTGCTGCAGAATTCTGTAGCTTAAATCGATATCCTCGCCGTACATAAAGAAGGCCTCGTCGAGAAGTCCCGTTTTTACGAGGGTTTCCCTTCGCAGGAGCATGAAGGCGCCGCAGAGGACATCTACGGGGCTGGTGGAATTTTCATCGAGATAGGAGAGGTGGTATTTTCCGAACTTCCGGGAACGGGGAAAGAGTTTTGACAGGCCGAAGATCTTATAGAAGGCGACCCAGGGGGTGGGAAGCCCCCTCTTTGATTCGGGGAGGAATCTTCCCTTACCGTCGATCATCTTCACCCCCAGTCCGCCGGCGTCGGGATGTTCTTCCATGAAAGCCACCACCCTGGAAAAGGTATCTTCCTCGACCACCGTGTCGGGATTGAGAAGGAGGACGAATTCTCCCGTTGAGCGTCTCACCGCCTGGTTATTGGCGGCGGAGTAGCCCACGTTTCTGTTGTTTTCAATCAGGGTGACTTCCGGAAATTTCTCCCTGACCATGGGACATGAGCCGTCGACCGAAGCGTTGTCGACCACAAAGAGTTCGCATTCCATGCCTTCCGAGGCTTTCAGGGCTGCGTGGAGGCACTGCTCCAGGAAATGCCTGACATTGTAATTGACAATGATCACTGACAGCTTCATGCCTTTTTATTTAAGGCTTTTCTCAAATTCGGTACGGTGCAGGATCGATCGGCCCAGCGTGATTTCATCGGTATATTCCAGGTCATCACCGATGGAGATACCGCGTGCCAGGGTGGTGACGGTTACGCCCAGAGGTTTCAGTTTCCTGAAAATGTAGAAGTTCGTGGTATCGCCTTCCATTGTGGTGGGAAGGGCAAGGATGACCTCGGCAACAGGACCCGTTTCGACCCTGTGGAGCAGCGACCCGATTTCGAGGTCAGAAGGAGAAATACCATCCATGGGGGAGATGATGCCCCCCAGAACATGGTAAAGCCCGCTGAACTGATGGGTATTCTCGATGGCCATGACATCGCGTATGTTTTCGACAACGCAGACGACCGTGTCATCGCGTGAAGCATTGTTGCAGATGTCGCAGACAGCCGTGTCGGAAATATTATGGCAGATGCGGCAGTGCATGATCTCGTTGCGCAACCTGATGAGTGCGTTGCCGAACTGGACAACCTCATCTTTCTCCTGCCGTAACAGGTGGAGCACCAGCCTGAGCGCGCTCTTTTTCCCGATCCCGGGAAGCCGGGCAAACTCATTCACCGCATTCTCAAGGAGTTTCGATGGAAACCGGTCAGGGGACATGTCTTAATAGGCTTAAATCTTAAATCTTAAATCTTAAATCCGGAGTCGGGAATGAGGCGTTCCGGGGTTGTTGTTTTGTGGTCATTACCGGGCGATGCGAATGGTCTGGTCACGGTTGGGCCCCACCGATGCGATAGTGACCGGTACGCCGGTTTCTTCTTCAATAAAGCGGATGTAGTGGGTCAGCTCCTGCGGGAAATCTGAGGCTTTTTTGATTTCGGTCAGGGAGGTGTTCCAACCGGGGAGTTCCACATATACCGGTTTTACGCGGTCGTTCAGTTCGAAAGGGAAGGATTCCGTCACTTCGCCGTCAATTTCGTACCCGACGCATACTTTCAGAATTTCGAAATGGTCGAGGACATCGGCTTTCATCATGATCATTTCTGTGACCCCGTTGAGCATGATGGAGTATTTGAGGGCGACCAGGTCAAGCCATCCGCAACGGCGGGGCCTGCCTGTTGTGGATCCGAATTCGTTGCCGGCAGTCCTGAGATTGTCGCCGGTTTCATCTTTCAGCTCGGTGGGAAAGGGGCCGCTTCCCACGCGGGTGCAGTAAGCCTTGAATATTCCCAGAACCCTGCCTATGCGGGAGGGGGCGATCCCCAGTCCGGTGCAGGCACCGGCACATATCGTACTCGATGAGGTGACATAGGGATAGGACCCGAAGTCGATGTCAAGCAGGGTGCCCTGGGCTCCTTCCGCCAGTACCGATTTCCCGGCATCCAGCATTTCGTTGATAAAGTTTTCACTGTCGATCAGGGGAAAGGATTTCAGAATTTCCAGCCCTTCAAACCACTCTTTCTCACAGGCTTCGAAGGCCTCCTCGTAGTCGTAATGGTAGAAATCGCGGAGCAGATTCTTGTGGTTTTCGATTCTGGAGGTGTACTTCTCCTCGAAATCGAAAAGCATATCGCCCACACGCAGGCCTTCCCTGCCGATCTTATCACGGTAAGTGGGGCCTATTCCTTTCAGGGTAGAGCCGATTTTGGTCTCTCCCTTCGATTGTTCCGAAGCCATGTCGAGCAGCCGGTGAGTGGGGAGAATCAGATGGGCCTTCCTGGAAATCAGCAGGTTGCTGGTGATGGGAAACCCTTTGGCCGTTAGTGATTCGATCTCTTTTTTGAAGACGATGGGGTCGATGACCACCCCGTTGCCAATGATATTGATTTTGTCCTCCCTGAACACGCCACTGGGAATGGTGTGCAATACCTGTTTGATATTGTTGAATTCCAGGGTGTGGCCGGCGTTGGGCCCCCCCTGGAACCGGGCGATGATGTCGTACCCGGGAGTCAGTACGTCCACTACCTTCCCTTTGCCCTCGTCACCCCATTGCAGGCCGAGCAGTACATCTGCTTTCATTTTCACTTCCGTCATAAGATGTTTTGTTGTTCCATGGTAAACCATCCGGGAGCGTCCGTTACTCCTGGCGGTTAAAAGTAGTAAATTTTCACGGCCGATTTACCGTTTTTTGCCCTGATGACCGTAAATGTAAAGTGAATGGTGCGACAGCTGAAAATTGTTCTTCTGGCAGGCTTCTTCGATGATTTCCCTGATTCGGGGGTCATGGAACTCAAAAACCTGGCCTGTGTTCATGTCGATCAGGTGATCGTGCTGGAGATTGGCAAATGCCTTTTCAAACTGTGCGATATTCTTGCCGAACTGGTGCTTCACCAGAAGCTTGCAGTCAAGCAGCAGATCAATGGTGTTGTACAGGGTGGCCCTGCTGACCCTGTAGTTCTTGTTCTTCATCGAAATGTAGAGCGACTCCACATCGAAATGGCCTTCGCGCGAATAGATCTCATCCACAATGGCAAACCTCTCGGGAGTCTTCCGGTGCCCTTTCGACTCGAGATACTCCGTAAACATAGTCCTGACGGCTTCCCTGGTTTTCTGGCTATTCATATTTAAACCAATTTTAAATAGCTTTCAAAAATAGAATATTTTTTGATATGTGGGTATGGTCAGTCGTTCAGGTTTTCGACGCGGGTGACTTTGTCGATTCCCTTTATTTTCCTCAGTTCCCTGATCAGGGTAGAGAGGTCTTCGGTATTATGGATATAGAGGAAGAGGTCCCCTTCGAAGAGACCGTCGCGGGTGTCGAATTTGACCGACCGCATGTTGATGCTGTGGAGTTTGGAGATGATGGTGGTGATATCGTTGACCAGGCCGATGCGGTCGAATCCTGAAAGGTTGAGGCGGCAGAGGTAAGAGAGTTTTTTGAATTTCATCCATTCTGCGGCGATGATCATATGGGCCTGGCTGGCAGCCAGTTTTTCCACCTTGGGGCAGCTTTTCTTATGAATGATCACATGATCACCCGAGCTGATGTAACCGATCACGTCGTCACCGGGGATGGGATTGCAGCATTTGGCCAGGCTGTAGGCGATTTTATCGGGGGTTTCCTTGAGCAGGAATGGTTTCAGCTTGTCGATTTTCTCTACAGGTTCTCCCTCGGGTTCCTCCTCGAGGATGGTTTCGGCGCCCCTTCCTTTACCCCGGAAGGTGATGTTCCAGTATTTTACGAATTTATTTTTGGACTTCAGGGAGAGTACTTTGCCGATGTCGTCGAGCTTGACAATTCCCATTCCAACTTCGGAGTAGAGTTGTTCCTTGTTGTTCATGTTGTAGTGGTCGACGATTTTCTTGATCGTATTGGCGACCAGTGGCGCGTTGTGGTCGCGGATGGCTTCTTCGACCATTTCGCGTCCTCTTTCGAGGTGGCTGTGGTTTTCATCGCGAAGGGCATCCTTGATTTTGCTGCGGGCTTTGGCTGTGGTGGCATAGGAAAGCCACAACTGCTGGGGGACCTGGTTTTCAGAGGTGAGGATTTCCACCTGGTCGCCGTTCTGGAGGACATGCCCCGGGTGTACCAGTTTCTGGTTGATCTTGGCGCCGATACACTTGTTCCCGAGGTTGGTATGGATCTCGTAGGCCACGTCGATAACCGTGGAATTCTTGGGAAGTTGGATGGTCTTTCCCTTGGGGGTGAAGACCACGATTTCCGAGGCAAAGAGGTCGAGTTTGAATTCGTCGAGGAACTCGAAGGCGTCATATTCCGAATTGGCGAGGTGGTCGCGGATCCGTTCTATCCAACGGTCGAGTTCATTCTCGGTGGTTGCGGAATCCTTATACCTGTAATGGGCGGCAAAGCCGTACTCGGCAATCTGGTCCATTCGTTCGGTGCGGATCTGCACTTCCACCCATTTTCCATGGGGCCCCATCACGGTCACATGCAGCGACTCGTAGCCGTTGGCCCGCGGCATGGTAATCCAGTCGCGGATTCTGTCGGGTTTCGGCGGATAGATGTCGGTGACCAGCGAGAGCACTTCAAAGCACTGTCTCTTTTCGGAGATCCCGGGTTTGGCCTTGAGGATAATTCTGATAGCCAGCAGGTCATACACCTCATCGAAGGTCACCCCCTTGGTGTGCATTTTGGTCCATATCGAGAACATCGATTTGAGCCGGTGGGTCACCGTGCATTCGATGCCTTCCCCGGCAAGCCGCTGTCTGATGGGGGCTATGAACTCATTGACCAGGTAGTCCCTCTTCTCCTCCTGGTCATGCAGCTGATAGAGCAGGTGGTTGTAATCTTCGGGGTGTTTGAACTTGAAACTGAGTTCCTCGAGTTCGTTTTTGATGGCGTACAGTCCCAGGCGGTGGGCCAGGGGAGCGTAGAGATAGAGGGTTTCCCCCGCCACCTTGAGCTGTTTGAGGGGCTGGAGAGATTCCAGGGTGCGCATGTTGTGGAGCCTGTCGGCCAGTTTGATCAGGATGACCCTGACGTCATCACTCAGGGTCATGATCATCTTCTTCAGGGTCAGCGCCTGACGGGTGTCCATCTCCCCCGACAGTTTGGTGAGCCCGTCGACGATGCGTGAAACGTTTTCGCCGAAGAGGTTGCGGATATCCTCCACGGTGTAGTCGGTATCTTCCACCACGTCGTGAAGAATCGCCGCAATCACCGAGGTGGCTCCCAGTCCCAGGTCACGGGCTACAGTAGTGGCAACGGCAATGGGATGGATGATGTAGGGTTCCCCCGATTTGCGCCTGATACCGTCATGGGCGGTATTGGCGAAAAAAAAGGCTTTGTCGACCTTTTCCATCCGCTCATTGTCGAACCGCTTGACGATTTCTCTTTTCAGATCGTCATAACAGTCGTTAATCTGGCGTATTTCCGCTTTTGTAAACAATGACATTTTTGAAAGTAACCTTACCTGTTTCCCTGACCAGCCAGTTGGTGCCGATACCGGCATTTAAACCGGCTTCTATGTCGCTCATCTTGTCGCCGATAAGCACCGAGGCAGAACGGTCGACGCCGTATTTCTCCGAGAGCCCCAGGATCATTCCCGGCCGGGGCTTCCGGCACGTGCACTCCCCTGAGATGGCGGGATAGTGCGGGCACCAGGCCACTTCTGTGATGATTATTCCCTTTTCCCTGAACTGTTCCGTCATCCAGTGGTGGAGCGCCACAACGTCCTCTTCCCGGTAATATCCCCTGGCAATTCCTGACTGGTTGGACACTACAAAAATAAGATATCCTTTGGAGTAAAATTCACCGGCCAGTTGAAAAATACCCTCCCTGAATTCAAAATCCTCTACCTTGCAGAGATAGTGTTTTTCGACATTGATGGTGCCGTCGCGGTCCAGGAAAAGGGCTTTTTTCTGCATAGACGGTTTATGGTGCCGGGGTGGCGGGGAAGATCCGGGATTCCACCTCTTCGCAAATGATGTGTCCCAGCAGCATATGGGCTTCCTGGACCCGCGGGGTGTCGGCCGAGGGAATGCGGAGGATGATATCGGCCAGGGGAAGGAGGTGTCCGCCGCTCTCGCCGGTGAGGGCAATGGTGTGGATTCCCTCCTTTCTGGCATATTCGGCAGCCCTGACGATATTGGCGGAAGTGCCCGAGGTGGAGAGGAGCACCAGCACGTCGCCGGAGCGGGCGGCCCCTTCCAGATAACGGGCGTAGGAATAGCTGTAGTCATAATCGTTGGAGACCGCCGTGAGGAAGGGGATGTTGATATTGATGGCTTCGGCGTTCAGGGCTCTGCGATTAAGGTAAAACTTGCCCGACAGTTCGGCGGCCAGGTGCTGGGCATCGGCGGCGCTTCCTCCGTTTCCGCAGAAAAGCACCCTTTTGCCTGCCGTGAGGGCACTGATCATCAGGTCAGCGGCCCGGTCAACCTGCGTCATCAGCGAGGCATCCCCGGCCATTGTACTCTTCAGGGCAATGGATTCCCTGATGGTTTCTGCTGTTTTATTGTGCATGTTCAATTTCGTTCATGAGTTCATAAAAAAGGCGGGTAAATCGGTTCCATGAAAAACGATCCCTGTCGGCGGCCACGTTTTTTTCAAATTCCTCCCTGCGGTTTTGGGTGAAGAAACCGGCCAGTGCCGTGGCGATCTCCTTCGGATCGGGAGAACAAACGTAACCGCAGCGGCCATGGGGGACAATCTCTGCCAGACCGCCTACATTGGTGACCAGCATGGGCTTGCCGAAGTGATAGGCGACCTGGGTGACGCCGCTTTGGGTGGCGGTTTTATAGGGCTGCACCACAATGTCGGCAGCATTGAAATAGTTTTCCACTTCCTGGTGAGGAATATAGCGGTTGTGAAAGATCACCCTGTTTTCCAGTCCCGCCGCGGCCACCCGTTTGAAACAGGCCTCTTCGTTGGAGTAGAATTCACCGGCAACGATGAGATTCACGGGGAGTTCCCTCATTTCGGGATACGCCATGGCATCGATGACCAGGTCAAGTCCCTTGTATTCACGCACCAGTCCGAAGAACAACATGTAGCGGGAATCGCCGCTGAGGTGGAGACGCGCAAGGGCTTCCCCGCGGGGAAAGGTTTTTCCGTAGTGGTCATAGATGGGATGAGGGCCATACCTGCGGGGGATGTTCCTGTCGAAACCGTCGAGGTCGGCCAGGACACTCTGCGACATGACCACCATTCCCTGGCAGGAATGGATGAACAGGGAAGTCAGCAGCCTGTCGCCGGGTTTTCGTTCGTGGGGGATGATATTGTCGGCCAGGCCGATCACGGTGGTGTGCCGGTTACGGCGGATGATTCGTGCTATCGTGGCCAGCGCAGGCCCCATAAAGGGAATCCAGAACCGGGAAATCACCAGGTCGGGTTTCATTTTTCTGATAACCCTGCCGCTTCTGACCCAGGAAAGGGGATTGACCGAGTTAATCAACCTTTTGATGGTCAGCCCTTCCGGGGGAGGGTCGTCGGTATACTGGCTTTTCCCGGGAAAGAGAAACCCAGGGTACTGGAGGGTGAAGGTCACCAGGGTCACCTCATGTCCTTCTCTCTGTAATTCCAGAGCCAGCCGCTCATTCAGAGCAGCAATTCCTCCCCTGTAGGGATGCGCGGGTCCTGTAATGACAATTCTCATTTCCGGGTATTCACAATTCGGCGACTAATGTACCAAATGATTCCCAATCAGGGGAGGTTCTGTCCAATATCTTCGGCGGTGAGGGCCAATTCTTTTTCCACCAGGGGGAGGAATTCTCCGGCCCGTTGCATGTCGAACCACCGCACCGTGGGATCCCTGCGGAACCAGGTGAGTTGTTTACGGGCGTATCGGCGGGTGTTGGATTTGATCTCTTCGATGGCGGCTTCACGGGAAGTTTTTCCGTCGAAATGGGCGAACCACTCCCTGTATCCCACAGTGTTGAGGGCATTGAGGGAACGCAGGGGATAAAGCCGCCGGGCTTCCTCCTCCAGTCCCCGCTCCACCATCTCATCCACCCTTTGGTTGATTCTGGCGTAAAGCGCCTCCCTCTCCATGTCAAGGCACCAGGTGATGATGCGGAACTCTCTTTTTTTCGGGGTGCGGGTAAGTTGTGCCGAATAGGGTTTCCCGGTCATCAGGCATATTTCCAAGGCATGAAGAAGACGCATGTGGTTGTGAAGGTCAACCTGGTGGTAGTATTCGGGGTCAAGACGCAGAAGGTCGAAACGGAGACTTTCGATTCCTTCGGTCTCAAACTTTTTTAACAGTTGTTTCCTGACCGCCGGGTCGACCGTGGGGAGGTCGTCGATGCCCCGGCGTACGGCATCGATGTACATCATGGAACCTCCGGTCATCACCACCACCCGGTGGCGGAGGAACAACCCGCCGAGCAGCGCCAGGGCCTCTTCTTCATAACGGCTGGCATTGTAGTAATCGTGGATCGAGAGGTGGCCGATGAAATAATGGGGGACCGCAGCCATTTGTTCCGCCGTTGGCCGGGCAGTGCCAATCTCCATTTCCCTGTACATCTGGCGTGAATCGGCTGAGAGGACCACGCTCCCGAAGCGGAGGGCCGTTTCAATGCTCAGTCCGGTTTTGCCAATTCCGGTCGGACCTGTGATCACAAGCAGGGTAGGATCCATTGTCGGGTCATTATTATGGGGGGTAAAGATAAGCGTGATCGGCGAAAAAAAACTGTCCGGGGCATGATCGCCCAGGACAGAATGATAATTTTTTCAGAGGCCGCAGGGGAAGAAGTGTCAGCGCACCAAATCCTCCATCTCTCCGAAAATCTCGTAATAGTCAGCCAGGATGCCGTAACCGCCCTCTGTCTCCGGTGAGTTTTTCACCTCGGGCATTTCATCGGTCATCACGTCATCCAACATCTCCACGGGAGACTCTCCCAGGAGGAGGCCGATCAAAGGCTCCCTCAGATTTTTTTCCATAATGGTTCCGGTTAATTCTATAAGCTAGTATTGGTCACAGATCAAATAGAAACATCACCTGAATTGATAAATCATAACAAGATGTTTTATCCGGCATCAAATTTATAAAGCTTTTTCGGGAATTGACCACAGATTAAAAGAGCACAAGCCGATGCAGGTGGGATATCGGAGGTGTAATTGTCACGGATGAGTATCAGAACTGTGGGTATAATAGGTTAAATATGAACGGGTAAAAGGGAAGACGTGGGGCGATGGAATTGAACGGAGGGAAAAAATCGCGGGAATGGTAAAAAATGTTAAAACTTCAGGTGTGCCGGAATAAGGGATGGGCAGATTTTTTTAATCCCTGATCCTGTGTATCTTATGGAAAACTAACCTGCACTTTGCAAAAGGGGGGATCCCCTGAAGGGAAAAGGGTGATGAGGACAACCACGTTTTTAGGGAGAATATCTGTGTTGCGGTTAGTTCGGTACGTTCGACCCTGATAAGGAGGGTCCCTGGCGTATTGATCAAACCCGCGAGACCGGGCCCTGTCGAGGCCTTGCGTTACGAATAAAAAAAGGGGCGATTCTCGCCCCTTTAATTATGTTCAGTTAATTATTGTTTACTTGACTGAATTCATGTATTCAATGAGTTCCACGAGTTTGGTGGAGTATCCCCATTCGTTGTCGTACCAGGCGACGATTTTCACGAAGTGGTCATTGAGTCCGATGCCGGCGCCGGCGTCGAAGATGGAGGTGCGGGGATCGCCCAGGAAGTCGGTCGATACCACGGCATCTTCAGTATAGCCGAGGATGCCTTTGAGTTCTCCTTCGGAAGCTTTTTTCATGGCGGCGCAGACTTCGGCATAGGAAGCCGGTTTTTCGATGCGGCAGGTGAGGTCGACGACCGACACGTTGGGGGTCGGCACGCGGAAGGCCATACCGGTCAGTTTCCCCTTCAGCGAGGGGATGACCTTGGTGACGGCTTTGGCAGCTCCGGTAGAGGAGGGGATGATGTTCTGCCCGGCACCGCGTCCGCCTCTCCAGTCTTTCTTCGAAGGACCGTCGACGGTTTTCTGGGTGGCCGTGGTGGCATGAACGGTGGTCATCAGTCCCTCGACAATGCCGAAATTGTCGTGCAGCACCTTGGTGACGGGGGCCAGACAGTTGGTGGTGCAGCTGGCATTGGAGACAAAGGCCATGTCGTTGGTGTAGGTGGTGTGGTTCACTCCCATGACAAACATCGGGGTGTCGTCTTTCGAAGGAGCCGACATCACCACTTTTTTGGCACCGGCGTCGATATGGCCCTGGGCTTTCACCTTGTCGAGGAAGAGTCCTGTGGCTTCCACCACATAGTCGGCACCCACTTCACCCCATTTCAGCATGGCAGGATCTTTCTCCTGGGTCACCCTGATCTTCTGGCCGTTTACCACCAGGGTGCCGTCAATAACCTCAACGGTGCCCTTGAACAGACCATGCGTGGAGTCGTACTTCAGCATGTAGGCAATGTAGTCCACATCAAGCAGGTCGTTGATCCCTACCACTTCAATGTTCTCTTTGGTCATGGCTACCCGGAAAACCAGTCTTCCGATGCGGCCGAATCCGTTAATACCAATCTTTATTTTTGACATAGCAGCAAATAATTTATAATAATTAATAGAATAGATCTTATCAGTGAACGTATTACATTTACTTCTACAAAGTAAACACTATTTATTGAATTTGTCCCGGTTCAAATCCCCACTTTTTCTGCCGGGGAGGGTAAGTTAAGCTAATCTTAAGGTTCAGACCCCTGAGGAGACCCGGTAATGCAGTACCAAACCATAATATATAATATAATGGTGTGAAAGGGACCTGCGATTAGCCGGGATGCCGGGTTGTTGCGGAAGGTGATGGTGGGTTATCGCGGGTATAGGCCGGACAGTTGCAGGTTTTGCAGGAGGAGGCCCACACCAGTGCCAGCAGGAGCAGCAAAAATCTTGACCCGGAACGGACCCTGCAAAAACAAAAGTTCTTTGTCATCGTGTTTCAGAATTGAATTAATTTCAATCATCCTAACGAATTTCTTTAAAAAAGAGTATATTTGACGGTTGGTTTCCGCTGTTTGCAGGAGATTCCGGCCTGTCAAAGCATAAGGTATTAACAATTAAGAATTATAGTTTAACCATAAAATTCAGGATTTGTTGGAAAAAAAATGGCGAATTAGTGAAAAGATAGGCAAAAACGTGCATAATATTGAAAGAATTATTTTGTACTTTGCATATAAATTTCATAGGTTTGTATAATGGCATTTTAAAAGAAGACAATTATGTCTGAAAATTTATATTATTTATTAATAAATCAAAATCAATCAATCAATTAAGTTCAATTAAAAGCAAGTTGCTATGAAAAAATTTACTAGAGATTTCTTGCTCGGAGAACTTAGCTTTTGGCGGTTTCTTCGTAAAATTGGCTTAAGCATGGTGGTTGTTTTCTGGGCGTCACTGGCCTTTGGCCAGGATTTTCAGCCCCAGGAGACCTATCATGTGAGGGCCGATCTTGTCAGTACATGTTATCAGTTGGATAACGTGTATGAAGTGCAGGTATCGATGCAGGATTTTATCCTGATCGATACGTTCCATGTGGAGCTCACCTATGATGCCACTAAGTTGGATTTTCTCGGAGTGGCCGATGTCCATGACTCCGTTTCAACGATGGTCGTCTCGGAAACAACTCCCGGCAGAATTGTATTCAACTGGACCAGTCCGTCGGCTTATGCTGTGAGCATTGGCACAAGCGACAACGTGCTTGAAAATATCTTCAAGCTCAAGTTTGGAGTGGTTGGCTTCCAGCATAATTACGGTCCTGTGGCTCCCACACCTTTCCTCTCTAACCTGACATGGGATGTGGCCAAATCCAACTTCTGGAATTTAAGCACACAGTCAGCTATTGTCAACAAACAATATGAAAATGGCAAACTGACCGTCACCCAACAGTGGAATGGTATCGAAGTCTCTTCGGGACTGGCCAACTGCTACGGATCAACTACTGAGGCGACTGTTACTGTTCCCGCCAAAGTGGCCGGAATGGAGTATTCCTTCAATGGCGCTACCTGGAGCAGTAATGCTACTTCTCCTGTCACCGCTCCTTCTGTGAACAACACGGTCATGGTGCGGCTCAATGGTTGTGTCTCCTTTATTCATAACTTTGATGTGGAATCTGCTGCAGCTCTTAGTTTTACGGCAGCAAGCCCTGTCAATACCAACTGCCCCGGTGGTAATGGCGACATTACTATTTTAGGTAAAGGGGGTAACCCTGCTTATACCTATTATATTGTACCGATGGCAGAATGGACTTTGGTTTCTGATGCACTCGACGATAATATCTTCTGCGAATCCTGCATCGATGATATCCTGGATGAATTTGCCTTTAATACAGGTATCGTTCAGATGCCGGTTGGCGAATACATGGTCGCCATTCAGGATCAGAATAATTGCGCAACCCTTGCCGGTCCGAATAAATTGTCATGGTGGCAATCAGTCGAAGTCATTGACGAACTCGAAGCCTTCGGTGCTACTGTTACGGTGACCGATGCGACCTGCAACGGAAATGACGGACAGATCTCCATCACCTTCACCGGCGGTACCCCCTTTGTAGAAGGTTATGATGTCCTTTTCAACAATACCTACGTTGGCAAATGGTTCACCTATGAAACGGTGAAGGAAGTAGTATGTCCTGTACCTTCAGAAGTGAAGTGCTACAAGGGAATCCTGGTTCCCGGCGAATACACCATTGTTTTCCGTGATGCCAATGGTTGCCAGTGGGATACCACGATCACCGTGGGCATGCCCGACGCCATCGACTTTGAAGTCGACCACACCGACACCGGTTGTGAAGAAGACAACGGTACCCTCTGGATCGTCGACGGCTCCGTTATTGGCGGAACCGGAACCTTAACCAGCTGGACCTGGCGTTACAGCTACAACGATCCCAACTGGGCCCCTGAAAATGTGACTGAAGTGGGTGATCTTACCGTTATGGCCGAAAACCTTCCTGCTGGTGTCTATTACGTGGAAATCGAAGACTCCATGGGTTGTACCCAGATTTACAGGAATGACATCGGCGATGATGCCATCAAAATCCTGGAGTATGAATTCGAAATTCAATACGATCCTATTCTTTGCTACGGAGGCACTACCGATGTGACCATCGCTCCCGTTGACGGAACCGGCGGACACGAATTCACCTTCAGCATGGTTGCTGGTGGTCAGCCGAACCAGGCTGTTCTGAAATCGGCTGCTCTTACCGGAAATGTCTTTGAAGATCTCCCTGCCGGGATATACTCCTTTATCATCAACGATATCACGGCTGGCTGTACTTATACTTTGACCGTTGAAATCACACAGCCCGATGAGCTCTTTGCCAGTGTCGTTCCTTTCTTCACCATTCCTCCCACCTGTCCCGGCAATTCCGACGGAAACCTGGTGATCGCTGTAATGGGCGGAACTCCTGAAGCTGACGGAAGCTACTGGTACAAGATGGACAACAACGCCTGGACCCGTGCCAGTGGTTACAACACCTTTGCCATTGATACGGCTGCTCATACCATCCTGGTAAAAGATGCCAACGATTGTATTACTGAGCTGCGTTTCGACTGGCCCAACTTCGAGAATAAAATCTCCTTCCCCGACAAAATCTACAACCAGTGTGCCCTTGAGAAAGTCAATCTTTTCAACGGTGAAGCTTGGGATGATTGGTTTACGGGTGAATGGGACTGGGATCAGTTCGAAGGCGTAGACCTCGATTTCGGATGGCTTGATCTTACCAAGTCCAACTGGTGGGGAATTCCACTGGAACACTACATTGGCAATGTGACTTTCAACTACTGGATATGGACCTCGGAAAGAGGCTGGGAAGAAGTGCCCCTGCAGGGTGTTCAGCAGCTGAGGAACCCCATGTTCTACATCTCACAGAGCGAAACAACCGCTGCCGGTATCTATGAAAACGGCCAGATCATCGGTCACCTCGACGCTTTCCCCGCCGGTACCTATTATGTGGTAGCCAGGGATGAGTGGGGTTGCTACTCCAATGTCGAGAAAATTGAAATTATCGATCCTCTGCAGCTCGAAATCGAAGTCTCTTCGGAAGCTGCCGGTTGTGATGGTTCCACCGATGGCAAGATCATCGTGGAAGCCTTCAACGGCCGTTTCCCCATCCCGGGAAATCCCGGACGTTACCAGTGGATGCTTACCCAGCAGCCTGAGATCTTTGACCATGCCAACTGGGTGGGTCAGGTGACCTGGAGGCCTTTCACCAATGGCGACATGATGAACGACAGCCTTGCCGTTCAGAATGTACAGGATGGCGTATATTACATTGCCGTTCGCGACTATTGCGGTGTCAAAAATTCCGAACTGATCAAATTCTTCGGGCCCATCACCGTGGAAGGTTCCGATCCTGTGACCGTGAAAATTGTCAAGACCGATGTGACCTGCAATATCTGGGATTACGATGATGAAGTAGCCGTATCAGCCAAGAACGGTACGATTACCGCAACAGCTACCGGTGGTTCAAGTAATGTTTATACCTACACTCTGACCGCTGCCGGTTTCACCACCGTGAAAAACTCTACTGGTTTATTCACCGGTCTCGAAGGTGCAGTGGGTGCCGGAAAACCATATACCCTTACCGTAGTTGACGATTCACTGGGATGCCAGTCCGTGACCACGATTTATATCATCAAACCCGAAGTTCTCCTGTTCGAATTCGAGAAGGTCAACGCTTCCTGCTTTGGTGTGAAAGACGGGATCATCCGCTACATCATTACCGGTGGAACCGCTCCTTACATGGAATCGACCAATAACGGTGCGAACTGGTTTGCTCTTGGCGATCCCGCCAGCAAATATTACTTCAACGAAGACCTCACCTTTGACCGTCGCGCCGGTGCCGGCACCTATGACATCATGATCAAGGATGCCCACGGTTGTATCGTAGGACCCGTCAGGGTGGTTATCGAAGAACCTGCCAAGTTGGGTGTCAAGGATGTGGCCACCACCATGCCGAGCTGCTCCGACGACAGTCCAATGACCGGAGTCGCCAACAATGGAACGATCAAGTTCAATATCGTTGGTGGATGGGATAAAGTGGACGGTTTCAAATACTATGTGGAAGCCAAGAAGGGTACCTATACTCTTCCTGCCGGCAATATCACCTATGCCAACCAGGACCGTGCTGCTCTTGTTACACTCAGCAATCTGACCGCTGGTGACTGGACCATCAAGGTGTACGAAAAGAACCCGACCTGGACCGTATGGCCCGACCCGGTGAAACCTTACCGTATGAATCCTGACTACGATGCCGACTATGCGGAAGGCTTCCCGTCAGAATTCCAGAATCCCGATGTTGACTGTGTCTTCACGACGGTTATTACGGTGAATGAGCCTGCACCGCTGGCTATGAATGTGGTGTTCAACCATGTGATCTGCCGCAATGATCCTTCCGGATCAATCGTTGCCACCATCACTGGAGGAACCAAACCCTATACCCTGAAGCTGGAAGGTCCTCAAGGATCAATTTACTATCCGACAGGCGTTTCCAAACTCCTGGGTGCCACGGCAAGCAGCCATACCTGGAACAATCTTCCTCACGGCCACTACAATGTTTTCATCACCGACGCCAATGGATGTTCGATTCCTTACGTTTCCGGTGAAGTCAACAACGTCGACAGCCTGATGCTCGAGATGAAGCTCATTGAAAATGCCCTCTGTTACGACGGTCTGGGTAAGATCAAGGTGGAAGCTTCCTATATCAATCCTTCTGATCCTAATACCCCGGGTATCCGTTCGCTGCCGTTCAAATATTCCGTGGTGGAACATACCTACGACTTTGCTGATCTTTCCAACCTGGTGTGGCAGGATTCACCCGAGTTTATGGTGAAAGCCGGTAACTGGGTAGGTTTTGTGAAAGACGCTGCCGGTTGTATCGTGGGTGGTCCGACCGATGATGAAGGAGCTCCGATTCTGCACCACAGGGTACAGGTCAACCAACCCGATATCGTGCAAGGTACCTTCACCGCAGTTAATGTGAAATGTTTCGATGGAAACGATGGCGGAATCAAGGTGACCAACATCTGGGGTGGTAACAACCACGCCTGGAGTGTCAGAATCACCGGAAAGGATTACACCGGAGTTCCTGTCAGCAAAATATATACTGATGTTGAGGTAAATGATGTTCTGAGTGGTCTTAAGGCCAGTACAAATAAAACATCGAATATTCCTGCAAGCGAGAAGTACTCCGTAGTCTTCATCGATGTGGAAGGTTGCGAATCCCTGCCTTACCTGGTAGCGATCACCCAGCCGATCCAGTTCCTGATCACCCTTGATGTCAAACAGGATGCCTTCATCTGTCCTGATGACCTCGCCGGTGTTTATGAAATCCGTACCCTCCAGGGTGGTGTGCAGCCGATCGAGTACATGTGGAATGTATACGATAAAGAAGGCGGTATTCTGAAGTTCACCGTGCCATGGGGCTATGATGTGGAAACCTATCAGGGAGCAGCCGGACTGTGGTACCATGCTTTTGCAAGGGATGCCAACGGTTGTATCGCTGAGGCCGACACCTTCATCAACAAACCTGCCGGTATTGAATTCATCAGCTTTGATGATATCAGCTGCTATGATGATCCCACAGCTACCGTGGAAATCACGGTTGCCGGTGATCCTGGCCGTACTTTCACCCTTCAGTATCGCAAATATCCGTCGACCACCTGGTTGAATTACGATGGTACCTTTACTGATAAGATCGTCGTAACAGGTCTGACCTATGGCGATGGTTCAGAAGTCGAAGGCCACTACTACTTCAAGGCAACCGATAGCGAGGGTTGTACCAAGGAAAGCGGTCGTATCACCTTCGTCCCCGTGCAGCAGAACCTTACAGTTACTGTGTGCTGTATCGAGGAAATGGAATGCACCGGTAATGCTACTTTAACTATTGGTGGTGGAACCACTCCCTATGTGGTGACGGTCGCCGGTAATGTGATCGACATGACCGCACCCGGAACGAAACCGTTCAACTTCCCTGCCGGAACACATGCGGTTGTGGTTACCGATGCCCATGGTTGCGAAGCTACCACTTCATTCACCATCAACGCTCATCCCAAGACCCGTGAAGCTGAATTCCATGGTTACAAATGGGAAGAAGTGGCTGTTGTGGATGCCGAAGCTGGTGTCGATACCATGCTGGTGGCTGGTGAATATACCTTCGTCTATGACTACAATGGTTGCGAGCGTACGCTCAACGTAACCGTCATCGATGACATGGTTCATCCTGCTACTATTGCTGAAATTCAGGGTACTGCCGACGCTTCCCCGCTGGTTGACCTCTACCGTGAAATTACCGGTACGGTTACCGGTTATGTCCCGGGTATGGGTTACTTCGTGCAGGATGCCGTGGCTCCCTGGAGCGGAATCTGGGTGGCTGATCCCACGCTGGTGACCGTCGAAGGTAATGGTGTGAAGGTGGAAGGTGCCATCTCGGAAGTGAACGCCGTTACTACCCTGACCGCTGCCAAGGCTGTCATCATCAATCCTCCGCTGGCCATCACCGCCATTGTCGTGGCTGACCCGAATGCCGCCAAGGATGAGAAATACGAAAGTGTCCTCGTTAAGGTGGAAGGTGCCCGCTTCATGGGTACCCCGATGCCTGACGGTAGCTGGGTTATCTTTACCGAAGAAACCAACACGGTTACTGTCAATGACATGATGTATCCTTACGTACCGAAAGATGGCCACTACTACAACGTCACCGGCGTTGTCAACGGTGCCCATGACCTCTATAAACTTGAGCCCAGGAAACTGGAAGATGTGGTTGATTTGAGTTCTACCACACCCGCTATAGATCCTGCCAACTTGCAGTTTAAAGTTTATCCGAACCCGTTCAGCGATGTTCTGAATATTGATAACGCCGACAGACTGACCCGCGTCACTGTGACCAACATTGCCGGTCAGCGCGTCATCGATGTCCAGTATCCCGAACGTGTGATCCGTACTTCTAATCTGGTTAGCGGTGTCTACGTCGTGACTCTGTTCACTGAGACCGGCATTGCCAAATCAGAAAGGATAGTCAAAAGGTAATACCGAATTGATTGATTAAAAAGGGGGAGCCGCAAGGTTCCCCTTTTTTATTTTCCACTATCCGGCGTCCAGTTATTTGAACCAAAAAATCAATCCGCTATCATCTTAACCCCGATTAAAGGTTAACATAATGATGGCGGTTTCCTTTGCTTAAAGGAAGCGCATAAAGCGGGGGGAGAGATACCGCGACTCAGATTCTGTCGCGGTGGTGGAGCAGTTTATGGATATAATACTTGAGGGGGTGGGAATATTTGAGTTGCTTCCAGGGGCGGCTGCTGTGGGGAAGGTGAAGCACCCCGTTTTCCATGATCAGATAATTGCTGAAGCCGAGTTTACGCGCCTGGCGGCTGATATGTATGTCAAACCAGTCTTTCTGGGGCGAGAGTCCGGAAAAGTCATAACTGCCCATAAATTCCCGGGAAATCAGGGTGCAGCAAAAACTAAGACTTCGTGAGGTTTCTGACCACGGCGTTTTTTCCTTTTTGACGTTCCCGTATGGAAAATTGAAATTTCCTGTCTCATCGACGGTGATCACACCAATAAGTCCGGCGTTTTCGGTTTTCGAAGTCACCGACAGAAGGTCGGAAATGGTGTGTGGTCTGATAACGACATCTGATTCAATGATGATGAGGGGCAGTCCTTTTTGGAGGGCCATCTTCTGGGCCATTTGGAGCACCAGTTTGTAATTGGGGGAAGGGTTGCTGGTGTGGTCGGCCAGATCGATGAGGGTATACCCGTATTGGTCCCTGTTTTTCCTGAGATAATCGCGGGTTTCTGCGGCGCTGAAATCATCAAATACCACATATTCAAAGTCCCCTGCGGCTGATGCCACGGCTTCGATGGTTCTCCGTGTGGTTGCCGGAGAGTCCTTGACTGGGGTAATGACCAGCGCTTTCATGGTTATGCCTCCCTGTGAAAATCGCGTGAATAGGCCTGGGCAGTGGGCATGATCAGGATATCATCAATACAGACATGGGGTGGCCGGGTGATAATGAATAAAATGGTTTCTGCAACATCTTCGCCTCTCAGGGGGATAAACCCTTCGTAGACTTTGTCAGCCCGCTCCTGGTCCCCTTTAAAGCGTACCGTGGAGAATTCCGTCTTTACGGCTCCCGGGGCTACTGAGCTCACCCTGATGCCATATTTCACCATATCGAGACGCATCGCCTTGGTGAGTGACTGAACAGCGTGTTTGGTGGCACAGTAAACATTTCCCATCGGGTAGGTCTCTTTCCCCGCTATTGAGGAGATATTTACGATATGCCCCTTTTTTCTTTCCGCCATTATGGGAGCTATCGTGCGGGTCACATACAACAATCCTTTCAGGTTGGTGTCGATCATTTCTTCCCAGTCGGTAAGTGACCCTTCCTGCAGGGGCGTTAATCCAGCAGCCAGACCGGCATTGTTGATAAGAATATCAACAGGGCGGAAGGCTTCGGGAAGGCCGGCGATGGCCTGATCTGCCTCTTCAGGTCGCCTGACATCGAAGGTGAGGGTGCAAACCGGTGTGGCGAATCTGTTCTCGAGTTCCTCCTTCAGACTCTCCAACCTCTCTTTCCGTCGGCCGGTCAGAACCAGCCGGTACCCCTTTTCTGCCAGAAGCCTGGCGGTGGCCGCCCCGATGCCTGATGTGGCACCCGTAATGAATACAGTTTCGGTCATGTTCCCATCCTCTTTATCACGCCCCGAAATTAAAAAAAAGTGGAGAGCCGATGGAATTATCGGTCACTTAATTACCTTTGTTTAGAAGAATTTTAAATATTCCGGACTATGATTGTGAGTGACCATGAAAATTCCCTTTTTTCCATAGAGGATATTTCAGAACCTGAAAACATCGATGATGTCATCTATACGCTGATGGTAAATCCCAATTTGTCGACCATCAATTATTTCAATGATTTCAGTGATAAGAACATCACGCCTGAAAGTTTGGAAGGAGGGGATGCCGATGAGACCTGCATTTTTGAAGTGGATGGGACAGGGCAATGCCTGCTGATGACCACCCATGCCTTTCATCACCATCTGGAGGATAATCCCCGCCGTGCTACCGAGATTTTGGTTTCCAGGGCGGCACGGAAAATGCTATGTCTCGGGGCCAGGCCGATGGTCGTCAGCGCATTTCTCTATCATATCAATTTTGCCGACCACAACGGGCATCTTACCGCTTCCGGCGCAAAACAGGGCCTGGAATTCGCCGCCCGTAAGTTACAGCTTAAAGTCACCGACCGGAAAATACGCTTTGACCATTTCAAGGGACATGGCCCCGTGCCTCCTACCCTTATTATCAGCATGATGGGACTGGTTACCAATAAGGCACTGATCACCACCCATGAGTTCAAACGGAAAGGGAACAATATATTCTTGCTGGGAAGACCATCGGATGATATCGGCGCTTCGGAGTACCTCGAGTTTTACCATGGCATTTCCAACTCTCCGCTTCCTGAATTTAACATGGAAGCAGAAGTCCATCTTCGGGAGGTGCTTCTGGGTTTGCACGATAACAAACTGATCAGCAGCGCCAGTCCCGTGGGGAAAGGAGGTCTCTTTTTCACACTTTTAAGGGCCGCTTTTCCCAATAACCTGGGATTTGATATCACCACCGATGCGGAAACCCGTCGTGACGCCTTTCTTTTCGGAGAAGCCATGGGCCGTATCATTGTCGACGTGGACCCTGAAAAGGAGGATGAGTTTGTCGATTTTGTGGCCTCGACGCGCATGCCTTTTTTCATGCTGGGACATGTGACCCGCGGTGAGATCCGTATTGACGATGTGTCGCTGGGCTTTACCGATAAAATGAGCACAGGGATCTGATGGGAACGCTGCCTTACAGCCACTCCCCGCACCCCCGGAAGAAGCAGGTAGCGCTGATGTTTGACCGTATATCAGGGCGTTACGACCTGCTGAACCATCTGCTTTCCTTTAATATTGACCGTTACTGGCGCCGCCAGGGGATTGCCCTGCTGCCAAAGGGTGAGGTCCGTGATATCCTCGACATTGCCACAGGCACGGGAGATTTCGCCATTGCCGCACTGCGCTGCGGGGCCGTTAAGGTGACAGGCGTCGATATCTCGGAAGCCATGCTGGCTGCCGGGCGGAAAAAAATCATCCGCAAAGGGCTGGAAGATAAGATCAGCCTCATGAACGGCGATGCCGAAAACCTCTCTTTCCCGGAAGCTTCCTTTGATGCTGCCATTTCAGCCTTCGGAGTCCGCAATTTTGAGAACACACGCGCAGGAATCGCTGAGATGTTCAGGGTTTTACGCCCGGAAGGAAAAATTGTGGTCCTGGAATTCTCCAAACCCCGGAAGACACCCTTCCGGCAAATCTACCGGGGTTACTTTACCTTAGTCCTGCCGGCCATAGGAAGGTTAATCTCAGGCGACCCCTCGGCCTATACTTATCTCCCGGGCTCGGTGGGCGATTTCCCCGACGGAGAGGATTTCCTGGCCCTCCTCAGGGAGGCCGGTTTTTCGGAATGTCAGGCACGACCCCTGACCATGGGAATCGCCACCCTCTATAGCGGACGCAAAAAGGAAACCTCCGTTATTTCAGGATGAAGCAGACACAATAAATTGTACAGAACAGGGTTTTATTGGACATGGGAAAATATGCACCGCATATCAAATTATGGCTGGCCAGCCTTCTGCTTTTGACCGTTACTGCGGCTTCTGCCCAGAAGATGAAACTCAACCACCTGACCACCTTTGACGAAAAACGGCTCCATTTCGGTTTTACGCTGGGAATCAATGCTTTGGATTTCAGCCCCTCGGGGTTTCCCACCCTTGGTGATAATCCCCGTTTTGCCTCTTCCAATTGGGCCGCTTATTCCGGAGAAATCTCCCCGGCATCAGAGGTCAGGGCCGATGTGGCCCAACTGATTCCCGGGTTTACGGTGGCCATGGTGAGCAACCTGCGGATGACCCGTACCCTAGACCTGCGCTTTCTCCCGGGCATGTCGTTCGGAGAACGCAAACTGAAATACAACTTCGAAGTGATCGATGCCATAAACACCTACAACCAGGCACAGTATGACTATTCCATCAAATCGACGTTCATAGATCTCCCCCTTCTTATCAAGTACAAGGCCGACAGGATCAACAACGGCCGTCCCTATGTGATCTTCGGGGGGGCCATGCGCATTGATATTTCTAAATTTGCCTCCTCTGACCTGGTCGGACTTACCCGTGACGGTTATTACGCCGAACTGGGGGCGGGATGGGACAGCTATCTGCAGTTTTTCCGTCTTTCGGTAGAGGCCAAGGTCAGCCTGGGACTCAACAACCAGCTGGGACCGGGGCCCAGAGAGGACTCTAACCAGCGCGAGTATTATACCGATGCCTTAAGATCCCTGCGCTCCAATGTTTTCACCCTCTCCTTCCATTTCGAATAGCAGATCATGGAGGAAATCACATGGTTTCTTCCGGCGATGAGGTCATTCAGGGATTGGGGATCAACTTCCCGTTTACTCCTTCCTTCTGCGGAATTCCGAAAGCACAATGGCCGTAGCCACGGAAACATTCAGGGACTCCGGTTTCACCCCTTCGGCAGCGAACCCGGGAATGGTCAGTTTCTGTGAGAACCAGGGAAGCAACTCCTGTCTGATGCCCTGCCCTTCGCTGCCCACGACGAGGATTCCGGCAGGCGTGAGGTCGGCATGGTAAATGTTTTCCCCCGCCAGGAAAGTCCCCATGACCGGTACCTGTTTTTTCCGGGCCTGGCCGAGGAACTCCTCTAGGGGAGTATAGTGGACCCTGACGCCTGCGAGGGCTCCCATGGTGGCCTGCACAGCCTTGGGAGAATAGAGGTCGGCACTCTCTTCAGAACAAACCAGGTCATGAATTCCGAACCACGCGGCCAGCCTGACGATAGTCCCCAGATTCCCGGGATCCTGGATGCCGTCGAGGCACAGGACCAGCTCCCTCTCCGGAGAAACGGCACTGAGCGAAACCCCGGGAAGCCGGCACAGGGCTATACATGAGGGGGGACTCTTCAGGAAAGTGGCCCTGGCCAGCTCCCCAGGTGCGGCTTCTACAACCAAAGTGGCAGCATCGCAGAGGGGACCCAGTAAATCAAGGGATTCCGGGGTTCCCGCGAGTAACTCCACCTCCGTTCCCGATGCCAGCAGGGAGGAGACCAGCTTACTCCCCTCGGCTAAAAAGAGATTTTCCCTTTGCCTGTATTTTTTATGTTCCAGTGACCTGATTGTTTTGATCCTGTTCTTTCCCAGCATAGATGCATCATTTTTTTAAAGATAGTGCCAAAATCGGAGACTCCACAAGAAACAGATCATTATTTTTGCGGAAGTGATCCTTATCAGATGAACAGATTTTTACCTCTTTCCTCTCTCCGGTTTCCGGGAGCGGCTTTCATTGTGGCCCTGTTGCTGGCTTCCTGTGCCGGCACCAGGTATGTTCCTGAGGGGGGTTACCTGCTCAGCCGGGTGGAGGTGAAAACCTCCAACAATACGCTGAACAAGGAGGAACTCAACTCCTATGTCAGACAACGCGAGAATACCAGGATTCTGGGTTTTCTGAAGTTTCACATGTGGCTCTACAACCTCTCTTCTCCTCAAAAGGCCGACAGCTGGCTGAAGCGGACAGGCGAAGCTCCCCGGATTTTCGATGAAAGCCTGGCGCTCCAGTCACAGGAACAACTCACACAGCATCTCTATAATAAAGGGTATTATAATGCCAGGGTGGAATACTCCACCCATGTAAGGGGAAACGGAAAAAAGGTGAGCCTGACCTACGACGTGGAAAGCGGGGAACCCTGGCTGATCAACGGGGTGGATTATTCCATCGGGGATACGACCATGCGGCGTCTCTTTACTGAGGGATACAAGCCCACCCATTATCAACAGGGTAAGGTCTTCGACCTCGACCTGCTCGACAGGGAACGTGACCTGGTGGTCAGGTTTTTCAAAAACCGGGGCTATTACTATTTCTCGAAACCTCTGATCTTTTTCGAAGCCGACACCCTGACAGAAAAGGGAAGGGCCGGTATGAAGATGTTCATAGAACTTCCCCCGGGCAGTGAAAACGATTCTGCCAGAATCTTCAGACCCTACCGGCTGAATCACTTTACCTACAATGTTCTTCCGGGTACACAGGAACCTGCGTTTCGCGATACTCTGGAAATTCCGGGCCATACCTTTATTTTTCCCGGGAATCTGCGCTATAATCCCAACCTGTTCATACGCCTGAACAGGATGACATCCAGCGAGTGGTATCATGCCGGGCAGGCTGAGAATACCTTTAATGCCCTGAACCGCCTGCGCCAGTTCCGCTTTATCAACATCAATTTCAGGGAGAGTGACGATTCCACGCGAAACGACCTGCTCGACTGTGTCATGGATCTCTCCCCGCTGAGCCGTCAGTCGGCATCATTCGACATTGAAGGGACCAATACTTCGGGGAACTTCGGTATTGCCGGCAACCTCAATTATTCGCACCGCAATCTGTTCAGGGGGGCTGAGATCCTCAATATGAAGTTACGGGGAGCCATGGAACGCCAGCAGGCCATCGTGAGCAATGAGTCGCTCGATTTCAACACCCGGGAGCTGGGGGTTGAAGCCACCCTTATTGTTCCACGCCTCATTTTCCCGATGAGTCTGATCCCTTCGTTCGGCAATGTCCTCCCCAAATCACTCTTTACCCTGGGCTATAACTTCCAGCGGCGGCCCGACTATACCCGCACCATCTCCACCATGCGACTGGGGTACGAATGGATGACTTCAGAATATAAACGGCATAACTGGAACCTGGTTGATTTCAACATGGTGAACCTCTCGCGATTCGATCCCGGGTTCATCAATTCCATCTATGACCTCTACATCAGGGAGAGCTTCACCGACCACCTGATTCTGGCCACCAGTTACTCCTTTGTGTTTAATACCCAGGTCATGCGTACCCGGCAGAATTATTCCTACCTCAGATTGTCGGCAGAATCGTCGGGAAATGCGCTCAATCTGCTCTCCAAGGTCACCGGTGCCGACAAGATTACCGAAACCGATACCACGGGACTGGCACCCCGTGTATACTATAAGTTCCTGGATACCCGGTATGCCCAGTACCTCAGGGGTGATGCGGAATTCCGCAGGGGTTATATGCTCGACAATTACAATTCCGTGGTGGCCAGGCTCTTTGCCGGCGTGGGATTTCCCTACGGTAATTTCGGGGTCCTCCCCTTTGAAAAAAAGTATTTTTCGGGGGGAGCCAACGGGATCAGGGCCTGGCAGGTACGTTCCCTGGGCCCCGGCACTTACCGGGCACCCGAGGGTTCCTATCCCAACCAGTCGGGCGACATCAAACTGGAGGCCAACCTGGAATACCGGTTCCATCTGGTCCGCTTTCTCGAAGGGGCCTTCTTCCTCGATGCCGGCAACGTGTGGGCCATCAACGAAAAGGATAACCGCCCAGGTGCCCAGTTTCATCTGACCAGGTTTTACAAACAGATGGCCCTGGGAACCGGCATGGGATTCCGTTTCGATTTCAGTTATTTTGTCTTCCGCCTCGACCTGGGAATGAAGGTGCGCGATCCTGCACAACCCGAACACAACGGCTGGATCACGGGGGCACGCCCCCTGACCGGAAGAGATTTTAACCTCTCATTCGCCATCGGGTATCCTTTCTGAAGTTAAATTTGTCAGTATAAAACAGGATTATGGAAAAGCAGCAGGGAAGCAGGGAGGCATTTACCACGAAATTCGGGGTGATTGCGGCTACGGCAGGATCGGCAGTGGGATTGGGGAATATATGGCGGTTTCCCTACCTTACCGGGGAAAACGGTGGCGCCGCCTTCCTGGTCGTTTACCTGCTCTTCGTCCTGGCCATCGGAATCCCCGTGATGCTCTCCGAATTTGTCATCGGCCGGTCGGCGTTGCAGAATCCCTATGGTGCCTTCCGTAAACTGGCTCCGGGAAAACCGTGGTACCTCGTGGGACTGATGGGAGTCGCCGCGGCCTTTATGATTCTTGCCTTTTACACCACCGTGGCCGGATGGACCCTGGAATACATCTACCAGGCGGTGACCGGAGGCATCAGGGGAAAGGACGGAGCCCAGCTCGGGGAGATGTTCAGCCAGTTCAGGGATACCTCCTGGCGGCCGGTTCTCTGGTTTTTCATTTTTATGGGGATGACCTCGGGAATTATCATCTCCGGCGTAAAAAAAGGCATCGAAAAGTCTACCGTTATCCTTATGCCCATCCTCTTTGTCATCCTGGTGGTCCTGAGCATCCGCTCCCTGACCCTTCCGGGGTCCATCGAGGGAATCCGCTTCCTCTTCCATCCCGACTTTTCGAAAATAGATTCAGGGGCTGTCCTGGCAGCACTGGGACAGGTCTTTTTTTCCATGAGCATAGGCATGGGCACCCTGATCACCTATGCCTCCTATTTCCCCAAAAGCGATAACCTCCTGGCCACCTCCTTCTCGGTGGCCCTTACCGATGCCCTGGTGGCCATCCTGGCAGGAATCGCCATTTTTCCGGCGGTCTTTTCCTTCCATATTGAGCCGGGGTATGGTCCCGGACTGGTCTTTGTCACCTTACCCGGAATCTTCCAGCAAATGGCCGGAGGCACCTTTTTTGCCACCCTCTTTTTTCTCCTTCTGGCCCTGGCAGCCCTCACCTCTACCATTTCGGTGCTTGAGGTCATCGTGGCTTTCTTCACCGAAGAACTGAAACTAAAACGGGGGGCCGCGACCTGGATCGCCTCAGGCACCGTCTCCCTCCTGGGTCTTATGTGTACCCTCTCCTGGAATCCCCTGCTCAGCGGAGTTTCCCTCTTCGGGAAAAACACTTTCGAACTGCTTGACTTCACCTCGGCCAATATCCTGCTCCCCGTGGGCGGGTTCTTCATCGTCATGTTCGTGGCCTGGTTCTTCGGCAGAGAAAAAACCACCGCGGAGCTTTCGAACGAGGGCACCCTGAAAGCCGGGTATATCCCCGTTTATCTTTTTATCATCCGCTATATTGCCCCCATTGCCCTGGCCATTATCTTCCTCAACGGCATCGGACTCCTCTCAATGTGAAGAGAACGCCCGGGACTCCTCTCACTGTGAAGAGAACGCCCGGAACTCCTCCTGCTCCTGCCTTGCTGCCGGCCCTTCCCTGACAAACCGTCTGTAAACGGATATAAGCGGTAGGAAGAGACTCCCCCTCCCTACTTTTATCTATATTGAATGCGGATGGAACGGTCTCCTCCTTGGATCACTTCACCTGCAAGGGAATTTCTTGGGTTTCCGTGATGAAAAGAAACCGGTTCAGGCAGTTGCTGGGAGAGGTTTTCTCCCTGACCAGGTCAGAGCGGAACGGTATGCTCTTCCTGGGTGGCTTGCTGCTGCTCTCTGTCATCCTCAATCTCACTGCCGGCCATTTGCACCCCGGGGGGAGCTCTTTTCCCGATGAGGCCAGGCTCCTGCTGGAAAGGCTGTCGCCTGAAGAGATAGAGACCGCCTCCCCTGGTGCCCCTCTCTTTGTTTTCGATCCCAATACCATTTCCCCTGAAGAACTCGATTTGCTGCCTCTTCCGGCGCAAATACGCCATAACCTGCTGCGTTACCGCTCAAAGGGAGGCCATTTCCGTACTCCCCGGGATCTGGGGAAGCTGTATGGAATGAACGATTCCCTGCTGGCACTGCTCCTTCCCTACATGAAGATTCCCGGGGCATCGGGGGAATACAGGACATTCCCCGGCAACGGAGCACGCAGGAGTGCTGAATTCCCGGCACGTAAGGGTGAAGAAAGGGCCACGGCAGAAAGGGAATTCTTCCCTTTTAATCCCTCCCTGGCATCCGATGATGAACTTAAGAGATTGGGATTCAGTGCCTATCAAAGGCGTAACCTGATTAACTACCGGAGCAGGGGCGGAAAATTCCGGCGTCCTGAAGACCTGCTGAAAATTTACGGCATCGACACCCTTTTTTACAGGGAGCTCGAGACGTATATTCTGATTCCCCCCGCAGGATCCCTGACGACTCATGTTTTGGTAGAGCTGAACCATGCCGATTCGGCCTTGCTGACCACTCTCCCCGGGATCGCCCCTTACATGGCCGGCAGGATTGTCCGCTACCGCACCCTTTTGGGAGGATTCCATCACCCCGGGCAACTCATGGAGGTCTACGGAATGACCGAAGAAAAGGTGGCCGGCGCCGGGGAATGGCTGCGTGCCGATACGGCACTGGTAACCCCTTTGCGGATTAACTTTGCCGATACACGTACCCTGGCCCGCCATCCTTACATCAGTCAGGAACTGGCCTCGGCCATCATCAACTTCCGCTCAGCCTCGGGCCCTTTCCACACTCCCCGGCAACTTCTTGAAAACCGCATCACCGATACCCTTACCTACGCCAGGCTCAGACCTTACATCACCTGCAATTGACTTTATATCCTCTTTCACCCCTTCCTAAGGTTTTAAATGTGAAATTTTTGTATTATATTTGATTGCAAATGAATATTTCTTAATTTTGCGCCTCGTTTCAAAAATGAAAAACAGAGTTTTATGATCATTATTCCGATTAAAGAGGGAGAGAATATTGAAAGAGCCTTGAAAAGGTTCAAGCGCAAGTTCGAAAAAACAGGCGTAATCAAGGAGTTGAGAGCAAGACAGGTGTTTTCCAAGCCTTCTGAAAAGAAAAGGGCTCTTCTGGAGAAAGCCGTCTATATTCAGGGTTTGCAGCGCCAGGAAGACTGATCTTCAGGTCAGGATTCCTGACATGGTTGTAAAGTCACATGGATTACCAGGAATCTTTCATACATTATCTGATGTATGAGAAGCGGAATTCTTCTCATACGGTGACCGCATACAGAAATGACCTCCTGCAGTTTGTGCAGTTTTGCGCTGAAAGGGCGGGGGAGTTTGATGTAAAAAGCGTGGACCGGAAAATGGTGAGGGATTGGGTGGTCCGTTTGATGGAAGAGGGTCTGACTCCCCGGACGGTACGCCGGAAGGTCTCCACACTAAAATCTTTTTATAAATACATGATGAGAATGGGGTACGCTGAATTCACGCCGGTGATGGAAATTCCCCTCCCCAAGGTGAGGAAGAAACTTCCCGTATTTGTGGAGGAACAGCGGTTGAACCACCTTCTCGATGATGGATTTTTTGGCAAAGGATTCTGTGGTGAACGGGACAAGATGGTGATTGCCCTGCTTTACGGAACCGGAATGCGGCTTGGAGAAATCCTCACGCTCCAGGTGCCTCAGCTCGACACCGGCCAGTGCCAGATCAGGGTGACCGGAAAAAGGAACAAACAAAGGATCATCCCCTTCCCGATGAGTATGCAGTCGCAGATCATCCAGTACCTGAACCTCAGGGAAGAGAGTTTCGGAACCAGGGAGGGGATGGTGATTCTCACCGATAAGGGGGAACCCGCCTACGAAAAGCTGATCTACAGGATTGTCCATAACTATTTGTCCATGGTAACCCTGGCCGATAAGAGGAGCCCCCATGTCCTGCGCCACACCTATGCCACGCACCTGCTGAACAAAGGTGCCGACCTGAATGCCGTCAAGGAACTTTTAGGCCATTCCAATCTGGCTGCCACTGAGGTATATACTCACAACACCTTTGAGAAGCTGCACAACGTCTATCAACAGGCCCACCCCAGGGGTTGATTCCGGGGGAAATATTTAGAAAGTTGAATTTGTTAACTTAAATATACCATGATGAACATCAAGATGAATTCTCTGCATTTTACAGCCGACCAGAGACTGATCGACTTTGTAAACAAGAAAGTATCGAAACTGGATACCTTTTTTGAAGGAATCATCGGAGCTGAGGTATCTCTGAAGGTCGAAAAGCCGGAGACGGCCAACAACAAGGTTTCGGAGATCAAGATTGTCCTTCCTGCTGCGGATGATCTTTTTGCACGGAAGCAGGCCGACACTTTCGAGGAAGCTACTGATTTGGCGGTCGATGCCCTTCGCAGCCAGCTGAAGAAACATAAGGAAAAACTACGGAGCAAATAAATTTTTCACGATTTTTCGCTTTTTTTTGATTCATATTAGATAAAATTCTAACTTTGCACGGTTTTTTCAAAACTAGCGGGAGTAGCTCAGTCGATAGAGCATCAGCCTTCCAAGCTGAGGGTCGCGGGTTTGAGTCCCGTTTCCCGCTCAACTGAAAATCCGGTTTTCCGGGGGTTCAGGAAAAGCCGAAGTAGCTCAGGGGTAGAGCGCATCCTTGGTAAGGATGAGGTCACGAGTTCAATTCTCGTTTTCGGCTCAGATGATTTAAATTAAAAAGTTAAAAACTGAAGTTATGGCAAAAGAACATTTTAAAAGGGACAAGGAGCACGTCAATATCGGCACCATTGGTCACGTTGACCACGGGAAGACCACTTTGACGGCTGCCATCACCATGGTACTGGCCAAGAAAGGTTTGTCAGAGATCAAGTCTTTCGATGCGATCGACAATGCTCCTGAAGAAAAGGAAAGGGGTATTACAATCAACACTTCCCATGTGGAATATTCGACCGAGAAGAGGCATTACGCTCATGTCGACTGTCCGGGTCACGCTGACTATGTGAAGAACATGGTTACGGGTGCCGCCCAGATGGACGGAGCCATTCTGGTGTGCGCCGCTACCGACGGTCCGATGCCCCAGACCCGCGAACATATTCTTCTGGCCCGCCAGGTGAATGTTCCCCGTATTGTTGTTTTCATGAACAAGGTCGACATGGTTG
>CAYWUJ010000013.1:0-60643 GCA_964461455.1 uncultured Prolixibacteraceae bacterium | reverse complement strand
CATTGCGGCTGGCCAAATTCAACATAGACACCCGGCAGACCGTCAACTTCATCGGCATGCCCACCCCTGCCAATGCCATCCTCTGGGCTTCCTTCGCCATCATTGCCGGCTATGCCCGCAACAGCGAAGTCCCCCTGCTCCTGTTCACGAAGACCAACCTGCTGATCACCATCATCATCACCTCACTGCTCCTGGTGTCGGAACTTCCCATGTTCTCGCTGAAATTCACCGGACTCTCCATGGCCGGAAACTGGTACCGCTATCTTTTCCTGCTGGCGGCCATGCTGCTGATTCTCCTGATGAAGGTCTACGCCCTGCCGGTGATCATCCTCCTTTATATCGCCATGTCGCTGGCTTTTTACCTCCTGAAAATAGATATCTGACCTCTGTCATTAAGGTTCACCGCGGTTTTCGAGGGTTCCCTGTACCATTCTGACTTCATTGTACGAGATGCTGTCGCCCAGGGCTTCGCGGGCAGCCGCAGGGGTGCCCTGCGGGTTTTCAACCAGCCAGCGGGCGATCATTTTATATTTTTCACCGGGAATGACTTCCGTGACCTGAAGCTGGCCTGAAAGAACGAAAAAGGCCAGGTGCCCCTCTATGGTCGAGGGGGCCAGTCCCCGGTCCATGGCGATCTTCCTGATAGATTTTCCCTGGCGGAACATCGCCAGGGTCACCTGTTTGGTGTCGCTCTTTTTTGTGGTGACGACAGAGGAAGCCTCGGAGTCATCTTTTTCAATGCCGTTTTCCTGGCAATAATGGAGGATGATGGTGATGATTTCAGCGCCGAAACGTTTCACCCTGGTTTTTCCAAACCCCCTGATGCTTTCCAGTTGCCTGCGCGTGACCGGCAGTTCGGTGAGAATGTGCTGCAGCGATTTCTGGGAAAGAATCCGGTAGGGTTGTACCTTGTTTTCCTCAGCCTTTCGGGACCGCCACTCATTGAGCAGCCTGTAAAGTCCCGGATGGAGCTGGACAGCGCCGGTTTTGGCAGGCCGGGAACGGAGTCCCTTCAGGTAGAAGGGGTGGTCGAGGGCTGCCATGGCTCTGGTATGAAGCAGTTTCTCCACCGAGAAACCGTCACGGCATACCCGCAGCGACTCCAGCGTGATGTGGAGGGTTTCCGATATGCGCACCGCCGATTCAAGGATGCTTTTTTTGATGGCCCGGTTATCGGTTTCCAGGGTCGCCTCGTCAAGGGGGGTCACCACCATGATTTGGACATTTTCGGTGAACCACTCCCCGGCCTTGGTGAGCCGCTCCCGGAAATGGGGATCTTCGGCTCCCCGTTTTTCGCTGGCCGCCAGGCTCCTGATCTGGCTGCAGAACCTCTCAGCCACCGGGGTCAGCACCGCCCTGATTTTCTCCTCGGCCAGCAACAATTGTTCCCTGAGGTTTCCGGCAAGGGTCTCTTTGTTTTCGGCACAGAGGTTCTGGGTGTAGTGAAGGTTACGCAGGAGGGTGGAGAAGTCGAAGACCTCTTCCAGCAGGCGGATCAGGTAGAGGGCTTTGGCATTTTCCAGTTCTTCGGGGCCAGGGGAGCGGGCTTCCGCTTCCCGGGAAAAATCCCTGACGGTATCATCGGTTCTGATGGCCGTCCGGGTGAGGGGAGACCCCAGGACCAGTCCTTCGAGGGAACGGCAGCGGCTCAGGGCGACATAAACCTGTCCGTGGGCAAAGGAGGCACTGGCGTCAATGACGGCCTTGTCAAAGGTAAGTCCCTGGCTTTTGTGGATCGTGATGGCCCAGGCCAGCTTCAGGGGAAGTTGTTTGAAAGTCCCGATCGCCTCCTCGGTGATCTCCCTGTTCTCCTCATTGAGGATATAGCGCATGTTCTGCCACTCGGCGGGTTCGACCTCAAGGGGGTCGGGATCCCCGGGACAGGTGACTTCCACCCTGTCGCTGCTGATGTCGGAAATGCGGCCGATTTTTCCGTTATACCAGCGTTTTTCAGGGTTGATGTCGTTCTTGATGAACATCACCTGGGCCCCTTTTCTGAGCTTGAGATTCGTCTCGGTAGGCCACGAGAGCTCCGGGAAATCGCCGCTGACTTCTGCGGTGAAGGAAAACTCCTCACCGGGAAGCTGCTGCAGTTTGGTCTCGTTGATATTTCTGGCCTGCCAGTTATGCGTGACCAGGGTGATCCATCCTTCGTCATCGGGAGGATGAAAGGAGGGGTCGTATCTCTGGTTGAGGTGGGCCAGGGTGGCCTCGTCGATTTGGTTCTCCCTGATGCTGTTGAGCATTCCGATGAATTGGAGGTTGCTCTGGCGGAAAATCTGCTTCAGCTCGATGGTGATCAGCCGGGAGTCGCGTAATGCCGTACTGCTGAAGAAATAGGGGGTGTCGTAATATTTACGCAGGATTTCCCATTCCTGTTCGCGGGCGACGGGGGCCAGCTGCTGGAGGTCGCCGATCATCAGGAGCTGCACGCCGCCGAAGGGTTTGCGGCGATTCCGGAAACGGCGGAGTACCCTGTCGATGGCGTCGAGCAGGTCGGCCCTGACCATGCTGATCTCATCGATGACCAACAGGTCGAGACTCCTGATGATGCCGATTTTCACCCTGCTGAAACGCTGGATATAGTCGTTCTGCTGCTCCCTGGTCTGGTCCCGTTGTCCGGCGGGTTCCACTTCCCCGGTGACGGCCACCGGAAGCTGGGGCCCCAGGGAAAACTGAAAAAAGGAGTGAATGGTCACCCCGCCGGCATTGATGGCGGCGACTCCTGTGGGAGCCACCACAATCATTCTTTTGGGCGATTCTTTCCGCAACTGGTGCAGAAAAGTGGTCTTCCCGGTGCCGGCCTTTCCGGTCAGAAATATGTTCTCTCCGGTATTCCTGAGGAATTCACGGGCCAGTTCAAGCTGAGGATTGGTGTCGAGGTTCATTTTTCATTTCTGTATCGGCCTTACTGCAGGAGAGCCAGGGATTCCCTGATGCGGGTCAGGGCTTTGATGAGCAGCTCTTCGGAGGCGGCATAGCTGAGCCTGAAGCATCCGGGAGCGCCGAAGGCGTCGCCCGAGACCACTCCCACATGGGCTTTGCTGAGCAGATAATAGCAGAAATCATCGGAATTGCGGATCACCATGTCGCCGTTGCTCTTGCCGAAGTAAGAGGTGCATTCGGGGAAGACATAAAAAGCCCCGTCGGGACGGCTGGTTATGAGTCCGGGTATTTCGGCCAGCATCTCCATGACCAGGTCGCGCCGTTTCCGGAACTGGGCGACCATCTTCCGGACTTCGGTGCCGTCGTGGTTGAAGGCGGCCACCGAGGCCATCTGGGCAGGGGAGTTGGGCCCCGAGGTGTACTGTCCCTGCAGCTTGTTGCAGGCTTTGGCGATCCACAGAGGGGCAGCCAGGAAACCGATGCGGTACCCGGTCATCGCGTATGATTTGGAAACCCCGTTGATAATGACCACCTGGTCGCGGATTTCAGGGAATTGGGCAATGGACTCGAACTTCCTGCCGTAGATGATATGCTCGTATATTTCATCGGAAATGATGATGATGCCGGGGTGTTGTGCGAAGATCTCCGCAAAAGCCTTCAGCTCATCGCGGGTATAGACACTTCCCGTGGGGTTGCTGGGGCTGCTGAAGAGAAAAGCCCTGGTTTTAGGGGTGATGGCGGCTCTGAGCTGCTCCGGGGTGATCTTGAAATCGCTCTCCACGGAGGTCTCCAGGATGACGCCGGTGCCTTCCGAAAAATTGACCAGGTCGGTATAGGTCACCCAGTAAGGGGCGGGAATGATCACCTCATCGCCACGGTCGACCACCACCTGGATCACATTGGCCAGGGCGTGCTTGGCTCCGTTGGAAACCACAATCTGCGCCGGCTGGTATTCCAGACCGTTATCCCTTTGCAGTTTGTTGACAATGGCCTTCTGCAGTTCGGGATACCCCGGAACCGGAGAATAGTAAGAGTAGTTGTCATCAATGGCTTTCTTGGCCGCCTCCTTGATGAAATCGGGAGTGTGAAAGTCGGGTTCCCCTACACCCAGTCCTATCACATCGATTCCCTGGGCCTTTAACTCCCTGCTCTTTTGCGCTACTGCCAGCGTGGCCGATTCCGAAAGCCTGTTGATCCGTTCTGCTACCCTAGTCATGTCGTCTGGTTTTATTGTTGTGTGAAACTTCTGCAATATATAAAATGTTCCTGATTCTCCTCCGGAAGAGATCATAATGGTCATAAAAACTTCCTTCTGCTGACGATTTGTTAATCGAGCGTTAATCAAAGAGGGTTTCGTCGCGGATCAGCAGGAGAATGGCGGAGTGGGGAAGGATGATGTATTTCTCGTTAAGGAATTCTATTTCGTAACCGCTTTTGTTAAGGTATACGGCCATGTCGCCCACGCGGGCCTGCAGGGGGACATATTTGACCGATTCCCTTTTTTCCTTCCAGGGTTCCTCTTCGTCGGTGAGCGCGGGGATGGGGTACCCCGGGCCTACTTTCACCACGTAACCGCTGAGTACTTTTTCGTTTTCCTGAACGGTAGGGGGGAGGATCAGTCCGGAACTGGTCTTCTGGCTTGGATTCTTTGGCTTTACCAACACCCTGTCTCCCACCAGGATGAATTTTTCAAAGTCTTTTTCGTCGATGATCAGTGACATAGCAAATGGTTGAAAGGCAAAGATAGCAAATTTGGCGATGACCACTGCCGGGGTAAGGAGGACCAAAACAATTATTGGTACGGTGGGGGTCAGGTGACCGGGTATTCGCCACGGCTGTCGGTGAGGACTTCATAGCCTGTTGGCGTAACCAGGATGGTATGTTCAAACTGGGCCGAGAGTTTGCGGTCTGAGGTCCGGGCGGTCCATCCGTCGCGGCGGTCGACGATCGTCGACGGTCGGCCCTGGTTGATCATGGGTTCAATGGTGAAGATCATGCCGGGTCTCATCAGCGGACCGCTGTTGCGGCGGGAGGTGTGGTCCACCTGGGGTTCCTCATGGAAATCGACCCCCACGCCATGGCCGCAAAATTCATAGACGACGCTGAATCCCTGCGACCGGGCATAACGGCTGATGACATAGCCTATGTTGCCAAAAGGATTTCCGGGGCGCACCTGCTCGATGCCCAGGTTGAGACAATGAAGGGTGGCGGCCACCAGTTTTTCCGCCACCGGGGAGATCTGCCCGATGGTGTACATCCGGGAGGTGTCGCCGTAATAACCATCCAGAATGGTGGTGACATCGATGTTCAGGATGTCCCCCTCCTTAAGGATGGTTCCCGGGGAGGGGATGCCGTGACATACTATTTCATTGGGGGAAATGCAGCTCGACGCCGGAAATCCGTTATATCCCTTGGTCGCGGGAATAGCCCCGTGGTCCCTGATAAACTCCTCGATCCTGAGGTCGAGAAATTCGGTGGAAACCCCGGCCTCCACCATGGGGGCGACGTAATCGAGGGTTTGCGCTGCCAGCCTGCTGCTGCGGCGTATGCCTTCGATCTGTTCGGGGGTTTTGATCATGATCTCGCCCATTTGGCTCATTTTTCTGCAAATGTGGCGAAATGATCCTGTTTTTCAAAACCGAACCCTATTTTTGCAATAAAGTTTGTTATTACTACCCGTTATGAAGCACGTTCATCATCTGAAAGCCCAGTCTTTCCACATCAACCGTTTTGGCGAAGTGTCGACCCCTTTTCTTTTCTGGTATATGCAGGAGATCGCATGGGAGCACGCCCGTGTGCTGGGTTTCGGATTTGAGGACCTCCGCGGGGACCAGCTTTTCTGGGTGCTCTCGAGGTTTTATGTGAATGTGAGGCGCCGTCCCCGCTGGACTGAAGAGTTTACCCTGGAGACCTGGTCCCGGGGAACCGACGGGTTTTACGCCTACCGTGATTTCCGTTTCCTCGATTCCGCAGGAAAGGAGATCATCACCGCCACCAGCAGCTGGCTGGTGCTGAACCTTCACACCCACAGAATCCAGCGGCTCTCGGCTCTCACCGGCTTTCCCGAATATTCCGGAAGCCTCCTGGGTTTCAATCCCGGGAAAGTGGCCTCCCCCGTGACCGGTGATCCCCTGGAATTCTATCCGGTGCTCTTTAACGAGATCGATATCAACCAGCATTTCAATACGGGACGTTATCTGGAGCGGCTTAATAACAGCTACTCCTTTGATTTTCAGAAAACCCACACCCTCATGGAAATGGAAGTCAACTTCCTCAAGGAGGGGCTTCCCGATGACCGGCTGGCTGTCAGACAACAAAGAATCAACCCCCTGGAGCATCTCTGCAGCATCCAGCGTGAGAGTGACCTGGCCGAGCTGATCCGCGCCCGCCTCGTGTGGCAGGAGAAAGGCTAAGCCTTAGTTTGCCGGTTTGTCAACCTTCCAGCAATTCTGTCACTCTTTCGATTTTCTCTTCCAACGGCAGGTTCCCGTCGATCCAATGAATGACGGTTCCTTCCCGTTCCATTTTCCGGAACCAGGTCATCTGCCGCTTGGCGAACTGGTGAATGGCAATGTTGAGTTTTCCGGTCATCTCCTCAAGGGAGAGTTCCCCGGTGAGGTAAAAGGTGATGAATTTGTATTCCAGTCCGTAATAGGTGAGGGCTTCCGGGGCAATTCCCGCGCGCAGTAATCCCTCCACCTCTTCGATCATGCCCTGGCTGAGCCGCTGGTGGAGCCTTTCGGTGATCCTCCGGCGGCGGGTCTCCACGTCGAAATGAATTCCCACGACCAGGGGACGGAAGTGAGGGAGTGTGGGACTGAGAGACTGAGAGACGGAGGGACTGAGTGATTGAGTGACGGTTTGTGACTGGGGATAGGCGACCGGCGATCGCATATCGGTTATCAGGGGTGGATGACCGGTTATTGATGATCGCTCAGTGGTGTTTGGTGATGGGTGACCGGTAATTGGTAATCGTTCATCGGTCATAAGTGATCGATTGGGTTCGCCGGGAGTGTGGGGATCACCTTGCAGGTGAAGATAGTACTCCTCGATCTCAATGGCGCGGATGGCTCTTTTTTCATTGACAATATCGGTGATGTTGTGCAGGTGTGGTTTAAAGATTTTCAGGATTTCAGCGAGCTCCTCCAGGGATTTCCCTTTCAGCCTCGCCCGCAGCGCTCCGTTGAGCGGCACCTCGATAAGCCGGTAATCCTTGAGTACCGCTTCAATATACAACCCGCTTCCCCCGCAGAGCACCGGGAATTTTTCCCGGGACAGAAGGTCGGATATGACCTTCTGAAAGTCGCGTTTGTATTCGAAAACATTGTACTGGGTGCCGGCATCGACAATATCGGTGAGGTGAACGGGAATACGAACTCCGTTGACCTCATAATCCTCCAGGTCCTTTCCCGTACCGATGTTCATGTCGCGGTACACCTGCCGGGAGTCGGCAGATATCACCTCTCCGCCGAGGTGGGCTGCCAGGTGAGCTGCCAGGGCGGTTTTTCCTGTGGCGGTGGGCCCCAGGATGACCAGCAAATCATATTCCGGAATGGCTTTCCCCATGTGCAAATATTGGAAATTCGTGAAATTAGAAAAAACCACGTTACTTTGACAAAAAAAAGACCATGATTCTTGAGGCCTGTGTAGAAACCCTGGAAGAAGCCCTGAAGGCCGAACGGCAGGGCGCCCATCGCATTGAACTCTGTTCCCGGCTCGATCTTGACGGTCTCACTCCTCCCGGGGAGCTTACCGGTGAGGTTTGTGCAGCCCTGAAAATTCCGGTGATGGTGATGATCAGACCCAGGGAAGGGGATTTTGTCTGTTCTGAAGAAGAGATTGCCGCAATGCTCCGGGAAATAGACAGGGCCAAAGCCCTGGGGGCTGCCGGCATGGTCTTCGGGGTGCTGACCCCTGAGAAACAGGTGGCCATCGATCAGTGCAGGCGCCTGGCGGAGAGGGCATTCCCGTTGCCGGTCACCTTCCACAAGGCGATCGACACCATGGAGGATCCGGTCATGGGAGTCCGGCAACTCCTGGAGTGCGGAGGCATCACCCGGATCCTCACTTCCGGAGGGAAAGCCACAGCCCGCGAAGGAGCCGGTAAGATCAGAGAGATGATGGAGGCCGCTGCCGGCCGGATCATCATCCTGGTGGCCGGAAAAGTCACAGGCGAAAATGTGGCGGAAATCAGAAGTTTGACCAACGCCACAGAATTTCACGGCCGCCGCATAGTCACCAGAATGCCAGAATGATTAATTTTGGATTGTTGAATGGTTCTGCCATTCAGCCCGACTTTCCTTATCCATTTTTTTTGACGTTTGTGTCCAGTAAGAAAATTCATCATCCAGCTCCTTATTCCATGAAACTGTTTAACCGGTATGTTTTTTTTCTGATTATTGGAATCATCTTCATTCTGATTTTATACAAAGCTGTACATATCCCAATTCTGAAAGATGAATGGGAGACTCCCGTGAAATATATCGACAATAGTGTATGGAGAATTATGATGTATACCTCAAATTCTCCCAATAATCACATATTGAATACACTACTGGTGAAGTTGTTTGTTTTTGTGTTTGGATCAAGGGACCAGCTCATCCTGCGGTTGCCCAATGTTTTATCCTTTCTTATCTATGGATGGGCCGTTTACCGCATCAATAAAGTAGTGCTGCGAGAAAATTCATTTCTCTTTATTCCTGCCACACTTTTTTTTGTTGTCAATCCTTATCTGCTCGATTTCTTCGGCTTATGCAGAGGATATGGTATCTCGTGTTCCCTGGCACTCTTATCGGTAAGTTTTATCATTTCAGGGTATTATTACCAGAAAGAGCATTTCATTTGGATCGCTCTCGGAATCGCTATCCTTGCATCTTATGCAAATTTCACCTTAATGGTGTTTCTGGGGGCGATTACGCTCATGGTATGGTTCTATTTCATATTCCAGTCAGGAGGTATTCCCGGTAAAATACTTCGTCCCTCTCTTGTCATCGGAGCAGTATTGTTGTCCTACTTCGCTCTTATTGCAACTCCTGTCATGAAAATGCTAAGTACCGATGAATTCAGATTCTGGACATCAAAAGGTTTTTATTCCGATACCCTTTACCCGCTCATCGAATACTCAAGAAGTGGCAGACATATGTTTTTTGAGAAATCCCATATTTATGCCGTTTTGATTTTCGCCGTTATACTAACCAACTTACTGTACGTAATTATCAGGCTAAAGAAATCAGGATGGAACCCTAAAAACTTTTACCACCCTGCTTTTGTTTCTACTGCTGTATTGCTTTTGACCGTCTCTGTGAATATTGCTCAGTGTACCCTGTTCAATACGCCAAACCTGCATGGTAGAACGGCCCTGTTTTTTTATCCATTATTCATAGCGGTCTTTGTCTCATTTCTTGGACTGATAGAATCCTTCAACCGAAGCCTGGTAAAGTTTTCCCTGGCACCGGTGCTGACTGTTGTGGCTCTTTTTCATTTGGCCGACAGTTTCAGGATGGATTGGGTCAGAGATAACTATTTTGATGTCAATACCTTTGATGTGATCAACTATATCAGCGATCAGAATAACCAAAAGCCGGTTTCCGTTAAAACGAGTTGGTTGTTTTATCATTCATTTGATTACTACCGGTTTACCAATAAATACCCTTGGTTGGATTTAAAGGATTATGATGAATCTGTTCATCCAAATACGGATGCGATGTATTATTATGTTCTGGCTGAAGATTATGAAAAATTGAAGTCAGGGTATGAAGTGGTCTATAAACCCGATCCTGATCGGTGGTTATTGAAGCGTAAAGAGTAAATCAGATTCTGCCAATCATCACTTTTTCATATCCTCGAACTGGAATTCGAAACCGTCGAGGGGAGTGCGTGCGGGGGCCAGGATGACCCTGTGCTGGCGGTCGAGCAGGAAGGCTGAAGGGTAGGAGCGTACCTTATATTCCCTGCCACTCTCCCGGTGGGGAGTGTCGGTGACCATAATGCCGGGAATCTGGTGCCGGCTCATGAACTCTTCATTACTGATCTTTTCCGAGGGGGAGAGGACCGTAAGGAACTGAACTTTTCCGCCTGTTTTTTCCGCCACTGTTTTGAGGTACTTCACCTGTTCCTGGCATATGGGGATTTCCAGGTCGGCAAAGAGGATGTAGAGGAAAGGCCGTGAGGAGGTGGTGGAGCACCATGGTGTTCCTGCTGCCGGGGGGAGGCAGATTTCGGGGGCTGGGGTCCCCGGGAGCAAAAAGGCAATCTTCCCGGCCACTCTGGCGGCCATGTCACGGATGGCCGGGGTGTTGTGGTCCGTAAAATAGGGGGAAGCCACCATTTTGGGGATGGCGGTTTTGGAGAACTCCCCGGAGTACCAGGCATCGTGCAGCATCTTCAGCAAAATCAGGTCGGCCAGGGGAGAGACAGCGGCGGTGAACTCCCCGGTCCACTTACGCAAGGCGGTCATGTCACCCCGGGCTACCCACATCCTGAGGCGGGAACCTGCCGGGGATTTGCTTTCTGTGCTCAGGGAGTTGGTGAACAGCCGGTTCAGAAAATCGGCAAAGGCAGGCATCTGCCAGGCTTCCTGAGAGAGACCCTTGAGGGATCCCGCCATTTTCTCCCTTCCGGCGCGCATCACATCGGCTTCCAAACCGCTCATCCTTAGCCTGGCATGCTCGCGGAAGAGGGAATTTTCGTTTTTCCCGAATTCCCTGTCCAGACGGCCACGGATCGTATCCACGTAACTCTTCATTTGGCGGTGGTAAATCTGGGTAAAATAGGTGTCGGTCAGCTGAAAGAACCGCGTATCATAACGCGATACCAGTCCGGAAAGCTCTCTGCCACTGCCGTCATCGCACTTTAGCCAGATCTCCACAGGCTCGAAATAGGGGTTTTTACTCTCCTCGAAGCTTTTTTCGCGCAGGGGAGGGAGTTGGAGAGTGACCTCCTTCCCTGGTTCCAGAACCAACCTTCCCCTGAAAATGCCAAAGTCGGCGTAGCACCAACAGGGTGATGTAACCGGCACTTCCGCGGAGTAATTCCCCGAAGGGTCGATGGTGAGGCTGAAAAAGGGAAGGGGGGTACGCGTCACCGGATCGGAAAGGGTGAAGAATTCCAGCGTCTGTCCGGCATATCCGGCAGCTGACCCTTTCACCCTGATCGCCCCGGCCTGAAAAAGCGACAGGGTCAACACCAACAACAGTATAATTTTACGCATCCTCATCAATAACTTCGACTCATTATTAACTCTGGTGAAACCGTTTTATTGTTCGTGAGTGCGGTAACCCCGTTGTCGCCCCGACCTCATTTATCATATCCGCCGTTGCGGAATTCATCCATGTTCAGGATACGGGGGAGGAACCGGCTGGCGTCGCCGCCATGCATGATGATATCGCGCACAATGGTGGAATTCACGGGGGTGTGCTCCGGAATGGTCAGCAGGAAAACGGTCTCGATTTCGGGGTACATCTGCTTGTTGACCTGGGCGATGGCCCGCTCGAATTCAAAGTCGGCCGAAGTGCGCAAACCCCGTAAGATATAGCCGGCTCCCACCTTCTTGCAGAAGTCAATGGTGAGTCCTTCGTGGACTTCCACCGATATGTTGTTGTCAAACTCGAAGACCTCACTGATCCATTTCAGCCTCTTCTCAAGCGGGAAAAACGACTTCTTATTGGAGTTGTATCCCACCATGATGATGATCCTATCGAAGATACTTGTGGCCCTTCTCACGATCGACTCGTGTCCGATGGTAAAAGGGTCAAAGGACCCCGGGAAAATGGCAATCTTTTCCATGTGCACTGTAGTATAAAGACATTCCAAAGGTAATATCTTATTGATTAGGGTGAAAATGAAATCCATATTTCCTAATTTCCCTACATTTGGAAAAAAACACTCCACATGACGCTCGATAGCATCAAACGGTTTCTGTTTTCCGGTGGGATCATCAGAGGGGCTCTCCTGTTTTATCTGGCCGGGTTGCTTGCTTTCGGGGCGTACAAGCATTTTAAGCACCCTTCGCTGGAGAAGCTGGTTGTGGGATCCGACATGGAGGGGTACTACCAGTATCTCCCCTGGTTTTTCCTGCATGACTGGGAGGACTTTGACCAACTGCCCTGGGCCAAGCCCTATGGCGACGGGAAAACATTAAGTGTCTTCACCTGCGGAACCGCCATCCTGCAATCTCCCTTTTTCCTGGCTGCTCACGGGGTCACGCAGATCGCCGGCCTGAAAGCCGATGGTTACGGACCGCACTATTATTTTTCGGTGTTCCTGGCCGGACTCTTCTATGCCATGCTGGGGATGGTCTTTCTTTATCAAGCCCTGAGGAATTGGTTCTCCCGGAAAGTCTCCCTGCTGACGGTTCTGCTGATCTTTTACGGTACCAACCTTTTTTATTACACCATCATGATGCCGGGAATGTCGCATGTATACTCCTTTGCCATGGTGTCGGCGGTGCTGATGATGGTGCCGCGGTTTTACGAAAAACCGGGGATCCGCACCGCTTTTCTTCTGGCCCTCCCCCTGGCCCTGGCCATCCTGATCAGACCCACCACGGCCATTGTGGTTCTTTTCATCCTTCTCTGCGATGTGGCCTCATTGCCTGAACTCCGTCACAGAATCCGCTTTTTCCTCCGGAATTACCGGCTCCTCCTTCTGATGGCCGTCGTTGCCGTCATCGTGTGGCTTCCTCAAATGGCCTACTGGCATCAGGTGACCGGGAAGTGGGTGGTCTGGTCATACCAGTCGGAAGGATTCCCCTTCTGGAAAAATCCACAGGTGTTGACCGTTCTCTTCGGCAAAAGGGGAGGATGGTTTGTCTACACCCCGCTGATGCTGGCTGCGATGGTCTCACTCCTGATCATGGCCTGGCGCAGGATCCTCCCGGGCCCCGCCATTCTGGCCACCATGCTCCTGATCATTTTTACCGTTAGCAGCTGGTGGGCCCCGACCTTCAGCGCCTCGGCAGGGTACCGCGCCCTCATCGAATTCCTCCCCCTGATGGCTGTGCCCCTGGCATTTATGATCACCAGAATTGTGACCCTTGAAAATGGAAGAGTGAAAACATCAGTGATGGTTCTGGCAGTTATCATCGTCCTCTATAATGTGCAGTTTGCCTTTAAGTACGACGCTACCGTTTGGTGGGACTGGGAGTGGAGTTATAAAACCATGCTGCGGCTCTTTACTTTTTAGATTATTTGATCTTCCAATTCAGGAACTTGCCTGTCACCACCCTATAAACAGGGGTTCTTTACCTCCTGATTCATGGAAGCATCTGTTAAATGATATCGGTCATTTCATCCAAACCTTTTAAGACATGACTCTCCTCTGAAAATTATGGCTTTTTTTTCTACTTTTGGGGGTCTAAATCAAAAGCAATGGGTTTGAAACTATCGGTGGTCATCCCTGTGTACAACGAGGAGAAAACCATAGAAGCCATCCTTGACAGGGTTGTTGCCGTCAGGTTGGTGGGAGATCTGCAAAAGGAGATTATCCTCGTCAATGATTTTTCGGGAGATGGCAGTGTGGAGGTCATTGAAAAGTACCTGGCCCGGCACTCACAGGAAGAGATCAGGCTGTTCCATCAGCCGGTGAACATGGGAAAAGGGGCGGCCCTTCACCGGGGAATCGCCGAAGCCACGGGTGACTTCCTCATCATCCAGGATGCCGACCTCGAATACGATCCCCGCGAGTACAACGACCTGCTGAAACCCATCCTGGAGGATAACGCCGACGTGGTTTACGGCTCCCGCTTTGCCGGCGGAAATCCCCACCGCATCCTCTTCTTCTGGCACTCCATCGGGAACAAGGTCCTCACCTTCCTCTCCAATATGTTCACCAATCTTAACCTGACCGACATGGAGACTTGCTACAAGCTCTTCCGGACAGAAATCATCAAAGGAATCGTTCTGAAGGAGAACAGGTTTGGCTTTGAGCCTGAGGTGACCGCGAAAATCGCCCGCATTCGGGGCATCAGAATTTATGAAGTCGGCATTTCCTATTACGGAAGGACTTATGAAGAGGGCAAAAAGATCAACTGGCGCGATGGTTTCAGAGCCCTGTGGTGCATCCTGAAATACAGCTTCCAATAACCCATGCGAACATGAAGAAAGCATTGGAAAAACATGGCCTTTACGGTTTCCTGACCCTTTATTTCTTATTCCAGTTTTTCATCCTTCTCTTTAGTGAAAGTGCCTATGGTTACGGAGGGGGTGACAATATCACCCATTACCAGATTGCGAGGTATGCCTTTAAGTATCCGGAACTCTTCCTCGACCTCTGGGGCAAGCCGGTGCTGACCACCCTGATGGCTCCCTTCGCCCTCTTCGGGTTTGTGGGAGCCAGGCTTTTCAATGTGCTGGCGGCCATGGTCACCCTGTGGCTCACCGCCAGGATCTCCGACCGCCTTTACCCGGGAAGCGGACTTTTTGCCGCGATCATCCTGGCCTTTACCCCGGTATTTTTCCACCTGGTCCCCAGCTGCCTCACGGAAATCCTCTTTGCCTGTGTGCTGGCGGCTGCCGTTTACCTCTTTCTTCACGACCGCTTTGACCTCTCGGCTGCCGTTCTTTCGTTCATTCCTTATGTACGCAGCGAGGGGATCATACTGCTGCCCATCTTCGCGGTGGCCCTTCTTATCAAGCGCTCTTACCGCTCCCTCCTATTCCTGGCCCTGGGAACTCTCCTTCTCACCGTCACCGGACTTTTTGTGTTCGGCGATCTTTTCTGGCTGATCTCCCATTCACCCTATTCCCTGGGGGCCAGTCACTATGGCAGCGGAAGCCTCTTCCATTTCGTCAGGGAAAGAAACGATATTTTCGGGTGGCCCCTGGTATGGCTCACCGTGGCCGGACTTCTGTTCTGGATATATGACCTGCTGAAAGGTTTTTCCCTGCGGAAGCCAGCGATGATCTCTTTTATCCTCATCGCAGGAAGCTGGATCACCTATTTCACCGCCCACAGCTATGTGTGGTGGCAGGGAACAGGAGCTTCGCTCGGGTTGACCCGGGTGATGGGGGGGATTGCCCCGATGGTTGTCCTTACTGCCATGGCCCTCTATAAACCCGCCGCCAGGCTAATACCTCAGAAAAATGCACTCCTGGCCCTTTTCGGGGCAGCAGCGCTCCTGCAGGCAGTCATCTTCTTCCGTGACCAGAAAATCCTGCTGAAAGCCGACCCCACGGAACAACTGGTTAAAAAGAGTACCGATTACATCCGCTTTAACGAAGAGGGGAAGAAGGTCTTCTATTTCAATCCCCTGGTCATCCATTATCTGGAACTCGATCCTTACGACACAAAACAGTGCAACTGGTGGGTGTCTGACAAACAGCAGCCGTCGAACATCATGGAATGGGGTGACCTCCTGGTCTGGGATGCCCATTTTGGTCCCAACGAGGGGGAAGTACCACTTGAGAATCTCGAAAAGGACCCCTATCTGAAAAAGGTGCGGTCGTTTTATCCGGTGGAAAAAATCACCGTGCTGGGGGGCTATGACTACAGCATCCATATCTTTAAGAAGTCACCCAACAAAGGGGACTCCACGGAGGTGGCCGGTAATTTCGTTAAGAGTCTCACTTTTGAAGGAGTGGACGATCCCCGGGTTACCGAAGCCGACAGCGTCAGAGCCTGGCGAATCGACGACAGCCAGGAATATGGTCCCACCCTGGTGGTGCACCCCGGAGAAATAGAGCTCTTTGAAATTCTGGAAGTCACCGTCGACCTGAATTACAAACCCGAAGAGGTTCTGGCCAAAGACGAGGTTTTTCTGGTCTTTTCCATCGACGGGGAGGGGAAGAACCTCCGCTATGAGAGTATCGACCTGGCCGCACCTCAGGAGGAGTGGAAGCGGCAGCAGCTGGTTTCCCGGATGTCAGCCGCCATTTCAGAAACCGCACAAATTAAAGTGTATGTCTGGAATCTGAAACGAAAGAAACTGCTGATGGAAAGCCTGAAGGTAAAAGTCAGGAGTTATTGAAGAATTCGTTGAATGGAACGGGGATGACCGCCCCGATTACTGAGGTGACTTTTACAGGAATACACTGTGCCGGAAGATATGCATGGGAAACAACAGGGGTGATGCAGGACTGCCGGAATTGCCAAAAGGCAGATCACAGGGGTGAATGCTGAGGTACACCCCCTGGTTTAAACCGTTTTACGATTTCCAGGTCGTCGAACCATGCCGGCTCCGTGCCGGTATACCATACATAGATGATCAGGCGGCTGTTGTCGACATGCTGTGGCACCCAGAAACTGAGCTCCAGTTTTTTCCATCCCTGATCGTCTGTTTCCGAAGGTTTGTTGTTGAGGATGTAAAAATCCTCCCCCGTGGTGGCGACCAGGTTGGCCTGGTCTGAAGGGCTGTGATAGCGCACCGTCACCGCCACATACTCCAGTTCCGGGGCATCAGAAAATTCCACGGCCTTTCCATAAGGATCAGCGCCGTCGAGCCGCAGGCTGTGGACTCCGCTGCGGGCCTTTTCTCCGGAGATCCGTTTACCCTCCTCCGCCACGCCGCCTTGGTCAAAAAGCACCATCTGACGCGTGGTGTCGGCCGTCTCATAGTCGCACCGCAGCGTGTCTGACCGTGTGCTCCCGGTAATTCCTCCTCCGCTGCCCTGGTGCGGGAACTCCCTTTTCCTGAGCAGGAAAACGGGGAAGGAGGTGGCGGTCACCTCCCACTCGTCGCTGATGAGGTAGCTGTTACGCCGCTCTTCGTTCTCCTGATAGGAAAGCATAAAATAGTTGTCATAGACAGAAAAGAGGATGTAATCAGCACTATCGACCGTGGGGAACAGGCGGATGTAGTCGCGGTATGCCAGGTGGGAGAAGAAACGGTCAGTGGTGCTGACCCGGGCATCAGACGGAATGGAGCTGATGATGTGGTGTACTTCCCTGAGGTTATAGGGCGACTCGAAGAACGCTTTTTTGTATACCCTCTCCTTGGCAGGATTCATGGTCCAGCGGATTTTGACATGGTCGGGGTTGAGTTTGTAAAGGGTCATGCCCAGGGTGGCCAGGCAGGCAAGGAGGGCCAGGCTGGCCTGAAGCCACTTCGTTTTCAGGGAGGCCAGAACCAGAAAAAGAGAAAGGGGCAGCAGGGTCACCACTTCAATGGAGTAGTAGGTGGAGATACCCCAGCGGATATAGGAATCGTTGAGCACCTTCTGGGCGACGATGGGAATAAACCAGATCAGGTACTGCGGACGCAGGAGCAGCAGGATACCCCCCGAAACCAGGTAGACCAGATAAAACTCGGCCTTCACGCCGTTACCCGTGGGATCGTCGAGATGGTTGATGAAAAAGAGTTTGACCGTTTCCAGGGGGTGGGTGACCACAAAGACCAGGGCTTCTCCGGGGTTCGCCCCCAGGGCGGAGTAGTTGAACAGGGTGAACTGTTTATCCTCATTTTCCATACCGGGAATAAGCACCTTGAAGAGAAGGATGAAATAAAGCAGTGACACGGCCATGCCTGCCAGGCTCATCATAACGGCCCGTTTGTCCTTCCGGTGGTTGATGATCAGCACGATGAAGATAAAAATGAACCAGACGGGGATGTTTTCGCGGGCCAGCAGGGCCACGATAAGGAGGATTCCGGCGGCCACGTATTTTTTCTTTTCGAAGGCATAGAGGAAGGGGGGAATGAGGCATGCCGAGATGACGGCCAGGTTCACGTCACACGAAAAAGTAGTGTACCTCCCCAGCAACAGGAAATAGTACAGCATCACGCCGGCCCCCAACCACCAGTGGTCGCTTTTCAGGGCGACCAGTTTCCAGGAGTACCAGGCGGCCACCAGCACCATGGCACCCTGGATCACAATCAGCGTATAGGTGCCGGAAAGCCAGGTGAAGAGCCAATATACCGGAATAAGAAACATCAGCAGGAATGAGTAGTGGTCCTGGAGGAAATTGCCGGGATAGGTGGGCATCGGACTGATCCTGAAATGGGCATAATCACGGAAAGCGAAGTTGTAATTTCCGTAGTCGAAGGTGACGGTACGGAAATACCAGTGGTTGGCGATCCCCATCAGGAGCAGGAGCATCCCGAAAACTACCAGGATGACCACCGGGAGGTTTTTCTTGGTCAGGTTCACTTTTCTCATACCCTTCAGTTTGTTTTTTGCTTCATCAGCCATCGGCCGGGACTGAATTTGTGCACCACTTCAAAACGGGGGTTGAGTTTCCCGGCGTCTTCGGCAAAGATATAATAGTATTCGGCGGGGGTGGCGATATCGATGTTGTAGTCGTAAGGCTGAAGGTCGATCCAGGGGGCCTTTCCGGTGATCTGGTAAAAGGTGAAGGAGGAGTGGAAGAACCAGCTGGTTTTGAGGGAGAGGGGGTTTCCCTTGTATTTCTCCTTCAGAAAGTCCATGACTTCCAGGGTGTTGGCGTCGAATTCCCATTCTCTGACGCTTTGCAGGGAGATCCTGTGGGAGAGGTTGGCGGCCAGGAGGATGGTCAGGGCCAGGGCCACTGATCGATGGGCCAGGGAGTGGCGCCAGCGATGGGCCAGGGTGAGGGCGGCCACGAAGAGAAGGGCGACAAGCGGGTAAAAGAAGAGCGCTGTGCGTCCGCTCAGGTTGGGAGTTCCCAGGATGGCGGTCTGCAGGAGATTGATGGCTGCGGGGAGCAGCACGAGGGCCACCGCCAGCACCCCGCAGAGGGGACGAAAGGCCGGGGAGGATTCAGGAGTCCCGGGCCTGACGGGCTTTCCTTTTCTGCTGAAAGCGGTGCAGAGGGCGGCTCCCAGGGCCAGGGCCACCGGCAGGAGGAACCATCCGTGAGGAATCCTGGAAAGCACCGGAGAGTTGTAATACCAGTTGTGGATCAGCGAAATCACCGTTTCCTGGTAAAACCCCGCGGAAGTCCAGTACTGGAATTCGTCGGTGGAGTGCATCTTCTGCAGGGGGACCATGATCAGGGCCAGGTAGGCCAGGGAAAGGAGAGTGATGAACAGGAGCGGCCTGACCAGTTTTTTCGGTTCTTTTCCGTATTCCCAAAGAAACCGGAAGCCGGCGATGAGGGTCACGGCCGCCCAGAAGACCAGGGCCGTAAAATTGGCATAGGAAGCCAGGATGGCGCAGACCAGGGCCATCAATATGAACTTCTGCCGTCCTTCCACAAATCCTGTCAGCAGAAATCCCGCTGAGAGGATGACCATGGTCAGGGAGATCCCATACCCCCTGCATAAGCCGAAGAAATCGAGGAGATAGGGATTCACGAAAAGGAGGGCCCCCGCCAGAAACCAGGGGGAGTCAAGCCGCAGAGTCAGTTTCAGGATCCGGAATACCCCCCAGGCGAACAGAAGAAAACTCAGCAGGTTGGGTAGTCTGATGACCCACTGCTCCTTTCCGAAAAGGAGCATCGTGCACTTGGTGAGCAGGGTGTTCAGAATATGGTTGTTGGGGATATTGTCGGGGTACATCATGATTTCCCAAAAGCTGAACCGCGAATAGTGGGAGACCGTGGGCAGTTCGTCGATGGTCACCGGCACATGAAACACCTTGAACAGGACCACCAGGAAGAGGGCTCCGTAGAGGGCGATGAAACCGTAAAAGTTGATGTTTTTCATTCCCCGCGGGGTGTTGATGATGAGGGTGGGGTTTCGGGCGATGCTGATTCCGTTCCGGAAGGTATTTCCGGGGAGAAGTGCAGCCTGTAGAGGGCTTCCCCGTTAACGGGATTCTCGAAGAGAAGTTCTTTTTCCACTCTGAACCCGTCCCTGTTTTCCATCAGTACCCCCATGGTTTTGGCGTAAAGTTCCTCCTGGTTTTTTTCCAGGAAGAGGTAGACCGGTCTGATGTCGCCGGTTTCAGCGGCCGGGTCGAAGGCTTCTCCCCAGTATACGAGTTGGCTGTTGAGGGGGTTGAAGTGAATGGTGCCGGGGTACAGTTTTCCCAGGTGTTCAGCATAGTGGGGTTTGAGGGACTGGGGGGCCCAGGCGGTGAAGAAGTGCAGGGCGTACTCAGGAAAGGGAGAGCCGTAGTCGGCAGAGGCGATGATTCTGGTGCTTCCGGGTTCAAAGGCCGCGGCAGCTTCCCGGGTCATTTTTCTGGCCTCTATCTGGGTGCGGAAGGCTTCCGAGGTATAGCGGATGACGGGAATCTGACGGCTGGCGGTCCATATCAGGAACACCCCCAGCAATAACGAAAGGGCTCCCCGCACCACACGGGAGGGGAAGCGTTCCCTGACCGATTCACAAAGAAGGAAGAAGAGCAGTGGCCCGTACATCATGGCCGGCATAACATAGCGCGGGGCATACTGTTTTCCGGCCATCAGGGCATGAAGCGCGATGGCCAGGAGCACGGCAACGGCCATCATGTTACGGCTGAAGCGGACAGGATGTTTCTTCCTGCGGCTGCTCACCAGAGAAATAAGGGTGACCACGGCCATGATGCCCGTCAGGATCGAAAAATGGGGTTCCAGACGAACCATCTGGCGGAAGTTCCCGGCCATTTGTGCCAGGTCGACCACGTTTTTCTCCCCGCTGCCGTATTGTCCGCTGAAGAGAAACAGATCACGGATCCAGTGCCAGAAACGCTCGATTTGCAGGGTGGCCGGAAGGGCAATGACCAGGAAAAAAAGAACCGATAAAAGCAGGGTAACCGCTTTTTTCTTCCATCCGGGGACGACCATCAGCGGGAAAAATACCAGGGGGAGGAGGGTGAGCTTGATGGAAAGGCCAAAGCCGGTGATCAGGGCAAGCACCAGAATATCAGCGGTTGTAAATTCCTGCTCTGAAGAGCGTGACTTGCCGATCAGGAAAACGGAGAGTGCGATGATGGGCAGGGCCAGAATTTGCTCGGGGCTTATTCTGCCGATGATTTCCCAGAGAATAAAGGGAAGCAGGGGAATGGTCTGCACCACCATTGCCATGGTGACCGAACCGGTTTTGCGAAAGACCGCCCTGCCGGCACCCAGCATGGCCGCAGCCAGTAAAAGGGTAAGGGCCAGGTTGACCATGGCCAGATAAAGGTCGGGATGGCTGAGGACATCACCGGTGAATCCCGCCCCTTCGCCGCGGAACCACCAGACAATGCGGAAGACCACGGCCGTGAGGTATTGCAGGGGCGTACCCGGGTGGTCGATATGGGCCACCTTGATGTGACCCTCGGCCATGTTCAGCCCTGTGCAGAAATAGACATAGTCGGGATCTACCGACCTCAGGGAGGGATCTTCCAGGATCAGCCGGAAATAGAACCCCGTCAGCATATAAAAGAGGGGAAAGAGCAACAGCAGCAGTCTCTTTTGATCTGCCACCAGCCGGACCATTTTTCGCATGCGGTGAAAGGCCATATTCATAAGTTCTGCTGACAAAAATAATAAAACCGGCGTTGATACCACAGCCCTGGGTTTCTAACATCCCCTTTTCCTGAATCGGGGCTGCATATCTTCCGGCCTCTCTTTCTCACGTAAGTCAGCTGTGACAGTCGTGCGTTCGGAGGGGCCGCCATCAGGGCATCACAGGATCATCCCAGGGTGACCGCGGCGGTATGCTGTTTTCCGTCACCGAAGAGCGGCAGGAGAGAGGAACTGTGGGGTTTTCCGTCGATGGTCACCGTGGTAACTCCCCGGCATACCCCCCGGGGATTGGAAACTGTGATCTTCCAGGTGTCGCCACGGAATTTGCGGGTGATGGTGAACTCCTTCCACTCCCGGGGAATGCAGGGGTCTACCCTGAGTCCGTCATAATCGGGCTGAATGCCCAGGATATACTGGCTGATGGCGTAGAAATTCCAGGAGGCGGTTCCCGTGAGCCAGCTGTTCTTGGCTTCCCCGGGTCTGAAGGCGTCCCTGCCGGCGATCATCTGGGCGTAGACATAAGGTTCGGTACGGTGAAGGTCGCTGACCTCCTCGAGGTAGGAAGGGCATATCTTGCGGAAATAGTCCCAGGCCTGGTCCCCGCGGCCGAGCACCGTCTCACCGATGATGATCCACGGATTGTTATGACAGAAAATCCCGGCATTCTCCTTGTATCCCTGGGGATAGCTCGAGATTTCGCCGTATTCGATGTAATACCGGGAGAAGGGAGGATGGTTCAGGACGATGCCGTGTTCGCAGTCGAGATGTTGCTTTACCGCGTCGAGGGCTTTTTCCGTCATGCCGGTTTCGAGGCCGATGCCCGCCATGGTGCACCAGCCATTCGATTCGATGAAGATGCGCCCCTCCTCGTTTTCGTGGCTCCCGATCTTATTGCCGTAGAAGTCATATGCCCTGAGGAACCACTCCCCGTCCCAGCCGTGGCGTTTTATCTTTTCATCCATGGCGTCGACATGCTGAAGGGCACGGGCGGCTTCTTCATCCTTGCCCAGGCGCAGGCACAACCGGGCATACTCGCGGCCGTAAACGACAAAGAGCCCGGCAATCATGAGCGATTCAGCCTTCGACCCTTCCGTTTTATTTTCGGTGGTCTGGAATGATTCGTCGGGATTGTCGGAGAAGCAGTTGAGGTTAAGGCAGTCGTTCCAGTCGGCACGGCCGATCAGGGGAAGGCCATGGGGCCCCAGGTGGTTGACCACGTGGTCGAACGATACGGTGAGGTGGTCAAAGAGGGTGCGGGCGACCGACCAGTCGTTGTCGAAGGGAACCATCTCCCCGAGGATGGGGAAATCGCCGCTCTCCTTGATGTAACTGACCGTTCCGAGGATCAGCCACATGGGGTCATCGTTGAAGCCCCCGCCGATGTCGTTGTTGCCCCGTTTGGTGAGGGGCTGGTACTGGTGGTAACATCCGCCGTCGGGAAACTGGGTCGAGGCGATGTCGATGATCCGCTCCCGGGCTTTGGCGGGAATCTGGTGAACGAAGCCGATGAGGTCCTGGTTGGAATCCCTGAATCCCATACCACGGCCGATCCCCGATTCAAAATAGGAGGCCGAGCGGGAAAAGAGAAAGGTGATCATGCATTGGTACTGGTTCCAGATGTTGACCATGCGGTCGAGTTTTTCCTCTCCCGAGCTGAGGGTGAACACCGACAGAAGACGGTCCCAGTATTCCCTGAGTTCCGCAAGCGCAGCATCCACCTTCGCGGTGGTGTCGAAGCGGGCAATGAGATCTTTCGCCGGGGCTTTGTTGATCACCCCCGGGGCTTCCCATTTTTCGGCAGGATCGTTTTCCACGTATCCCAGTACAAAGATGAAATCACGCGATTCCCCGGGCTGAAGCTCCACTTCGAGGTAATGGGAGGCGACGGGTGACCAGCCATGGGCCACACTCATCGCCGGTTTCCCTTCAGCGACCACACGGGGCTCTTCAAAGCCGTTGTATAACCCCATGAAGGACTCCCTGTCGGTGTCATACCCCTGAATGGGGACATTCACGGAATAAAAGGCGTAGTGGTTACGTCGTTCCTTGTATTCCGTCTTGTGGTAAAGTACGGAACCTTCTATTTCGACCTCCCCGGTGGAGAAGTTGCGCTGGAAATTCTCCATGTCGGTGGAGGCGTTCCACAAGGCCCATTCCACAAAGGAAAAGAGCTTCAGGTTTTTTACCTCCCCTGAATGGTTGGTGAGGGTCAGTTTCTGCACTTCAGCCCGGCACTTCAGGGGGACCATGAACAGCACCTTTGCGGTGACGCTGTTTTTGGAACCTTCGACGGTGGTGTAATTCATGCCATGACGGCATTCATAATGGTCGAGGGGTGTTTTTACGGGTTTCCAGCCCGGCGACCATACCGTCTCCCCGTCGCGGATATAGAAATAGCGGCCCCCGGCATCGGTGGGCACGTTGTTGTACCGGTAGCGGGTGATGCGCCGGAATTTGGCATCCCTGAAAAAGGCGTAACCCCCGGCGGTGTTCGATATCAGACTGAAAAAATCTTCGGTCCCCAGATAGTTGATCCAGGGATAGGGAGTCTGGGGAGTGGTGATGACATACTCCCTGTTCTTATCGTCGAAATGTCCGTATTGCATTGGTGTAAATAGTTGAATTTAAGGTAATATCCTCTGATAGGGATCGCCCCGGTTTGATGAACCTTTCCGGGCGGCACCATGAATGCACTCCCCTGGTATCCTGCTGTTAAATTTCAAATGGATGATTCGTGGAATTGCCGCGGAGAGGGTCAGTCTTCCAGTTTGTCGTACCAGTATTTCTTCAACAGGAAGGAAGTCACGATGACGATTCCCAGGGCGTATCCCATTGAGGTAAACTGTTTCAGTACCAGGTAAATGGGAGCGGCCACCAGGCAGGTTTGCCAGAGGATGCCGATGGCGACGTTGAACATGTCACGGCCGAAGGCTTTGTTTTCCTTAAATCCGGGATTTTCAGCCATCACGAGGTCGCGGACGGGGCCCCAGACCCCCCAGGGGCGGGTTTTGGCATAGAATTTTTTGAGGACTTCCATGTCGGTGGGAGGGGCGGAGTAGGTTCCCCAGATGCATCCGATCACCGAGAAGACGAGGATGATGGGGAAATAGTAAAGGGGCAGCATGTCGCCGATCACGGGGACATAGGGCAGGATCAGGGCAGGCACCAGACCGCCGGCCATTCCCCAGGCAAATCCCTTGCTGTTGAACCGCCACCAGTGCCATTTGAGGATGTTGGCAGCCACGTAACTGCCGTAAAGGGCGCCGGTGACCCATTGGAGGACGCTGTTCACGTCCTGGGCCAGCACGCCGAACCCGATGGAGATCACCACCACGACGAGGCCCACGACGATATTGGCCTTGTTGGACTGTTTCGGCGAGGCGTCGGGTCTGAAGTATTTGACGTAAATGTCATTAACGATATAAGCCTGTGCGGCGTTGAGGGTTCCGGCGAAAGTCGACATGAAGGCTGCCAAAAGGCCGGCCAGCAGAAGCCCCGACAGTCCGACGGGAATCCAGGGATGGCTGACCACGGCCGGGAGTACCAGTTCGAAGTCGATATTTCCTGCGGCATTGGTGATCTGGGGCTGTATCTCGTTAAAGAGGATAAGTCCGATCACGGCAAAACCGGCGATCATCAGGTAGCGCACCGGCATGAGGATCACCGAGACGAAGCCGCTCATCAGGCTGGCTTCCCGCGGTGATTTGGTGGAGAGGATCTTCTGCATGTCATAGGTGGGTGCAGGTCCGGCAATACTGGCCAAAATCCCTTTCATGAGGACAAATCCGAAGAAGAGGGAGAAGATTTCGTAGCCGCTTTCGGCGATGGTGGTGTTGAACTCCGACAGTTTTCCGGTCCAGTTCAGGTCAAGATGGGTGCCGAAGCCTGCAGAGTACCATCCTTCGGGAAGAAGGGAGGAGAAACTGATGACGTCGAGGTGGGCCATGGCGATCACCGCTACGGCGATGGAGGCCAGGGTCATGATAACATACTGGGCGACATCGGCCCATACGATGCTGAGCATTCCTCCCATCAGGGCATAGAAAACGGCAAAAAGGGTGAAGAGGATTCCCCACACGTGCGGAACATAAGCATCAGGAATAAAGGAGAGAGCCGGGAACATGGCCTTCATGGGAAGGAAAATTTCGATGAATTTCCCCATGCCAATAAAGCCGTAGGCCAGCATGCTCAGACAAACCAGGATGGCAAAGACGACGATGATCCAGTGGGAAGTCACGGCCCCCCTGTCCTTGCCAAAGCGAAAACCGATCCATTCGGCACCGGTGGTGCATTCCGAACGGCGCAGCCATGCCGAAAGGTAGACCATCAGGAAAATCTGGTTGAAGACAGGCCAGAGCCAGGGGATGTAGATACTCTTCAAACCGTAGACCACGGTAATGGCGACCAGCCATACAGTCCCGGAAATGTCAAACATCCCTGAGGCATTCGACAACCCCAGCATATACCAGGGCAGGGTCTTGCCCCCCAACAGGTAGGATTCCAGGTTGCGCGAAGCCCGCCGCTTCATCACGAAGCCAATGAAAATCAACAGGCAGAGATAAAGCCCGATGATGGTCACATCAATGACATGTAGTTTCATTTCTTGAGTTATTGGTTTTTATGATAATAAATGGCTGATTTTTAGTCGGACTTTTTCGCTTCTGACAAATATAATGTTTTTTGAAAACCGGGTTATTGTTATCTGTACAAAATTATCGCGGGTGGTGAAAAACTTTCATCGCGGCAGGGTTCACCGACGAGAGGACCCTGTCAGTTTTCAGCAGTGGGCCCGTCCATCTCTTCCATGATATAAATTGGTCTCTTTTTCTGTTCGTCGAAGAGGTATCCGGTGTAGATGCCGATAATGCCCATCAGGAAAAAGAGGATGGCGAAGCTGACCGAGAGGAAGAGGATGATGGTGGTATACCCCGAGGGGGGTGTTTGTCCGAAGAAGAAGACCCCGAGGGAATAGAGGCCGAGGATGATGGAGAGGAGGGAAAAGGCGAAGCCGAACCATATGCCCAGGTAAAGGGGGGCGTTGGAAAAGGAGGTGATGGCCTGGGCTGTCAGACGGGTGAGTTTAAAGAAGGAATATTTGGTTTTCCCGGCCACCCTGTCGGGGGCGTCATAGCTCAGCGAAGTCGAAGAGAACCCGATGATTTGGATGATGCCCCTGAGAAAGCGGTTTCTTTCGCGGAAATCATGGCGCAACAGTGTGGCCACTTCCCGGTTGATGAGGAAGAAGTCGGAGCTGTTTTTTTGCAGTTTTTCGGAGGAAAGCCTGTTAATGATTCCGTAGAAGAGGGAGGAGAAGAAACTGCCGGTGGAAGAGTTGCCCTGGTTGGAGTGGCGGTTCATGGTGACGATGGCGAAACCCTCGTGGTGACGGCTGATCATGGCGGGGATCATCCCCAGTGGATGCTGCAGGTCGGCGTCCATGACGATGACGGCGTCGCCCGTGGCGTGGTCTATGCCGGCGATCATGGCCGCTTCATGGCCGAAATTCCGGGAAAAGCGGAGCAATCTGATGGTGCCGCCGTAAATTCCCTGCTCACGGAAACGGCTGATCACCTGCGCAGAGCCGTCGGTGCTGCCATCATCGACGAAGAGAAATTCCCACTCCCCGGAATGGTGTGCGGTCATTTCCCGGAGACCGCTGATCAACAGGGGTAGCGACCCCTCTTCGTTGAAAACGGAAAAAACAATGGATACCTTCCCCGGCTGGGGCAAGGGGGTTTTCTCTGGTGCAGCGCTGCCCACTCTATCTGATAAGGTCTGATGTTCTGATTCTGGTTGCGTCATGGTTTACCCTGTTAGCCGGGGTAAAATTAACAAAACTGCTAATTTTGGTTATCTTCGTTGCCTGAAAAGAATCCCTGAGAATGGATAAAGAGTCACGGAAAGCCTATTTTGAAGCTGCCGCCGGGAAGATTCTCCGGTGGAGGAGAAAAAACCGGAGTTATCACCGATTATTGGAAGAGTATTATCAGTTTTTCATTCCCCGGGGATCCAGGGTGCTGGAACTGGGGTCGGGTACCGGCGACCTTCTGGCGGCGGTAGCCCCTTCCTATGGGGTAGGGCTGGACTTCTCGCCGCAAATGACGGAACTGGCGCGCAGCCGCCATCCGGAACTCCATTTTATGGAGGCCGACGCCGAAGATTATCGCTTCTCCGAAAAATTCGATTATATCATCCTTTCCGACCTGGTGGGATCATTGTGGGATGTGCAGAAGGTCTTCGAAAACATGCAAAACGCCAGCCATGACCGCACCCGCATCATCATCTCCAATTATAACTATTTATGGGAGCCGGTGATCCAGTTAGGCGAGAACCTGGGTTTCAAACAGAAGCAGCCTCTCCAGAACTGGCTTTCGATCACCGATATCAGGTCGATTCTCTCCCTGGCGGGTTTCGAGACCATTCGCACCGAGAAAAAGATTATCCTCCCCAAAAATATTCCTTTACTGTCATGGTTTTTCAACCGCATCATGGTCAACCTGCCGTTTTTCAGGGGCAGCGGACTCACCAACTTCATTGTGGCGCGGCCTGCCGTGGAGCGGAATGACCACCAATCGGTGACCATTGTCGTTCCCGCGCGCAACGAAAAAGGGAACATCGAAAATGCCATTTTGCAGACCCCGGGCTTCGGAAGCCACCAGGAGTTCATCTTTGTCGAGGGGAACTCATCCGATGGCACCTGGGAGGAGATGCTCAGGGTGAAAGAGAGCTATCCCGATAAAGATATCAAGGTGATGCGGCAGTCGGGCAGGGGAAAGGGCAATGCTGTCAGGGAAGGATTCGAAAAGGCCACGGGCGACATGCTCTTTATTTTGGATGCCGACCTGACCACCCCGCCCGGGGATATGCCCAAATTTTACGATGCTCTGCGGAAGAACCGCGGTGAGTTCATCAACGGATGCCGCCTGGTTTATCCCATGGAAAAGCAGGCCATGCGTTTTCTTAACCTGGTGGCCAACAAGACCTTCGGGATGATCTTCAGCTACCTGTTGGGACAGTCCCTGAAAGATACCCTCTGCGGCACCAAGGTCCTCTACCGGAAAGATTATGAGACCATCAGGGAAAACCGCAGTTACTTCGGAGATTTTGATCCCTTTGGTGATTTTGACCTGCTCTTCGGGGCGGCCAAACTCAATCTGAAAATCGTGGAGGTCAATGTCAGGTACAAGGACCGCCAGTACGGAAGTACCCAGATCAGCCGTTTCCGGCATGGGTGGTTACTGGTGCGTATGACGGTGTATGCCGCCCGGAAACTGAAATTTTTCTAATTATACTGCCGTGAAATCGAGGTTTTATGGCATCGGGCTCTCCCTGGGAATTGCGCTGCTCTTCCTGATGATCTTTTTTCGTCCGGTGCTCCGCGATCCTGACCAGGTCTATTTCGCCACCGGTGGCGACGGATTCAAGGCTTACTACGGGGCGATCTGGCATGTCCGTTACGATTCTGTGTCGCAAAGGAGCGGGGCCATGAACTACCCCTTCGGCGAGGAGATTCACTTCACCGACAGCCAGTCGCCCGTGACCAATGCCATCAGAATGGCAGCCTCCTCTTTCCCCGGAATCAGGGACCATACCGTGGGCATCATCAACCTGCTGATGCTTCTTTCCGTTGTTTTGGGAGCGCTCTTTCTCTGCCTTATCCTCATGGATAGCGGGGTAGCGTGGTGGTATGCCGCCCTTGCGGCTGCCGGCATTGCTTTTCTCTCACCACAGCTTCAAAGGATGGGGGGTCACTTCTCCCTGGCCTGGGTCTTCTGGATTCCCCTGACGGCCTGGCTGATCATCCGCTTCGACCGCTCCCGCTGGCTCCTCTACACCCTCCTGCTGGGAGCCACCACCTTTGTCGCCGGAGCCCTGCATTTCTACTATACCGGCTTTATCGGCTGCCTCATTCTGGGATACTGGCTCTTCCGTTTTTTATGGTACCGTAAGGCCTCTACCTTTTGGTACCGTGACTTTCTCCATATTTTCCTGCAGTTGATATTGCCGGTGCTGGTGCTGCAACTGCTGGTACAGATGAACGATGATGTGACCGACCGCACGGCCTGGCCTTTCGGCTACGACGGAAGTACCGCCCATCCGGTGGCCATCTTCCTCCCTTCGGGGTCCCCCTGGGCTTTCGTGTCGCGCATCATCACCGTCTTCCGCCATATCTCCTGGGAATCGTATGCCTACATCGGCACCGCCGCCCTGGCAGGGGTACTGGCTGGACTCTTCTTCATGGGGCGCCGGGTGGTGCGCAAACAACACTTTTACCATGTTTCTCCTGACCGGATGATGAATGTCCTCTTCTGGATCTCCTTCCTGGCCCTCCTTTTTTCTTTCGGAATCCCCTTTATCTTCGGACTGGAACAGCTATATGACTTTGTGGGCCCCTTCCGGCAACTCAGGGTGTTGGGACGTTTCTCATGGCTCTTCTTCTATTTTATCAATCTGGTGGTTTTCGGTGCCCTCTACCATAAAGCCTTTGGCTCCCCCTCCCGCTGGTGGTGGAAGGTCATCGCGGGAGCGGCGCTTTTGATGCTCCTCTTTGAAGCGGTTTACAATACCCGGGGGATCGCCGTTCATCTCAACAACAGGATTGCAGAACTGGAAGACCGGGAAAATGTGACAGAGGGCAACCTTTGGGTGAAGGAGATCAACGCCGGGGACTACCAGGCGATCCTTCCGTTGCCCTGGTTTCATGTAGGGTCGGAAAATGTCTGGATCGAAGGAACCGAAGAGGGAAAAGAGGCGGCCATGGTGGCATCCCTGAAAACGGGGCTTCCCCTGGCGGCCACCATGCTGAGCCGTACCTCCCTGTCACAGACCTTCATGAGCACTTCCCTCTTTACGGAACCCTTACAGCGCCTCGAACTGGTGGATTTCCTTCCCTCCGAGAAGCCCTTTCTGGTGCTGATGATGAAAGACTACGCGCCTACTCCTGCGGAACAGTGGCTGCTCCGCGGTGCCGCTCCGGTGGCTTCAACGGAAAAGTTCGCCCTTTGGCGGCTTCCGGTCACACAAATAAAAAGCCAGCATGAGACCTGGCGCCGCCGGATCTTTGAGAAATATGCAGGTTCACGGCTTTATACCCGCGGAAATCTTCAGTTGTCGGACTCTGCAGCCTGCTTAATCCTGCACGGTTTTGATGACCAGGGGTCACGGGTGACCCTTCGCGGAACGGGAGCCTTTACCTTTCCGGCACGCGAAAAGATCCTTTTCGCCGCTGATACCCTGCCGGGGGTCAGGGCCGGAGAAGCCCTCACCCTGGGATTCTGGATATACCGGTACCAGGAGGATGCCACGCTGCGCACCTGGTTGGAAGTGGTCACCAAAGAGGCCGCCTCCGGAAAGGAAATGTCGCGGGGTAGGTTTCAGCTGTTCCGGCACCTGAAGGCTTTTCAGGAGGATTGGGCTCTGGTGGAATTCGACCTTCCCGTGGAAAGTGAGGGGATGATCCTGGAGTTGTATCTGGAGCATGACGTACTCCGCAACGCCGAATTCACCGCCGATGAGTTGCTGATACGCTCCCGGGGGCTCGATGTCTGGCAGACCAGCACACCAACGCTTCTGCATAATGGCAGAACGTTTGTCAGAAGGCAGGGATTGTAAGGTTATTTCAGCAGGGTGCGGCCGGCAAGCCGGGTGGTGAGGGTGGCGAAGGCCACCACCGAGACCGAGCTGATGGGCATCAGGATGGCGGCGATCACGGGAGATAAGAGGCCCGACAGGGCAATGCCCATGCCGAAGATGTTATAGAGAAAGGAGATGCCAAAGCTGATGTAGACGATATTGCGTGCGGTGTGGGTGAAGGCGATAAAGCGGGCCAGGAGGCCGAATTTCCCCGATTCCAGCACGGCATCGCTGGCGGGCGAGAACTGGTAGGCGGTGTTGGCCACCGAGAGGGCTACATCGCTCTGCATCAGGGCCCCGGCATCGTTCAGCCCGTCACCCGTCATCAACACCCGTTTTCCCTCTTTCTGGAGCCTCGCGATGAAGTCAGCCTTGTCTTGCGGTTTGCAGTCGAAGAAGAGGTTCTCTTCCGGGAAATGACGGGTGAGATTTTTCCGCTCCGCGTCATTATCACCCGAGAGAAGATACAATTCAAACTTCTTATTCAGCAGCCTGATCACTTCCTCCATGCCCTCGCGGTAATGGTTGGAGATTCTGAAGACCCCTGCCTCACGGCCGTTGAAGGCCACATAGACCACCGATCCGTTGCTGACTGGTCCGTCGCTTTCCAGGGAAATGCTTCCGGCTCTGCCGTTATCCGGGCCAAAATTGACGGACCCATGGCTGGCCGGTCCAACGCGGTTGATGGCTTCTCCATTCTGTTCCCTTTTATCTGGTTCTCCCGTGACATATTCCAGTGAGCCGTAGCGGACCTCCAGGTCACCCACCTTACCAAAGACCCCGCGCCCCTGGACTTCCACGAAATGGCCGGGGACCATATAGTTGCTATCCCGCAGGTGGGCCACCAGCGCCTGGCTCATGGGATGGGCCGACTGCCGGGCCATGGAAAAGAGGGCATCCTTTTCCTGCTGCGTGAGGGGCGTTCCCGAATAGTTGATCTCCTGCACGTCGGGGAAGGTCAGCGTGCCGGTCTTGTCAAAAACGAGGGTGTCGACATGTGAGAGCTTCTCGATAACGTCACTGTTCTTAATGTACAGCCCTTTTCTTCCGAAGATCCGCATGGTATTTCCGAAGGTGAAGGGCACGGAAAGGGCCAGGGCGCAGGGGCAGGCGACGATCAGCACCGCCGTGAAAACGAAGACTCCCATGTGGGCATCCCCGTGCCACATCCACCCCGCAAACCCTCCCAGGGCAATGACGATGACCGCCAGGGTGAAGTACTGGCTGACCCTGTCGGTCAGATTTTTCAAACTTCCCAGGGGTTTTTCATAGCTTTTATCCTGGTTCCAGAGGTGGGTGAGGTGGCTTTGCTGAATATCCTTCTCCACGCTGACGCGGATGATGCCCCCCATCTGCCGGCCGCCGGCATAGAGGAAATCGCCCTTCTTTTTCATCACGGGGGTCGACTCGCCGGTGACAAAGCTGTAGTCGATCATGCCGGTGCCTTCCTCCAGGATGGTGTCGGCGGGGATCAGCTCCTTGTTGCGGATCAGCAGGAGATCGCCGGGTTCCACCTTTTCGAGCAGGATATGCTCTTCTGCGCCCTCCCGGATACGCGTGACCGCGATCGGGAAGTAGGATTTGTAGTTCCGTTCGAAGGAGAGGGCTTCGTACGACTTCCCCTGGTACCATTTTCCCACCAGCAGGAAAAAGACCAACCCCGAAAGGCTATCGGAATAGCCAGCTCCCCTGCCTGAGATCACCTCGAAGGCCGTGACCGCAAAGAGGACGAAGATGCCGATGGCGATGGGAAGGTCAATGCTGATGCTCTTCTTTTTCAGGTTTTTCCAGGCCGAGATGGTGTAGTCGCTGCCGCTGAAGAAGACCACGGGAATGACCAGGATAAAGCTCAGGATCGCCAGTGTGCGGCCCAGGCTTCCCTCGACGGGTTTCCCGTTGAAGTAGGCCGGAAGGCTGTAGGTCATCACGTTGAGAAAGACAAAACCCGCCACTCCGATCTTGTACAACAGTTTTTTATAGGAGTGTTTTTCAGGCTTCTCCTCCTGAAGGCTTTGCGACAGGTCGGGGATGTAGTGGATCGATCCCAGCAGTTCGACCAGCTGCCTCAGGGAGATCTCGCCGCTGTGGAAGGTGATGTCCACCTCCTTGCGGACGAAGTTGACGCTGGAGTATTTGATTCCGGAGTGGAGCTTCCCCAGGTGTTCCAGCAGCCAGATGCAGGAGGCACAGTGGATGACCGGTATGTAGAACCGCACCTTGGCCACCTCCCCTTCACGGAACACCAGAAATTTTCCGGCGATCTCCGCATTGTCGAGGAATTCATATTTGTTGCCGAATTCTGTGGTTTCCACTTTGATGCCCGGGGATTTCTCCAGGTTGTAATAGGTGTAGAGTTTGTTCTCGTGGAGCATCTCGTAGACCGTGCGGCAGCCGTTGCAGCAGAACTTCATTCCGTTGCCGACCACCGGGGCCTTTCCGCAGTCGGCACCGCAGTGTACGCACTTATTTCCGTGGCTGGCAGTATGGTGTGATTCTTCCTTCAAATTGTCAGGCTTACCAAATTTCACGACCTTTTAATGTCCCTTCCCAGATTTCACCATGCAGATTGCTTTCATTGACTTGCTCCAGCAATTCATTCAGCTTGTATTTCGGCCTTACAAGTTTTATGTCCAGTGAGTTGCCTTTCAGGGATATGTTCACCCTGCTCCCCTCTGTCATGCCCGATTGCCGGCAGAAGAAACCGGGTATTTTGAGGGCCAGACTATTGCCCCACTTTTTTACGATTGATTTCATTAATCTGAAGCATTTGACTTTATATACAAATATAGACCTTCATTGCTAATATTCCTGACTTTCAGCTAAGTCGTTCGAATATTTTCTTACGAAAGATTGTCTGAATTTCCCCCGGGAATTCTGTGGATTGTCTAAATTTGTAAAAAGAAACAGAAGGTATGTTTGCAATAAGTGGCATATATGATGGTACATCAGTTGTACTTTCCGGCAAAATTCCAGAGAATAAAAAGTACAAGGTAATTGTGACTTTTCTTGAAGAATTGACGGAAGAGGAGAATGACCTTCGAAATCTTTCTGAATATGGTCAAGGATTGGAGTTTTGGGAAGATACGGCAGAGGATCTCTACCAGGATTATTTAATTAAAATGGCAAGGAAATGAATCAGGGGGATATTATTCTGATACCCTTTCCTTTTGCGGAAATGACCAGAACCAAGGTAAGACCGGCTGTTGTCATTGCAGAAACTGATGATAAATACCACGACCTTGTTATTTCCGCAATCAGCTCAGTCATCCCTGAAATCCTTTCAGCGCGGGATATTGAATTAAAACCTGATCATATTAACAATTTAAGAGCTTCTTCTGTCATTAAAACGGACAGGATCGTCACCTTAAGGAGGGAGCTTAAGATCGCCGATTTGGGCAGACTCTCTCCCGGACAACTAAATCAATTTAGAGCCATACTTATTGAAATCATCGGATAGAAAGAAATTTGAAACGGAAGACAGCTCTTTTTCTTCCAATGATTTCTCGAATTTCTTTTCAATTTTTTCGCGGGTGGGGCTCAGGAAGGGGATGTTCAGGTTGAGGCCCCGGAGGATGAAGAAGATGCCGACAATGACCACCAGGACAGGGATCAGCCGGTTGATTTTCTTGCGTGCCTGTGCACTCACCACATTTCCGGCCACACCCAGGGCCAGCAGCATGGGGATGGTTCCCAGTCCGAACAACACCATGTAAAGGGTTCCCGTGGCGGCGTTTCCGGTAGCCAGCGCCCCTGCCAGGGCAATGTACACCAGTCCGCAGGGCAGCAGTCCGTTGAGGAGCCCGATGATGAACAGGCTTTGGAAGGAGCGCACCGAGAACATGTTGCTGATGCTCTTTTTCAGTTTCCCCACGAGTTTAAAACTGCTTTTGGTCAGATCGACCTGATTGCGAAAGAGGGAGGGGAAGAGGACGGAGACGACCATCAGCACTCCCATGACCACGGAGACCACCTGCTGGAAGCCGACGAGCTCGAGGCCCTGTCCGAGGAGTCCGAAGATGGTGCCCATCACGCCGTAGGTGACGGTGCGTCCCAGGTTGTAGAGGGTGCCTCCGTAGATTTTCTGGGCGAGGGTGTTTCCGTGGAGTGGCAGGGCCACCACGATGGGGCCGCACATGCCCAGGCAGTGAAAGCTGCCGGCGAGGCCCAGGAGCAGGGCGCTGGTGAGTAATGCTATCATGGCAGGATGACATTTTTATCCACCTCATACTCCAGTCCGGCCGAAGTCCAGGTGAGTTTGACAATATAGCGTCCCGGGATCAGGTTTTCCCGCGAAATCTTCATGGTGGGCCCGTTCAGTCCGAGCGGGTAGGAGGTGTCCTTGTTATGGTCTGACGGCCGGAAGAAAAGCACTTCACCTTTCTGGATGGTGGCTGCGATTTCCGCAGGAAAGATGATGATAATTGAGTCAGCCGCCGCTTCCACCCTGATCAGGGAGGAATAGGCTGCTGAACGCTGCTCTTTTTCCATGGTGGCGGTGTGGTCCACTCCCTTTTCGTAATAGTCGCGGTGGACCATGTTTACATCCTGGAGGAAGGCAAACACCACAAAGGTGATAAGCGCCGCCAGGAAGATCAGCAGAAAGATGACCACTCCGGTGCCCCAGTTAAATGTCACTCGTTTATTTACCATGTCATGTACAGTTCTTCAATTATTTAACGAATGTTTGCATGTGCCGGCTCTTCAATTCCGTGTAACTCGCATGTAGGAGGTATCCATGCCCTTATGTGGTCGATGCGCCATGCCCGTTCCATATTTTCGTATTTACTTTTCAGGGCCCAGAAAGGTGGATTCCGTGGTTTCGATCAGATTATCCCCGGAGTAAATGGCAAACCTGACGCTGTTTCTGGGCTGGGTGACCTGGTCACGGGGAAGGAGGAGAATAAAGGAGGATTCGTAAAGTCCCTGGTCGGCGACGGATATCCTGTTTCCGGCCATGCGGATTTCACCCCCTTCCGGAGAGATCAGTTTGAGTTGCAGCTCCATATCCTCATGGGTTTTGTTGACGATTTTGATGTTGTAGAGGTTGGAGAGGGTTCCCCCTTCGTTTTCCTGGTAAAGGAGTCCGGGTGTGCGGAGGATGGTGGTTTCGACAGCCGGGCGGGAGAGCAGGGTGTAGAGGAAGAAGGAGAAGAGGAGGAGGAGTACCGCGGAATAGGCGCGGTTTCGCCAGTTCCACACCGAGGTATGGCCTTTTTCGATTCCCTCGGCCGACACATACCTGATCAGTCCGGCCGGCTTGTCGATCTTTTTCATCACCCTGTCGCACTCGTCGATGCAGGCGGTGCAGTTGATGCATTCGAGCTGGGTGCCGTTGCGGATGTCGATGGCGGTGGGGCAAACAGCCAGACAGAGTCTGCAGTCGATGCAGTCGCCTGCGGCTTTGGCGCCCCGGGGTTCTCCCCGTTTGTAGTCATAGGAGACCACGATGCTTTGCCGGTCCAGCAGGACCCCCTGCATCCTGCCGTAGGGACAGACCATGGTGCAGAGCTGCTCACGGAAGTAGGAGTACATCCAGTAAAAGAAGAGCGATACCGCGATCATGACCAGGAATCCAGTCAGGTGTTTCCCCACAGGGTCGGAAATGATGGCGAAGAGTTGTTCGTAACCGATGAACCACATCAGAAACACGTTGGTCATTAAGATGGCCACCAGAAGGAATAACCCGTGCTTGATGGTTTTTTTGACGATTTTTCCGGAAGTCCACGGGCTCTGGTCCAGTTTTTTACGGGTCATAAAGTCCCCTTCTGTGAGGAATTCGATTTTACGGAAGACCATTTCGAGGAAGAGGGTCTGGGGACAGGCCCACCCGCACCAGATGCGGCCGAAGGTGACGGTGAAAACGATGATAAAAAGGATGAAGGAGAGCATCAGCAGGGCCAGGATAAAGGTGTCCTGGGCCCAGAAAATGGCTCCGAAGATGATAAATTTCCGGTCGGGAATATCGAGCAGGATCAGCGGATAACCGTTGATTTTGATAAACGGCGCTACGACAAAGAAGGCCAACAGGAGATATGCCACGATCATGCGGCGGGTATGCCATTTCCCCGAGGGTTTCTTGGCATAGACCCATTTACTGTGCCCCTCCTCGTCGATGTTGATGGGGCGGTCACGGAATGAATATTCTCTTTTTCCAGTCACTGTTCTTTGCCTTTTTTAATCTCAATATAACCTACCATACTTTCGCACTTACAGTACTGGGTGGAATCTTACTTTCGCCATTAGCTAACATACTTCCGTGCTTACAGCACTCCAACGACACATTAATTACCGGTTACTCCTCACTGCTCACTGATAACCATTATTCGCACGACTCGCCCTGTGGCTCTTTGGCATTCGCGGGATTGGAGTCTTTGAGGCTGATGACATAGCTGGAGACCTGGCTGATTTTCTCGTCGTTGATCTGACCTTTAAAGGCGGTCATTCCCTTGGTGGGGAATCCGTTTTTGATGATGTTGAAGACCTCGTCAAAGGAGCATCCGTGGATCCAGGCGTTGTCGGTCAGGTTGGGGCCGATGGCGTTTCCTTCCCCAACGGTGCCGTGGCAGGCTGCGCAGTTCATGGAGGCATACACCTCCTTGCCGGCATTCAGCGAAGCCTCATCGGTGAGCAGGACAAAGGCGGCTTCCGGGTTGGCAGAAGCGTATGTCACCTGGGCTTTCTCCACTGCCCTGACATATTCCTCATCCTGGGTGGGACCCACCTTCAGCCAGTAATAGTAGGCCCCGTAGAGAATGGAAATCCCGATGGTGAGGTAGAAGATGGCCATGATCCATCCCGGCGGGGGATTGTCGAGCTCCGTGATACCATCGTATTCATGTTCCTCAGATTCCTTGGCAGATTCGAAATCAGAGAGGTCTTCATAAAGTTCAGAATCACTGTTATTTGAAGTCATCTTATTCTATGTTTTGTTTATTTTCAGAATCGGATGTTTCCCGGTCATCGAGGATGGCATTTTTGATTTGGTCCATTTCGGCGCGGGGCCGGAGGAGGGTTCTCACCAGGAAGATGATGAACATGGCAAAGAAGATGAGGAGCCCGATGATGTACCAGGTGCCGATGCCTTCGATGGTTTCCAGGAGGTTACTTACTATTTTCATCGCTTGGGGTATTCAGCGTTTTGAGAATGTAGGCCGCCAGTTGGAGGATCTGTTCTTCGGGGAGCTGGCTTTTGTAGGCGATCATGCCTTTGGCGGGACTTCCCTCGCGGATGGAGTGGGCGACGGCTTCCGGGGAACTCCCGTTAATCCACTCCCTGTCGGTGAGGTCGGGGAAAGCAGGAGGTATGCCTTTCCCTTCGGGGCCGTGGCATACGGCGCAGATCTTGTCATAATTGACCTTTCCGGCCTCCAGGTCGGACTGGGCTGCGGGGAGCACCACCGGGGGAAGGGCTGTTTCTGCCGGGGTGGCGGTAACCGGTTGTGAGATGTCCCTGCCCAGTTTATGGAGGTAGGCGATCATGGCGATCATTTCCCTGTCTGCGGGAATGTCGATGCCTGAGGCTTTCAGGTCTGCGGCGATGGTTTCGGCCTGTTTCCGGAGGTCATCGACGGCCAGCAGGTCATAGCCTTCGGGATAGGGGACCCCCAGTTTCTGCATCGCTCTTATTTTGCCGGGAATAATCTTAGTCTTGATGGTGTTGGCTCCCAGCCATGGATAGCGGGGCATGATCGAGTTTTCGTTCATTTTCTGGGGATCCATGAAGTGGTTGAAATGCCAGGCTGCATTTTTATACATTGGTCCGCTCATGTTACCGGCGCGGGCCAGGTCGGGACCTGCACGGCGTGAACCCCACTGGTAGGGATGGTCGTAGACAAACTCGCCGATTTTGGAATACTCGCCGTAGCGGTCGGTTTCCCAGCGGAATGGCCTCACCACCTGGGAGTGGCAGGTATAGCATCCCTCGCGGATGTAGATGTCGCGGCCTTCCAGTTCCAGCGGCGAATAGGGAGTGACAGCCTCGATGGTGGGGATGTTCGATTTGATAAAGACCATGGGGATGATTTCCACGGCGCCGCCGATGGCCAGCACGATGAAGGCCACAACGGAGAACTGAATGCCCTTGCGTTCGAGCCAGCGGTGGACGGTTTCCTTTTCCAGGTCAAGGGGACCCAGTTTGGGAAGGGCGGGAGCCTCGGCAGCCTCTTCATCGGGACAGGTGCCTGCCTGCATGGTCTTCGCCAGGTTGATGATGAGCAGGACAAATCCGGTGAGGAACAGGGTGCCGCCCACGATTCGGGCCACATACATGGGGATGATCTGGGTGAGGATCTCCATGAAATTGGGATAGGCCAGGAATCCTTCGGGGGTATATTCCCGCCACATGAGCCATTGGGTGACGGCGGCCCAGTATAGGGGGATGGCGTAGATGAGGATGCCCAGTGTGGAGATCCAGAAGTGGGCGTTGGCCAGTTTCTCTGACCACAGTTTGGTGCGGAAGATCACGGGGACCATCCAGTAGAGCATTCCGAAGATGATGCCGCCGTTCCATCCCATTCCGGCGATATGCACGTGGGCGATGGTCCAGTCGGTGAAGTGGGTGATGGCGTTGACATTCTTAAGCGACATCATGGGACCTTCGAAGGTCGCCATTCCGTATGCGGTGAGGCCGACCACGAAAAATTTGAGGGCGGCGCTGTCGCGCACCCGGTCCCACGCCCCGCGCAGGGTGAGAAAGCCGTTGATCATTCCTCCCCATGAAGGGGCGATGAGCATGATCGAGAAGGTGGTGCCCAGGGCCTGTGCCCATCCCGGCAAGGCCTGGTAAAGGAGGTGGTGGGGACCTGCCCACATATAGAGGAAGATCAGGGACCAGAAGTGGATGATGCTCAGTTTATAGGAATAGATGGGCCGGTTCACCGCCTTGGGGAGGTAGTAATACATCAGTCCGAGGATGGGGGTGGTCAGGAAAAAGGCGACGGCGTTATGGCCGTACCACCACTGCACCACGGCGTCCTGTGCCCCGGCATACACCGAATAGCTTTTGAACAGCGATACCGGAAGTTCAAAGGAGTTGACGATGTGGAGGATGGCAATGCCGATGAAGGTGGCCAGGTACCACCAGATGGCGGCGTAGATATGCTTTACCCGGCGCACCATGATGGTGCCGATCATGTTCCATCCGAAGACCACCCATACGATGGCGATGAGGATGTCGATGGGCCATTCGAGTTCGGCATACTCCTTCGAGGTGGTGAATCCCAAAACCAGGGTGATGGCGGCAAGAAGAATGATGAGCTGCCACCCCCAGAAGTTAATGGCACTCAGTGTATCGTTGTACATCCTGGTTTTCAGAAGTTTCTGCATGGAGTAGTAGACTCCTGCAAAGATGCCGTTCCCCACGAAGGCAAAGATGATGGCGTTGGTATGCACGGGGCGCAGCCTTCCGAAGGTGACCAGGTCCAGGCCCAGGTTGACCCCGGGAAACGCCAGCTCCAGGGCAATCCAGAGGCCTATGGTGACCGCGGTCATCCCCCAGATCAGCGTAGCCCAGATAAACTGCTTGACAATTTTATTGTCGTAATAGAATTTCTGAAGTTCCATATCGTGTATTTTATTTATTTCTCTCCGTCTCTTCTTCCCTCCGTCTCTTCGTCTTCTTCCACCTTGTCATCATCAAAGAGCATCCGGTAGGGCGGTGTTTCGTTGTCGTCGAACTGACCGGTTTTTACCGCCCAGATGAAGGCCGCCAGGAAGATGAGGGCCGCAAAAAGGCTTGCTCCGATCAGCAGGTAAAATATATTCATTCGGGATGAAGGATTTCGGTGTCTGACATCTCTGTTGTTTTTAGGATTATTCCTTTCCGGCCTTGAAAATTTTGAATATCTGGAAGATGACATATCCGATGGTGATCCAAACGCCGCCGACAGCCCCGATATAGGAGAGGATGACCCACCATGCGGTGCGGTCGTTGGTTGACCAGAGGACCCTGTCGGTGAATATGTTTTCGGGTTCCGCGGGAGCGGCGATTTTCACGTGGTTCATCACCAGGGGTGGTGCCTGGAAGTCCTCACCCAGGGTCACCTCCAGGTCGAGTATTCCTTCGCTGTCTCCCTTGTAGCCGGCGGGGAACCTATATTCTGCCGTGCCGTTACCGTTGGTGGTGGTTTGACCGATTTCGAGGCTTCCGAAGGTTCTTTTGGCCTTGATAAAAACGTCGGTGTTGGTGAGGGCCACCCATTGTCCCGATTTGTCGAGGGCTTGTGCCGATACGGTGATGGTTTTGGAGGCTTCGTCGGCGTTTCCCTGAATCCTGGCCTGCACGGGTTCTTCTTTGACCAGAAGTCCCTCGGTGGCAGGGTCAAAGCTCTTCATGAAGTTGACGATCTTCCACCGTTGGTCGGCGGTAAGGGTAGCCTCAAAGGCGGGCATGGCCACGCGGCCTGCCGTGATCTTGTAAAAGAGGGCCCCTTCGCTGTTTTGCAGCATCTGTTCCGAGGTGACATCGGGGGGTGGCGGCACCAAAGGCAGGGCATTGTTTTTCCCCGGATCGCCGTGGCACGACTTGCAGTGAATATTGTACAGCTCTCTTCCTGCCCTTACATTCTCATTGTTGAAGGCCGAGGGGTTTTTAAGGGCCTCCTGGTCGGCGGGGACTTCCCAGACCTGTGTGGCCGCCTGTCCTCCTGTGAAAAGGAAAAACAGGGCTATGAGGAGCGATATCGGCTTGTTCCTGTTCATGGTCGTTTAATTTTCCGGTTTTTCAGTCAGGTATTTTTTGTCGATCCCCTGTTGTTCGGCATATTCCCAGATGCTGATCACCGGGAAGAGTTTGGCGAGCATGGTGATAATGATCAGTGCGCCCACGAATCCGAAGAGGATGATCACGATCTCGTTGCTGGTGGGCGAATAGTGTTTGAAGTAGTCAGGCACGTTCTGCACGGGCAGATGAGGATGTTCCATGGTGGGGATGACGATGACATACCGTTTGAACCATGAGGCCACCAGCACCACGAAGGAGATGAGAAACATGGGGCCGGGTTTCCGGAAATAGCGGAACAGCAGCAGGATAATGGGAAGGATCAGTCCGGCGATCTGCACGAACCAAAACATTCCGGAGTAATTTCCGTGGAAGAGTTCCCTGAGGTGGATGCCTTCGAGGAGCCTCATTTTGTAGCCGGGGACCAGGTATTCGTTGATGTTGAAATAGAGATAGACGAGGCAGACGAAGACCAGCAGTTTTCCCATCATGTCGAACTGGTGGTTGGTGAAGTAATTTTTCAGCCGGTAGCGGATGCGGTAGATGTACATGACCATGACTACGGCGGCGGTGCCGGTCACGAAGGCTCCTGAAACGAAGTAAGGTCCGAAGATGGTGGTGTCCCAGCCGGCCCGCAGTGTGGAGGCGAAGAGCCAGGAGGTGACGGTATGGATGGAGAGGCCCACGGGGATGATCAGGATCATCAGGATGCGCATGGCATGGGTCATGAGCCGGTATTGTTCTGCGTTTCCTTTCCACCCGAGGGAGAGTATTTTATAGAGTTTTTTCTGGATTTCGGGAACGCCGGTCAGGCGGTCGCGCAGCAGGGCGATGTCGGGGATCAGCGGGAGGTAGAAGAGGAGGACCGAGATCACCAGGTAGGTGGTCACCACGGTGAGGTCCCACACGATGGGGGAGGCGAATCGTCCGTGAAGGAAGACATTCTGGAGCCTGTCGGGGCGCCCCATGTCCATGACGATGACGATTCCCGCCAGGGCGACGGCGGCGATGGCCACCTGTTCGGCCACCCGGGAAACGGGTTTTGACCACTCGAATTTCAGCAGGTGGAGGGTTGAGCTGATCAGGAATCCGATGAGGCTCACGGCCACGAAAAAGACGAAGTTGGCGATGTAAGCTCCCCAGGAGACATAATCGCGCATGCCGGTGACGCCCAGGCCGCGCTGGATCTGGATGATGAAGCCCCAGACCCCCACGATGGCGAACATCACCAGGATGAAAAGCCAGAAGCGGCTCAGCTCATCCTTGTGGGTGATCGAGCGGGTCAGGTCCCTGAAAATCCTGTCGAGGGCTTTTCTTGATTCTTCAGGAGATTTTATTTCATTCATAAGGGTTGTTTTTCGCAGGTTATGCATCGTGTGAATGGTCGATCAGGTCGCCTTCGAAGGGGAAGGTCCGGTTTTTCGGAGGCAGGTAATAGACCCTGGGTTTGGTGCCCAGTTCCTCCATGAGGGTGTATCCGCCGTTGTCGCGGATCAGCTTGCTGAAGCCGACGGTTTCTTTGGTGGTTCCGTTGGTGACGGCATCCTCATTGCGGTCGCCGAACCAGTAAACGCTGTTGGGACATGCCGAGACACAGGAGGGGAGTTTGCCTTCGCGCAGCAGGTCGGCGCTGAAGAGGCACTTCGAGATGGTTCCCTTTTTCTGGGGCACGTTGGCCTCGATGTTATAGGTCACCCCTTCGTATTTTTCGGCATCGCGGGGTTCGAACCAGTTAAATACCCTGGCGGAATAAGGACATGCGGCGATGCAGAAGCGGCAGCCGATGCACCGCTCATTGTCGATCAGCACGATCCCGTCGGCCCTTTTGAAGGTGGCATTCACGGGACATACCTTGGTGCAGGGGGGATTGTCGCAATGCATGCAGGGTTTGGGCATGTAGTAGGGCGCCGTATGGTCGGTATCCTGCATCTGGAGGACGTTGATATGGTGCTGCTCGGGGCGCAGCTGGTGGTGATTCTGGCAGGCCGCCATGCACTGGCGCGCATTACGGCATTTTGACAGGTCGATGACCATCACCCAGCTTTTTCCCTCGATACCCAAACGGCCACGCTTCTGGTTTTCGGTCAGTGACGGCATTTCTGCCGGCGTAAGCTGGGAAGCATCCACTTCCACCAGGCTCCCTCCCGGAGTGAGAAGCCTGATCTTCCCTTCCGCAGAAACCGAGGTAACCTTACTGCATGACGAAAGCAGTCCGGAGGTGCCCACCCCGGCCGCTCCCAGGGTCAACCCCAGCGATTTCAGGAAATTCCTTCTTGTATTGTTTTTGTGCTCCATAGGTCAGTATTTTGAACATTCACCTTTAACCCCCGGAAATGAAAATCAGGGATAACACGGCGGCCCCCTTGTTTTTCATTATTTTCCGGCACTTCATCAGCCAACGAAAATAGTGAATAGGGAGGGAAAATCAGCCAAATATGTTGCACAATATGTCATTAGAATCGTTCTAAAATACGGGAGCCACCCGGGTGCGAAAGCCCGTATGCGGGGATACCGGTTGGGAGGGCATTCATTTGCTTTGGGTTAAGGTAAGTTGTCAGGCTGAAGATATGAAGCGGGAAACCGGGCGGGTTTCGTGAAAAAGCAGGGGGCTTCAAACAAATTCAGGGGTTTGTTGTTACCTGAAGAACAAAACAATAGAATGATGATGCTAATAGGAATTATTGCGGGAATTGTGGCGACTCTGGTTTTCCTCTTCTTTTTTCTGCGCCGGAAGATGTTTCTGGAGAGTGAAAGCAGGTATGGGTTTGAGGAGACTTTATCGTTTCTGGAAAAGAGGGCCGGAGAGTTGAAATGGGGAATACCCCATCAGTATGATTTGCAGGCCACGCTGAAGTCGAAGGGGTTTGAGGTGAAACCGGTGCGTATTTTTTCCCTTTGCAAGCCTGATGTGGCGAATCTCATTTTGGCTGCCGACAGGGAGAGGATTTCATCAGCGCTGATGCCCTGCAGGGTGTCGGTGTACCAGCGTGCCGACGGGAAGACCTATATTTCCCGGCTGAATGCCTCGCTCTTCTCCATACTGCTGGATGCCAGGGTCAGGGAAGCCATGCGGCTGGCTGCTGCTGAGAATGAGGATATTATCAGTCCGCTGATGGTGACAAAGAGATAATCCCGGTCCCGCCCTTGCTGGGAAACTCTTGAGGATAGGTGCCGTAGGATGATCGTTCCCGGGGGGGTGCAACGATTGAAGCCAGGACGGCCGGCAATCGGGGATGATTCCTCCCCGGCTGCCGGCCGTCTCTTTTATATGGTCCTGTCATGTGTTGTGCCCTGAGGCGTCACCCCTGAGGCACGCAACTTGCTTATCCTTTATAGGTCAGCCATTTGGCGAGTTCCTTGAAGGTGACTTTCTTGCCGTACATGAGAATTCCGGTGCGGTAAATCTTGGCGCCGACCCAGATGGCTCCCACGGTGGTGGCCACGAGCAGGATCATGGAGAGGGCGATTTCCCATGCCGGAGGGGAGAAGGGCAGTCGTGCCAGCATACATATCGGGGAGGTGAAGGGGACCATGGAGGCCCAGAAGGCGATGCTTCCCTCGGGGTTCCTGGAAATGGAAACCAGCAGGATGATGGAGAGAATCAGTGGGAAGGTGAGGGGAAGGACCATTTGCTGTGAGTCTTCATCGTTGTCGACGGCGGCGCCCACGGCACCCATCAGGGAGCTGTAAAGGAGGTAACCTCCCAGGAAGTAAAAGATAAAGCCGAAGATGATCAGCGGGATGTTGAGATTGGTCAGGCTTTCGAGAATCCCGGCGATCTGGTTGTCACCGCCCGCCATGGCTGCCGGGTTTTGCCCCATCGCCTGCTGTGTTTCCATGACGCTCTGTCCCATCTGCTGAGCCGTTTCCGGTGAGAAAAAGCTCTGCATCACCCCCAGGGCGATCACCCCCAGAATAATCCAGATGCCCACCTGGGTGAGGCCCACCAGGGCTGTGCCCACGATCTTGCCCGCCATCAGCTGAAAGGGCTTCACCGAGGAGACAATCACCTCCACAATGCGGTTTTTCTTCTCTTCCATGACGCTGCGCATGACCATGGAGCCATACATGAAGACGAAAAAGTAAATGACGAACCCCATCAGGTAACTGACAAAAAAGGCCACGATCGAGGAACTCTTCTTCTGTTCCCCTGAATCGGTGACCTTCAGGGTGTTCACGGTGACCCTGGTTTTGGTGGCTGCCAATTTTTCCTCCAGATCAGGGACGCTGGTCTCCTCAATCACCTTGTTCCGCTTATCGGTTTCAATGATCTGGCTCATCTTCCTCTCAATCTGTTCGTTCAGGTCCATGGGAAGCTGTTTCTTCGACAGCAGTTCCACCTGGTTCACCGTGTAAACATTAGCGGGAATGTAAAGAAGGGCGTAAAACTCATCATCGGTGAGGTTGTTTTTGAGGCTCTTATATTTCTCCTCTTCGATGAAATGGTACTTGGTATATCCCTCCTGTCCCAGCTGGTCGTAAAAGAGTGCAGACTCGTCATAAACGGCGATGAGCCTCTCCTGTTTGTCATCACGCATGGCCAGCCACATGGGGATGACCATCAGCCCTGCCATCAGGAGGGGGACGACAAGGGTGGTGACGATAAATGATTTTTTCCTGACACGGATGAGGTACTCACGCTTCAGAATGATCCAGGTCTTATTCATATTGTGCTGTTTTCTTCGTTATAATTTCCTACTGCCTTGATAAAAACATCGTTCATGCTGGGGATGATTTCCCTGAATGATCTGATTTCTGCCACATCGAGAAGGCTCCTGACCAGTTCGTTGTTTCCGTTCCCGTCAATGATCTGGACGCGGATGTTGTTTTCGCGGACTGTTTCCTTATGGTCGAGGATGGTGAAGCTTCTGTCGAGAACCTGCTGAACCTGCTGGAAATCGCCAATATAGGAGAGTTCGAAGATGTTTGATTTGTAATGTTCCTTGACCTCGTGAACTGGTCCGTCGAGGATTTTTCTGGATTTGTTGATCAGGGCGATGTGGTCGCAGAGGTCTTCGACGGTGCCCATGTTATGTGTCGAGAAGATAATGGTGGCTCCCTTTTCACGGAGTTCCAGGATCTCCTGCTTGATCAGGTTGGCATTGATGGGGTCGAAGCCGCTGAAGGGTTCGTCAAAGATGAGCAACTGGGGATTGTGGACCACGGTGGTGATAAACTGCACTTTTTGTTGCATCCCTTTTGAGAGTTCCTCCACCTTCTTATCCCACCATGTAGTGATGTCAAATTTCTTGAACCAGTATTTGAGGCTGTTCAGGGCCTGGCTGCGGGTCATTCCCTTGAGCTGGGCGAGGTAGATGGCCTGGTCCCCGATTTTCATTTTGGTATAAAGGCCGCGTTCTTCGGGGAGGTAGCCGATACGGCTGACATCTTCGGGCTTTAACTTCTTCCCTTCGAGGAAGACTTCGCCCTGGTCGGGAGCCGTGATCTGGTTGACGATCCTGATCAGGGTCGTTTTTCCGGCCCCGTTGGGCCCCAGCAATCCGAAGATGCAGCCCCGGGGCACCTCAATGCTGACATCTGTGAGGGCATGTGTGCTGCCAAAAACTTTGTAAATTCCTTGGGTTGTGAAAAATTCCATATACTGTTTTTGAAATTGGTAGACGGTTTGGTTCAATAATTACATCGTTATGAAAAGGCGTTACCGTTTTTGTCGAGTTTGTCGAGGTCCTGGGTGATTTTCCGGACGATTTTCAGGTTATCGAAGAACTCCTTGGCGATGACGCGCAGGATGGTATAGACGGGGATGGCCAGCACCATGCCGATGATGCCTCCCAGGCTTCCGGCAGCCAGGATGACCAGGAAAATCTCCAGGGGATGGGCCTTCACGCTGCTGCTGTAGATCAAAGGCTGGAAAAGGACATCGTCGAGGACCTTGACGGAAAGGAAGGCTACGGCCATCCATCCCAGCAGGGGCAGGGTATAACTCATAAAGTCCATGTGGACATGTATGGCCAGACCGATCATCAGACCGATGGTCACGCCGATCCAGGGACCTACATAGGGGATGATGTTGAAGAGCCCGCAGAAGAGCCCGATGATGACGGCGTGGTTGAATTCAATGCCGATGATGGTCAGTCCCAGCGTATAGAGCGACCCCACCAGGATCATTTCCAGAACGATGCCCAGAAAATACCTCCTGAGCAGGTAGGAGATGGAATCGAGGATTTTGCTCACTTTTTCCTCCATGTCGGTGGGGACCAGCAGGAGGATGGCATCGCGGAACATGGTGGAGTCCTTCAGAAAGAAAAAGGTGATGAAGGAGACGGCGAAAAAGCCGATAAAGAGTTCTCCCACGGTGCCCGCGATGATGCTTACCATTTGGTTCAGGTCGGAAATCCGGAATTTCTCATCGAGTTGCTGGCTGATCAGGTCGATGAAGGTGCTGTCGGTGATCACCACGGGTTCCCGGCTGAAGACGCTGAAAAACCGGGAGAGGGGTTCCTGGAGGGAAGAGAAGATCTGCTCGAAATTAATAGAGGAGAAAGTCTCAAATTCCTTGACCAGCAGGGGAATGAGGAACTTGAATACGGCAAAGAAGAGGAGCCAGAGGGAGACCAGCGAGATGAAGGCGGCTACCGACCGGGGAACGCTCCATTTGCCGATTTTCACCCTGTCGAGGGCCCACATCAGGGGCTTCCCGATAAAGGAGAGAATGACCGACAAAAGGATATAAATGACGATATCAAGAAAGAACCAGAGCAGGAAAGCCAGTATGACGCCTCCCGAAATGAGCAGGATGTTGCGCGTACGGTTCTTGATATTGAACATGCTGTTTTTTAATTCAAATGTAAGATATTTTTTTTCAGCCTGAATGCGGCTGTGGTTATTTTCGGGGAAAGCCGCCCGTGCTTTTCATTTTCCGGAAGGGGTGAAAAGGGTTAACTGCCGGGATACCCTGTGGAGGTACCACTGGGTCAGGGTGCAGTTGTAATAGTGGGACTTCCGGGGGTGGCGCCAGGGGCCTCCCGGAAACTGTTGCATCAGAAGGGTGGTGATTTCACGGTAGAAGGCGTCGTCGTTCATGGGATACCAGAGGGTTTTGACGAAGCGGGGAAGGGTGCTGATGATCAACTCCCTGGCCTGACTGAAGGGGTGTCGCGGCGCCGTTTCGGTGCGCAGTTCCCCGGCGCACCCCAGGGGTCTGAAGAAATGGGTGGCCAGCGTGTCGTAATAGAGGCTTCCTCCCAGCAATGCCTCAAGGGGAAGGGAGAGGAACCACGAGGTGAGTTCCCTGTTGAAAAGGGGCATGACAGGGCGGAGGCCGAAGAAGTCGAAGAGCAGCGTGGAGTTGGCGATCAGTTTACACTGCCGTTCTTCGAGGTCCCAGCTGCGGAACAGCCCTGTGGGGGTGAGTCCTTCGGGGAAGGCGCCGGATAAAGGAAACGCCGGTTGATTTGCCAAAGAAGTGACCGGGCTGGTTGGTGAAGGAGAGGGTGGGCTGGTGTAGTCTCCGGAATTCCGGAAAAATTCTTTGCGGAAAGTCTCCCTTACTTTATTCAGTTCCCTTTTTCCCGAGGGGTAGGAGGTTCCGAAACGGGTGATGATGGCCCTGAAGATCCCTTTGGGGGAGTCGCCGGGGAGTGCTGTGTAGAGGTGGGACCCTCTGAGGAAGTCGCCGGGATGCCCCGGCATGACGATGGTTTCGCGGTCGATGGCTCCTGTGTCGAGGAGGTGCCTGATGGCGGGGTAGTCCTGCATGAAGGGCATGGAGGAGAGGTGGCCGGCGAAGTCGATGTACTCATGGAAGATGGCGTCGCTGGTGGTGCGGCCGATCATGGCCAGGTCATAATCCACGGTAAGGTGGGGAAATCCCAGCTGCCTGGCGATGCGGGCGGCGGCGGGGGCTTCGCTGTTGCCGGGGCGGCCCCAGGTGGCACAGACCACGTTCGTATGTCCTGATTCCCTGAGAAGGCAGGCCAGGAGGCGGGAGTCGTACCCCGAGGTGAGGGGAAGGAGGACTCTTTTGTTTTCCAGCAGCGGGAGGATGCCGGCGAAAGCCCGGCGAATCCTCGCGGCGGCTTCCGCGGTGAGCTGTGTCCGTGTCATCGCGTTTATGCCGGGGGTGCTCATGGGCGGGGAGTTTCGCGGAAACTGGGGGCTATCCCCATCAGCAGGGGAACAAACCCGGGAGAGAGGGAGAGGGCTCAGGCGCTGCGGGGCTCCGGGAATGAAGAAATGGCGGGTGGCGTCCTCCTCGCTGATTCTGACGATTTCGCCGGGTCTTACCTGCCGAAGGTTGGCGGCGAGGGTCTTGCCGGCCGGGGTGACCCCGAAATGGAGGAAATAGCGGGTGGCCTCTTCGTCGGGATGCAGGGGGCCTCCCTGCGCCAGGAGCCGTAGCGGGGAGTCCCCGGCCCGGATCCTTTGTTTTGTGGTCAGGTAAAAGAGAGGATAACTGCGGCTGATGCTGCAGGCCAGCCATATCTCCCCCTTGCTGAGGGCGATCAGGGAGAAGTGGCCGTCGATGGTTTCCAGCCACTGCCGGAACTCCCCGAAGGAGGAGGCGTGGTTCCGGGCGAGGTGCCATAGCTGCCCGTCAGTAGCTATGCCGTGCGCTCCGGTAGCAAAACCGGTAACCCTGAGTTCCCCGGGAAGCGATGGTCCCCCCGACCCGGGAAGTTGGCCACTGCTCCAACGGTAGGCACCGGTATCGATGGTCAGCCGGTCATCCATAGCCGCAGGATAAGAAGGGGAACAACGGCCAGGGCCGCGGCTTTCGCCAGAAAGAAGAAAGCCCTGAGGGTTTTCACGCCTGCCAGACGGAGGGAGTAAAAGGTCAGGAAGCCAAAGAAGAGGAGGCCGGTAAGACTGTAGAGGGCGATGGTCAGCGTCAGCTCCTTCAGAAGGAAGCCTCCGGCCAGAAGGACTGCCGCCCGTGCAATAAGGAGCAGGATGTTGAAGATCATCGACACCTTTTGTTTTTCCCGGGCGATAAGGATCGTGGAGAGGGGGGAGCCGGTGAAGACCATAAAGAGCCAGGGGGAGAGCAGGGAGGCCAGGCTTCCCGAGAAGGCCCATTCCGCACCGAAGAGAAGGCTGAAAATTTCCTTTCCCCAGAAGGCCAGAAGGGTGAAGGGCACGATACCCAGGGTCACCTGTTTCCGGAAGAGATCCCAGGTGAGGGTTTCCAAATCGGCAGGGGTTTCCTGAAGGGAGCGGACTTTCTGGATATATACACTTCCGATGGAGATGGAGGTGAGCTGTACGGGAATGCTGAGATAGCGGTGCGAAAACGAATAGAGACCCAGCATGGTTTTTCCGAAGAAGGGCTGGATCATAAAGACCGGCAGCTGGCTGCTCAGGAAGTTGAAAAATTCCGAGGGAACCGAAAAACGGGGAAAGTTGGCATAACGGCGGGCCAGGGCTTTTTCTGTATCGGTGTAGCGAAGAGAATTTCGGGAGAGGAGAGGGAAGTGGAATTTCCTCCTTTTGCCGGTGGTGGCATCTGTTCTTTCGTTTTCCGGAAGGTAAAGGAAGAAAACGGCGAAAGTCAGGGCCTGGGCAAGGGTGACTCCCAGGAAGAGCCCGACCGACGGAAAGATGAAAAAGAGGGATTGGAGGATTCCCGAGGCCAGGGCGCGGCAGAGTTCCAGAGAGGCCAGTCTTTTAAAAAGTTTGTTGCTGATGAAGTTGTTACGGATCAGCTGCAGGGCGCCGAAAAAGAAGGCGTGGAGGGGGATCATCAGCAGCATCAGGCTGTTCCCCCTGATGGGTGTGGGGAGCAGAAGAGTGAGGAGCATGGCCGCCAGGAGGATTCCGTTGATGATGGCGTTGGTTTTCAGACCCAGGGAGAAGAGCTGCCGTTTCTCGGTGGCGCTTCCGGCCAGCAGAAGAGCCCCCTCATAGCCGCCATTGGAGAAGATGGAGACCAGGGAAGAGATGCTCAGAAATAAGACGAAAATGCCGAAATCATCGGGAGCGTAAAGCCTGGCGATGAGGATGGCAAAGAGGGCGGGGACCAGCCGTGCGGCAAAGATCCCCGAAAACAGGCCTATGATGTTCCTGTAGAAATCACTCTTTATCAGCTTGTGCCACCTTTTTTCGGGTCGGGTCATCGTCGGGTTTCAAAAACGGAAGTAAAAGTAATAAAATGGGTCTGTTTTGCGACATCTTCACGCGAATGATTGGGCCGCCCCCTTGAAACGTTCGTATGAGGAGATCATTGCACGCCCCATATCGTTGTCCCCGAAACATCGAAATATCATAAGCCCCGGAATCGCTGGTTTGTGGCGCGGGAAGAATGTTTTCTATCTTTGTGCTGAAGAAAGGAGAAGGTATGGAACTATGGATGGATGACCGGGCGACGGAGCTGCAATACAGGGAGCTGCTGCAGAAGATCAGCATGCACCGCAGTGGTGAGGTGGCTGACCAGATGAAGCACCGTGGGCTCGACTACAAGAAGAACTGGGGGGTCTCCCTGACCGACCTGAGGGCCATGGCTGCCGGGGTGGAGCCTTCGCACCTGCTGGCGCTGAAGCTGTGGAATAAACAGTGGCGGGAGACCATGATTCTGGCCACGCTGACCGATAATCCCACGGAGGTGACCGAGGAGCAGATGGACTATTGGACGCACAGTTTCACCAACAGCGAGATCGCCGAGCAGGCATCGGCCAACCTGTGGAGCCATACCATCTTTGCCTATGCCAAGGCTTTGGAATGGTGCCGCGGAAAGAAGCACCTCATCCGCTACACCGCGGTCCATCTGGCCGGGCGTTTGGCCATGACCGACAAAAAATCGCCCGACGAGATGTTCGAACCCTTCCTGGAAGAGCTGACGACCCTGGCCAAGGACCCCACACTGACACAGGTGATCACCCGCACCGCGCTGATCATGGCCGGCCGGTCAGAATATCTCCGTGACCTCATCGCTGAGTGGACAGAGGCCCTGACGCAGTCAGAGCAGGAAGCTTCCCTCAGTCTGGCCGTGGAACTGAAGGAGGGACTTCAGTTTGTTGGGTGAGGGAATCAAAAAAAACATTATATTGCCATAAAAACCAACTTTATGCCATTGCTGGAAGTTACCGACAAAAAAACCAAAAGGCTTTTTCACAGGGTTCCACACCTGATCTATAAGGATGATCCCCATTGGGCGTGTCCTCTGGAGATGATGGTGGAGAACACCTTTGATCCTTCCCGGAATGCCTCTTTTAAGAACGGGGAGGCCATCAGATGGGTACTCCTGGGTGATGAAGGGCAGCTTCTGGGGAGGATTGCCGCTTTTTACAACCGTGACAAGGCGCTGGTGTATGAGCAGCCCACGGGGGGATGCGGTTTTTTTGAATGTGTCAACGATCCATCTGCCGCGGCGGTTCTTTTCACGGCTGCCGTGGATTGGCTGAAAGCCAGGGGTATGGAGGCGATGGATGGGCCTGTGAATTTCGGGGAGAACTACATGAACTGGGGACTCCTGGTCGACGGGTTCATGCCCCAGGGGTTCGGCATGCCCTACAATCCCTCCTATTATGTGGAACTCTTCGAACAATTCGGCTTTCGTACCTATTTCCGTCAGTTCAGTTACCACCTCGATATCACCTTGCCCGAACTCCCTGACCGCTTCTGGAAAGTTGCCGAATGGGTAGCCAAAAAGCCGCAGTTCAGTTTTCGTCACTTTACCTGGGAGCAGAGCAGCAAATTCGTGGAGGACTTCGCGCATGTCTATGACGAAGCCTGGCGTTATCATGAGCACTTCAAACCCCTTGACCGCGATGACCTGCACGATTTTCTCACCTCGTCGAAGATGATGCTGGAAGAGAAATTCATCTGGTTTGCCTACCACAAAGAGGAGCCCATCGCCGTTTTTGTGATGATTCCCGACATCAACCAGATGCTCAGGCGCCTTAACGGAAAGCTCCATCCCTGGAATCTGCTGAAGCTGATGTGGTTCCGGAAGAACAAAGTGATGACCCGCACCCGGGGTATCATCATTGGCATCTCCCCGAAGTATCAGCGGTCGGGGATCGAATCGGCCATTTTCTGGCATCTGCGGCCCATCATGTACACGATGCCGTGGTACAAGGAGATGGAACTTTCATGGGCCGGTGACTTCAACCCGAAAATCGTGGCCCTTTATGAGTCGGTAGGCGGAAAGCACATGAAAACCCACCACACCATGCGCTACCTTTTCGACCGTAACAAACCCTTCGTCAGGGCTCCTTTTATCGGCCAGAAACAGGCAGAAGAGGAGCCCGCATGATGCACGGGAACCCTTTGCAGCACAGGAATTCCCGGGGTTCCGGCATGCGGTGAAAGGCCTTACCCGTTATTTCTTTATTTAAAATGAAATAATTCGGGAATCAGGGTTTGTAAATTCGGGAACAAATTCTATCTTTGCCCCCCGTTTAAGGAACTGAAGAAAAATTAAAAAAATGAAAAAGGGAATACATCCGGCAAGTTACAGAATGGTGGCCTTCAGGGATATGTCGAACGGTCACACATTCCTCACCCGGTCAACGGTGCAGAGCAAGGAAAACGTGGAAATCGACGGCGTTCAGTACCCGTTGGTGAAAATTGAAATCTCGAATACCTCCCATCCGTTTTATACCGGAAAGGTGAAATTGGTAGACACGGCAGGTCGCGTGGACAAGTTCATGAACCGCTACAAAAACCATATGGAAAAGAGAGGCAAATAGTGCTCAACGATATGTTAAGAAGCTCCGGAGACGGAGCTTTTTTTTTGCCATTTTCTGCCATATCTGCTCCTTTCAGGGCCGGGAGAAGTGAAAAAGGCCCATGGCACAACAATTGCCTTAATATTACACATGTTTAATCCGATGTGAAAAGCGACATTTTGTCATAAGGAGAGAGGATAGTTATGGGAAATACGAAAACTGGCGGACAGAGGAGTTGGAATTTGTCTGACCTGATCAATAATAATACAGAGTTTTATCCCATCATTGCCGACGGTGATGATGAAGACCTGAGGAGTCCTGAGGTGCCCGAGGTGTTGCCGGTATTGCCGTTGCGGAATACGGTACTTTTTCCCGGGGTGGTGATTCCCATCAGTGTGGGGCGGCAGAAGTCGCTGCGGCTGGTGCAGGATGTCAGCCGGGGGAGCAAGATGCTGGGAACGCTGGCGCAGACCGATCCCCGGATGGATGATCCGGAGTCAGGGGATCTCTACCAGTTGGGAACCGTGGCCGAGATCCTCAAGGTGCTGGAGATGCCCGATGGTTCCACCACGGTGATTATCCAGGGAAAGCGGCGTTTCCGGGTGGCGGAATTCATCAGCGGGGATCCCTATTTCAAGGCCCGGGTAGAGGTTTTGCACGATGTGGCTCCTGCCGACAATACCGAATTCAGCGCCATTGTAGGGTCATTGAAGGATCTTTCGATCAAGATCGCCCATTTTTCGGCCAACGTCCCCCCCGAGGCGACCTTTGCCGTCAAGAATATCGAGAATTCCACCTTCCTGATTAATTTCATCTGTTCCAACACCGACATCAGCGTGGAAGAGAAGCAGAAGTTGCTGGAGATCGACAATCTGCGTGATCGCGGGGTTCAGGCCATCAGTTATCTGGTGAAGGAGTTACAGATGCTTGAGCTCAAGCACGACATCCAGAAGAAGGTGAAGACCGACATTGACAAGCAGCAGAGGGAGTATATGCTGCACCAGCAGATGAAGACCATTCAGGACGAACTGGGAGGCAACCCTGTCGACCAGGAGATCAAACTCCTCAGGGAGAAAGGATCAGCCAAGCAGTGGAATGAAGAGGTGGCCAGGCATTTTGAAAAGGAGGTGGACAAGCTGGCCCGGCTGAATCCTGCGGCCGGGGAGTATTCGGTGCAGTTCGGCTATTGCCAGACGCTGCTCGACCTTCCGTGGAATGAAACCACCAGTGATAATTTCGACCTGGAAAATGCCCGCAAGGTTCTTGATGAGGATCATTTCGGCCTGGAAAAGGTGAAAGAGAGGATTCTCGAGCATCTGGCGGTTCTGAAGCTGAAGAACGACCTGAAGTCCCCCATTCTCTGTCTTTACGGCCCTCCCGGGGTGGGGAAAACCTCCCTGGGCAAGTCGATTGCCCGTGCCCTGGGAAGGAAATATGTGCGCATGAGTCTGGGCGGTCTCCACGATGAGTCGGAGATCAGGGGCCACCGGAAGACTTACATCGGAGCCATGCCGGGGCGGGTGGTCCAGAATATCAAAAAGGCCAAATCGTCGAATCCGGTGTTTGTGCTTGATGAGATCGACAAGGTCTCGCACCAGTTTCATGGGGATCCTGCCTCGGCCTTGCTCGAGGTCCTCGATCCCGAGCAGAATTCCGAATTCCATGACAATTACGTGGAGATAGAATACGACCTGAGCCGGGTGATGTTCATCGCTACCGCCAATACGCTGAGTACGATTGCGCAGCCTTTGCGTGACCGCCTGGAGCTGATCGAGGTCAGCGGTTACCTGGTGGAAGAGAAGGTGGAGATCGCCCGTCGCCATCTGGTACCCCGGCAGTTGGAGAACCACGGGGTGAAAGCGGAACAGTTGGAAATTCCGGCAGAGGTGCTGACCCATATCATTGAGTACTACACCCGGGAGTCGGGGGTGCGCGAACTCGACCAGAAGATTGCCCGCGTGACGCGCAGGGTAGCCAAGAAAATCGCCTTCGGGGAGAAGTATAATATTGAGGTGACCCTGGAGGATGTCAGGGCATACCTGGGAATTACCGAATACAACAAGGAGGCTTACCAGGGCAATGATTTTGCCGGGGTGGTCACCGGACTGGCCTGGACGGCTGCCGGAGGGGAGATTCTCTATGTGGAGTGCAGCCTGAGCAAGGGAAAGGGGGCCCTGACTCTGACCGGGAACCTGGGGGATGTCATGAAGGAGTCGGCGATGCTGGCCCTGGAATTTCTCAAGAGCCATGCCACGGAACTGGAACTGAATCCCGATATTTTTGAGCGCTGGAATGTCCACATGCACGTTCCGGAAGGGGCGATTCCCAAGGACGGGCCCTCGGCGGGGGTCACCATGGTCACCTCGATGGCCTCGGCGTTTACCCAGAGAAAGGTAAGGGCCGGCGTGGCCATGACCGGCGAGATCACCCTGCGGGGCAAGGTCCTTCCCGTGGGCGGAATCAAGGAGAAGATCCTGGCCGCTAAAAGAGCGGGACTCAGGGAGATTATCCTTTCTGACGATAACCGGAAAGATCTCGAGGAGATTAAACCCGCTTACCTGAAAGGGTTAAAATTTCATTTCGTGAAGACGATTCAGGAGGTGTTGCATTACGCCCTTCTGACGGCAAAGGTGAAAAATCCGCTGCCTATCAGCTGATTTTGTCATTGTTGCCGTTTTTTTTGGTGAAGTCTGTGCTGTCGGCGAGGCAGGTCACTAATGAAGAGACACCAGGTTGCCGGGTCGTGCCATTGGTATTGTATGAACCTATTCCTATGACCACGTTACCACGTTAACCGTGCAGTTCGAACAGCATCCACCTGTTTTATGAACCATATGGCTATGGCCACCCTTCTGAAAATTCGCATTTAACGGGTCAGTCAGTCGGGGGAGATCCTTTTTCTCACGGGTTTTTCAGGCGTCTGTTACCCTTGACGGCCTTTGGCCAGTAGGGGCAGTTGCGGCAGCCGTTGGCGCAGCAGTAGCCTCTGCGTTTGAGGTAATCCTCAGTCATCACGCGGTATCCTTCCGGGGAGAGGGTATAGTCGACGCCTTCCTTGAGCTGGTCGCCGCCATAGTCGATATCATCGGGGAAATAGGCCATATTTTTAGAATTCCTCTTCGTCGTAGTTGAACCTGCGGAGGGTATGGCCGAGCCGGTCGCGTTTGGTTTTGAGGTAACGCTGGTTATGGCGGTTGGGTTGTACTTCGAGGGGGGCCACCCTGACCACGCGGAGGCCGTAGGCTTCGAGGCCCACGCGTTTCACGGGGTTGTTGGTCATCAGGATCATGTCGGTGACTCCGAGGTTGCGGAGGATTTGGGCGCCCACGCCATAATCGCGCTCGTCGGCTTTGAATCCCAGATGGATGTTGGCTTCCACGGTATCGAGGCCCTGGTCCTGGAGCTTGTAGGCAGCAATTTTGTTGAGCAGTCCGATGCCGCGTCCTTCCTGTTGCATATAGACGATGACCCCTTTGCCTTCTTTTTCGATGGTCTGCATGGCCTGATGGAGCTGTTCACCGCATTCACAGCGCTGTGATCCGAAGATGTCGCCTGTCATGCACGAAGAGTGCATCCTCACGTGGATGGGCTCTCCGGGCTTCCATTCCCCCTTGATCAGGGCCACATGTTCCAGTCCGTTGCTTTTCTGAAGGAAGGGAACGATGTGAAAGTTGCCGTAGTTGGTGGGGAGTTCCACTTCTTCGCCGCGTTTGATGAGGCTTTCCCGCTGGAGGCGGTAGGCGATCAGGTCCTTGATGGTGACGATTTTCACGCCGAAGCGTGCGGCCAGTTCCACGAGTTGGGGGAGGCGGGCCATGGTGCCGTCGTCGTTCATCACTTCCACGAGGACTCCCGAGGGGTGAAGGCCGGCGAGGCGCGCCAGGTCCACGGCCGCTTCGGTATGGCCGGCACGGCGGAGGACTCCCCGGTTTTTGGCCTTCAGGGGGAAGATATGTCCGGGCCGTCCCAAATCTTCAGCACGGGTGGAAGGATCGACCAGCGCCTTGATGGTGATGGCCCTGTCGGCAGCAGAAATACCGGTGGTCACTCCCGGAAGGAGGGCGTCGACCGACACCGTGAACTGGGTTTCATGGAATGAGGTGTTCTGTCCGACCATCATGTTCAGGTCGAGTTCCTCGCACCGTTTTTCGGTGAGGGCCACGCAGATCAGCCCCCTGCCGTAGGTGGCCATGAAGTTGATCTTTTCAGGGGTGATCAGTTCCGAGGCAGTGATGAAGTCCCCTTCATTCTCCCTGTCCTCATCGTCGACCACCAAAACCATTTCCCCCTCCTTTATGGCTTCAATGGCTTCGGGGATGGTGTTTAAAATTATATCGGGCATGATCTCATGAGTTGTAACAGGGGCCAAATATACGGCAAATACCCGTGCAATTCAAAGTACCAGGATCTTCAATACCTGAATAAACAGGAAATGAAAGCCATTGGCTTGGGAGAAGAGAATGTGTGAATAATGTAAAATTTCACAAAAGTTGTGTAACTATTCTTACCTCAAAGGTCATGAACTTGGTCTCTTTATAATTCACATCATTAAAACAGATTATTATGGCAGAAATTAAGATTGAACAGAGGAAAAAAATTTGGCCCTGGCTATTACTTGGCCTTGTTATAGCTGCATTGCTTATTTATTTCCTGGTATATCGTGACAACGGCAAAAATGCAGATGGTGTAACTGAAGCAGACTTCATCACCAATACGAACGAACCCGACCTTTTGGGGGTAAATGAAAACAACGGCACTGTTTCAGCTTATGTGAATTTTGTAGAAAACAGTAAGGAAAAGATGAGTCTTGACCATGGATATACCAATGAAGCCCTGTTAAAACTAATCGAGGCAACAAAGGCTATGGCCAATGAGGTTGGATATGAAGTTCAGGCAGATTTAGAAAAGGTAAAGGAATATGCAAATAAGATTACTGAAGATCCTTTTGAAACAACGCATGCGGATAACATCAGAAATGCGTCTGATATTTTAACCAATGTATTGCAAAACATCCAAAAGGCAAAATATCCGGGTTTGGCCGATGAAGTTGAAGAATTAAAAAGTGCATCAGTTTCAATAAAACCGGGAATACTTACTCTGGAGCAAAAAGATGAGGTTAAGAATTTCTTCGCAAAGGCTTCTGACCTTCTTCAAAAAATGAATTAATTAATCTATAAATATTCTGAAATATGACAGATACAAAGAAAAATCTTTTTAACCTGGACGAATTATCCGGTTATAAGGTAGCCGAAAATTACAACGATGTGCGCGGCTGGGATGTAAAAGATGCAAATGACCGCACCATTGGGAAAGTGGATCATTTGCTGGTAAATAAAGCTGCTGAACGAGTGGTTTACCTTGATGTTGAGGTGGATACAACCTTGATTGAGCAAGGTCACGATACTTATCAGGATCGGGTAAGTGCCGGTGTTCATGGGTTTTTAAACAAGGAAGGGGAAAATCACCTGATTATTCCTATCGGAATGGCCACTATTGATGAGAAGAACAAACTTGTAAATACAAATCAAATTGACAGCTCTACTTTTGCGAAGACTAAGCGGTTCAAAAAAGGAGATAACATTGATTTTGGATACGAATTAAATGTAGTTCGCCATTACAGAGGCGATAACACAATTCAAAGCTCGAATGCAGCTGATGGATTTTACGACCGCGAAGAGTTCAGCAATTCATTTTATAAAGGAGATTTAAAATAAATATTTTTGGGTTGATTTTACAAGAATTGACTCAGGAGCCAGGCTCTGGTCACTCACATACTGAGGATGATCTCACTGCCGGCATTCCCAAAACCATAACAAAAGAGCTTGCCCGGCGGGAGGTCAGTTGTCGGCTGCGCGGCGTGATTTTTCCCAGGTGACTTTTTGGTTGCCTTTGACATAGCGGCAGATCCCCCACACCGAGGCGTAATTGATGGCCACGAAGTAATAAGGGGCAAAGAAGAGTTTCATTTTCAGTTTCCGGTGTTCCATATACCAGCCAGCCAGGACCAGAAGGTAGCAGAAGATCTGGACCCAGAGGACGAGGGTGGGGAAGGAGGGCTGTAGCCAGCTGTTCCGGGAGGCCACCAGGGCGATGTTCACGGGGAGGAAGAGGAATAGGAAGAGGGGGGCCACTGACCAGCGGAGCACCTTATGGGAGAAGTACTGCCAGCTAAGAAGGCCGTAGCGGAATGGGTTGAGGAGGTATCCCAGGCGGAACATGGTCTGCACTCCTCCGGCGGCGATTCTGACCTTCCGTTTAAGCTCCTCTTTGACGTTGAGGGAGGCCGTCTCTTCGGCATAGGCATGGGGCGTATAGGCGATGTGGTATCCTTTTGCGGCGATGCGCAGGGTGATGATGAAGTCGTCGAGGAGGGTATCCTTTTCCACGGGTTCGAAGAGTTCGGTGCGTATGGCGAAGAGTTCCCCCACGCCGCCGACGGCGGTGTTGAGTTCGGCGTCGAGCCGCTTGATCAGCGATTCGAATTTCCAGT
>CAYWUJ010000012.1:0-61835 GCA_964461455.1 uncultured Prolixibacteraceae bacterium | reverse complement strand
CTGAAAACCGGAAAAGACTGATAAATATAACCATGTTGATGTATCTCCCTGGAGATTCTTTGCAACAAGTCTGTGAGACGGGTACTAAACACCAACAACCAACCTGTTACTTGCTAACTGATGTGGCACAAAGTTAGTAACCGTTCTCCTACATTCATAAAAAAGGGTTCATTTCCGGGGTCTGTGAGAGGCGTTCCCCGTCAGCTATGTCTGGCGGGGCCGTCTACTCAATTAACAGCTGACATTATTTTCTTTTTTTTATAAATACGATTGTCAGTAAAATTAAATTCATCAAAACAAGAGATGCTATCAAATAAATTTGTCTGGCTTTATTTCTAGTTTCGATTATCATATTGTGTTCTCTCTTATATTTTCGAAGTTTTTCTAAGTCAGACAACCAATAATTTAACCCATCAATTTTTCTTTCAAGTTTATAAATCTTCACTTTTAATGAATCTGAAGTTTGGTCTTCAAACTCAGGAAATATTGAAGGTGGCGGAATTAAGATATTTGTTCTTGTCAGAGAAATTGTCGGACTGCAATTGTTTATTTCAATTGTTGAATCATTTATTAGTGATGCGTAAACGATCCACAGTCCAGGTTCTCTTGGAATTACGGAGCACATTCCTGTTATACATCCATTAATTGTATCTTGATGGTAGTCACCTTTGAAAAGTTCATTGATTTTGAACTGATAAGCTTTAATAAATGGCTCATCATATTCGCATGAGATTAATTCTCCAGTAAAAATTAAGTCTGAATTGAGAATCGCTTTATGGACAGTACTGTCCCGTTCTTCATTTGGGCATCTACATGCATTACAATTAACATAAAACAGTATTCCGATTAATAGTAAAGTAACTCTCATTAAAATGGGATTATATGTTTGCTGATAACTTGTTTGTATAATCAAGAAAACCTTATAATATATTCAAATATGGCAATGAACAATACAGGGTGAGGCACTTAGAAGTTTAATCTCCTCTTCCCTTAAGATCGACTTCTCAATTTGATTTAATTTCTCGCGAGAATTAAGTATCGATCCCATGAATTCAATGTCTTGTCCGTTAACACCTTTGGGACTCATTCTGGGAGGGCATGCAACAACTTCTTTGTAGCTAACTGAAGATTTCCCATCTTCTCTGGTTTTCCGCTCGATTTCGAAGCCATTTTTGATCTCCTGAGAAAACAGTGAATTTGCAATCAGCAAAAGTAATAGATAGTGAATATTAAGGGGTGATTTCAATTTGAGTAAATAACAAATTATTAAATTACAGGACCTGGTATTGATAGTTGTAAATAAAACAGCTCGCTAACCTCTTTATTAAAATACAACTTCCATTGTACTTCATTTATTATTCTTCGTGCCAGGGTTGTCAGTTCAGAATTCTCTATGCCTGATTCATCTTTGAACCAGAACGACACAGATATTATTCGGCCATCACCGGAAAGTTTTGTATGAATTCGCCACTTATTTTTATTTAACAGGTACAAATTACCAGGTTTAATTTCTTCCCTGACCATTGAAGATACTTTTAAAGTATCAATGCTAAGATCGATCAGATCATACCCAAGTGCCTGTAATCCTGGTTCAAATTTTTTGTTCCAGTTTTCATCCCTATATATATACCGGATACCTGATTCAGTAAGCACTTCTTCCCTTATCAGAATACCTGGTTTACTCTCCTTTTTCTGGGAACATGTCAATTGTCCGATAAAAAGAAACAGACAAATGTAAATAATGTGTGTTCTCATAATCAGTAATAAAGCCTGTGCCAGACAATGTTCTGAAACCGGATTGTTGTCCTTTCAATTTTATTGTGTTTGATGGAATTGTCGATGAACCTGTCTGAATATCAATGAGTCGGAATGTGTGCTGGGCTCGATTAACCAAATTCTCATTGTATCGTAAATACTACCACACCTCGAACAACACACGGGTAACCATAAAGAGTCAAGGTTATCTTCAACTTCTAACCACGTTTTGTTTTTGTAAGTAATGCTGTCAAGGATTGAAGAGGGCTTAATAAAGGTATCATCATGATAGTCGTTATATTTGAGGTAGTGCTCAAGAAAGTAATATTTATAATTTGTACTCAGTAAGATAGAGTCCTCAGTATAACGAAGTACAGGTTTACGAATTACATATATTAAGCAGTCCAGGGTATCATTTGAATTGGCTACCACATAAAAACTACTGTTCCGGTTATCGATAAAAATTGCCGGTTGAGATTCTACTGATGGATTACTTTTACATCCCAGTAAAATAAGAAAGATCAGAACAAGCATTCCTATTTTAGTGACAAATTGTTTTATCATATAGCAAAGCAAGAAATTCTTCATATCCTTGTTGATAAATATCCATGCCTAATTGAACTGAAAAATCATATTTAAGAGCTTCTAAGTAAAAATCGAGAGGTCTGATAATGTTTTGATCCCTGTCAAATGATTGTAAGGCTGAGGCAAGTTCATCCAAATAGTCTTGAAACATTTGTCTTTCTTGAATTTTGTCAATATCTCCCAAGTCCCAGCCTTGATAATATTTATACAATTTCTGGAAGTCTGTAGAGCCAATATCATCATAAAATTCAGCAATAAGTTTTGCATGTAATGCTTCATGTAGCATACTGATAGCTAAGTTTGTTGTCGAATAATTATTTATGCTTGTTTCATTCAAGCTTATTACTACTGAATAACGCCCATTCCCTGCTACACCAATAGGTGTTGTTTCTGTTGAATTTCCCAATACCCAAGTCAAATTGAGTTCTCCCAAAAAAGAATGATTGGGTTCTGATGGCCCAAAATATCGGGAAATGAAATCTTGTAAAACGCCTCCATGCATAAGATGTTCATAAACACATAAAGCTTTAGGGTTCTTTGTTAAATCACTTGTGTCAACTATAGGCAAACAGTGACATACCGGACAGTCGCCTGATGTAGGGGAGGTTTCCCCACTGCCAGGTAAAGGCAGACGTTTGAGAGTGACACCTTGAATACATCCTCCACATACCGGACAAATATCACAGTCGCAAGTTGTTTCATCCGAAGATGGCAAGTAACCTCCACCACCTGAATCTTCAGAACCCCCGGAGCTGTAACTTCCGGCATATTCCAGTACAACAGAACAACTTGACCCTGTTTGGCGAAAAGATACAACTTCCCCGTCTACCCACCCTATTGTGTAGTAATCAGTGCAATATTCAACCCATTCGTAAATCGCCATTTCAGCTGTCGATTTCAATTGCAGGGTGAGATCCAGGTTGCTGGCATCGATAACCGTATTCGTTATCTTACCATCACAGTAAATCCATCCATTTACAAACTGGCCTGACAGTGTATGAAAAAATACGTATCCCGACAACTCTTTATCTCTTTTCAGATAGGTATTATCCCATAACCTGAAATTCTTCATCTCAATATACTGCTTCTCTCCTGCAATGCTCATAATAAACGAATGTATTTCACCGCTCTTCTTTTCCTTTGTCACTACCAACCGTGACATGGAAGAAATAAAAGCCCTGTTGCCGGTTGATTTCCAGGCTCTCATATTTTCAGCCGTAGCAAAACCGAACCTCCCCTCTCCTTTAATCAGGGTCTCTACCACCCAAACATTTTTGTTGCTGCTACATTTTGCTTTGTCCCAATCAACCATAATGTTGATGCTTTGCATTTGCTGACCTCCCGATTTCAGGGTAAACTGATTAACTTTTTGTAATTCAACAAAATGCACCGCTTGCTCTACCGTTAAACCTTCCTCTTCCGGAATTCTCAATAACTCGTCTTTTTCGCATGAAATTGAGATAATTACCAAGGCCACAATTAATATGCCTGTTTTATATACCTGCTTGTTAATATTGGGTTCCATTTGATGTGTTTAATAGGTGATATAACAAAACCAACCGATTGGTTTTTAAATATATGGTTAACGCATAGCAGTTTTGTGGTGGTTTTAAGGCAGATGCTTTTCCTCTCCGGACCGGGAACACTTTAACGTGTGTGTACTCCGGAGAGACTTCTAAACAAATTTGTTTTTTCCTGTAATGGAAAGCTTCATAGTAGTGTTCGTATATCTCTGTAAGCATTGGGGCAAGCTTACTTGAAAACTTAATCTCTGTATTGTCACTCAAAAACGCCAATTCAATATACGGATTTTTTTGACAAAAACAATAACAGGATTGTTCTTTTCTAAGAAAGCATTCTGTAAAGGTTTTTTTATTGCAGTATCCTATTTTAGTGGTAATCAAAAACTAGCGCTGATTGTTACGGTCACTTTCTGGAATAAAAAAAGCAGGCACATTTCAAAATTAGGAAGAGATGTGTGTCAGGCAACCTCAATCAGGGTAAAAATCAATTAATTGCGAATGGCAATTTTTACTAACTATGACTTGCTCTTTTAATTGGTTCCATTTATATATTTACCGGGGATTTAACGTCGACATTAAATTTTTCAGGATGAAAAAGGTGATTTTTACGGAGAAGGCTCCCCAGCCGGTGGGGCCTTACAGTCAGGCCGTGGAGGCCAATGGTATGCTTTTCATTGCGGGTCAGGTGCCGTTGGATCCGGCCACGGGGAAACTCGCTGAGGGAGGCATTGCTGGTCAGACGCGCCAGGTGATGGAGAATATAGGGGCGATTCTGGAAGCAGCGGGATACGGATTCGGCGATGTGGTCAAATCGACCTGTCTGCTGGCCGATATGGCCGATTTTAAAGCGATGAATGAGGTGTATGCCCTGTACTATCGTGAATTGCCACCTGCCCGCGTAGCTTTTGCCGTGAAACAGCTTCCCCTGGGAGCACTGGTGGAAATCGAAACCATGGCCGTCAGGCAGGTGTGAACCCGGGAGAAAGCGCCCCGCCTGTCTCTTGGTGGCAGGCATCATTACCACACTAGAGGGTGGAATGCTCCCCATTCCGGACAGGAGTCCAAAAAAGAAGAGGCTGCACCCCGGGTGCAACCTCTCTGTATATCTCTGGCTGGTGATCGTGCTTATTCGGCAACGATCTCCAGGGGGATTTCCACAAACACTTCCCTGTGAAGTTTTACCCTGACAGAGTAGTTACCCACTTCCTTGATATGGTCATCGGCGACGACCACCTGCTTACGTTCGATCTCAAATCCGTTTTTGTTGATGGCCTCGGAGATCATCAGCGGGGTGACCGATCCGAAGATCTTACCGGTGGTACTGGCTTTGACGCCAATGGTAAGCTTCAGGCTGCCCAAACTGGTGGCCAGTGATTCGGCATTTCCCTTCATTTTGGCTTCCTTATGGGCCTGCTGCCTCTTGTTCTCGGCAATCACCTTGAGCGCCGATTCGGTGGCTTTGATGGCCATCTTCTTGGGAATAAGGTAATTGCGGGCATACCCGTCCTTCACCGTGATAATATCGTCCTTCTGTCCGAGTTTCTCTACGTCCTGAATTAAAATAATCTGCATCGTCTTTCCTCCTTTAAATTATTTCAACATATCAGCGACATAGGGAAGCAAAGCCAGGTGGCGTGCCCTTTTGACGGAACGTGCAACCTTGCGCTGGAATTTCAGTGATGTGCCGGTGAGACGGCGGGGAAGAATCTTCCCCTGCTCGTTAAGGAACTTCTTGAGAAATTCAGGGTCCTTGTAATCAACATACTTGATACCGTTCTTTTTGAAACGGCAGTACTTCTTTTTCTTGATCTCTACTGACGGCGGGGTCAGGTATCTGATTTCACTTGTATTTGCGGTCATGTTCTATTCCTCCTTTTCTACTGCTTTGTCCTTTAATAAATTCCTTCTTTTCTGGCTGTATTCAGCCGCATGCTTATCCAGTTTCACGGTAAGGAAACGGATGATCTTCTCATCACGACGGAATTCGGTTTCCAGCTTGTCGATTAAGGTCGGAGCCGACGTGAACTCAAACAGGTGATAAAACCCTGTCGATTTCTTTTGGATGGGGTAAGCCAGTTTTTTCATCCCCCAGTCTTCTTCATGGATCATTTCGCCACCGTTGTCGGTGATGATGTCCCTGAATTTTTTTACCGCTTCCTTTACCTGTGGCTCAGATAAAACGGGAGTTGCAATGAAAACGGTTTCATACTGATTCATCATTGGGCATCAAATTTTATTATTCAACATTCTTTAAAAGAGGGCGCAAAAGTAGGAATAAATCACGTAATATCAAATATCTGGCGTTTATTTTAGCTCTTTCTTACAGGGGAATATTACCGTGTTTGCGCACAGGGTTGGTTTTTCTCTTGTTGCGGGTCATCTCCAAAGCGTCGATGATTTTGGGGCGGCTCTCGTCGGGACTTATGATTTCGTCGATATATCCGAGGGCTGCTGCTTTGTATGGATTGGCGAAGGTATTCCGGTATTCTTCGACGGCGTTGGCTTTCTCCTGCGGGGTTTCCAGTCCGCGGTATAAAATATTGATGGCTCCTTCGGGGCCCATGACGGCGATTTCCGCGGTTGGCCAGGCATAGTTGATGTCGGCGCCGATATGTTTGCTTGACATGACGTCATAGGCTCCGCCATAGGCTTTCCGGGTGATCAGGGTGATCTTGGGAACGGTGGCTTCGGCGAAGGCGTAGAGGAGTTTGGCTCCGTGCCTGATGATACCCCCGAATTCCTGGCTGGTTCCGGGCAGGAATCCCGGCACATCGACAAAGGTGACCAGGGGGAGGTTGAAGGCATCACAGAAGCGGACGAAGCGTGCGGCTTTGGCCGATGAGTTGATATCGAGGACGCCGGCAAGGCTGGCCGGCTGGTTGGCGACGATGCCCACAGGCTGGCCCCCGAAGCGGGCGAACCCCGTGATGATATTGGTGGCATAGTGGGGTTGCACCTCCAGGAAATGACGGTCGTCGATTACCCTGACGATCACTTCGCGCATATCATAGGGTTTGTTGGGGTCATCGGGGATGATCCCTGCCAGTTCGGGATCCCTCCGCTGTGCAGGATCTGCGGGTTGTTTCTGCGGAGGGTCATCCATGTTGTTGGAAGGCAGGAAGCTCAGCAACTCCCTGACCATCATCAGGGTCTGTTCCTCATTTTCCCCGGCGAAGTGAGCCACTCCGCTCTTCGAGTTATGGGTGACCGCACCCCCGAGATCCTCCTTGGTCACATCTTCATGGGTGACCGCTTTGATGACTTCGGGACCGGTCACGAACATGTGACTGGTGTCCCTGACCATAAAGATAAAGTCGGTGAGGGCAGGCGAGTAGACCGCCCCCCCGGCACAAGGCCCCAGAATCACCGAAATCTGGGGGATGACGCCCGACGACATCACATTATTGTAAAAAATGTCGGCATATCCGGCCAGGCTTTCCACCCCTTCCTGAATGCGGGCACCCCCGGAATCATTCAGTCCCACTACCGGAGCTCCCATCTTCATGGCCAGGTTCTGGACCTTGACAATCTTGTCGGCATTGGCCCTGCTGAGGGTTCCCCCGAAAACCGTGAAATCCTGGGCGAACAGATATACCAGCCGGCCGTTGACCTGGCAATAGCCGGTCACCACCCCATCGCCGGGGACCTTTTTCTTTTCCATGCCGAAATCGTGGTTCCGGTGGGTCACCAGCCTGTCGATCTCGCGAAAGGTGCCGGGGTCGGCCAACAGGAGAATCCTCTCCCGGGCACTCTTCTTGCCTGCAGAGTGCTGTTTTTCCCTTCTCTCTTCACCTCCCCCTTCTTCTGCCAGGCGGTTCATCTCCTCCAGCATTCCGAACTTCTCTTTCCGATCCATATATTTTACGTTATCCCTTAATTCATCTGTTTCCTGTTTTCGCCGGAATTTGGTTGCTGTTCCGGGGTTATTCCGTGCTCTGTTCCACAAATTCCATCAGCAGTTGGCCGCCCTCCACAATATCGCCGTCAGTGACATGGATCTTCAGGACCCTGCCGTCGACGGGCACACGGTATTCACTCTCCATTTTCATGGCTGAGAGGATGATGGCTGTTTCACCCTTGCTGACCAGGTTTCCCTCCTTCACCAAAATTCTGACCACCTTCCCGGGCATGGGCGATTTGATGCTCCGTTCCCCCGTGTCCATACCGGCGGCCCCACGGTTCAGGAGGTACCGGGCTTCTGCATCGATGATCTCCACATCGTAGGTCTCATAGTAGGTGTAAGCCGTATATTTCCGGGGTTCTGTTTTGGGAATCAGTTCGATATTGTGGGAACGCCCTCCTTCTATAATGGAAAAGGTGCCTCCCGTGGTGTGCATGAGGTCGACATGGTAAACCGTATCGTCTACCTTTACCTTCAGGAGGTTGTCATTCCGTTCGAGCAGTTCCACATGTGCCCTGCGGTCATTGAGTTTGATTTCTACTGACATGGAAGGAGATTAAAAGTGGTGAATATGGGCTGTCTTTTTCCAGCGGTTCTGTACCGGTTGAAACTCTTTTGATTCCAGAACTCTGCCCAGGCGTTCACGGTAGTCGATGTAGGCTGCGATGGCGACCATGTCTTCACAGGAGTGGCGGCATTTTTCGGTGGTTTCCAGGCATTCCCTGTTTTTCTCGATGAAGCGGGTGTCGTAACTCCCGGTCTTGAAGTCGGGACAATCCATGATCTTTTCCAGGAACCGTACCGAGGTTTTCACTCCCGTAATTTTATATTCATAAAGGGCGCGTTTCATCCGGCTGATGGTCTCCCCGCGCGTCGATCCCCACACGATCAGTTTGGAGATCATGGAGTCGTAGTAAATGGGGATTTCGTACCCTTCGTAAACGTAACCGTCGGTGCGGATGCCCAGGCCGGTGGGTTCCGTGATCCTGCTGATTTTTCCTGCCGAGGGGAGGAAGTTGTTGTCGGGATCTTCAGCGTAGATGCGGCATTCCATGGCGTGGCCCCGCTGAATGAGGTCTTCCTGGCGGAAGGGAAGAGGGTGTCCCATGGCCACCAGAATTTGCTGTTTTACCAGGTCAATGCCGGTTACCCTCTCGGTGATGGGGTGTTCCACCTGCAGACGGGTATTCATTTCCAGGAAGTAGTAGTTGAGCTGGTCGTCGACCAGGAACTCGATGGTGCCGGCTCCGGTATAGTCCACCGCCCGGGCGGCCCTGACCGCCGTTTCCCCCATCCGGGCGCGCAGCCCATGGGTCATCAGGGGTGAGGGGGTCTCCTCAATCATCTTCTGGTGTCTTCGCTGTATCGAACACTCCCTTTCGAACAGATGAAGGGTATGGCCGTGCTCGTCGGCCAGAATCTGAAACTCGATGTGGTGTGGCGATGAGATATATTTTTCGATATAAACGGCATCATCGCCGAAAGCCGCCATGGCTTCGGAGCGGGCAGCACGCAGGGCGGGAATCAGTTCCTCTTCGGTGTGGACCAGTCTCATGCCCTTGCCGCCGCCACCGGCAGCGGCCTTGATCATCACCGGGAGCCCCTCCTGCCTGATGAATTCCAGGGCCTCCCCATCTTCCCGCAAAACCCCCTCACTGCCGGGAACCACTGGGATTCCCGCTTTTTTCATGGCCTCACGGGCCCTGATTTTATCCCCCATTTCACTGATTACCTCCGCGGAAGGCCCGATGAAGGTAATCCCCTCCTCATGGCACCGGGCGGCAAAACGGGCATTCTCAGAAAGAAAACCGTAGCCCGGGTGTATGGCATCGGCACCGCTCCGGCGGGCAGCAGCCAGGATATTCTCCATGTTGAGATAACTTTCAGGGGATGGGGACTTGCCGATATACCATGCCTCATCGGCATACCTGACATGCAGGGAGGTCCGGTCGGCCTCGGAATATACCGCCACCGTGGGGATCCCCATCTCCCGGCAGGTGCGCATCACCCTGATGGCAATCTCTCCCCGGTTGGCTACAAGTACCTTCTTTATCTGCTTCATGGAAAGTTGCTGGTTTTTTGTTCAAAAGATTAAAACTGCAATGATGCCAATATGTTCATAATCTTTGCTTGTTTTTTTCCGGAGACGCCGTAATTGGCCCGTAAAACAGATACCGCCCTTTACCATAAAAAAGGAGCCGTGAAGAGAGTGCGTTTTTGAAAATTATGTACATTTGAACGATCAACAAACCTGCACATGAAGCTTCATATAAACTTATTCATTGTTTTATTTCTTTTTTTATCGGTCTGTTCCCAAGCGCAGCCTGGATCCTACACGTTGTCAGATGATTCCCTGGTCAATCTCCATGCGGGGAACAGGAGGGTGTATACGGCGGTGAGGACAGAGCGGAAGCCCCGGACCGATGGTAAGCTGGATGATCCCTGCTGGGCAGAAGAGGGGGAATGGCAGGGTGATTTTGTTCAGCAGACTCCCCGACAGGGGCATGCCCCTTCCCAGCCTACAGAAGTCAAAATCCTGTATGACGACGAGAATATCTATGTAGCCTTCCGGTGCTACGACAGTGAACCTGAAAAGATCAGTCCCGTGATGGGGCGCCGTGATGATCTCACTTCCGGGGATGTGGTGGGGATAGCCCTCGACAGTTACCATGACCGGCAGACTGCTTTTGAATTCAATGTGACAGCGGCAGGCCAGAAAGTTGACCTGATGCACATGGGAGCATACCAGTGGGATACGAACTGGGATGCGGTATGGACTGCCAAGGTGCATACCGGGGATTCGGCCTGGACCGCCGAAATAAGGATTCCTTTTTCACAGATCCGTTACAGCGATGATAAGGAGCAGATCTGGGGCATGCATATATGGCGGTGGATCGACCGGTATGATGAGGAGAGCCAGTGGAAACTGATCCCGATCGATGCTCCGGCCATGGTATACATTTTCGGGGAACTCCACGGCATCAGGGATATACCGCGGAAGCGTCATTTTGAGCTGATGCCTTTTGCGGCAGGCAGATACATTAAGGGAGCCGCCCCGGGTGACCGTTTTGCCCTGGGCCTCGACGGCAAGGCCGCCCTCTCCTCCAATTTCACCCTCGACTTTACCGTGCTCCCCGACTTCGGCCAGGTAGAAGCCGACCCATCGGTTCTCAACCTGTCGACCTATGAGGTGTTCTATGATGAGAAACGACCCTTTTTCCTCGAGGGAAATGCCATCCTTGACTACCCGATCGGAAATGATATGCTTTTTTACAGCCGCCGCATTGGGCATGCCCCCACCTATGTTCCTCCGGCAGGGGAGAATCAGGAGATGGCCATGCCTGCCGGAACCACCATCCTGAATGCCCTGAAGGTGACGGGGAAAAGCAGGAAGGGTTTCTCGCTGGGGGTGATCAACAGCATGACCGGACCTGAATATGCCAGGATCACGGGTGGTGGCACCACCGATAATGTAGCCGTGGAGCCCTTCACCAATTATTTCATTGGCAGGGCCCGGCAGGACCTCAACCAGGGAAATACGGTGGTGGGGATCATGGCGACCTCCGTCACCCGTTCCCGCAGGGAGGAGCATCTGGAATTCCTGCCCCGGCAGGCCGTGGCCGGAGGTGTTGACCTGCTCCACCACTGGGCAGAAAGAAAATATTTCATTGACGCCAAGGCATTTTATACTTCCGTTTCGGGAACCCGGGAGGCCATAACGGCACTCCAGACAAGCTCCCGCCATCTCTATCAGCGGGCGGGGGTTTCCCATATTACCCCTGACACACTGGCTACCGCCATGAATGGCTTCGGAGGGCAGATCAGGGGAGGAAAACAAAGCGGCAGGTTCCGGGCCCTGGCGACCCTGAGCTGGCGATCGCCGGGAGTAGAACTCAATGATGCCGGTTATCTGCGCGAAGCCGACCTCTTCACCCAACGCGTTGACCTTCGCTACCAGGTCAACAAACCCGCAGGAATCATGCGTAACTGGTACCTCGAGTTCATCCAGAAGCACGACCGTACCTTCGGCAATGAAAAGGTGAACGACGTCATTAACCTTCATGGCTATATCAAATTTACCAACCTGTGGAATATTCATACCGACCTGGTCCGTTACTTCAGAAAGGTCGACACCCGGCAGCTCAGGGGAGGCCCTGCCCTGAGAACCGACCCTTATACCATTGGGGAGATTTTCGTCCAGACCAACAGCGCCAAAAAGATTTTTGCCGGCGGCGGCGTGGAAAAGAAATGGGTCGACGGGGGAGTGGCCGGGGCCATGGATTATTCCCTCTATCTCCAGTGGAAAATCAATAACCGGATATTTCTCACTTCAAACACCCAATACCAGGATATGGCCGATAACAGTCAATATGTCACGCGCAGGACCCTGCAGGGATTACCGGCCTACATTGTTGGCAAACTCAACAGGGAAACCCTCCAGACCACCCTCCGCGCCGAGTATTTCATCACCCCGGAGCTCTCCCTGCAATTTTACGGAAATCCCTATGCCTCCACGGGCCACTACACTGAACTCTATAAGGTGGAAAACAGCCTGGCCAGGGATCCCCGGCAGCGATACACCCCGTTTACCTTTCTATACAGGGGGGGTGGCATGGTTGACCTCGACCTGAACGGCGACCAGACCCCCGACCTCTCCATGGCCGATCCCGATTTTGACTTCCGGGAATTCCGCTCCAACTTCGTACTCCGCTGGGAATACCTCGCCGGATCAACCCTTTACCTGGTTTGGTCACACAACAGCAGCTCCTACGAATACCTCCATACCCCCTCCATTCTCGACAGCTTCCGGGGAATCTCCAACATCAGGGGTGAAAACGGTTTTATGATCAAACTGAGCTACTGGCTATCCCTTTGAACAAAAAAAAACAGGCTACCGGTGTTCCGGTAACCTATTTTTCCAAGTTTCGTTTAGCCAGATCAGCAAATATTGGTTTAACAGAGAAAAGGTAGTTCTGAGTACGTTCTGGTCTAATGACTATGCGAAGTTAAGTAAAAATCAATTCCATGTGTCCTTATTATTAAAAATTTATTAAATTTTGTTAATAAGCCTTTCGGATCACCTGGTAAATATTTGTTTTTCAGGAATTCCTGAGTATTGGTATGTTGTAGAATATATTTTCTAACGGGCAGGGCCACGTGGGGAGGAGAGATGAAGAGGCGGGGGTCTCTCTTTCTGTTTTCAGGAATTGCCGGGGGTCAGACGTTGGTTTCTTCCCCTTCCGAGCGGGCGATGGTGACGGCACCGCAGGTGTCACTCCAAACGTTCACGGTAGTGCGTGACATGTCAAGGATCATATCGACGGCCAGGATCAGGCCTATTCCTTCGAGGGGGAGGTTAACGGCAGTCATGACTACGGTCATCATCACCAACCCGGCCATGGGAATTCCCGCCGCCCCTATCGATGCCAGGAGGGCGGTAATCACCACGATCATTTGCTGGGCAAAGGAGAGTTCCATGCCGTAGACCTGGGAGATAAACATTACAGCCACGCATTCATAAAGGGCGGTGCCGTCCATGTTAATGGTCGCCCCCAGGGGCAGGGTGAAGCTGGTGATTTTGTTGGAGACCCCGCTTTTGTGTTCCACGGCTTCCATGGACAGGGGCAGGGTGGCACTCGAAGAAGCCGTGGAAAAGGCCGTCAGCAGGGGAGTGGCCATGTTGCGGAAATGCTTCAGGGGGTTGGCCCTGCCCACCAGGCGCACAATCAGGGGCAGCGTGATAAGGGAATGAAGAAGCAGTCCCAGGAAAACCGTCACCATGTAAATGGCCATACTCCCGGCAATATCCCCCAGTTTATCGGCATTCCGTGATACCTCCCGGCTGACGATTCCCAGGATTCCCAGCGGGGTGAAGCGCACCACAAACATGGTGATCTTCATCATCACCTCAAACAATCCCTCAAAAAACGTGGTCAGATGTTCCCTGTATCTGTCGTCGACCCGGGTGATGAAAAATCCGGTTATTATGGCAAAGAAAATCACCGGCAATACTTCTCCGCGCGCCATGGCATCCAGAATGTTTTCAGGGACGATGCGGAGAAAAATGTCGGAGAGTTTTCCTTCGGTGGCCGGAAGCAGCGACGCTTCCTCGGTGAAGCCCAGATGTACCCCGACCCCCGGCCTGATGAGATTCACCAGCAAAAGCCCTGTGGCAATGGCCAGAAAGCTGGTCGAGAGATAATAAGTAATGGTCTTCAGTCCTATCCGTCCCAGGCTCTTCCCCGATCCGATGCTGGTTACGCCGCTGGCTATAGAGCTGAAAATAAGGGGAATGATCACCATTTTCAGGCTCCGCAAAAAAATATCCCCCATCCAGGAAAGGTATTTTACCGAAGTGGGAAGAAAATACCCCAGGAGGACCGCAATCACCAGGGCAATCAGAATCTGCCAGTGAAGTCTCATCCGAATCAGTCTCATAAGCCGTTTTTAATGGCTTTAAAAATAGTTAAAATGTGCGATATCATAGATTTTTTGCGGTTTTCTGCATAAATTGCGGCACACTAAAGTACACGACGGTTTACTGCCTGACCTGGCCGGGTGAATAGGTCTGACACTCATGTTGAACCGTAAAAGCCATAAAATACCTCTGCGGTGAGACTTCGCTTTATGAATAACCACAGGGGTATTTCCTTTGTTTCACGCAATGAACCATAACAACATAATGATTGAACACATGAAGAACAGGACAGGGGATACTTATCCAAAAGTAGGAATCAGGCCGGTGATTGATGGCCGGCAGGGAGGTGTCAGGGAGAGTCTGGAGGATCAGACCATGAATATGGCCAGGAGTGCTGCTGAACTGATTACTTCCCGGTTGCGTTATCCCGACGGGACTTCCGTGGAGTGTGTCGTGGCCGATACGACCATCGGGAGGGTTCCGGAGGCGGCGGCCTGTGCGGCGAAGTTTGAGCGTGAAGGGGTTGGGTTGACCCTGACGGTGACTCCCTGCTGGTGTTATGGTACCGAAACCATGGACATGCATCCGTTTTATCCGAAGGCCATATGGGGGTTTAACGGCACTGAGCGGCCGGGAGCGGTTTACCTGGCGGCGGCCCTGGCGGGTCATGCCCAGAAGGGATTGCCAGCTTTCGGCATTTATGGCCGCGATGTGCAGGACAATACCGATAATTCCATTCCTGCCGATGTGGAAATGAAGATTCTCCGTTTTGTGAAGGCCGGACTGGCGGCTGCCATCATGCGCGGCAAGTCCTATCTCGGCATTGGCGGCCAGTGTATGGGCATTGCCGGATCGGTGGTGGACCATGATTTTTTCCAGGATTACCTGGGAATCCGTGTCGAGGGCGTCGACGAGGTGGAGATTCTCCGCCGCATAGAAAAGGGAATCTACGACCCCTGTGAGTTTGAGAATGCCATGAAATGGACCGAAAAACATTGCAAGGCAAATGAAGGGGATGATTATAACGCTCCCACACTGATGAGCAGCCGCGGGCAGAAGGATAAGGACTGGGAATTTGTGGTGAAAATGACGATGATCATTCGTGACCTGATGCAGGGGAATCCCCGGCTCGGGGAGCTGGGTTTTCCTGAGGAAGCGCTGGGACATAATGCCATAGCGGCAGGGTTCCAGGGGCAGCGGCAGTGGACCGATTTCCTGCCCAACGGGGACTTCAGCGAAGCCCTGCTTTGTTCCTCCTTTGACTGGAACGGGGTGAGGGAAGCTTTCGTCCTGGCTACGGAAAACGACGCTCTCAACGGGGTCGCCATGCTCTTTGGCCATTTGCTGACCAATACGGCCCCGATATTTTCCGATGTGCGCACCTTCTGGAGTCCCGAGGCCGTGAAAAGGGTTTCGGGGTATGACCTGGAGGGAGTGGCGGCCCACGGTATTATCCACCTGATCAATTCCGGGGCTACCTGTCTCGATGCCACGGGTATGCAGGAGAATGAGGCCGGGGAGCCTGCCATGAAGCCTTTCTGGGAAATTTCGGAACATGAGGTGGAGAAATGCCTGAAGGCTACCACGTGGTTTCCTGCCAATCAGGGCTACTTCAGGGGAGGAGGTTTCTCCTCGAATTTTCTCTCCCGCGGGGGAATGCCGGTCACCATGTCGCGGGTCAACCGCATCAGGGGACTGGGCCCTGTGTTGCAGATTGCCGAAGGATGGACGGTGGAGATCCCGGAGCGTGTACACCGGTTGATCAACGATCGTACCGACAAGACGTGGCCCACCACGTGGTTCGCTCCCCGGCTGACCGATAAGCCCCAGTTTCGTGATGTTTACAGTGTCATGAACAACTGGGGGGCCAACCACGGAGCCATCAGTTACGGCCATTGTGGTGCCGATCTGATTACCCTGGCTTCCGTTTTGCGCATTCCTGTATGCATGCAAAATGTTGACGAAAAGGAGATTTTCCGTCCGGCCGCCTGGAACGCCTTCGGAATGGATCCCGAGGGTGCTGACTACAGGGCCTGTACCACTTTCGGACCTATGTATACTTAAAAATCGTAAATGCTGATGACCATGGAAAAAACGACCATTCTTTTTGGGCTGCTGATGCTGGTCCATCTCACTCCGGCCGGAGCCGGGCCGGTCAGGGGACTTTTCCCCGATGCCCGGAATATCGGAAATCCTGCCCTGCCGGGAAGTTATCGTTATGATGCCGCCGAAGGCTGCTGGCATCTGACAGGTTCCGGCACCAATATGTGGGGAACCCGTGATGAGTTTTTCTTTTTATCGGAGGAGGTGAATGATGACTGTATCCTATCGGCCACTCTCCATTTTCCCCGGAAAGGGGTGGATCCTCACCGCAAGGCCGGCGTGATGTTCCGTGCCACTCCTGATGACGATTCCCCCTATGTCGACGTGGCGGTCCACGGTGACGGGCTTACCTCTTTGCAATACCGGGCGGAAAAGGGAGGGGAGACCCGCGAGGTGACCACCCAGGTCAAATCCCCGGGATTCATTCAGCTCGAAAAATCGGGAAATACCTTTATCATGAGGATTTCCAAGGAAAATACCGCCCTTGATGAGGTGGCTTCGGTGACCATTCATCTTGGTGAAAAGGTGCATGCCGGCATATTTGTCTGTTCCCACAATCAGGAAGTGATGGAAGAGGCCTGTTTCACCAATGTGAGGCTCGATGTACCGGCCAGTGCCCGGGGTGGGCAGGAGGCTCCCCCTTCGCCCTCCAGGCTCGAGGTTTTTAATATGGAAAGCGGGAATCGCGAAGTGGTCTACACTACCGAAGAGCATATCGAGGCCCCCAACTGGTCACGTAACGGGAAATTCCTGATTTACAACCAGGAGGGTAAACTCTACCGCTTCAACCTGAGAAACAGAAAAATCAAAGAGATCAATACGGGTTTTGCCGATGCCAACAACAACGACCACGGAATCAGTTTTGACGGGAAAATGCTGGCCATCAGCCATCACCCGGAAGAGCAGGGGAACCGCCATTCCATTATTTATACCGTTCCGGTAAAAGGGGGTACCCCGCGCAGGGTCACTCCGTTGGGGCCTTCCTACTGGCACGGCTGGTCACCCGATGGGAAGTGGCTGACCTATTGTGCCGAGCGCAACGGAAATTACGATGTTTACAAGATCCCGGCATCGGGAGGGGAGGAGGTCAGGCTGACCACTGCCGAAGGACTCGACGATGGACCGGAATATTCCCCTGACGGGAAATTCATCTATTTCAATTCGGTACGCAGCGGTACCATGCAGATATGGCGTATGAAGCCCGACGGGAATGACCAGGAACAGGTGACGAACGACCAGTTTAACAATTGGTTTGCTCATCCCTCGCCCGACGGGAAGTGGTTGTTGTTCATCTCTTACCTTCCCGATGTGGCGGCAGGATCCCATCCGCGTAACCAGAGGGTGATGCTGCGTGTCAAGCCCGTGAATGGGGGAGTGGTGCGCACGCTGGTTTTTCTGTACGGCGGACAGGGAACCCTGAATGTTCCGTCGTGGAGTCCTGATTCCCGTAAGTTTGCCTTTGTGAGCTACACCTACTGACAGAAATACGGTCACCTCCGTAAAGGGGTCCTGACACGCTCGCGGGAGCGTGGAAAGAGGTGAAGAGAAATACCTCCGGCACAGTGAAATTGCTGGCCGGGGCTTCCGTGAGGAGTAAGAAAGCAGGAAAGGGTCAGTTCCCTGTTTCTGCCTTTTTGGCTCTTTTCCTGTCGTTTTCGTCGAGCAGGATTTTACGGAGCCGCATAGACTTGGGGGTGACTTCGATATATTCGTCGCCGGCGAGGTATTCCATGGCTTCTTCCAGAGAAAAGCGGATCGGGGGAGTGAGGATGGCTTTGTCGTCGGATCCGGAAGCCCTCATGTTGGTCAGTTTCTTGGTGGTGGTGACGTTGACGGTGATGTCATCGAGCCGCGTGTTTTCACCGATGACCTGTCCGGCATACACCTCTTCACCGGGGAAGACGAAAAATCTGCCGCGGTCCTGCAGTTTGTTGATGGAGTAAGCGATGGCGGTTCCTGTTTCCAGGGCGATGAGGGACCCGTTCCGGCGGATGCCGATTTCTCCTTTCCAGGGTTCGTAGTCCAGGAAACGGTGGGCCATGATGGCCTCCCCTTCTGTGGCTGTGAGCATTTGGTTACGCAGGCCGATGATTCCCCGTGAGGGAATGGTGAATTCAAGATGGGCTCTTTCGTTTTTGACTTCGAAGAGGGTCATTTCGGCCTTGCGCTGGGAGACCAGTTCGATCACCTTACCTGCGAATTCTTCGGGGACCTGAACGGTCATCGCCTCCATGGGTTCATATTTGACCCCGTCGATATCGCGGACGATGACGCGGGGCTGTCCCACCTGCATTTCATAGCCTTCGCGCCGCATGGTCTCGATGAGGATCGAGAGGTGGAGGATTCCCCTGCCGAAAACCATGAAGGTGTCGGCAGAGGCGGTATCTTCGACCCTGAGGGCCAGGTTTTTTTCGGTTTCCTTATAGAGGCGGTCGCGCAGCTGCCGTGAGGTGACAAACATTCCTTCCCTGCCGAAGAAGGGGGAGTTGTTGGCGGCAAAGACCATGCTCATGGTGGGTTCATCAACCCTGATGGGAGAAAGGCCTTCGGGTTCCGTCAGGTCGGCAATGGTGTCGCCGATCTCAAAACTCTCCAGACCGAAGACTGCGCAGATCTCTCCCGCAAGTACCGGTTTTTTTGTTTTTTCCTTTCCGAGGCCTTCGAAGAGATAAACCTCTTTGGCGGTGTTTTTCACCATGGAGCCGTCACGTTTGACCAGAGTCACCTGGCTCCCCGGAATCAGGGCTCCCCGGCTCACCTTTCCCACGGCGATACGCCCCACATAGGAGGAGTAATCGAGGGAGGTGATTCTCATCTGAAGGGTCCCTTCCGTGAATTTAGCAGGAGGGATGTGCCGGATGATGGTGTCGAGAAGATAGCTGATATCCTCCTCGGGGGTTTTCCAGTCGGGGCCCATCCATCCCAGTTTCGACGACCCGTAAACCGTGGGAAAATCGAGCTGGTCTTCGGTGGCGTCGAGGCTGTACATGAGGTCGAAAACCTTCTCGTGAGTCTCTTCGGGATTGCAATTGGGTTTGTCCACCTTATTGATCACCACCAAGGGTTTCAGACCCAGCTCAAGGGCTTTCTGCAGAACAAAACGGGTTTGCGGCATCGGCCCTTCGAAGGCATCAACGATGAGAAGAACCCCGTCGGCCATGTTCAGAACCCGCTCTACCTCTCCTCCGAAATCGGAGTGGCCGGGAGTGTCAATGACGTTGATCTTTACATTTTTATAGCGTACTGAAACATTCTTCGAAAGTATGGTGATGCCCCGTTCGCGCTCCAGGTCATTGCTGTCGAGGATCAGATCCCTGATTTCCTGGTTGTCACGGAATAGCTTCACCTGGTAAAGGATGCGGTCAACGAGTGTCGTTTTGCCGTGGTCCACATGGGCGATGACGGCTACGTTTCTGATCTCTTCCATTTTTTATTGAATTGGGGTGCAAAATTACAAAACGAAACGAGACCTCTTTTTCTTTTGCATTAATTACTGATAGTGAAGGAGTATGTTTTAACATTGGGAATGGTTCTTTTTAATATCTTTCCCGAAAAAATAGGAAATAGGGATGATACCGCACATTGAAAAGCTGAAATTCGCAGGGTCGGGCAATTTTCTTTTAATGGCCGGGCCCTGTGCCGTTGAAGATGAGGGGATGGCCATGGATATTGCCGGAAGGATTGCCGAGATTACCGACAGGCTTCAGATTCCGTGGATTTTCAAGGGGTCATACCGCAAGGCCAACCGGTCGCGTCTTGACTCCTTCTCAGGGATCGGGGATGAGAAGGCACTGAAGATTTTGCAGAAAGTGGGTGAGAAATATAGTGTTCCTGTGGTGACCGATATTCATGCCGCCGGGGAGGCGGCCATGGCTGCGGAATATGTCGATGTGCTGCAGATTCCTGCCTTTTTATGCCGGCAGACTGATCTGCTGGTAGCTGCGGCGGTCACCGGCAGGGTAGTGAATATCAAGAAGGGGCAGTTTCTCTCTCCCCAGGCCATGCAGTATGCCGTGGGCAAGGTGCGCGACAGCGGGAATGCGCGTATTCTTCTTACCGAGAGGGGGGTTATGTTCGGCTATCAGGATCTGGTGGTTGACTACCGGGGAATCCCGGAGATGCAAGCCCTGGGATGCCCGGTCATCCTGGATATCACCCATTCCCTGCAGCAACCCAACCAGGCGGGGGGCGTGACGGGGGGAAAACCCCGGCTGATAGAGACCATCGCCAGGGCCGGTGTTGCCGTAGGTGTCGATGGCATCTTCATTGAGACTCACCCCGACCCGGCAACCGCCAGGTCCGACGGCGCCAATATGCTTTCTCTCGATTTGCTGGAAGGGCTCCTCGAAAGACTGACCCTGATACGGAATACGATCCTTTCCTTTCCCGGTCAGCATGACCGGCAGTAGCTTCTTACCAACCTGAAGGCGCTCCGGCAAGGGTGTCTTCGAAATCACTGAACTGAATAATGGAAAACAGGATGAATCAAAGACGTGTTTTTTTGCGGAAGATGGCCGCCGGCGCTGCCGCTGCTGCCCTGCTTCCCCTGGCTGGAAGCGCCGCCACCGGGCAGGTAGCCCTGACGGGAACCCTGGTCCACCACGTATTTTTCTGGTTAAAGGAGCCCGGTGATCCCCGGGTAAGGGAGAAATTTGAGGCTGCCCTCACGAAACTGCTGGAAGTGAAGACCATCAGGCTCAGTCATCTGGGAAAGCCCGCACCCACGGAAAAGCGCACAGTGGTCGATCACTCATGGGACTACTCGTTGCTGCTCTTTTTCAATTCCGGGGAGGAACAGCAGAGTTATCAGGTTGACCCGCTGCATCTGGCATTCGTGGAGGAAAACAGCCACCTCTGGGAAAAGGTGGTGGTATACGATACCGTGGATCTCTCCTGAGGAACATGACCAGGTCAAACCTTTTTTAGATGTCAGTAAAAGGGAAGGAAGTTATTGCCGGGATCAGAAATGCGGATTACGCTTCCTGGTGGCAGGATATCAGGGAAGCGATAGCCGGCACGGAGCGTGATTTCACCGAGAGCAGTGTCGGCAAGGCCATTTTTATTTTATCGGTGCCCATGGTGCTGGAAATGGTCATGGAATCGTTGTTTGCTATTGCCGACATCTATTTTGTGTCGCGGCTGGGAGCCGATGCCATTGCCACGGTAGGGCTCACCGAGTCGGTGATGACGATTGTTTATTCGATAGCTTCGGGATTGGGGGTGGCCACCACGGCGCTGGTCGCCCGGCGGATAGGGGAGAAGAACAGCCGTGGTGCCGGGTCGGCAGCCGTTCAGGCCATCCTGCTGGCCCTGGTGATATCGCTGCTGATATCGCTGCCGGGGATTTTCCTGTCCCGGGAATTTCTTCTCCTGATGGGTTCTTCCCGGGAAATGGCCGAAGAGTTCAGCACCTATCCCGCCATCATCTTTGGCACCAATGGTATTGTGATGCTTCTGTTTATCATCAATGCCGTTTTCCGCAGTTCCGGGGATGCTGCCATCTCGCTGCGGGTGATCGTGGTGGCCAACCTGATCAATATCCTCCTTGATCCGCTTTTTATTTTTGGGTGGGGTCCGGTTCCGGCGATGGGGATCCGTGGGGCGGCCATTGCTACGGCCACAGGCCGGGGAATTGCCGTTCTTTACCAGTTGTACCTGCTTTTCGGCGGCCATCACCGCATATCCGTGAAACTTCCTGATTTCAGGATCAGACCCCGGGTCATGGGAGAACTGATGAAAATCTCCCTGGGGGGCATCTTCCAGAACCTGATCGCCACCTCATCATGGATCTTTCTGGTCCGCATCATTGCCGTCTATGGCTCCCTGGCCGTTGCCGGATATACCATAGCCCTGAGGATTATCCTGTTTGCCTTGTTGCCTGCTTCCGGAATCAGCAATGCCGCGGCCACCCTGGTGGGTCAGAACCTGGGTGCCGGACAGCCTTCAAGGGCCGAGCGGTCGGTGTGGATCATCAGTTATGTCAATATGGCCCTGATGGGGTTGATAGGCCTGGGACTGGCACTCTTCCCCGAACCCTTCATCCGGTTTTTCAGCAGCGATCCCGGAGTGATTTCCGAAGGAACCAACGCCCTGAGGATCATCAGCCTGGGTTTCCTTTTCTACGGGTTGAGCATGGTGATGATCCAGGCCTTCAACGGCAGCGGCGATACCGTGACCCCCACCATTATCTTTTTCTTTGGGTTCTGGCTCATCGAAATTCCCCTGGCCTGGCTTTTCTCCTTTACCCTGGGCCTGGGGCTTTCAGGAACCTGCATGTCCATTGTCATCGCTGAATCACTGGTCGCCATTGCCGCCTGGTGGTACTTCCGGAAAGGGAAATGGAAACTCGAGAAGGTATAGTAAGACTGACGTTCATCTTTTCCGGCCGGAAGTGTAATGCCGGGACCGGGGCTTATACCAATCATTAAAAAGAGCATGCGTTTACTGGGAAATATTCTTTGGCTGCTGTTTGGCGGACTCGAGGCTTTTTTGGGGTACATCATCGGCGGGGCGCTTCTGTGTCTCACCATCGTGGGGATTCCCTTCGGCCTGCAGGTTTTTAAACTGGCCGAGGTGACCCTCTGGCCCTTCAACAAAAGCTATGAGCTGAAAGAGTGGGCCCCGGGGTGTCTTTCCACCGTTATGAATCTTCTGTGGCTGATCGTGGCGGGTTTCTGGATTGTGCTGATCCATTTGCTTTTCGGGTTGTTGCTGGTGATCACCATTGTGGGGATTCCCTTTGGCAGGCAGCATTTCAAGCTGATGTCACTGGCCATTACCCCTTTTGGCCGCAAGGTCGTCAATACCTGAATTCACGGTCCTTCCTTTCAGGATAACCCCTTTTGGTGCCGTTATGCCTGATTTTTTCCTCGTGGTTGTCTTTCCCGGTTATTATCTGAAGCTGACCGGGTGAGGGGGTCACAGTTGGGGTTATTGCCGTGGGTTCTCAGGGGTCTCTGCAGGAGTCTCTGCAGGAGTCTCTCCCTGAAGATTTTGGGGACCCTCGCCGGGGGAGTTTTTCTTGAAGGTTGAGGGGGCGGCTTCGGGGGATTTTTCCACAGGCCGTACGGTGGCCGGAGGGGCCGTTTTGCGGAAGATATCTTCCATGGAAAGGGGTCTGATGCTCTCTTTCCAGTCGAAGCCCGCCAGGCGGCGATCTTCGTTGCTCAGCTGCGGAATGGGGGTCAGGCGTCCCTCAGGATTCCCCAGGAAGGCGATCCTGTGGGCTTTGCCATCCTTGAACTGAATGGCCAGTTTGCTGCTTTCGGCCCTGTTGAGACCGATCAGGTTGCCCTTGTCCCGGGCATAGTATATGGTTTGTCCGTTACCATCGACCAAAATGCGGTCGAGTTGATTCTCCACGATTAGTCCGGTCATGGTTTTCCCCTTGACCTGGTCGAACATTACCGAGTCCTGGCGCGAGATGATAAATGAGTTGTTCTGCAGGTGCACTTCATCGGGAGCAGGGGCGTTGGAGATCATTTCGATATAGTCGGCACTCATCTGGTGGATTTCCGACCAAAGGACCGGTTCCCTGTGCATCTCGATGGTGGAGTCGCGGGTGAAGTACACCAGGGAGTCGCATTTTCCCTGGAGATCGTGGCGGTAGAACCTGACGCCGTTGAAAGCCAGGATGATTTTCTCGTCGGGAATCGTGTCGGCCACGGTTTTCAGGGTGTCGGCATGAAGAAAGAGGGAGTCTCCTTCGCTGACCATGATAAAGAGCGCTGAATCGGTGATAAAGGCCGTTTCTGAGACTTCATCGAACCAGGCATTCCGGCCCCTGACGATCACGTTGTTGTCGATATCGATGATCTCGATCATTCCCCTGGCCTTTCCGTACCCTTTACTGCGGTCGTAGTCGATCACGTCACCTGTCATCCGCTGTTTTTCATTGTATACCAGAGGATTCTTCAGGAGCTGGGCTTCCCCGGTGCGTGAGTCATACCAGCCGTCTTCGGCATATATGGTGTTTGCGGAATCGCGGATGGTGGTAGGCCCCTGGATATAGAAAATTCCAGTGGCCGTATTGTATTTTACGGTGTCGCTTTCGAGGCGGTATTTCTCGTTATAGCCCACCACATTCTGATAAAAGAAAACGATATCCTCGTCGACGAAGTAGCGGGCGATGCGGCTGGTGAGCACATTGGTGCTGTCGACGATTTTTCCGTTGTCGTCGTAATATCCCACATTGGGAATGAGGTCATAGTCGACGGTATCGGAGGAGAGGGTGGTGGTTTTGTTGATGAGTCTGACATTTTTAATGGCCCTGGCGAAGCTGAGGTCACCGTCGTAGTAGATCATGTCGGCGTATAGGTGGGCGGTATCTCCCTGGTTGATATGGACATTTCCGAAGGCGTCGACCCGGTTGGTACCACTGTACGCGTAGGCGCTGTCGCACCACATGAGGACATCGTTATGGCTGATGATGACATTGCCGACAAGCCGCTGGGCATTGGCGATAATGGCCTCGTTATATTCGAGGAAATCGGCCTGTAAGATCTCAATTCTCTTTTTTTCGGGGTCTTGTGGGGCATTAGCGGGAAAACCGGGAGGGGTCACGGGTGGCGGCACCTTTCTGACAGGCTGCTGGCCCATGGTGGTGAGGGTTACCAACGCGGCGGCGACAAGGGGAAGGATCCTGCCCTTGATCGTGTGAATCATATGGTACCGGTACCGTTCCATTTATAAAAGTCCGGCGATGATGTCGTCGACGGAAATATTTTCGGCTTCCGCCTTATAGTTTTTGATGATTCTGTGACGGAGTATCGATGGGGCTACGGCTTGTACGTCTTCGATGTCGGGGGCGTATTTCCCGTGGAGCACGGCATGGGTTTTGGCTCCCAGGACCAGATACTGGGACGCCCGGGGGCCGGCGCCCCACTTCAGGTACTGGTTGGCTATGGGAGCGGCATGTTCGGTGTTGGGGCGTGATTTGGCCGCTATTTTCACGGCATAGCTGATGACGCTGTCGTTAATGGGGACCTTTCTGATGAGATCCTGGAAAAACTGGATCTCGGCACCGCTGATCACCGGTTGCAGCTCCACCTGCCAGGTGGAGGTGGTATTCTTCACGATGGTGAGTTCATCGGCGAAGCGGGGATAATCGAGCCAAATGGAAAACATGAACCTGTCAAGCTGAGCCTCAGGAAGGGGGTAGGTGCCCTCCTGCTCAATGGGGTTTTGGGTGGCCAGGACGAAAAAGGGTTGTTCCAGTTCGTAATGATGGCCGGCGGCGGTAACCGCCCTCTCCTGCATGGCTTCGAGGAGTGCCGACTGGGTTTTGGGGGGAGTGCGGTTGATTTCGTCGGCCAGGATCACATTGGCAAAGACAGGCCCCGGCACAAACCGGAATTGCCGTTCCTTATCGAGGATTTCGGTGCCGATGATGTCGGAGGGCATCAGGTCAGGGGTGAACTGGATACGGTTGTATTTCAGCCCCAGTACTTTGGCGATGGTCACCACCAACAGCGTCTTCGCCAGTCCGGGCACCCCGATCAGAAGGCAGTGCCCCCTGCTGAAAAGAGTGTTCAGCACCTGGGTGACCACCTCATCCTGGCCGTAGATCACCCGTGAGATCTCTCCGTGGAGCTCCCGGTATTTGGCATGCAGCGCATCGAGCGCTTCCACATCGTTGCGGTAATTCATGGGATGTATAGTTTGTCCTGCATGGTGCAGGATGGTATGATCATGGTTAAAGGATTATGGTATTATTTGATCCAGTTTTTAAACTGGAAGTTGCAGTTGGCATAGGTGGGGTCAATGCGGATATAAGTTTTTTCCTGTTGCGAGGAGATCCACTTTTCGAGTACTTCCTGCTTTTTCTTCGCCAGGTAGAGTCCCGCCATTTGCTGATAGTCGTTTTGCAGGTTGGCGCGGTGCCCCTCTGTTTTGTTGATCAGTTTGATGATCTTATAAACGGTTTGGCGGGAATTTTCGTCGATGGTTTTGAACGGCAGGGAGATTTCGTTGATGTTCATTCCCGTGATTATTTTGCTGATGTCGGGGTCGAGTTCTTCGACGCTGAATCGCGAAGAGAGGGTTTCCGGGTTGATCATCAGTCCGCCGTTGTTGCGGGTATTTTTATCCTGTGATACCATCATGGCAGCACTCTCGAAGGGGATTTTTTCTTTTCGGATCATGTCGGCGAGGCTGTCGAGGCGGGCCGAGGTCTTTTCCAGGGCTTCTGCGGTGATCTTAGGGCGCATCAGGATATGCCGGGTGTTGATTTTCTCTCCTTTGCGGTCAATGAGCTGGATGATATGGTAGCCAAAGTCGCTCTTGACCACGTTGGAAATTCTGTCGTCCTTGAGGTTGAAGGCGGTCGCCGCATAGCCGGGGTCCAGCTGGGCACGCCCCAGGTAACCGATTTCCCCACCCATGCGTGATTCGGGAGCCTCGGAATAAAGGACGGCCATGGTGGCAAAATTGGAACCCTCCTCGATCCTCTTTTTCAAATCGCGGAGCTGGGCCTTTACCCTGTTCTCTTCTTCCAGGTCGATCTCCGGAATCAGGGTGATTTGCCTGTATTCGTATTGCACCGGAATGACCGGTATCTCCTCTTCCTTCAGGTTGCGGTAATAGTAGCGCACTTCCGACGGGGTTACCGTGACGTCCTTGATGATTTTATCCTGCATCTGGCCGCTGAGAAGCTGGTTTTTGATGACTTCCTGCATGTCGGCCTTCAAAAGGGGAATCGGTTTCTTGAAATGATTCTCCACCTCTTTTTCAGATCCCAGGTAGCTGACATATCGTTGGATCATGGCGTCAAGGTTCTGGTTGATCTGGTTGTCGGTGACCACGATGTCGGTATCCAGGAGGGCTTCTGCCACCAGCAGCCGGTCGATGAGGAAATTCTCAAGGATTTCGCACTTCATATCACCATCGGAGGTGATGCCCTGAGCCTGTTGCTGTATGAACATCTCCTCGATTTCCGATTTAAGGATGATGTTGTTTCCCACAACGGCAGTGATCTGGTCAATCACCCTGTCCTGGGCCTTGACCTCAATTCCTGGGAGGATACCCGTCATGAGGAACGCCGTTATCATGATCCTGTAAACCGTTTTATTTATTTTCTGGTTCATATATTCTGAATTTTTTGTTGTTAACTCCTTCGGTATAAATGTCTTCTTCCAGTTTTTTCAGAAAACCGGTTTTTCTGCTGTTGATGATCAGGTCGCGGATGTTGTTGCGGATATATTCGATGGGGGCGGCTTCTCCCTTATTCCTGAATCCCATGACGCAGATCAGGTAGTAGTAGCTACTGTCGCGCATTTCGAAGACAGAACCTCCCTCAAGGGAGTATTCCTTGTCGCTGGTATAGTCGGGCAGTTCCCTGAGGATTTGCCGGCTGTCGACCCAGCTGTCGATATAGAGGTGATAGGTTTCGGCATTACGCAGGCAGTATTCCTGAAGTTCCTGGATTTCCCCGGGGGTGCTGCTGCCGCAGTAGGCTTTTGCTTTTTCGGGTTGTGACCCTTCGAGGGGAATTTTTATAAAGACCGCCTTCATGAGGGGGTTGGAGAGGGTGAAGCTGGTCTTGTTATTTTCGTAAAAAGCCGCAATCTCGCCATCAGTGACCACTGTGTCGAGTTTTTCGTCCATCAGGGCTTTTTTATATCTGTAGATAATGAGGGAATTGCGGTATTCTTCCATTTCGCGGTCCACGTCGCGCTGTGGTGGGGTGAGGTTCTCCTCTGCTTTTCTGACCATGAGGGCAGAGATGATCCATTTCTTGATGTAGTCTTCTGCCAGGAGAATGCTGTCTTCTCTGCTGATGCCGTCGGGAAGGACACTTTGCAGTTCCTCCAGGTAAAGGGTCTCATCGCCGGCTTTCGCCAGGGCTGTACTATCACGGTCCCGGGGTATCTGGCAGGAGATCATCAGGAACAGTATCCCGGCCAACAGATATGGAAGCGGGAGTCTAACCATCAGTCATCTTTTTGAGTAACTTCCGGTTTACCTTAACCGGATATTTTTTCCTCAGTTCCCCGATCCATTCTTCTTCGAGGTACTGCTGGTAGTCGGAGATATGGTATCCTCGTGATTCGTCGAGTTCCCGGGGTTCAGGGGCGATTTTCCCGCCATGGATGAATCCTTTCTGGTCGTCCCAGTTTTCGGGTTGCGGGCCGTTCCAGATATAGTAGTCGACGATGGGATTTTCACCCTGCTGCCAGGTTCCCTCACTGATGGAGATGCTGCCTTCGGGGAGGTTGAGCAGGTCGGGGATTTCGCTGGCGGTGACTCCCGATTCCAGGTATTTCTCGGCATTTTCCCTGATGGCGGCGGTGGCGCAGCGCACCACGCTACCCCGGTATCTTTCGGGCCAGAGGTACTTCTCCTTGTTGGTCTGGTAAAAGGCTGCCAGTCCGGAAGAGTCGGCAGCGGCTTTTTGCCAGATCATCTTTTCAGAGATATTAAAGAGGAGGATGCCATCGTGGTATTCCTGGAGAAGGGAGCGGAATTCAGGGTATTTCTCCTCAAGGCGGCTTTCTTCATATTTCAGGAGGGTTTCATCTTCCCAGGCGTGGTAATACCTTTTGAGGATAAGGGGGTCTTTGGTATGTTGCTGTGTGGGGAGGTCCCTGAGGTGAAGGGCCCATTCGCGGGGGGTGATTTTCCGGCCGGCAAAGGTGAAGATCTCTTCCTGAAGGGGGAGGGGATCAGGGATGGCCAGGGTGTCGCCGTCCATCCACCGGGCGGTCAGGGTCAGGAGTTCATCGACTGCTTTCTGGTTACGGGAGAAGCCATATTCTTTTTGGAGATCGGCCACGAAGGCTTCCCTGCTCACCTGGCTGCGTTCCCCGTCTCTTTTGATTCTTTCTTCCAACTCTCTTTTGACCAGGTCGAAGGTAGGTACGGGTCTGTATTCCAGTCGTTTGATAATGTGAAAACCGAAGCCCGAATCTACAGGGCGTGAGATGTCGCCGTCTTTTTGGAGGGCGAAGGCGGGGTTGGAGAATTCGGGGACCATGTGGCTGCGTGAGAACCAGGGCATTTCTCCGTTATTGTTGGCGCTGCGCTGGTCGTCGGATGATTCCCTGGCGAGTCGTTCAAAGTTGGCGCCCTTTTCAAGCATGAGGTAGAGGCTGTCGGCAGCCTGACGGGCTGTCTCTTTCTGTTCGGGGGTGGCGTTCTGCGGGTAAACCTTCATGATGTGGGCCACGCGGATTTCCCCTTCGGCATCGCGCTGGCCGTTCACCCTGACGATGTGGTATCCGAAGCGGGTGCGTACGGGCTGTGAGATCTCTCCCACGGGGGTGGAGTATGCCGCCTGTTCGAAAGGATAGACCATCTGGAAAACCGTGAACCATCCCAGTTCCCCTTTGTTGGTGGGGGCTGTGGGATCCTGGGAGTACCTGGCGGCGGCTTCACTGAAGTCAAGGCCATTCAGGATCTCTTTCCTGATCTCCATGATTTTCTGCCAGGCCTTCAGGGTATCTTCAGCAGGCGCATTGGCGGCGAGTTCCACCATGATATGGCTGGCGTTGATTTCTTTCAGTGTCCGCTGATAGGTATCTTCCACCAGTTTGTCGTTGTAGGTGATGTTGGTCATGTAAGGTGTGGAGAGTTCATTGCGGTAACCCTCGAGTTCGGTGGTAAAAGCCCGGGCGGTGTCCATGCCCAGGTTGACGGCTTCGAGGACCTTCAGTTTGAAATTGATGAAGAGTTCCAGGTATTCGGCTGCGGTTTTCCGGTTTTCGGGATCCTGGATATTGGAGTTGTTTCTTTCGTAAATGCGGGTGAATTCATCGAGGGTCACGGCATTTTTTCCGATGGTGACCAGAACATCTTTCCTGTTTTGTGCGGGGGCGGTCAGTACCAGAGTGGTCAGTACCAGGGTGGTCAGTACCCTTCCGAGGTTCACGGATTTTCTCATACGTGCGACGATCTTGAAATTTGGGTTGGACTCTGATGACATATAGGCAGTGATAATTTCCTGTTGTTGCAGAGGTCAGGACTGTCTGCTGCTGTAGTTCGGGGCCTCCCGGGTGATGGCGACATCGTGGGGGTGGCTTTCCTGTATTCCGGCATTGGAGATGCGGGTGAATTTGGCTTCCTGGAGCCTTTCTATGTTTTTGGCGCCGCAGTATCCCATACCGGCTCTCAGGCCCCCCATCATCTGGTAGAGCACTTCTTCGAGGGTTCCTTTGAAGGGGACCCGGGCGGCGATACCCTCGGGCACCAGTTTTTTGATATCCTCTTCCATGTCCTGGAAGTAGCGGTCTTTGGAGCCTTTCTGCATGGCTTCTATGGAGCCCATGCCGCGGTATGCCTTGAATTTCCGGCCCTGGTAGAGGATGGTTTCACCCGGTGATTCCTCGACGCCGGCGAAGAGGCCCCCGGCCATAATGGAGTGGGCTCCGGCAGCGAGAGCTTTGACGATATCGCCCGAGTAACGGATCCCTCCGTCGGCGATAATGGGGACTCCGGAGCCTTTGATGGCTTTGGCGACGTTATAGATGGCGGAGAGCTGGGGCATTCCCACGCCTGCGATGACCCGGGTGGTGCATATTGATCCGGGGCCTATTCCCACCTTTACGGCGTCGGCGCCGGCTTTTACCAGGTCGGCGCCGGCCTCTGCGGTGGCAATGTTTCCGGCCACGATTTCCAGGTCGGGATAGGCTTTTCTGACCCTGCGGAGCATCTCCAGGACCCCCCGGGTATGGCCGTGGGCCGTATCAATGACGATGGCGTCTACCTGGGCTTTTACAAGGGCTGCGATGCGTTCCATGCTGTCACCCGAGACTCCCACGGCAGCCGCCACCCTGAGCCTTCCTTTGCCGTCTTTGCATGACATAGGCTTGTCCTTGGCCAGGGTGATGTCCTTGTAGGTCACCAGCCCTATGAGTTTGCCATCGCGGTCAATTACCGGGAGTTTCTCAATTTTATAACTCTGCAGGATCTCGGAGGCTTTTTCCAGGTTGGTGGATTCCGAGGTGGTAATCAGGTTATGGCTGGTCATCACCTCAGTGATGGGCCTTTCCATGTTCTTCTCGAAGCGGAGGTCGCGGTTGGTGACGATGCCCACCAGGTATCCCTGGCCATCGATCACGGGAATGCCTCCTATCTTGAAGGTGGCCATCAGCTCCAGGGCGTCGGCTACCTTTTTTCCCTTGTCGATGGTGACAGGGTCGAAGATCATTCCGTTCTCGGCACGTTTGACGCTGACCACCTGACGGGCCTGCTCCTCAATATCCATGTTCTTGTGGATCACCCCGATACCCCCTTCGCGGGCAATGGCAATGGCCAGTTTATATTCTGTGACGGTATCCATGGCAGCCGAGATCACCGGGGTGTTCAGCATGATATTGCGGGTGAATTGTGTCCTGAGGTCCACTTCGCGGGGTAATACCTCCGACCAGGCCGGAATCAGGAGAACATCGTCGAAGGTGAGACCTTCTGAAATCACTTTTTCCGAAAGAAACGACATCGGTCTGTTATTTAAATTTTTATTAATGCGCAAAACTACAAATTTTAACGTATTCCCGTGGTTTTATTTTGGCGGGCTGTGGTTTTTGGCTTTAAAAATTGTTAAAGAAAAAGGGGTTTCGTTAATTTGCATAAGGGTGAGTGATTTTCATCAAATATTGCAGAAACACTGGGGGTATCCTGCTTTCAGGCCATTGCAGCTGGAGATTATTGAATCGGTGGCGGCAGGCAGGGATACCTTGGGGTTGTTACCCACCGGAGGGGGCAAGTCGGTTACTTTTCAGGTCTATTCCCTGTCGGTGGAGGGAATGTGCCTGGTGGTGACCCCGTTAATCGCCCTGATGAAGGACCAGGTGGAGAATCTCCGTCACCGCGGAATCAGGGCCCTGAGTCTTCACAGCGGTATGACCCCGGGGGAGATACGCACCACTTTTGACAATGCCGTATGGGGGGATTACAAGTTCCTGTACGTCTCCCCCGAGAGGCTGGAGTCGGAGGTTTTTCTGGAGAAGCTCAGGCATATGCGGATCAACCTGATCACGGTCGATGAGGCCCACTGCATTTCGCAATGGGGCTATGACTTCAGGCCCAGCTATCTGAGAATTGCCAGTCTGCGTACCCTGTTACCGGGGATTCCTGTGTTGGCGCTCACGGCCACAGCCACTCCTGCGGTGGTTGATGATATCCAGGAAAAGCTTCTCTTCAGGGAGAAAAATGTGAAGTCCACTTCCTTTACCCGGAGCAACCTGGCTTATATGGTCAGGGTGAAGGAGGATAAAATGGGGTATTTGGTGAAGAGTTTGCAGCGTGCCCGGGGGAGCGGTATTGTTTATGTGAGAAATCGCCGGGGGACCAGGGAGATTGCGGAGCTTCTGCGCAAAAACGGAATTGCTGCCGATTATTACCATGCCGGATTGAACGGGGAAGTGCGCCACCGCCGCCAGGATGAATGGATCAGCAACAAAACCCGGGTGATCGTGGCCACCAATGCCTTCGGGATGGGCATTGACAAGCCCGATGTCAGGTTTGTCATCCACGCCGATCTCCCCGATTCCCTGGAGGCATACTTCCAGGAGGCCGGGCGTGCCGGCCGCGACGGCAAAAAGTCAGTGGCTGTTTTACTCTACAATCTTGCCGACAGGCTCAAACTGCAGAAACATCTCTCGGTGGTCTTCCCCTCGCTGGAGTATGTCAGAAGGATCTATGAGGCGGTGTGTAACTTTCTCCAGGTCGCTGTGGGCTTCGGCAAGAACCAGGTGTATGAATTCCCGATGGAACTTTTTGCCGAAAAATACCATTTTCAGGTGGCCCAGGTCTACCACAGCCTGAAAATCATTCAGCGACAGGGTTATATGGAGTTCACCGAAGAGGTCGATTCCCCCTCTCGGGTTTACTTCACCGTCAGCCGTGATGACCTATACCGTTTTCAGATAGCCAACGAGGAATACGACGGCTTCGTCAAGCTTCTCCTCCGCAGTTACACGGGCCTGTTCACCGGCTACGTGATTATCGAGGAGGAACTGCTGGCCTCCAGGGCAAGCACCACTGCTGAAGTGATCCGCAATTTCCTCAAGCAGCTCAACAATAACCGCATCATCGACTATGTTCCCCGGAAAAAGACGCCCTATATCTTCTTTCCACGCGAAAGGGCGGAACAGGATAAACTCTTTTTTTCGCGTGAGAATTACGACCTCCGCAAGCAGGACTTTACCGACCGCATAGAAGCCGTCATCCATTATGCCTCATCCACTACGAAGTGCAGAAGCCAGATCCTTCTGGAGTACTTCGGGGAAACGGATTCCCAGCGTTGTGGCATCTGTGATGTTTGTCTGGAACGCAATCAGCTGGGAATGAGCAAGCTGGAATTTGACCGCCTGGTTGCGGTCGTCAGGGAAGGCCTCTTGGAACCGCTGACCCCCGAGGAACTCCTCTTCAGGCTGGGCCCCGATAACGAGAAGTTCAGGAATCTCCTCAGGTGGCTGATGGACAATGAAAAAATTGTGCGGAGGATTGATAACCGTCTGGAGTGGAACAGTGGGAAGTGAGTGTTTTTCTTATTTTTGCAGGATCATTTGAGAAATATGGAAAACAACGGGATAAATTCCCTGGTTTATGGCAGGAATGTCGTGGAATTTGTGGCGGTGGCCAGTGAATTATGCCAGGTCGTGGAGAATCCGGGGAAGTATACTTTACCGGGACTGGTTGATTTGACGCGGAAGCTGCTGCCACTTCTCTATTTTAAGGCTTCCCTTCTTCCGGTGGCAGAACCTGTGGCCGACGAGCCTCTGGAGAAATTTGTCACGGAGCTCGATTATAACCGTTACCTCCAGAAGTGGGCGGAAATTCTGGGAGAGCATGATCATTACCCCGAGGTATTTGACCCTGAGATTCAGTTTGGCAGTGAAGCGGTGACGGCTTCCATTTCCGAGAGTCTGATGGATATTTATCAGGATCTGAAGGATTTTCTGACTTCGTACAGTTTTGGTAATGAGGAGGTGATGAACGACGCCCTGGCGGAATGCAGGACCCATTTTGCCGATTTCTGGGGTCATAGGCTGGTGAGTGTCCTCAGGGCGCTGCACCTGCTGACCTTCAGTGGCCAGTTGGAGGCCGGGGACCGGGTTGAGGAGGATCCCGGCCGACCGCCGGGTTCTTCGGGCTGGGTAGACCGTTTTTTTAAGGGTGGCGATGAGTGAGTTTTTGGAAAATATCAGGGATTCCATTTCCCGGGAGGAAATGGGAGAGTTGCCGTTGCGGCAATTTCAGGGAGAAATCACGATTGTGGAGACCCAGGCCATGGTCCGCGAGGCTGTTGATGCGTTATCGCAGGCCGGGGTGCTGGGATTTGACACAGAGACGAAACCCTCCTTCAGGAAGGGCGATAACCATCAGGTGGCGTTGTTGCAACTGGCTACCCGGGATAAGGCATGGCTTTTCAGGGTGAAGAAAACAGGGCTTCCCCGGGAGGTATGCCGTTTACTGGCCGACCCGAAGATTCTCAAAGCCGGGGTGGCCATCCGCGACGACCTGAAGGGATTACAGAAAATCACGCCCTTCAGGCCTGCCGGGTTCATCGAGTTGCAGGATAGGGCCCAGTCGGTGGGAATAAAGGATTTCAGCCTGAAAAAGCTGTGCGCCATTCTTTTGGGATTCAGGATTTCCAAATCGCAGCAGCTCTCCAACTGGGAGGCTGACCAGCTGGCACCTCCGCAGCAGGCCTATGCGGCCACTGATGCCTGGGCATCCCTTCTTATTTATGAGAAATTTCAGGAGATCAGGTTATGAGCAGCCCTTATCCTACCATTGAGCTGAAGGCCGGCAAGGAGCAGTCCTTGCTCCGTTTTCATCCGTGGGTGTTCTCGGGTGCCATCGCGAAGCTTCCTCCCGGCCTCCGTGAGGGAGAGATGGTCAGGGTGGTGGGACGCAACGGCGATCACCTGGGGTGGGGCCATTATCAGGTGGGCTCCATAGCGGTGAGGATTGTCTCTTTTGAGGATAAGGCTCCCGGGGCTACCCTGTGGCGTGATAAGATCGCCGCTGCCCTGGAAGTACGCCGGAAGACGGGAATCGCCGGGCGACCCGGGAATAATGTGTACCGGCTGGTGCATGGCGAAGGAGACGGAATGCCGGGGCTGATTGCCGATATGTACAATGGGGTGGTGGTCATCCAGGCCCATAGTGCGGGCATGTTTCTGGTGCGTCACGAGATCGCCGGCGCCCTGGGTGAAGTGCTCGGTAAGGAACTCACCGCCGTTTATGATAAAAGTGAGAAGACCGTACCCTTTAAGGCCGGACTGGAACCCCATGATGGTTATCTCCTGGGCGGGATCACGGTACCCCACGAGGTGACGGAACTGGGTCTTCGTTTTCGCGTCGATTGGGAAACAGGCCAGAAAACGGGGTTTTTCATTGATCAGAGGGAGAATCGCCGGTTGGTGGAGCAATACAGTGCCGGTCGCAAGGTATTGAATATGTTTAGTTATACCGGAGGATTTTCGGCCTATGCCATGCGGGGGGGAGCTGAGATGGTACACTCGGTCGATGCCTCGCGGAGTGCCGTGGAGATGAGCCTGGTCAACGTAGGCCTCACTTTTCCCGGTGACGAACGTCACAGCGCCTTTACTGCCGATGCTTTTGAGTTCATGCATGGGATTGACGGGCGTTATGACCTGATCATCCTCGATCCTCCGGCCTTTGCCAAACATCAGGAAGCGCTGCCCCAGGCCCTGAAAGCCTATAAGCGTATTAATGCCAGGGCCATGGAGACCATTATGCCCGGGGGCATTCTCTTTACTTTTTCCTGTTCCCAGATCGTGGCGCGTGACCGGTTTCGTGAGGCGGTCTTCAGTGCCGCGGCCATCAGCCGCCGTCAGGTCAGAATACTCCACCAGCTCACCCAGCCTGCCGATCATCCCATAAGCATTTATCATCCCGAAGGGGAATACCTCAAGGGACTGGTCCTTTATGTGGAGTAGTCCCCCCTGGTGGGGGCAGTATCAGGCCAGGGTGGCTTCGGCACGGTTCCCTGCGGCATCGATGGCGGCCACCACGACGGGCCCTTGGGGCAGGTTGGCCACACAAACAAAGGGTTCCTTTTTCAGAACCTGGGGATGGTGAGGTATTTCGGCAATGACCACACCTCCTGCCAGGACTTCATATTTGACTACCGGGTCGTCACCGGCGTAGGCCGTCTGCCAGGTCAGCTGTAGTTTTCCCTCCTTCTCCGTTTTTCTCAGATCCCGGGGGGCCGAGAGCCCTGATTTTTCCATTTGGAAATAGTTGGTTTTTCCCTCCTTTATGCCGGCAGCCAGAAGCTCTGTTTTCTGTCTCTCTGCAGAAGTGAGTCCGTCGGGGGCGATCTGGGCGGCGTAGAAATTCTGGACCAGCTGGCATTTCAGGGGGTCCTCGTCGATGTGTCCTATGCCGGTAATGAGGGTATGGACTCCCGGGGTGGTGAGGGAGTATTCGATGAGGGGGCGGCTGGGGATGGCGGGGTCCCCCACTTTGAGGTACACATGTTCCGGTTTGTTGGACCATTCCGGTTTTTTGTGGTACATGGCGGCATCGGCAAAGGCCTTCATGCCGATGATGCCCATTCCTTTGGCCTGTGCCACGGGGATGACATTATGCTGCATGTTGAACATCAGCCGGTCGTTGGCATTGATGGCGATGAGCAGACCTTCGAGGATTCCCCATTCATCGCGTTGGATCATATCGATCATGGCGGGAGGATTGTAATGCCCCGAGAAGCCAATATGACGGATCAGTTTTTCATTGCGGGGGTTCATGCCCGTGAGGTTGGTGCCATCGCGGAAATCCCTCAGGGCCACCAGGGCTCCGAAATTTCCCTGTGGGTCAAGCGGGGTCTCCAGGCCTTCGTATAAAACGTCGACCTCGGCACTATTGTGCAGGGTGTGAATCAGGACCATGTCGAGGTAAGCGCCTTCGGGGTAATTCCCTTCTCCGTCGCCGAAGATCTGGGTCAGGGAACGCCGGAGGTCATCCACGGCGCACTGTACATTTTCACCGTTTGACCAGTTGCTGACGTTTTCACGGGGTTCCCATCCCGGTTTTCCCCAGCGCATGCATGTTTTGGAGGTGAGCCAGATGCTCCGGCGGAGTTGCTCGCGATAACCCTCTTCTCCGGGAATCAGCTGCAACTTCCGGAAGGCTTTGTTAAAGTTACCCTGGCTGGGGCCATAAAGGTTGGAGGTGTCGTAGTAGTTGATGCCCAGGTCAAAGGCCTTGAGAATGATGGCTACAGGATCGACCCCTTCGGGCGTCCACTGGATCGAAGCCTGTCCCCCCAGTCCCAGGGTGGTCACCATGAAATCGTGTTTCCCGAATTTGCGTTTCAGGGGGGTGGGGGTCTTTTCGATGTTACAGCCCCCCAGGGGCATCAGCGATACCGCTGCTGTTGTGGCGGCGGTGGTTTTGAGGAAATTCCTGCGTGAAACCTTGTATTTTTCCATAACTCAGATATTTCGTTTGTTTCCTGATTTGCACAATACCACGGTGATCTTGTCGAGGGTGACCATACAACCGTAGCGCATCGATTCGAGCAGTGGTTTCACCGTCGCCAGGAAAGCATCGACCTGCGATTTTTCATCGACGATCTCAACGATGACGGGAACCTTGTCGGTGTTTTCCCAGAATTTGTAGGAATGGATCACGGAGCTGGCGCCGTAGCTGAGGATTCCCTTGATGACGGTAGCCCCGGCAATGCCCTGTTTCTTGGCCTCGAAGACCAGGTATTCATAGAGCAGTTGCTGGTTTACCTTGTCGGAAGAGCCTATATAAATACGAAGGAGGTAGTGGTCAGAAGGTGCATCCATGGTCAGTTGATATTGGTGATCAGTTTTCCGGCAAATACGGCCATGATACCCAGGAAAAAGCTGAGGGAGGAGTATAGGGCAAAGCGCAGCCACTCCTGTTGTTCCATGAGCATCAGGGCGTCGTTGGAGAAGGTGGAGAAGGTGGTGAACCCGCCGCAGAGTCCTACGGTGAGGAAGAGCCGCACTTCCGGTGAGAGGAAATTTCCCTTTTCTGAAATTCCGTAGATAATCCCTATCAGGAAACAGCCCATCAGGTTGACGATGAAGGTTCCCCAGGGGAAAAGGGTGGGGAGGTTGAGCTGAAAATATCTGGAAATGAGAAACCTGGCGATGGTCCCGATGAACCCTCCGAAACCGATGATGGCCAACAATTTTACCATTGGAAGGGGGTTATTTGGTACTGTTCAGTTCCAGGATCAGTTTGAACCGGAGGTAGCTTTCCTCCCATTGGTGGTTATTGACGGGGAGGTATTGGATCACGCCGAAGGAGTCGGAGACGATTTTTCTCATTTCGGAGAGGGACTCCACATATCCGAGTCCGCGGGCCTGCATGAGGATATTTCCGATAGCAGTGGCTTCCACGGGGCCGGCCAGAACCGGCAGACCGGTAGCATTGGCCGTCAGCTGGCAGAGGAAGCGGTTGTTGGCGCCGCCGCCGATGATGTGTATCTTCTCCACTGGTTTTTTGATCATTTTTTCGATCTGTTCCAGGGTGAATTTGTATTTGAGGGCGAGGCTTTCGTAGACGCAACGGGCGATGGCGGCTTTTCCGGAGGGTACCGGCTGGCCTGATTTTTCGCAAAATGCGCAGATGGCGGCGGGCATATCCCCGGGGTTGAGGAAGGAGAGGTCGTCTGGGTCTACCAGGCTGACAAAGGGGGTGGCCGAGCGGCTCAGCTCCACGATGTCGCTCCAGGATAGAGGGGATTCAGCTTCCCATTGCCGTTTGCACTCCTGGATGAGCCACAGTCCCATGATATTTTTCAGAAACCGTGTGGTTCCGTCGACGCCGCCCTCGTTGGTGAAGTTCCGGGCCAGGGATTCTTCCGACACCTGGGGCTGGGGAGATTCAATGCCCATGAGCGACCATGTTCCGGAGCTGATGTAGGCCCAGGTGCCTTCATCGGCGGGAACGGCGGCGATGGCCGAGGCCGTATCGTGGGAGGCCACGGCTATACAGGGCACCGCCCCGCTTCCCGTTTCGGCGCACACCTCGGGAAGCAGTGACCCCAAAACACTCCCCGGAAGGATGATCTCTTCGACCAGGTCGTGGGAAATTCCCGCCACATCGAACAAGCGATATTCCCATTCCGGTTTTCCGGCCTTCAGCATCTGAGAGGTGCTGGCGATGGTGTATTCATTTTTCCTGATTCCGGTGAAGAGAAAATTCAGGACATCGGGGGTGAAGAGGAGGGAGCTGGCGATTTTCATGGTTTCCAGGCCGGAACGGGTGGCCGAGAAGAGCTGGAACAGGGTGTTGAATTGCATGAACTGGATGCCCGAGAGGAGGTAGGTCTCCTTCATGGGGAGGAGTTCAAAAAACTGCTTCATGCTCTCGTCGGTACGTTTGTCGCGATAGGCAAAGGGAAGCCCGGCCAGTTGGCCGTCGGCAGTCACCAGGGCATAGTCGACACCCCAGGTGTCGATACCGATGGATTCCGGCTGTATCTGCATCTCTTTGACACATTTGGCCAGTCCCGTTTTCAGTTCGCTGAACAGGGAAAAGATGTTCCAGTAGTAATGGCCATGGATAAGAATCATTTGGTTGGTGAAGCGGTGGACTTCGGTGAGGGTCAGATTTCCGCCCGTCAGGGAGCCCAGGATGGCCCTTCCGCCGGATGCCCCAAGGTCAAAGGCCAGAAAGTGGTGTGGAATCATTGATGGTGGTATTACGCTGATTAAAAAAAAAGCAAGTTAAGAAAATACGCTGTTATAAGAAAGCGGGGTCTTAAGAATTTCCGAAGCGTTTTCCCCACCAGTGGATCAACCGATCCAGGATTTTCGCTTCCGCCGGGTTACTTCCGGGTTGGTAAAACCGTTTTTTGTTGATTTCTGCTGGCAGGAACTCCTGTTCGGCGAAGTTCCCCCTGAAGGAGTGGGCATATTTATAGTCGTTGCCGTATCCGAGATCTTTCATCAGCCGTGTGGGGGCGTTGCGGAGGTGGAGGGGGACTGGCAGGTTTCCTGTCTGACGTACTGTTTCCAGTGCGGCATCGATGGCGGCATAGGCGGAGTTGCTCTTTGGGGAGGTCGCCAGGTAAATGGCGCATTCCGCCAGGAGGATGCGTGCTTCGGGATGGCCGATGGTGTGAACGGCATTAAAGGTGCTCTGGGCCAGCAATAGGGCATTGGGGTTGGCCAGTCCGACATCTTCGGAAGCCAGGATGACCATCCTGCGGGCAATAAACTTGACATCCTCGCCTCCTTCGATCATTCTGGCCAGCCAATACACCGCAGCATCGGGATCACTGCCCCTCATGCTCTTGATGAATGCCGAGATGATGTCGTAGTGGAGCTCTCCCTGTTTGTCGTACATGGCCAGGTTCTTCTGGAGGAGGTAAAGCACCTTCTCATTGGTGATGACCACGGGGTCGGCTTCTTCTGCGGTGACCACCAGTTCCAGGACGTTGAGGAGCTTGCGGGCATCGCCTCCCGAAAAGCGGAGAAGGGCTTCCTCTTCCTCGACGATGACCTTTCTCTCCTTCAGTTCCGGGTCTTTGGCGAGGGCTGTGGCGACCAGGCGTATCAGCTCTTCCCTTCCGAGGGGATTCAGGACATACACCTGACAGCGCGACAGCAGCGGGGAGATGACTTCAAAGGAGGGGTTTTCCGTGGTAGCCCCAATGAGGGTGATGGTCCCCGATTCCACGGCCCCCAGCAGGGAGTCCTGCTGTGATTTACTGAAGCGGTGGATCTCATCGATGAAGAGAATGGGGTTGGGACGGTTGAAAAATTGCTGGTTCCGGGCTTTGTCGATCACCTCCCTGATATCCTTGACGCCTGAGTTGATGGCGCTCAGGGTATGGAAAGGGCGGTCGAGTGTTGAGGCGATGATGCGTGCCAGGGTGGTCTTGCCCACACCCGGGGGCCCCCACAGGATGATGGATGCCAGGTTCCCCGAGATGACCATCCTGCGGAGTATGGCGTCGGGGCCCACAAGATGTTCCTGACCCAGGAACTCATCCAGGGTGCGGGGGCGCATCCTCTCGGCCAGAGGCGTGTTACTGCTCATATCTCGCAATTTAGGCTGGCTGGCATTCAGTAGGTCGTAGTCATATTCTCATCGACACAAAGGATGAAATCGGCTTTGCGGAGGTTCTCCCTGTCCAGTTTCCGGGCATCGGCCTGGGAAACGGTGGCGATGGTGACCGCCCTGAGTTGGGGACGTGTACGTTTCAGGTACCAGAGGATTCCTTCATAGTTGTCGGAATGGTAAGTGCCGTGAAAATGGATGAATAGCTTTCCCCCGGGATGGTTGGCGGTGATGAAGTGGGCCATGGTGGCATCTTTGATGGCCTGGGCTTTGGGAAGGGTCTCCGAGGTGTGGTTTCCCATCATGCCGGTCATGGCGGCATACCCGGGAAGCGCAGGGTCGTACTCGATGGGAAGGGGAGCCATCCACCCCTTTTCTTGGGCCGTGAGGGAATCGAGGGCTGGGAAGTCTTTTTTGAAGACCAGGTTGGCATACCTCCGTGGAATATTGGTGGCGATAAAGCGGAGGCCATTCTCCCTGGCGAAATCGACAAGCGGGGCGTAATCGGTTTTATGGTTGGGCCATAACCGTGCCAGGGTATCGAGGGCTTTAGCGGTAATCCTCCCCCCGAGGTAGTCATTGAGGGGTTCCTGGTTGTCGGCTTCCACCATTTCGGCCCCCAGCACCAGTTCCCTTTTCCGGTGCAGTGATTCGGTCACCTCATATTGCAACCAATGGGCAATGGGGTTGTTATGGAGTTCTCCGAAGAGGAGGATGTCGCCACGGGAGATCTCCCTGACCATCTTCTCATAGGAGATCTCTTTTCCGCTGCCGGTGAATATCGTGTAGGCTTTTTTCCCCTGTTCCGGGGAACCTTTTTCGCTTGAGCCGGTAGTATTTTCCCGGGCTGAAGTGGTGATTCCGGCAGTTAAGGCCATGATAAGCCAAAAAACCGGGAGCGAAAGCTTCCGGCGGTATGGTCCCTGCGTCAAAGTGCCGGATCCCGGAATGGGCATCCCCCGTAGGCTCTTCCGCAAGGCGGGGGAACCGGAAAGAGCGGAAGTGCCTGCTGGAACCTGATTTCCCGCAGGCTCTGCCACAACGGGTTTCAGTATCTTAATCATTGGTCATCGTTTCTATAAGTTACAATAGCGCTTGATGATGCTGTAGGCCTCCACCAGTCCGAGTTCCCCGGCTTTGGAGAGGTCCACGGCTCCCTGTTTGTTATCATCGAGGAAGATCCTGGTTAATCCGCGGTTATAGTAGGCCTCGGCAAATTCGGGTTCCAGTTCTATGGCTTTGTCGAGGTCTTTGAGGGCGAGGTCGAAGTTTTTCTGCCGGAAATGGATGAACGCCCTGTTGAAATATCCGAAGAAAAGGTCGGGCCTGAGCTCCAGGGCTTTGTTGTAATCTTCCATGATCAGGTCATAGTCGGTGATGGTCACCTGGCTTTGCCTGCCGGGGTCGGGTCTGAGGGTTTCCCTGCCCGGGGTAACAGGGAGGGTTTCCGGGAATTCAGGCATCACTGTTTCGACATGTTCTGTCATTTTGAAGCGGCAGTTTCCCCTGGAGATGTAAGCCAGGGCATTTGTGGAATCGAGGGCTAAGGCCTGGCTGAGGTCGGCCAGCGACTGGTTGTAATTGCCCGTGAGAGAGTGGAAAATCCCCCGGTTAAGGTAATTATGGCTATTGGCAGCCACCCCGATTTTCTCGTTGAAGAAGAGGATGTAGTTACTGAAAAGGGAGCTTTCGGTCTCTTTGTTGGTGAAGGTCAGCATGGGATTGTAGTTGTTTTCCCTGTTGAGTTCTTCGATGTCGGGGTTGTAATACTGGAGGCGTTCGTAGTTGACCGAGTTTTGTTCATAGGCCGAGATCATGAAGAGCGGTTGAAGGTCGATGGCGATATTGCGGTTCTGAACAAAAGGATCGTCGGTAATTTCGGGGGTTTCACGGCCGATGTTTCTGGTATCGGAGACGATCAGGTTGAGTCTTCTTCTGCGGCGGATCTCTTCTTCCCTGGCTTTTTCGGCGCTTTGAGGGTCGTCTATGCCGGCGTTCCGGCCACTCCCGGGTTGACCTGCAGGGTTGGCAGCCTGTTGTTGGGTTCCTGAGGGGGGCCTGTTCCCCTGGTCTGCGGAAACCGAAAAGCGTGACAGGTCATACCGGGGGTTGAGGTCAGCGGCAATCTGGTAATCGCCTTCATAGCCCGGGCGGCGCAGGATTTCCCTGGCCATGGCCCTGTTGAAGTAGGCGTTGGCCATGCCGGGGTCTAGTTTGAGGGCCACATCATAATCCATGATTGCCCCGTTGTAGTCTTCCAGCTTGTGTTTGATAATACCCCGGTTGTTATAGGCCAGGGCATTGTCGGGTTCCAGTTTGATGCACTGGTCGAAATCACGGAGTGCCGAGGCAAAATCGTCCATCTCGAACCGCGCCAGTCCCCGGTTAAGGTAAGCCCCGGCAAAATGGGGCCTGATGAGAATCACCTCGTTGAGGTCCTGGATAGCCCCACGGGTATCTCCCTTGATGATCTTGGCATTGCTGCGGTTCATCAGGGCAATGGTTGACGATGGGTTGATCTCCAGGGCTTTGCTGTAGTCTTCCATGGCTCCGTCGATATCTTTCTGCGATATCCGGGCGATTCCCCTGTTGATATATAGACCTTCATTTTTCGGTTCCAGTTCCAGGGCCTTGTTGTAGTCGGCAATGGCCTTGTCGAACTCCTTCAGTTCATGCCAGGTCAGCCCGCGATAGGCATAGGCATCAGGGAAAAAAGGCTTGATACCGATGGCCATGTCGAAGTCGGTGATGGCTCCCTGGAAGTCCTCCAGTTTCTGTTTGGCTACCCCCCTGTAAAAGTAGGGCTCCGGCATGTGGGGTTTGAATTTGATCACAATGTTGAAATACTCGATGGCCCCGACATAGTTGCCTATGGAGATCCTTGTCTGCCCCACCCTCATGTAGTGGTTGATGTTGAGCTGACCATACACGCCGGTAACCAGTAACTGCAACAGCAGAACCAGAATCACTTTTACCGGTATCTTTTTTTCCATGTCACAAAAATAGTATTTTGCTCCATTGAGGCCGGAGCTCCTTCACTTTATTTAACGCTTTGTCCGGTTCGACACCTTGTTAATAATCATTTTTATCGTGTCTGAAAATTTCTATTTTTGAAGTTTCATTAGAATAGCCCAGTATGATCAGAAAAATTACCCTCTTTTGTTCCGTTTTCCTGCTGGCCGCATCGTTGACGGGCACCTCCCAGGAAACCCCTGAGAAACCTGAAGGAATCAGGTTTACCGATGAAATTGTGTTGCCCGTGACACCGGTAAAGAATCAGCATCGCACGGGGACCTGCTGGTCTTTCAGTGCGCTTTCCTTTTTTGAGTCGGAAATGTTGCGCATGAAGAAGCCGGTGACTGATCTTTCGGAAATGTTCATAGTGCACCATACCTATGCCCACAAGGCTGAAAAGTATGTCAGGATGCAGGGGAACACCAATTTTGGGGCAGGAGGGGCCTTTCACGATGCTTCGAATGTCATCCGCAAGGTGGGGATCGTCCCCGAGGAGGTCTACAACGGCCTGCAATACGGGGAGGAGAAGCATGTCCACGGGGAGCTCGACAACACGCTTCGTGACTATGTCGGGGCCATTGTCAAAAATCCCAACCGGAAGCTTTCCCCGGTGTGGCACGAGGGGATGACGGGGATCCTAGACACTTACCTGGGCAAGCTCCCTGAGAAATTTGAATACCAGGGGAAAAGCTATACGCCCCAGAGTTTTGCAAGGGAGGTCGTGGGACTGGATATGGACGATTATGTGGAGATTACCTCCTATACCCATCATCCGTTCTACACCGGTTTCATCCTTGAAGTTCCCGACAACTGGTCGTGGGATGAGGTGTACAATGTCCCCCTGGAAGAACTGGAAGAGATCGTTGAATTTTCGCTGCGCAGGGGCTATACCGTGGCCTGGGCGGCCGACGTGAGTGAAAAGGGATTTCTGACCAGCAACAAGGGGCTGGCCTTGGTTCCGGTGAAGAAAACCGAAGAGATGTCGAACGCCGAAATCCTCCGTTGGGAAAAACTCTCAGAGAGGGAAAGGGAGGATGAGCTTTACCGGTTTAATGAGCCGGTTCCCGAACTGGAGGTGACCCAGGAACTCAGACAGGTGGAATTTGACAACTACCAGACGACCGATGACCATGGCATGCATATTATCGGCACTGCCCGCGACCAGGCCGGCAACCTCTGGTATAAGGTGAAGAACTCCTGGGGCGATTATAACCGGTATGGTGGGTTTTTCTACGCCTCAAAGGCATATGTGAAATACAAAACGATGAGCATTATGGTCCATCGTGATGCTGTTCCGCAGCAGATCCGTAAGAAGCTGGACCTTTAATCCGTGGCGAAAGTCCAACGGGATTTAATACAACTTTAGGTAAATTGGATGAAGAAACTCCTGTTGGCCATTTTTCTGTTGTTTCCCATCCTTTTGTTTTCGCAGGAAAACAACTGGCAGTGGTGGAATGATCTCCATGACTGGAAGCCGGGAGATCCGGGTTGGCGGAACCTGATGAAGCTCTCTCCGGGCTATCTGGGCCCCAATGCCCTGCCGGTACCCGAAGCGGCAAGGGGCTACATTCCGGGATCAGGAGAGATCATGACCAGTTTGTCGCGCCATTATCACCCTGAGGATCCCACCCAGGACCTCTCATTTCACCTGAGGGTCCCCTTCTATGACGGGAAAGTCGCCATTGAGGCCTTTGGCGTGCTCCTGGAAAATTATAACTATTCAGAATCGTTCAGAAATTCGAGTTTCTCGCGTGATGAGGATGGAAAAGGAATGACCCAGGGGGATTTTTATTTTGCGGCCATGGTGCAGCTTGTCAAAGAGCGTCGTTTTCCTGACACCATGCTGAGAATGGCCTGCAAGACCGCCTCGGGGCATGCCTATGCCGCCAGGTTTACCGACACCCCGGGTTATTTCCTGGATCTTAGTTTCTCCCGGAGCTTTGACCTCTCCCGGAGGATGCAGATGCGGCCCTTTGCCATGCTGGGTTTTTACAGCTGGCAGACCTATAACGAGGGCACTCCCCAGAATGACGCCCTGCTCTATGGGGTGGGGACGGAAGTCAGGAATGAACGCTGGCAGTTTTCAGGAAATATCTCAGGTTACTCGGGATACATGACCCTCCGTGATAAACCCGTGGTGGCCACCCTGGAAGCCCGCCATGACTGGCAGTATACTGCCGCACAGGTGGCCTGGCTCCATGGCCTGCGCCATTGGGATTACCAGACTTTCAGACTCTCCTTCATCTGGAAATTCAACGGGTTATAATGCACAGACCCCTGTGTATTCTCTGATTTACTGTTATTTTTGCGATCAAATACTCACAGGAAACAACCCAGGATATGAAGAAATTGTCTGTGGTGATCTGCGTTTACAATGAGGAGTCCAACATCGCCCCGTTAAGCCGCCAGATCATGGATGCGCTGAAGGATATCGATTTTGAGGCGATTTTTGTGGATGACGGGTCGACCGATGGCACCCGGAAGGAGGTTCTGGCCATTGACGACAAGCGGTTTGTCCTCGTGGAACTGATGCGTAATTTTGGGCAGAGCAGTGCCTTGCAGGCAGGTGTCGATGCTGCTGCGGGAGAGTATATCTGCCTGATTGACGGGGACCTCCAGAATGACCCTGCCGACATCCCCCGAATGCTCAGAATGGCCGAAACAGGAGAGTGGGATATGGTGGCCGGGATCAGGGCTAACAGGAAGGATGGTGTTTTTCTGCGCAGAACGCCCTCAAAAATCGCCAACTACATCATCAGGCAGACCACCGGTACCAAAATGAAGGACCTGGGGTGTACCCTCAAGATATTCCCGGCGGAAATCATCAAAAGCATCCACATCTACGGCGAGCTTCACCGTTTCATTCCCGTATTGCTGGCTTTTGAAGGGGCCACACGCTTTACCCAGACTGATGTGAACCACAGGCCGCGGAAATTCGGAAAATCGAATTACAGTTTGTCGCGTTCATCACGGGTAATGAGCGACCTGTTGCTGATGTGGTTTTTTAAGAAATATATGCAACGGCCCTTGCACCTTTTCGGACAGATCGGTTTCTTCACCCTGGCCGCCGGTATCGTGATCAACTTTTACCTGCTGGTGCTGAAGATCATGGGGCAGGACATCTGGGGCAAGCCATTGCTGTTGCTGGGAATTCTGCTTCTGGTGGCCGGAATTCAGTTCATCACCATCGGCATAGTCGCAGAACTGCAGATGAGGACCTACTATGAATCACAGAAAAAGACCCCCTACAGGGTGAGAAAGGTCCGCAATACGGCAAACCCCCATACCTGATAAGATTAATTATTTCATTCGTCTCTCCTGTCGAGGAGCCATTTCAGAGAAGCCACTCCCCAGGGCATGATGGCATCCTGGTGGTCGAGCCCGGGGAGAATGGAAACGGTAATCAGGTCGGTAGGAACCAGTGCCGCCTTAAAATCAGCAATCATATCAGTGGAGGCCGTGACGGGGACAAAGGTGTCGCCGATGCCATGGATGATCAGCGTGGGAGTGGTGGTCTTCCAGGCTTCCACAGAATTGCGGCTGAGGGCAGCACGGAACCCGGCATATTTTTCCCCGGTGGCGAAGTTGTCGAGAAACTCCTTGTTGAACAGGGTACTTACCGTGGGGGAGAGTTTGGAGTTGATGTATTCGGCATCATGGCTTCCGTCGAAAAGTTTGGCGATGTAATCCTCTCCGGAATAGGGGGCATTGAAGATGTCACCGGGGGTGAGGGCAATCTCATTGGTTTTGATGTAAGAGTTGACCATGTAAGCCAGGAAGTAAGGCATGGGATAGGTCTGCTGCGCGAGGACATGGCTGCTGACGGCCGTCAGGTCATAAGGCCCGGCACCGCAGGAACTGGCCTTCAGGGTATATTCCCCGGTCAGGGAAGTCTCCATCTCCTTTTTCAGCGCCATGGTGGCCCACCCACCCTGCGAATAGCCCATCAGGTAAGTATCTTTGGTGATGGAACTCTTTCCGAGTTTTTTCAGCAACTCCCCTGCCGCCCTGTGAAGGTCGGTCACTGAGGTGATGGTAGACTCCTTGTGGAGATAGGGGTGGAACAGTCCCGAGGAGGCCCCGAAACCCAGATAATCAGGAATAGTGACCACAAAACCCATGGAGGCGATCATCTCAATCACGGAGAAAAGCTGATCGGTGGGATTCACCGAAGGGGCCCTGGAATCGAGGGTGTTGGTGCCGTTCTGAAAGCTCAGCAGCGGGAAAGTGCCGGTTCCCATGGGCACGGAAACCAACCCGGAAGCCAGAACCCTGGTGCCCATGAAGGTGGTGTTGTAGCTTACCCGGTAAACGGTCACCCCGTATTTTACCTTTTCGGAAATTCCGGCCAGATTGGGAAACTGTCCCTCCAGCGCCGTAAATACCGGTTTTATGATCGGAACGGTGACTGCATTCGCACTGGAATAACTTACCAGGTATTCCTCTTCCGGCTCGGGAGTTTCCCCCCCATCGAACAGACCGCAGGCCCCCAGCATCACTGTGGCCATTATGGCGGCCAGCCTGAAAATAAAGAGCTTCCGTTTCATCGTATTTCTAAAATTTATGTGTGGGCGAAAATCCCCTGACAGGGGTACACCGCTATTCTAACGTTCAAAGTTACGACAAATTGCCGTTTCATCACTTATTCGGCCTCACACAAGAAAAAAATACCGGGCGGAAGGCTTCGGATATCGGCCGGTTAAAGGGAATGGCTAATAAATAGGAATAATTCTAAATAATTGTTAAATAAGAGTTGGGTATCCTTTTAATTCTGAAAAGGATTTTGTAATTTTGGGCTATTAATTTAAAAACAGAATGTCATGTTAAAGGAAAAAGTTTTAAAAGCGATCAATCTGCAGATTAATAATGAATATTACTCGGCATATCTTTATTTGTCGATGTCGGCATGGTTTCAGGGGAAGGGATTTCCCGGGTTTGCCAACTGGATGTATATTCAGTATCAGGAGGAGCTGACCCACGGGAACAAGTTCTTCAAGTATGTCCATGAGAGGGGGAGCCAGGTGGTATTGAAGGCCATTGCCCAAATGGAGACAGATTTTGAAAGTGTCACTTCGGTCTTTGAGAAGTCGCTGGAGCATGAGCAGTTTGTGACTGCCAGCATCAACAAGATCATGGATGTGGCTATTGCCGAGTCGGATTATGCCACGCAGAGTTTTCTGAAGTGGTTTATTGACGAGCAGGTGGAAGAGGAAGCCAATGTGACCGAGATTCTGGATACCCTGAGGCTGGTTAATGGCCACGGGCATGGTCTGATGATGCTCGACAGGGAGATGCGTCAGCGGGTCTTTGTCGATGCGACGGTGGCAGCGGAATAGGTTCCGGGAGGAATTCGACATATTTAGGGCTGCCTTCAGGGTGGCCTTTTTTAATTTTTAGTGGCATGGAAGCACTTCTGGAGGCCGACAGGTTGTATGAACAGCTTGCCGGAAGGTGTCAGACGGTTTTTGATGAAAAGGGGGCCGGGGATGTTTCCCGGGCCTATGTGTATGCCCGGGAGCTCCTGGGAGAGCGTTGTTTTGAGTCGGGGGAGGTGATTCTTTCCCACTCCCTGGAGGTGGCCCTGATCATCATGGAGGAGATAGGCCTGGGTGTGGATTCCGTGGTGGCCGGACTGTTGCACAATGTGATGTACCACCGGCTGGAGCGGCAGGCGAATCCGGAGGAGCTGAGGCGTCTTTTCGGTGATACGGTGACGGCGATGTTGGAGGGGATGGCCAAGATCAACGCCCTGGGGACCGATACGGTGGAACTGCATCCCGAGAATTTCAGGATGCTCATGCTGGCCCTGGCGGGTGACGTGCGTGTCATTCTGGTGAAGATTGCCGACCGAGTGCAGATTATGCGCAATTTTGACCGGTTTCCCACCCCGTCGGTAAAGCGTATAGCCACCGAAACCAATCATATTTATGCGCCCTTTGCCCACCGTCTGGGGCTTTATAAACTCAATTCCGAGCTTTTGGATCTCTGTCTCAGGGTTCTCAAACCCGAGGCCTATCAGGAGGTGATTACCCGGCTGAAGGAGACCGAAACAGAGCGTGCCCTCTTCACCGCGGAATTTGTAGGGCCCATTCAGGAAAAGCTCCTGTCGCGGGGTTTCCGGTTTGAGATGAAGGCACGGACCAAGTCGGTCTTTTCCATTTACAGTAAGATGCAGAAGCAAAAGGTCGCCTTTGATGAGGTGTACGATCTTTTTGCCATCAGGGTGATTCTGGATTCTGAGCCGCAGAATGAGAAGTCGGATTGCTGGACTGTCTATTCGGTGGTGACCGATGAGTACCAGGCCAATCCGGAGCGGATGCGCGACTGGATCACCATTCCCAAGTCGAACGGCTATGAGTCTTTGCATGCCACTGTGATGGGGCCGCATAAAAAGTGGATCGAGGTGCAGATTCGCACGCGTCGCATGGATGAACTGGCAGAAAAGGGGGTGGCCGCCCATTGGAAATACAAGGGGGGCAAGGAGAACAAGGACCTCGACCGTTGGTTGTCGGGAATCCGCGATATTCTGGAGAATCCCGAGGTCAGTGTGGTCGATTTCATAGATGAGTTCCGTAAAAACGTTTACATCGACGAGATTTATGTCTTCACTCCCAGGGGCGATCTCAGGAAGCTGCCGGTTGGGGCGACGATTCTGGACTTTGCCTATGATATCCATTCCGACCTGGGTGACAAATGCGTGGGCGGGAAGGTCAATGACCGGAAGGTCACCCTTCGCCATAAGCTGAAGAGCGGAGATACTGTGTCGGTGGAAACCGGCAACAACCAACGGCCGAAAATCGACTGGCTCGATTTTGCGGTGACCTCCAAGGCAAAAAACCGGATCAGGGCATCGCTGAATGAAGCCCGGAACAGGGAGGCCGCCAACGGGAAGGAGATGCTGGTGCGTAAGTTCAAGAACTGGAAGCTGGAACTCACCGATGATATCATCCGTAAGCTTCTGAAGCATTATAATTTCAAGCTGGCCACCGACCTCTATTACCATATCAGTACCGGCAAGATCGACACCCTTCATATCAAGTCGCTACTGCGTGAGGAGGAGAAAATGGCGGTCAGGTCGAGGCTCGAGGAGATTCTTCCATCAGAGGGTGCCAAAGAGCTCCCTGCCGGCAGCGGCGATGATTACATGATCATCGACAGCAATATCAGGGATGTCAATTACAAACTGGCGCCCTGCTGCAATCCCGTTTACGGCGATGAGATTTTCGGTTTTGTCACCATCCATGAGGGCATCAAGATTCACCGGGTCTCCTGTCCCAATGCACCGCAGATGATAGAGCGCTTCCCCTACCGGTTGGTCAAGGCAAGATGGAAACCTACCAGTGTGAAGAGCTCTTTCCTGACCACCCTGTATATCTCCGGAACCGACAGCCTGGGGATTGTTTCCGAGATTTCTTATGTGATTGCCAAGGATTTCGGGGTTCAGATGCGGGCCATCAACGTGGAGTCCACCGGGGGTGATTTCCGGGGTGTTCTGAAAATCTGGGTCCATAACCTGGAGCATCTTGACTTTCTGATCCACAAGCTCAGGAACCTGAAGGGGATTAATTCGGTGACGCGGGGAGACAGCTGAGGCGGTGTCCCTGGGAAATCATATGTGCAGGATCACGGGGGGATACTGTGCGGGGTGCCTTCGGATGGTTGCTGGAAAGCCTGAAAAGTACTGAAATCCTTATGGTTGTAATAAATAGCAAGCAGATATGAATGTTTTGATAGCGCCAAACAGCATGAAAGGGAGTCTGGATGCTCCGGGGGTGGCGGCCGCGGTGGCTGCGGGTTTCCGTGAGGCTTCGCCGGTATTCAACCTGCGTTTGGTTCCCATTGCCGATGGTGGCGACTTTACCGGGGAGATATTAAGGGATGCCCTGGGGGCCCGGGATTTTCGTGAAACTGTGGCCGGGCCTTTGGGGGCGCCTGTCGATGCGGTGTACGGCATTGCCGGGCATACCGCCGTCATTGAGATGGCGTCGGCCTCCGGGTTGCGGCTCCTCGGCAGGAGGGAGTACCTTCCCGGGGAGGCCTCTTCGCTGGGAACTGGCGAACTGATCAGGGCGGCCCTGGCGCGGGGATGCCGCAGGATCATCGTGGGACTCGGCGGCAGCGCCACCGTCGATGGCGGTATTGGCCTGCTTGCCGGCATGGGGTTCTCGTTTTATGATGCGTCGGGGAATTCCCTGCCTCCCCTGCCTTCATCCCTCCGGCGGGTGTCGCGCCTGGAGGCTCCCGGAGATCTTCCACAGAATGTGGAATACATCCTTCTTGCCGACGTCGCCAATCCCCTGCTGGGGGAAGAGGGGGCCGCCAGGGTCTTCGGTCCCCAGAAGGGCGCTGGCCCCGTGATGATCAGGGAACTGGAGACGGGACTCACCCACTGGATCACCCTTCTCGAAGAGCTCTCGGGAAAACCTCTGCGGCACCTCCCGGGAATTGGAGCCGCAGGTGGAGTGGCATCCGGATTGGTGGCCCTGTGTGGCGCTACCCTGGTCAGGGGCGCAGAATTCCTTTTCGATCATCTCAATATGGAACGCCATCTCTCCTGGGCCGACTGGATCATCACCGGTGAAGGAAGGTGCGACTTACGCGGGGGAAAGGATAAGGGGCCCGGACGGCTGGCCATCATGGCTGCCGCAGCCACAAAACCGGTCACCTCGATCTCGGGATCCTTCGATTCCAGGGCTACCGGGGAATATGCCGGCGTCTTTTCCATCAGCAATGGTGCCGAGACCCTTCAGGAACTTACCGGCGGAGCGGCAGAGAGAGTGAGGGTCCTCTCGTATGAACTGGCCAGGGTATTGCTGGCGGCGTTCCCGGGAGCCGCAGGTCACCACCGTTTGCTGACAGAGGCCGGTAAGTCCTTCGCGGAAAATGATATCCCACGCGCCCTCAGTTTACTGGATGAGGGAGACGCCGGCCAGCTCTCGTCCTGCTGGCACCTCAGGGGTACCATCTATCAAAAACTGCAGCAGTGGGGCGATGCTATCAACTGCTTCTCCAAAAGCCTCGAACTCGACCAGGGAAATAAAAAATCGGAAGCAGGACTGGCCATGGTGCGCCAGATCCTGGCCTTCAGAAATCCCGACCTCCTCAACCCGTAAAATTTCTGGCATTTTATTTGTGTTTTAAAAGGAGAAGATCAGAGGAGAAGAAAAAAAATGTGGTTTTTTATTTCAATATCACTAAATTTGACGCTCCTGGTTTTCAGGTTATGTGAGAATTCTATTGACAATAAACATTTTAAAAACCGAGAAATGATGAAAAAAACTTTTTTACTGCTCGCAGTTACCTTCATTGCCGTTGCGGCATTTGCCCAGGATGCCGCTGAGATGATCAATAAGGCCCAGGAGGCGATGAAAGCCAATAAGTACCTGGAGGCCTTTGAACTTTATGACAAGGCGATGTCCAATCTGGGTGACGTACAGGTCGATCAAGCCATAAATTTCAATATCGGGTATGCTGCCATGCAGGCGACGAAGAACGAAGAAGCTCTGAGTTATTTTGACAAGGCGATCGAGGCTGGTGCCAATGTGGCCAAATGTCACGAATACAAAGGGTCGGTGTATAACAAAATGAAAGATTATCCCAATGCCCTGGCCAGCTACGAGAAATCGCTGGAATTGTCGGAGGAGAAAGCGGGTGCCCTGCTGCTCAATACAGCCATTACCGCCTATCGTCTGGAAGCTTTTGAAAAGGCCGTAAATTATTTCGACCAGGCCTATAAGGCAGGTTTCCGTGCGGAAGATGCCCTTCTGAACAAAGCCATGGCCCTGAAAAAGATGGACAAGGATGAGGAGTATAAGGCAGCTCTGACCGAAGGTGCTGAGAAATTTCCGGCCAACGCGAAGATCACGGGAGCCCTCGCAGGGGTGTATGTGGTAGAAGGCAACGAATTGTACAAGGACGGCGTGGAAGTGCTGAATGCCGCCAACAAAAAGGTCAACGACGGAGCCCTGAAGACCGACGATGATGCCTATAAGGCTGAAGTGGACAAAGCCAAGGCTGAATTTGCCAGGGCCGCGGAGATCCTGGCGAAGGCCGTTAAACTGGATCCCGCCAATGCCAACGCCCAGAAGCTTCTCGAAGCTATCGAAAGTGTGAAATAGAGATTTCTGCCGATAACGGAAAAGGCTGTCCCGGTGCCCGGAGACAGCTTTTTTTTTGCCTGCGGGGCACCACGGCATTTGCAGTTGTTCGCGTCAATATGTAGCTTTGAGGGATAATAATAAACTGAAATGATGCAAAAACCGGTCGTTATCCTGTTGGTGCTCCTTTTGGGAGGCTGCGGGGAGGAAAAAGGGTCCCTGATCAAGGAATCGGAAGTGGATATGAACATGATCACCCGGAAGGCCGGGGAGTACGCCTCTTTTCGTTTGGAGGCCCCTTTGGAAGGGCTTACGGCCCAGGAGAAGGCCATGCTGCCCCTGCTGTTTGAAGCGGCGGAGCTGATGGATGCCATATACTGGCAGGAAGCCTGGGGCGACCGTGCGGAACTGATGCGGGGGGTGACCCATCCCGACCTGGTCAAAATGCTGAATATCAATTATGGTCCGTGGGAACGGCTGGGTGACAACCTTCCTTTTGTGCCGGGCGTGGGGGCCAAACCCGCCGGAGCGGGTTTTTATCCTGCCGATATGACCCGGGAGGAGTTTGAAGCCTGGGAGGAACCTCTGAAAAATAGTTTGTATACGGTGGTAAGACGCACCGGGGAGGGGGGACTCCAAGCTGTGCCCTATCATGAGGCTTTCGGGGAGGAGATCACCCGTGCCGCCGGACTGCTGCGGGAGGCGGCGGAGCTGGCCGAAGATCCCGGATTGCAGCGCTATCTGACGGCCCGCGCCGAAGCCTTGCTCACCGACGAATACTATGAGAGTGACATGTTATGGATGGAGATGAAGGACAACAACATCGACTTCATCATTGGGCCTATTGAAACATACGAAGACCAGTTGTTTGGCTACAAGGCGGCCCATGAGGCTTTTATTCTGGTCAGGGACAGGGCGTGGAGCAGCAGGCTCGAAAAGTACAGCGCCTTACTGCCTGCACTGCAGAAAGCGCTGCCCGTGGACCAGGCCTACAAGAGTGAAACGCCCGGAAGCGGGTCTGACATGAACGTCTACGACGTGGTCTACTATGCCGGCGACTGTAATGCGGGAAGCAAGACCATTGCCATCAACCTGCCCAATGATGAGAAGGTGCAGGCCGCCAGGGGCAGCCGCAAACTGCAGCTAAAAAACGCCATGCAGGCCAAGTTCGATAAAATCCTGGTGCCCATTGCGGAGCAGCTGGTGGTTGAAGAGCAGCGCCACCATGTGAAGTTTGACGCCTTCTTTGAGAATACCATGTTCCATGAGGTGGCCCATGGCCTGGGAATGGGAATGACCCTCGACGGGAAATCGACCGTGAGGGAGGCCCTGCGCGACCAATACACCTCCCTGGAAGAGAGCAAGGCCGACATCCTGGGATTGTGGTGCGTATACCAGCTCAATGAGATGGGGGAGTTCACTGACAAGGATCTGATGGACAATTTTGTGACCTTCATGGCGGGTATTTTCCGGTCGGTGCGCTTTGGTGCGGCATCGGCGCATGGAAAGGCCAACATGATCAGGTTCAACTATTTCCAGGAAACGGGAGCCATTGAAAAGGACCCTGCCACCGGAACTTACCGGGTAGACTTCGAAAAGATGAAGGAGGCCATGCTCACCCTGTCGGAACAGGTGCTGAAGATCCAGGGCGACGGGGATTATGAGAAAGCGGAAGCCCTTATTCGTGAAAAAGGGGTCATCAGAGAGGAACTCCAAAAGGATCTGGATAGGATCGCCGCGGCGGGAATTCCCCGTGACATCGTCTTTGAACAGGGACCCGGGGTGCTCGGCCTCTAATTCCGGGAGGGACCCGGCCTGAAAACTCCCTTGTTACGCAGATAAGGATTCTGTTTAACTTTTTATTAACAGCAATTCATACTTTCTAATCTTATTTTTGCGATATGAAGGTATGGAGGAAAATAGTGGCTGTTCTGATCCTGTTGCCGTTTGTGGTATCGGTATCGGGGGTAGTCGTATTCCACACCCATTGTCATTGTACCGGCCGGAACGTCACCTCGCTGTTTGTGCTTCCTGAGAGCTGTGAGGATCTGGAAGCCGACCATGAACATCTCTTCGGCGACCATGCCGGTGATCTGCAAGCCTGCTGCATGCCGCAGGATACTTCCGGAGAAAGTTCCCCGGAAGAGGATTGCGGATGCCACTCCCCGCGTGTGGAGTTCTTCAAGCTCAAACAGCAATTTACAAGCGACAAGTCAGGACACCAGTACAGAGCCCTGGAAACGGTTCCTTTTCTTCTTCCCGGAATCCTTGCCCCCGAATCCCCCGATCTTCGGGCGTTGCAATCCGTGGTCCTTCCTCCCGGGGAACCCCCTGTGGTGACCCCCGGAACCGATATCATCCATATAATTTGTCAGCCCAAAATCCCCGGTCTCATCTGATATAAGCAGTTTCAGCAGAATCCTTTTTTTGAAATTCTTAAATCATAAGTGATGAGATCATTGTTTTTATTATGTCTGCTATGGGCTTTCCCCACGGTTCTGTTTTCGCAGGAGGTTACCGGTGTGGTATCGGGACTGGACAACGGGGAGAAGCAGACCCTGCCCGGGGTCAATGTTTACTGGGAGAACAGTCGTCAGGGAACGGTGACCGGTGAGGATGGGGGGTTTGCCCTCAGGAGAAGAAGCGGTCAGCATATGCTGGTTTTCAGTTTTGTGGGTTATGAAACCCGTAAGGTTCATGTGCATGATGATGATCCTTTGGAGGTCGTGCTGGAGCCCAACCTGGAAATCGGGGAGGTGACGGTAGCCGTCAAGGACCGCGGGGTCTACCTCTCCACCATCGATCCGGTGCACACCGAAAGGATCGGGGGGGCGGAGCTTCACAAGGCGGCCTGTTGCAATCTGGCCGAGAGTTTTGAGACCAATCCCTCGGTCGATGTCAGTTATAATGATGCAGTGACCGGGGCCAAGCAGATCAGGTTGCTGGGCCTCGACGGTGTCTATTCCCAGCTGCAGACCGAGAATATCCCCAATTTCCGGGGCCTGGCCACCGGATTTGGTCTGACCTACATTCCGGGCCCCTGGATGGAGTCGATACAGGTTTCCAAGGGGACCGCCTCTGTGGTCAACGGCTATGAGTCGGTGACCGGACAGATCAATGTCAACTTCAAGAAACCCGACAGCGAAGAGAACCTTCATCTCAACGCCTTTGCCAGTGCCGAGGGCAAGGTGGAGTTCAATGCCAATAAAAATTTCCGTTTTCGCGGGGATAAGCTGACCACCGGCCTGTTTTTCCATGGGGAGGATCTCTCCCGGAGGCTGGACCACAACCATGACGGGTTCCTGGATCATCCGCTCACGCGGCAGTTCCATCTTTACAATACCTGGAAATACAATGACCACAACGGACTGATGGTGCATGGGGCCATCCGCTTTCTGACCGACCAGCGCTATGGCGGGGAAACCGGACTATTGAAGGGGGAGCCTGCCCATCAGGAACTTCCTTACAAAACGGGAATCCTGAATAACCTGGGAGAGGGGGTTTTCAAGGTGGGATATGTGTGGCCTTCACAGCATACGGCCCTGGCTCTGCTTTCCAATGTGGTGGTCCATGATTTGGCCTCTTCCTACGGGTTAAACAATTTCGACGCCCGTGAAAACAGGGTATATGCCAACCTGGTGTGGACCCGGGACCTCGATGTGGCTGCCCGCCATGTTTTGAATGCCGGGGTCAGCTATTTCTATGATGCCTTCGATGAGCTCTTCAATGCCCGCCAGATGAACCGCCATGAGTCGGTTCCGGGGGTTTTCGCCGAGTACACCTGGAAGCCTTCGGAAAAGCTGACGGCCATGGTGGGGATCAGAGGCGATGACCACAACCTCTTCGGGAGTTTTGTCACTCCACGCGCCCATTTCCGTTTTCAGCCCGATCCGCGTTTTACCATCAGGGCCAGTGCCGGCAAAGGATTCCGCACGGCTAACGTTCTGGCCGAAAACAGCCATTTCCTCTCGGGGTACCGGTCGCTGGACTTTGAAGAAGTCCTGCAGGAAGAGGCCTGGAACTACGGGATCAGCCTGATTCAGAATTACAGACTGTGGGAAAGGGACCTCCAGATTTCCGCAGAGTTTTACCGCACCGATTTTATCAGGCAACTGGTGGTCGACCGGGAATCTTCGGCCACGGAGATATTGCTGAAACCCCTCGACGGGAAGTCCTATGCGAACAGCCTGCAGGTTGACGTGAGGTACCCGGTGATCCGTAACCTTGACGTGACCCTGGCCTGGCGGCATAACGATGTTAAACAGACCATTGGAGGGCAGCTCCTCGAAAAACCCTATACCAGCCGCTATAAGGGGCTTTTCACGGTCAACTATACCACCAACCTGAAAAAGTGGATGTTTGACTATACCCTTCAGCTGAACGGGGGAGGCCGGTTGCCCGGGGCCCGATATGCAGGCGGTGACATCTACTACGGTTCCCTGCCTGCCGGGTTTCCGGCTTATACGGTAATGAACGCCCAGATCACCCGCTATTTCAGATATTGGAGCATCTATGCCGGCGCTGAAAACCTTACCGGATTCATGCAGGATACCCCTGTCCTGGGAGCCTCCGATCCTTACGGGCCCGGGTTTGACGCCACCAACATCTGGGGCCCGGTGATGGGACGCCGGATTCACCTGGGAATCAGGTTTACTATGAACTACAATTGATAACAACAATTTCAAAAATTGAGTTTTATGAAACGGATAGCATTTTTTATGGCCATAGTGGCCTTGGTCGCCATGGCCAGCGGCGCCGCCGCACAGGAGAAGAGAAGTTCCACGGTGTGGTTTAAAAGCAATATGCACTGTGCCGCCTGCGAAAAGAGTCTTTTTGAACATCTTCGTTTTGAGAAGGGCGTGAAAGATCTCAAGGTGGATCATGTCTCCAACACGGTGAAGGTGGTCTTTGACCCGCGGAAGAGCTCAGGGGAATCGCTGGCAAAAGCCATAGAGAAAAAGGGATACACCGCCGGAAAAATCACCTCTGAGGAATACGACCGTTTGCTTATTCCAGAGGAAGGAAAGGAAGCTTCTCAGGAAGAGCATAAACACTGACAGGTGTCCTGATTTTTTGCTTACTTTAGGGAGCTAAAACCATATCTGATGCAAAAATTGATTTGGGCTGTGCTGGTCATGGCCGTTGTGTGGGTTTCCTGTCAGCCGCAACAGGAGAAATGGGATTCGTTACTGGATAAGGAGAGCCGTTGGACTGCACAGGAGAGTTCCGCCACTTTCAGTTGGGAAGAGGGCAGTCTGGTTTGTTCCGGCACAGCGGGCACCCTGGTTTTTGACGGAGGAAAGGAGTACCGGGACTTTGTTCTGGAAGCGGAGGTGATGACGGCCCCGGGATCGTTTGCCGAACTTTTGTTTCACCAGTCACAGCCTGCTGCCATTTCTGCGCAACAGGGCTATGGCGTGATCATTGGCAATTCCCCGGAGCAGAACGGGGATCCTGCACGGGCCATGAAAACCGGAAGCCTGGCAGGCATCAGGCACCTTTATTTCCCCATGGCAGAAGACGGGGAGTGGTTCACCCTGACGGTCAGGGTCTCCGGAAATCAGGCCGAGACCTTTGTCAACGGGGTGAGGGTGATGGAATATGTCCAGCCTCTCCAGCCCTGGAGGAGTGCTGCCACGGGCGGCAGACTATTTTCGTCGGGAACCTTTGCGGTGCGTCATACTTCCGGAACGGTAAAAATGAGATCTCTGAAGGTAAAGGTCCTCCCCGCCGGGGAAGTGGTTCCCCTGAAGGTCGACGAAGCCTGGGATGCCCGGGTCACCCGGCTGATGGAAGCCAATTTCCCGCTGATCGACTATCATATCCACCTGAAAGGAGGGCTGACTATTGAAGAGGCCATTGAGAATTCCCAGAGGCTGGGGATCAACTATGGCATTGCCCCGAATTGCGGGCTTAAATTCCCGGTGACCGATGATGTCTCTCTGGCCGCCTATATGGATACCGTAAGGGGAAAGCCGATTTTCAGGGGCATGCAGGCCGAGGGGAGGGAGTGGATCACCCTTTTCTCTCCTGAAGCGGTGGCGAAATTTGATTATGTCTTTACCGATGCCCTCACCTTTACCGATGACCAGGGGAGGAGAAACCGCCTGTGGATTCCCGAAGAGGTATGGGTGGAGGATGAGGAGAAGTTCATGGACCAGCTGGTGGCCAGGATTGAGGCGATCATGTCGCAGGAACCCGTGGATATTTATGTCAATCCCACGCTTCTGCCCGATGCCCTGATGCCCCGCTATGACCTGTTGTGGACCCCGGCAAGGGTGGAAAGGGTGATCAGGGTACTCAGGGATAACAACGTGGCCCTGGAAATCAACGCGCGGTACCAGGTTCCCTCAGCCGCCATCATCAGGGCAGCCCGGGAGGCCGGACTGAAATTTTCGCTGGGGACCAACAATGCTGCTGCTGACCTGGGACAGCTGGAGTACAGCCTGCAGATGATCGATGAGTGCGGCATCACTCCTGCTGAGTTCTTCTTCCCGGTGGTCCATGAAAAGAAACCGGTTTTGGTCAGGGGACTCCCTGAGAAGATCACAGGATAGGTTTTTTTACATCAGCCCCTTGAGAATATAAGCAATGGAGACCCCCAGGTAATTGCCGATGGCATAACCGATCAGTCCGTTCGCGATGCCGGTCAGGATAACCTCCTTGTTCCGGATGGAAGCTGCGACCGCAGGGATAAAGGGTGGCGAAAAGGTAAGTGCGGTGATGGTGATGATCGTGGTATCGGTGTCCGCCTTAAAAATCTTTGAAAGCCCCACATGGATGATGATCGAGCCGAAAACGGCGACGGCCACGAAGAGGAAGAGGTTCAGGAATTCGATGCTGAACATGGCCCTGAGGTCGGCCATGGAGGCGATGACCAGCGAGAAGACGATGATGAAGTACATTCCCAGTTGGAAGGTGTGTTCAATGGTGTTGATCTTTTTGACCAATGAGGCCAGCAATCCAAGAGTAGTCAGCGTCAGGATGATGACGGTGGTCTGAATCTCCTTGGGAACCAGGAGTCCCGCACCGTAGCTGGCCGCCACGATGGCTATGGAAATTCCCACGGCAGAGAGCAGTGGTGTGAACGATTTCCAGGAGAGCATTCCCAGGTAGTTGTCGACGCCTTCGGTTTCCTTAATGACCTTGCATACAGCCTTGTGCTTTTTGGTATCAGAAAAGTGAATGAGGAAGAGATTGAACAGTCTCTGGGCACCGGTCATCAGGAAAATCAGGACAAAAGCACTCAGTACCATGTCGTAGGTGTTGGTCAGTATGAAAACGGTAGGGGAGACTTTCAGCGCAGTGGCGATGGCTACGAGGTTGGGAGTACCTCCGGTGTAAACCCCCACGAGCATGCCTGCCACCTTCCATCCCTCCGGAATGCTGTTGCCCAGCCACAAGAAACCGGCGAAGAT
>CAYWUJ010000011.1:0-65448 GCA_964461455.1 uncultured Prolixibacteraceae bacterium | reverse complement strand
TCAACGTTGCGAAACTATAAAAATAATTTGAAAAATTAACATGTTTTAAGACTTTCGGAGATGCTTCAGGGATGATATTTGTCATATAAAAGACCTCATATATCTATGAATCTTCATTTTACATCATTTACAACCGTTCAAATCCCTTAATGATTTAACATTCTGTCAGGAACAGAAAAGCCGGGGTGTGTTATCCCCGGCTTTTCTGTTCCAATTTTTTACCACTACAGGAGTGATCTGACTGCCTTCATGGCAGCCTCATAATCAGGTTCTGTGGCGATTTCAGGGACGAATTCGACATAGCGGACCACATCGTTCTTATCGATAATCACGGTACCCCGGGCCAGAAGGCGCAATTCCTCGATCAGAAACCCGTAATTCCTGCCGAAATCGGTATCCTTATGGTCCGACAGGGTCACCACGTTCTCCAGTCCTTCTGCGGCACAGAAACGTGCCTGGGCAAAGGGAAGGTCACACGAGACCGAGAGGACGACCACATCATCAGACAATTTCGTGGCCAGTTCGTTGAATTTTCTGTTCTGGGCGGCACAAACCCCGGTGTCTACAGAGGGATAAATGGCCATCACCTTCACCTTTCCGGCGTAGTCGGCCAGCGTACGCGGCGACAGGCTCTTATCAAGCACGGTAAACCCGGGAGCCTTATCTCCGATTTCCGGAGGAGTACCCAGCAGGGTCACCGCTCCTCCCTTGAATGTCACTTTGGTATTGTCTCTCTTCATAATCATTATTATTAACTTTCAAGGTAACGCAATTTTCCCCGTAATGTTCTAAAAAAACAGGGATATGGTAATTTTTCTGAACTTCAATCGTTTCAAAGTGCTGCCTCACCCGTGAAACCCGGCATCGGGGGTGCGCACCGACCAACCGTTGCCAAAATTTAATTACTTTTGCAGAACCACATCATTATATCGATCGACTCTCATCTATACCATATCTTATTGTACAAGTAACCAATGGCATCAAATACACGCAAACCTGTCAGGAACAGCCGTAAAAACGGAAATAAAAAGAGCTTAACTGAATATTTTACTGACCAGCGGGTTTGGTTTGTCCTGGCCGTATTGCTGGTCATCTTCACCCTCTACCTGGCCATCGCCTTCATCTCCTTCATCTTTACCGGCGATGCCGATCAGAGCAAGCTGGAAATTAAATGGAGCGAGCTGGTATTCGACCCGGAAATCAGGGTCGAGAACAAGGCCGGGAAAACAGGCGCCTGGCTCGCCGATGTCATCATCAACCGGTGGTTTGGCATCCCCGCCTTTCTGATCCTCTACCTTTTGACCATTCTGGGGTTCCGCATGGCAGGCCTCCGCATTAAAAACTACCGGAAACAAATAGCCCTGACCCTGATCTCCCTGCTCTGGCTGTCGGTCACCCTCGGACTCATTTTCGAAAAAAGCGAAGGTGGCTCTTTTCTTTATGCGGGAGGCAGATACGGTTTTGTGGTGAGCACATGGATCAGTTCCATGATTGGCAGGATAGGCACCGCATTGCTTCTGTTCGGGATGGCCTTCCTGGTAGCCGGAATCTCTTTCAGGGGTCTGGTCCCCTGGCTCATGGAGAAATTCAGGGAGCGTGAAGAGCGCCGCAGGGAGAAAAGGGAGCTGAGGAGAGCTGAGAAAGCAAAAAACATTCCCGCTCCGGTTTCACGGGTAAGGAAAGGGATGGAAGAAAATGAACTCCCGGAGCCCGCCATCTCCAAAATCATTGATGACGAAGACGCCGTGACGGCCATTTTTGATCCCGATGATGGAGAGCTGCCCGTAAAGATTCCCGGTGAAGTAAAAATGGAAATTGAGGTTTCCCCGGGCAACGGAGAACACGCTGAGCCCTTCTCCCAGAAAGATATTCAGGAGGAGGAACCCCGGAATGAGCCTTCTGAGGAAGAAGAAGTGCCTGTTGACGACACTCTGCCCCCCTACGACCCCACCCTCGATCTGTCGGGGTACAAATTCCCCACCCTGGACCTTCTCGATGACCACAAGCTGGGAAATGCCGAAGTCAGCAACGAAGAGCTGATCTCCAACAAGAACAAAATCGTGGAGACCCTGCGCCAGTACAAGATAGAAATCACCAAAATCAGGGCCACCATCGGGCCTACCATCACCCTTTATGAAATCGTACCCGCCCCCGGGATCCGCATCGTCAAGATCAAAAATCTGGAAGACGACATTGCCCTGAGTCTGGCGGCGCTGGGGATCCGGATTATCGCCCCGATTCCCGGAAGGGGTACCATCGGGATTGAGGTCCCCAACCAGAATCCGGAACTGGTTTCCATGAAATCGATCCTGGGCTCCAGGAAATTCATCGAATCGACGGCTGAGCTGCCCGTGGCCCTGGGAAAGACCATTTCGAACGAGACCTTTATGTTTGATCTGACCAAGATGCCCCATATTCTGGTGGCCGGAGCTACCGGACAGGGAAAATCTGTGGGGCTGAATGTTATCATCGCTTCCCTGATTTACAAAAAGCATCCTACCGAACTGAAATTCGTCTTTGTGGATCCGAAAAAGGTGGAACTGAACCTTTACTCGGTACTCGAAAAGCATTACCTGGCCAAGCTCCCCAGCGAAGAAGAACCCATTATCAGCGATGTGCAGAAGGTAAAGTATACCCTCAGCTCCCTGAATGTGGAGATGGACCAGCGTTACGACCTGTTGAAGAAAGCCCATACCCGGAATGTCAGGGAGTACAACGACAAATTCATACAACGCAGGCTGAACCCGGAAAAAGGACACCATTACATGCCCTATATCGTGGTGATCATCGACGAATTTGCCGACCTGATCATGACGGCAGGCAAGGAGATCGAGCTTCCCATTGCCCGTATCGCCCAGCTGGCCCGTGCCGTGGGTATCCATATGATCATTGCCACCCAGCGCCCGACCACCAACATCATTACCGGTACCATCAAAGCCAACTTCCCCGCCCGGATCGCCTTCAAGGTAGCGTCGATGATCGACTCACGTACCATCCTGGACACCCCCGGGGCCAACCAGCTCATCGGCAAAGGCGATATGCTGATTTCTTCAGGGAGCACCATGACCCGTGTTCAGTGTGCCTTTATGGATACCCCTGAAGTGGAACGAGTTTGTAAGTATATCGGCGACCAGAGGGGCTTCCTGACAGCTTTCCTGTTGCCGGAAGTGGAAACAGGCGATGAGAGCAGCACCATTGAAGCCGACCTCTCGGGAAAGGATGAACTCTTCGACGACGCCGCACGCCTGGTGGTCATGAACCAGCTGGGATCCACCTCCATGATCCAGCGAAAACTGGCCATCGGCTACAACCGCGCCGGAAGAATCATGGACCAGCTCGAAAAGGCCGGCATCGTCGGATCGGGCGAAGGAAGCAAACCCCGGCAGGTCTATATCCAGGATGAATACAGTTTGGAACAATTATTGAAGAACATCTGATATCATATTATAAACAGACCATGAGAAATTACCTCGCACTCTTCCTTATTGTGGCCACTCTGGCAGCCACTGCCCAGAACGAACCCAAAGCCAAAAGCCTGCTGGAGGAAACCAGCAGGAAAATGCAGTCTTTCGAGACGCTCGCTGCCACCTTTACCTTCACGATGGAAAATGTCAAAATGAAGATCAGGGAACAGAATAGGGGTTCGCTGTTGCTCAAGGGAAGCAAATACCAGGTCAGCCTTCCCGAATTGGGAATGAAGATTTTCTGCGACGGGAAGACGGTATGGAACCTGATGGAAGAGGCCGGACAGGTGACCCTCAGCAACGCAGGCGAAGAAGGCCAGGGGGTTATCGACCCCACCACCATTTTTAATGTCTATCAGGAGGGGTACTCCTTTCGCACCGTGGAAGAGAAGAACGTGGGAGGAAAAATGATCACCTTCGTGGATATGATACCCGACAATAAAGCGGCGGAATTCAGCAAGCTCACCGTAGGCATCGAAAAATCAAAGATGATGGTCCATTCGCTGGTCACCCACGGCAAAGACGGCAATCTCTATGGCATATATGTCAACGACATGAAGACCAACCAGCCTGTCGCCGATACCGAGTTTGTCTTCAGCAAGGCAAAATACCCCAACATCGAAGTGGTCGATTTCAGATAACCGGGAGTTTCAGGGGTTCACTATTCGACCCTGAATTTTTCCACGGTACTGATTTCCATGAAGGTGGCGCCGGCATCTTCGCCGAAGCGTCCTCCCACATAAATAATCAGATCTTCCTTTTGGAGGCTTCCGCTTTTCAGCAGGGAACTGATGGCTGCTTTCTCTATCTTGAACTTGTTCTTTTTGATTTCGAGGTAGGAAGGGAAAACGCCATACGAAAGGGCCATTTCCCTGACCACCCGCATGGAGTGGCATTTGGCATAGACGGGTTTTTCGCCGCGGTAAGCGGCCAGGTAGCGTGAAGTGCGCCCGGTAGTGGTGGTGGCCACGATCGCCCTGGCAGGCAACTCGTAGGAAGCCCTGAAAGCCGCCTCCGCAAAATAAGCCTGGATCTCGTTTTCCACCGGTGGAAGGGTGATGTCGGTCCGCTGGTCTTTCGACGACTCTATCTCTTCGGCAATACGCGACATCATCAGGATCGCTTCGCCGGGATATTTCCCATATGCCGTCTCGCCACTCAACATAATGGCATCTGTTCTTGAAAATACGGCATGGGCCACGTCATTGACCTCGGCCCGTGTAGGCCGCGGATGCTCGATCATGCTGTGAAGCATTTGGGTGGCCACAATCACCGGTTTCTTACTCTCCACGGCCTTGCGTATCAGCATGCGCTGGATGTTGGGAAGCTTCTCGGCAGGAATCTCAATCCCCAGGTCACCCCGGGCAATCATAATCCCGTAGGCATGGTCCAGAATCTCGTCGATGTTCCTGACCCCCTCGGCATTCTCAATTTTGGCGATGATCTTGATGGGACTCCCCAACTCATCCAAAAGATGCTGCACTTCCATGACATCCTCCTTGTTGCGGACAAAGGAGTGGGCGATGAAATCGATATCGTTTTCCGCGGCAAACTTGATAAAGACCTTGTCTTTCCCCGACACTGAGGGCAACTTGACCACCACTCCCGGCAAATTAATGCTCTTGTTATTTTTGATCACCCCGTCATTCTCCACCCTGCAGAGCAGGCACTCCCCCTTCTCCACGACCGTCAGCTCAATATCCCCGTCGTCGATGAGAATCTTATCACCGGGCTCCAGTTTATCCTGCAAGAGATCGTAATTTACGGCCAGCATTTTCTCTCCCGAGCAGGAAAAACGGCCCGACACCCTGATCAGGTCTCCCGCATGCACCTCCATGGGGGTCTCCACCTGCCAGGTCCTGATCTCGGGCCCCTTGGTGTCAATCAGAATCGCGATCTTATTCGATACCTTCCTGATATTTCCAATCACCATAGCGGCCGACTCCTCCGTAATGTGGGCTGTGTTCAGCCGGGCCACATTCATGCCGGCATCGGCCAGCATCCGTAAAAAGGCAACGTCGCACTTCAGGTCCGACACCGTGGCTACTATCTTCGTCAATCTCATATTTTCACCCTCCTTTTTTTCCCTTAAACCCAAAAACTCCGATATTCTGAAACTCTGACTCTCTGATATTCCGTTATTCAAATATTCTGACATTCCGGAATTCCTGCACTTAAGATTTGCGGATCAGATAATTCAGTGCCAACCGGTAGGAATCGAATCCGAACCCCATGATACATCCCTTACAGACCGGTCCTATCAGCGAGGTATGCCGGAAAGATTCCCTCGAAAGGGTGTTAGAGATATGTACCTCAACTACCGGTGCGGTAACTGCCGAAACGGCATCCCTGATGGCTACCGAAGTGTGGGTATACCCACCGGCATTCAGGATGATCCCGTCACAACTGAATCCAAACATCTGTATCGTGTCGATGATTTCCCCCTCAATATTGGACTGAAAATAAACCAACTCAATATCAGGAAAATCGGTCTTTAAGATTTGAACATATTCTTCAAAAGTTCTATTTCCATAGATGTCCGGCTCCCTGATTCCTAAAAGATTAAGATTGGGTCCATTTATTAACAAAATTTTCATCATGGTATTATTTTTTTTCTTAAATTTAATAGACCTTAATTTTTTATTTCTTTGCATAGGCTCAAAACGGGTCTCATGCCATCTTAGGGAACAAAAGTAAGGTTTTCGTGGGATTTAAATATGAGGCAGGGGATTTGAATTATTAACCGGGAACTTGCGGGGATTGTGCTGATTATGGGATTTGACCATCCGGCGTTTTCAGCGGGGTCCCGTGAAGTTCACTTTATCTTCTGCTGTGACAGCAGAAGTGGGGAACAGCCGGTGAAATGAGCAACAGATTTTGACTACAATGTTAAACTTTACGAATATGAAATGGAGTGAGTGCAAGAAAGGCTACGAAGAATTCCTGAGGCTTGAGAAGTCCCTCTCTCAGAATTCCGTGTCTGCTTATGTCAATGACATCAATAAGCTGATCAATTTCCTTGAGGAAGAGTTCAAAAGGGTACCTCCCGAAAAGGTCAGGTTGTTGCATCTCAAGAAGTTTGTGGAATGGCTCAACCTCAAAGGGGTAAGCCCCCGTACACAGGCAAGGACCATATCGGGAATTAAATCCTTCTTCAAATATCTGCTGATTGAAGAAAAGATCATGAACGATCCCACCACTCTTTTGGAATCGCCCAAGGTGGGCAGGAAACTTCCCGATGTTCTGACGATGGAGGAGATAGACCTTCTCATCGACTCTGTCGACATTTCCAAACCTGAGGGACAGAGGAACCGCGCCATGCTGGAGACCCTGTACAGTTGCGGACTCCGGGTTTCCGAACTGGTCAGTCTTAAAATCAGCAACCTCTTTTTCGACCAGGGGTATATCAAGGTCGAAGGCAAAGGGGGTAAGGAAAGACTGGTACCCATCAGCAAAAATGCCGTGGAAGAGATCAATAAATACACTGAAGGGTACCGTAAAACCCTGCATATCGGTAAGGATTGCTCCAACATCCTCTTTCTGAACCGCCGGGGCAAAAACCTCAGCAGGGTGATGGTCTTCACCATTATCAAGGGGCTTGCAGAAAAGGTCGGACTTGACAAGAAAATCAGTCCCCATACCTTCCGTCACTCCTTCGCCACCCATCTGATCAACGGGGGTGCCGACCTCAGAGCCGTACAGGAGATGCTCGGACATGAATCGATCCTGACCACCGAGATCTACACCCATATCGACAAGGATTACCTCAAGAGTACCATCCAGCAGTTTCATCCCCGTTCCTGAAGACCGGAACCTCCCTGAAATAAAAGATTCCGAATTAATCTTTATTTAACATTCTCCCCGACAGAGGTACTCTCCCGGGGGGTTTTACTGTAATGGTTGTCTTGCAGCAGTTTCCCCCGATGACCCTGTCAACAAGTTTTTCCCCTCCCTGCCCTTCGCCCTCCATTTCCCCCATTTACAGTGCGATAACCGTCCCTCCTCCCTCCTGAAGAACTCCTACTCTGCCCAATTCCGGTTATATTTGCACCGTTGCACTTCAAAAGAGATATTTCATACATAATAACTAATACAGAGAAAGAATGATTACAAATCACGAAAAACTGAAGGTTTGGGTACAGGAGTGGGCTGATTGGTGCCAGCCCGAGAAAATTTATTGGTGTGATGGTTCCGAAGAGGAAAACCAGCGCCTGCTCGATGAGATGGTCGCCGCTGGTGCCGCTGTCAAGCTGAATGAGGAAAAACGTCCGGGAAGTTACTATTTCCAGAGTGACCCCTCCGATGTGGCCCGTGTGGAAGACCGCACCTTCATTAGCACGACCAACCGGGAAGATGCCGGTCCGTCGAACAACTGGATGGCCCCTGCCGAATTGAAGTCCACCATGCGTGACCTTTACAAGGGGTGCATGAAAGGACGCACGATGTATATCATTCCCTTCAGCATGGGACCCCTGGGTTCCGACATTGCCCACATCGGTGTGGAAATTACCGACTCGGCTTATGTGGTGGTCAACATGCGCATCATGACCCGCATGGGCAAGGCAGTCCTCGACATTCTGGGTGACGATGGCTATTTTGTACCCTGCATGCATTCTGTCGGAGCTCCCCTGGAACCCGGGCAGCAGGATGTGGCCTGGCCCTGTGCTCCCATCGAAAAGAAATTCATCTCTCACTTCCCCGAAACCGGGGAGATTTGGTCGTTCGGATCGGGATACGGCGGTAACGCCCTCCTGGGCAAGAAATGCTTTGCCCTCCGCATCGCCTCTTACATGGCCAAACAGCAGGGATGGCTCGCCGAGCACATGCTTATCCTGGGCCTCACCAATCCCGAAGGAGAAAAGAAATATGTGGCCGCCGCCTTCCCCAGTGCCTGTGGGAAGACCAACCTGGCCATGCTCATCCCCACCATCCCCGGATGGACGGTTGAAACCGTGGGTGATGACATCGCCTGGATGAAATTCGGCGAGGACGGCAAACTATACGCCATCAACCCCGAAGCCGGTTTCTTCGGCGTGGCCCCCATGACTTCCATGGAGACCAACCCGAACGCCATGCTGAGCATGACGAAAAATTCCATCTTCACCAATGTGGGCCTTACCCCCGATGGTGACGTGTGGTGGGAAGGCATCGGAACCCCCTGTCCCGAAGGCACCATCACCTGGAAAAACAAAATTTATGACCCTGCCGGCACGGAACCCGTGGCCCATCCCAACGCCCGTTTCACGGCTCCGGCCAGCCAGTGCCCCGTGATCGACAAGGATTGGGAGAACCCCGCAGGAGTGCCCATATCGGCTTTCCTCTTCGGTGGCCGCCGGCCTTCCACCGTGCCGCTGGTCTTCGAATCCTTCAACTGGAACCACGGCGTTTTCCTGGGCTCCATCGTGGGTTCCGAAGTCACCGCCGCCGCCATCGGCCTCAAGGCTGGTGTCCGTCGCGACCCCTTCGCCATGCTTCCCTTCTGCGGATACCACATGGGCGACTACTTCCAGCACTGGATTAATATTGGCGAAAGTGCCCCCGTCAAGGAAAACCTGCCCAAAATCTTCAACGTCAACTGGTTCCGCAAAGACGACAACGGCAAATGGCTATGGCCCGGTTACGGTGACAACATCCGTGTGCTCGAATGGATCTTTGACCGTTGCAACGACAAGGTCGAAGGCGTCAACACCCCCATTGGCCTGATTCCCCGCGAAGAGGACATCGACATCAAAGGCATCGACCAGGTGGCCGAAAACCTCGGAGAACTCCTCAAGGTCGACCGCGACAAATGGCTCCAGGAATGCGAACTCATCGAAGAACACTATGCCAAATTCGGCACCCGCATGCCCGCGGAACTGAAAACAGAGTTCGAAAAACTGAAAACCCGCCTGAAATAACTTTCCGGAAGCATTTTTAGTTTGACACCATACTGAAGGCTGTCCCCGTAAAAAGGGATGGCTTTTTTTTTAAGATCCCCGGTCTCTTCCTTGCGGAAGCCTCACCGATCCCCGGTCCCGGGTTCCGTAGCATACTGGGGTCATTTCCGTTTGCTCCCTACCACCTCTTCCAGGGCAAGGCGCAGGGAAGGGTATAAATAGGTAAACCCGGTGGCGGGCAGGCGCGCAGGGGTCACCGCAGGACTGTCGGTGGTCAGGATGGCCGCTTTGCCAAAAAGAAACTTCATGAAAAATGCCGGTACGGGGATCAGGGAAGGACGATGAAGAGTGGTGCCCAGCTGGCGTGCAAAATCACGGTTGGTGACCTGTTCGGGAGCCGTCAGATTATAAATTCCCCTCATGTCAGAATTTTCCAGGGCATGGAGGAAAGCCCTGACCAGATCAATCATATGAATAAACGGGAAGGGCTGCCTGCCGGAACCTACGGGACCGCCCACTCCCAGCAGAAAGGGCCACCAGAGCAGGGCGATCAGCCGGGACCGGGCATCCAGGACCAGGCCGATTCTGAAGACCACGCGACGCAGGACTCCCTCAAGCTGTGCGGAAGCCTGCTCCCATTCGCGGGTCACTTCAGCGGCAAAATGGGTGTCATAGCGGGTGCTCTCCTCATCATGGAGTTCGCCGTTCCGGTAGATCCCTATGGCCGAGGCCGTCAAAAACAGGGAAGGCCGTTCGGCGGCGGGCAGGGCCATGAGGGCTGACGCCAGGTGGTGGGTAGTCACCGTACGGCTTTCCAGGATCACCCGGCGCCGTTGGACCGTCCACCGCTGCAAAACCGGTGCCCCCGCCAGATGGATCACCCCGTCACACCCCCTGAGCTCACGCACCAGGAGAGATCCCCCGGTATCATACAACATTTCGCGGGTCAGCCGCACCACCACATGGCCGGCTTCCGCCAGTTCCCTCTCCAGGGTACTCCCGATCATACCCCGGTATCCCGACAACGCAATTCTCATAGCTGTTCCCCCTCCTTATTACCGATGATGGTTCCCTTGTCCCTGTTCCAACGGCTCTTTTAACCGGGTGAACCCGCTCTTCCTTTCAGAAAGTCACGGGAATCCCCCGCATCTCCCGGGGTCTTTCATTCAGAAGTGGCTGGACGATCCCTCACGGGCGGCCGGGAGCCTGAACAAACTTAATCATTAATCTGATGCGTTATACCTTTGCCAGCGTGAAGGGGGCCAGGGGTCCCAACCAACCTTTTCCTCATTTTCCGGATAACGAAGCCCATTTTTTCCTACTTTCGGGCAAAATATCGGATGATGCGACCATTTTCATTTTTACCCTTGTTGTTACTCCTCATTACCTGTTCACCAAAAACCACAAAAAACTCTGTTATGGACCTCCGGCCTGCTGCCTTTGACACCCTCCTGAACGGCAAAAAAACCGCACTTTACACGCTCACCAATGAGCGTGGCATGCGTGTTTCCCTGACCAATTACGGAGCCAAAATCGTTTCTGTCGTCGTTCCCGGAAGAGATGGAGATGCGGCCGACGTGGTCCTGGGGTTTTCCTCCATGGCGGGCTATCTGAAATACGGAGCCAGCCACGGAGCGACCATAGGTCCTTTTGCCAACCGTATTGCCGGCGCGGCCTTCACCATTGGCGATGAGCTGTTCCGCCTTCCCGGAAACAACGGTAAGAACTCCATCCATTCGGGGCCTGACAGCTTTTACCGTCAGGTATGGGATGCACAACAAGAGGGAAACCGGGTGGTGATGACCCTGCACTCTCCCGACGGGGAGTGGGGATTCCCGGGGAATAAAACCGTAAAGACCACCTTTACTCTCACCCCTGAGAATGAACTGCGCATCGATTACGAAGCGGTCAGCGACAAGGCCACCCATTTCAACCTGACCAACCACAGCTATTTTAACCTTCGCGGCGAAGGGAACGGCGATATTCTCGACCACCAGGTGGTCATCATGGCCGAAGAGGTGACCCTGGTCGACGCCTTCATGATCCCCACCGGTGAGTTCATGAACGTCAGGGGAACGCCCCTTGATTTCACCACTCCCCATGCCCTGGGGGAGAGGATCGACGCCCCTGATCCGCAACTGCAGATGGCCATGGGCTATGATTTCAACTATGTCCTGGGCGAACAAACCCCGGAGCCCCGCTTCGCCGCATCGGCCTGGGAGCCTGAAAGCGGCCGCTATATGGAGGTATTCACCACTGAACCCGGTGTTCAGCTATACTCAGGCAACCACCTCAAAGGCACAGAAGTGGGAAAGAGCGGTGTCGCCTACGGAAAACGGACCGGCTTCTGCTTCGAAACCCAGCACTTCCCCGACTCCCCCAACAAACCCCACTTCCCCACGACCCTGCTCAACCCGGGTGATACCCTCAGGTCAACCACCCTCTTCAAATTCTCGGTACGCTGATTTCCATGAACAGAAAATTATTACTCCTCATCTCCCTGCTCCTGATGACAGCTGCCCTGGCAAAGGAAGGCCGGGCTTCCGGCCCCTTCAGATGGGGAAATGCCACCTACGTAAACCTCGCCCTGAAAGAAACATTTACTTTCGGGGAATCAGAAGTGGAACTTCTCGCCATGAAGAACCATTACAACCGCATCAGGGTGGATCACGACACCGCATGGATAGGGGTTAGCTTCCGGTCGCCGGCGGTCATTCTCGGAAACCTGAGGATCTTTGTGGCCGACAACAAAAATGTGGCGGCCCTTTCCTCCAGAAAAGAAAACCACGGACTCCTGGAGAAGGATGTTCTGGTGGCCCTTTCTCCTGCCGCAGGCTCCCTGATTGAGGCCTGGGATTTCACCTTTCCGGTCTCCTTCACCGGTGGATACCTTTGGCGCAACAACGAGGATACTTACATGTTCTCTTACATGGGTGCCGGAGTGGAGAGTACAGGGAATGACTTTTTCCACCCCGGGGTGGCCATTGACATGCCCAATGCCCGGGGATTGGAGAAATATGCCATTCTGGCCATGGAAGCCGGAAAGGTAGTATGGGTGGAAAACCGCATCCCCGGCACTGAAGAGCCAAAAGCCGCAGTATGTATTGAGAGTGCCTCCTCTCCCGGCATCTTTTACATTTACCGCAACCTGTTCAACAGAAACCTGATGGTCAGCCGCAACCAGCAGGTGCAGAAGGGGGACCCCCTGGGGACCATCTGGGGCGACGGAAACCAGGAAAACCTTCACCTCACGGTGGTCAGGTCCGACAGCCTCCCCACGCTGAAAAACGCCGAAGCCAACATCGTCAACTTCTTTCCCCAGCTTCTGGAACTTTATTATGGCCGTCAACCCCTGAACAGCCAGCTATTCACCAAGGGCCAGATCCTTTTCGGCAGAGCTGCCGGCCCTCAGGGAAATGTTAAAAATGCCTCGGCATTTGAAGAATACCAGGGAACAGGATGGCTCCTGGAAAACTGGAATACCACGGGTAAGGTGGAGTGGGTCTCCTCGCGCCAGAACGGTAACGTGCGCCTCTCCAGGCTCCTTTTCCAGGGCAAGGCCGCCGAATGTGCCAACCCCCACCCCTGGTATGAATATCAGATCAGCGTTCAGAACGGGGTTTACCGTATCAGGGCAAGTGTGGGCGATGGCCTTCTTCCCTCCTGGCAGAGGATCGAATACGAGGGCGTCACAGCAGGCACCTTCTCCCTGGGAAAAGGAGAGTATACGTGGACCCCTGAGAAGATCGTCAGGGTAAGAGACAACAAACTGAATATCCGGATTTACCTGAACGACACAGGTTCAGTGGCTGGAATCAGCGAAATCGTCTTTCAGCAGGCACCACGGTAACCGCCGACGCCCCAGCCTCATGGCCATTTCCGGGTCCTGCCTCCCGGAATAAAAAGGCATGAATTCCCCGGTATAAAAGAGTGCCGGCATGCCGGGAAAACGGGCTACCGTTCCCTTATATCGTAAGCCATCAGGGCATTACCATGCCTGATCAGGAGCATCCCTGCGCTGATCACGGGGTGGGCCCAGTGCTGTGCCGACCCCAGGGGAACCCTGAAACGGCTGATGACCCTGAATTTCTCAGGAGTGGCTTCCACCAGGGCCATCTCGCCATCCCTCTCGGCATAACAATAGTAAAGACCATCGGCATAGAGGACCACCCCGCCCCCCAATTCTCCCGAAGTAGTTCTGACCTTCCCTGTGGCCCTGTCGATACAGTACCATTTCGGCTGAAGGTAAGCCGACATATAAATGGAGCTGTCGTTGAGGATCGCGCCGCCCGAGAGGTTGATGATGGCCTTGTTGCGCCACAGCACCCTGACCGAATCGCCCCCGGGGGAAAGCCTGAGCATCACCAGTCCCGAGCTGTCCTTACGCGACGTGCTCGACACCAGAATGTCCCCTTCATGGTAAAGAGGCGTATTGGCATGGATCTTATTGTCCTGGTACTGAAACATCTTCCACAGCACCTCGCCGCTGCCGGCATCGAGTCCCATAATCGAGGAGGCCGTAAGGTTAACGATCATGGCACGGCCATGATGAGTGAAAAGAAGCGGCGAGGAATAGGTGGCCTGCTCCCCGGAACCCGGTGACGACCAGATGATCTCTCCCGTGAACCGGTTAAGGGCCACCAGGTTATGGCTCTTCCCTCCCGGAGTGCAGAAGAGCCGGTCACCGTCAACGAGCAACGATTCCGAAAATCCGAACTGTACCGAATCGGCCTTCAGATCTTTGAAAAAATCGAGGGACCAGATCTGCTCGCCGGTATGGGCATTCAGGCAGTATACCATGCCATTTCCGCTTTCTATGTAAAGATGATCCCCGGCCACCGTGGGGGTCGACCGGGCGCCGGCAAACAACGCCGTGAAGTCACTGCCGTAATCTTTGGTCCACAGCACCTCTCCCTTCAGGTCAAAAACATGGAGCCTGCCCATTCCTCCCAGGGTGTCGGGAATGCCGGTCACATAAATCTTCCCCGCCGACACCACGGGACTTCCCATGCCAGCCCCCAGCCCTTCATACGACCAGAGCATCGGGGGCCCTTCCTCAGGCCACTCCCTGAGAAGCGATGTGCCGGGATACTTCCCGTCACGCCCCGGACCACGCCACTGGGCGACTTCCTGAGAAAACAAAAACAGAGGAACCCACTGAAGAAGGAGCAAAAAAACAAATCCCGTTCTACGAAACATTGTGACCATAACTTTAGTATTTATTCCTATGAGTCTCCATAACCCATCCTGTTATTACATCTTCCGTGTGAGGTCGAGCAGGCCGTTGATGATCGTCAGGGGATGGGGCGGATTTCCGGCGATGTACAAATCGACCTGTGTGTGGTTCAGAAACTCCCTGTTCAGTGCCGGGGATCCTTCAAAGATGCCGCCGCTGATGGCATCGGTGCCGGCCAGGACGACAATTTTCGGTTCCGGAATGGCCTCATAGCAGATCTGCAGGGGTTCCGCCATATTTCCGGAAATGGGACCGGTGATCACCACCCCGTCGGCATGACGCGGCGAGGCTACGAATTCAATGCCAAAGCGGCTCATGTCAAACTGCACGTTGTTGGCGGCATTGAGTTCCCATTCGGCACTGTTGTCACCCGCCGCCGACACCTGGCGCAGTTTCAGCGATCTCCCCAGAACGCGGCGCACCTCACGGCGGACCAGATGCGGAAGGACTTCCACCGGTTTATCCTCTCCTTCCCTGACGATGAGGCCCTCACGGTTGTTCGATGACAAATGGTAGTCTTTGGTGAAGCTGATTTTTCCCGGGAACTGCCGGGCACACTCTCCGCAAAAGGTACATTTCCCCAGGTCGATGGTCACAGGACCGGCAGTGATGGCTCCTGTCGGACAAAGGGAAACCAGGGCTTTCCCATCGACGGGGTCCCGGCTGATCACCGGCCGGCCCCTGAAAACCCCCGGCACCTCTGCCGTGGTGACATCAGGAATGAACTGTTTCCCCTGGTGAATCCATATTTTCAGATTGTCAAAGATCATGGCCGCAGTATGACAGGTTAAAACTCTTGTTACATATCGGAAAATCGGAGATTTCGTTGTTGCGGACTGCCAGGGCCAGGGCCATCCAGTTATGGAACGACGGATCCTTAACCTTGTAATGGCGCAGTTCTCCCTTTTCACCGGTGACGGCGCAGTGACAGATTTCGCCCCTCCACCCTTCGACCAGCGAGAGGGCCACCACGCCCGGGTTCATTACTGACGGCATTTCCCCGGGCTCACCGGGCTCACCGGGCTCTGGCAGAGTGGCCATGAGCTGCCTGAGGTATTGCATCGACTGTCTGATTTCATCCCTGCGGATCTGCAGCCGCGATAAAACATCGCCATGGTGTTTTACCACGGGTTGGTGGCCGAGGATCGGGTAAAGGTGCGAGGAATGGCTACTGCGGATGTCGCGGGGCACGCCGCCCATTCGTGCCGACATGCCCACGGCACCGATGGAAAGCAGGTCGTCAGCGGAGACCACCCCTGTTCTCTCGAACCGGGAGAGGGCGCTGGGAAGATGAAAGAGCATGGCGCTCATCTCCTCAAAATCGCGTTCATAGAGTTCCAGAATGACGAAGAGACGCTCTGCGAGTTGCGGCGTAAAGGGAAACGGGTTTTTCCCGGGTCTGATCAATCCTTTGGCCAGGCGGTTGCCTCCCCACTCCTGGAAGAAATTCACCAGGGGAGTTCTCAGCCGTCCGAAGACGGCACTTCCCAGCTGATAGGCCACGTCGGTGCATAGGGCGGCCATGTCGCCGGTATGGATGGCCATGCGCTCCAGCTCCAGCGCCACGGTACGGCTCAGGGCCATATCCCCTGGCTCCCGGAAACCACTGAGGGCTTCCCTGACCAAGCAGTAAGCCGTGGTATGCCCCACCACGGTATCTCCGGCAATGCCTTCAGCCACCGTTGCCTGTTGCAAAAGAGCCGGGCGCCGCAGCAGCAGCTCCTCGATGCCCCGGTGCTGATAGCCCAGCTGTATTTCCAGGTGCAGGATCTGCTCCCCGTTGCAGATAAACCGGAAATGCCCCGGTTCTATCACTCCGGCATGAATGGGCCCTACCCCCACTTCGTGCAGTTCATCGCTCTCCATGGAATAAAAAGGATAGTTGGCAATGGTTTGGGAGCGGTCGGCACGGTTGAAAGGGTAACGTACCGGCTTCAGCCAGGGATGGTCAAGGTACTGAACCCCGAAATTCTCGTGAATCTCCCTTTCAAACCGCTCAAAAGCAGGCACCCTGGCAGAAAAGGAAGGAAGGGTGTCCCCGGGGCCGACCAAGCATGAGGAGAGAAAAATCACGCCCGTGTGGTCGTCGGCAATGGCGCAGATCAGCCTGACCTTCTCCCTTTCGGGAATCCCGTGGTAGGTCACACAGTGCCTTCCCGGATGACCGTCAAGCAACGCGGTGTTCACCCCGGAAAACGTGCCGTAGTCCGCCTCCGGAACTGAGGAGAGCGGCAGGCTGCTGTTATTCTTTATTGAAATATAGTCCATGGTCATCAGGGTAATAAGGAGACACTTTCCCTGAGCAGAACGACGAATTCTGCAGGGGGGTTAAATCCGAGATATACGGCCAGGGCCAGAAGGATAAACTGGGAAAGGCTTTCCCAGGGCTGCGATGGCGGCACATGCTCCACTTCAAATCCTGCAGAGGGGAGAAAGAGGATCCTGAAGACATTTCGGCCGAAAGCCCAGAGGATCATGGTCAGCAGGACGGCCACGGCCACCAGGAGCCACACCAGACGGGCTTCGATCAAAGAGCGGAAGATCAGCCATTCGCTGACGAACATCCCCGAGGGAGGAATGGCGGCGGCACTGAGGAATCCCAGAAGCAGGACCACGGCTCCGGCGGGGTTGTACCTGAAGTAATTACCCATGGCGCCCAGGCTCTTACTCTGGTATACACGGTAGAGCTGGTTATACTGGAAAAAGAGGGAAGACTTGACGAAGGTATGCAGGACGATGTGCAGCACGGCGGCATAGGTTCCCACGCCTCCGGCCACCACGCCAAGCATCACCACTCCCATATGTTCCACTCCGGAATAGGCAAACATCCGTTTTACATTCCGCACTTTTATCATGTAGGCGGCAGCGACGAAAACAGAAAGAAAGGCTGCCGCGCCGGTGACCACGTTGGCCCAGTGATGGAGCGGCGTATGGGCAAGGACCGTATAAAACCTGAAGACCCCGGCAAATCCCAGGTTCATCAAAACGCTGGCCAGCAATGCTCCCGCAGGCCCGGGGGCCGTATCCTTGGCATCAATGCCCGCGGTAAACATGGGCACCAGCCCCAGCTTGGCGGTAAATCCCGTGAAAATGAAAAGATAAGCCAGCTTAAGCCAGAAAGGATCCAAGGAATTGCTCTTTTCCAACAGGTTGGCAAAGGAGAGTTCCGTCGATCCCGCATGTTGCAGCGAGAGGCTCAGAAACAGAATGCCGATGAAGACAAAGGAGATGCTCAGCGCACAAATGAAGACGTATTTCCAGGTCCCTTCCAGGGCCAGTTTATTCCGGTGATGGTATATCAGTGCCGAGGCACTCAGGGTGGTGATCTCGGTGAATATCCATATCACAGCCAGATGGTTGGCCAGGTAACCGGCACCAATGGCGGTAATCAGCAAAACCAGGGAGCCGAAATAAATACCCCGGGAAAGCGGGGTTTCATCGTGTCTTTCTATATAAATGGCACTGTGCAGTGCTGCCGGAACCGTCACGATGCTCAGGGTGACCAGCAGGAGAAGGCCCAGGGCGTCAAAGGTGAAATAGGCGTTATCGGTGGTGTGAAGGCTTTTCCAGGCATAGAGGGTAAATCCCCATTGCAGAAGCAGGAAGACCCCGACCAGGATATAGTTCACTTTCCGGTGACGGTTCAGGAAGAGCCCCGCCGACAGCAACAATGCCAGAATAAGGTAGATAATGGTCATGGCGCTCCTTCCTTAATAGTCTTTCAGGTTACTCAACTGGTCGACATCCACATCCCTGAAGACGTCGCCGATCTTGTTCAGGAAAATCCCCAAAATGAGCACGCTGGCAAAAATATCGAGCATGATGCCCAGGTTAACCAGCATCGGCATTTCATTTCCCACGGCCAGAGAAAGAACGAAAACCCCGTTTTCCACCACCATGTACCCCATCACGTGGGTGATGATCTTTCGGCGGGTGGCGATCAGGTAAAGCCCCGTAAAAAGAGTGGAGAGGGCCACCACGAAAAAGAGCTTGTCGAGGTGGGTGTCTCTGATCATGTTCGACAGCAGGAAGGTGACCACCATGATGGCGGTGACGATCAGCAGGGAGACGAAATTGGGAACGAAGGGTTCCGCCTCGCGGGTGATCTTGTTCCGGCGCAGCAGGTAGGCCAGGAAGACAGGCACCGCAACCGACTTGAAGATGATGGTTTCCAGGAGAATCAGCACCAGGTTGAGAAGGTTGATTTCACTGAGCTGGATGAAGACTACGAAGAACAGAAGGATTCCCTGGAAGGCCAGCACTTTCACATAGGTCATCAGCCGGTTGGCGATGGCGATATAAAAGAGGGTGATCAGGAAGGTAATGAGTAATACGTCAGCCATAGTGTACAATTTTCAAAGAAACCTGCCCGAGAGGAGTAAAACGCCGAAAAAGACCAGCAGGGCTACCGAGGTGAGGGCGGTGATGAACTGGGGGTTATGGCTCATACGGAAGCGGGCCATGAAAGATTCTATCAACCCGACAGCCACAGCCATGGCTGCCTGGATGAGCAGAAACAGAGGGATGGCATAGCCTGTGGGGACCATACCAATAAAGAGGTTAACGATCAGGGCCCCGAAAATGGCGAATTTCAGGTATCCGGCCGTAAGGATCAGTCCCAGGTCAAAGCCGCTGTTATCGAGGATCATCACCTCATGGACCATGGTCAGTTCGAGGTGGGTTTTGGGGTCGTCGACGGGCATGCGGCTGTTTTCGACCATGGCGATCATCACCAGCACGAAGGTGGCCAGGGTGGCCATGGCATAGCTGACCCAGGAGCCCAGGTGGAGTTCGTTGAAGATTTCGTGAAATGAGGTATGCCCGGTCAGCAGGGCCATGGACCCCATGAGCACGAAAAAAGCGGGTTCTGCCAGCATGCCGTAAAGGGCTTCGCGGCTCGCTCCCATACCTTCAAAACTGCTCCCCGTGTCGAGGGCGGCCACGATGCTCAGGAACCTCCCCAATGCCAGAACATAGGCAAAAAAGATGAAGTCGCCGTTGAAGCTGAGCACTCCTTTCGACTGACCGAAGGGCACCACCAGCAGGGCCATGATAATCGACGCCATATAAATGGTGGGGGCCACCCTGAAGATGACGCCGGCGGTGGCAGGATAGACGCTTCCCTTGCGGAAGAGACGTGCGACGTCCTTCAGGGGTTGCAGGATGCCGGGACCTTTCCGCCCCGACGCCAGGCTCTTCGTCCGGTTGATGATCCCCGTGAAGAAGAGGGCTGCAATAATGATCAACAGAGCACTCAGCATATCACATCTGTTTCAGGAATTGAACCATGTCTGCCAGCCATCCGGAAAGCAGGGGAAGCATAATCACCGCCACCACGAAGAGGATACCATAGAGGATGTACACCTGCAATTTGCCGTTCTGGAGAAAGAGGAAACGGCTCATCACCCACTGGAATCCGCTCACGGGTTTATCGATCAGCCACTGTTCCACCTTATCGCTGGCATGCGATTCGTAATGGCCCCCCACGGGGAAGATCTGTTCCGCTCCCTTTTCGCTGCGCGAAAAGGTAAGTACCGCCTTGAAAAGCTTGGTATAGCTGCGGGCAAAGGAGCCTGCCGTGTACTGCAGCTTTGGCGTCGGGGTCCCGTAGCCGCAACTCCAGGTGGGCGAAATCTCCTGCCTGGTTTTTCGGGTGACCAGGTGGCGCACCCCCCAGAGGAGCAGGCTGATCACGATCACCCCCCAGGCCGCCAGGGCCACAGGTTCCACGATCTCCTGCACCGGCGCAGGAACGGCAGCGACCGCACCTGTTCCCGCGAGACCGGGGGTGGTGAACAGCGCCACCGGCCCGACCAGGAATTCCGTGAAAAAGTGAGGAAACGACCCGATCAGAACGATCAGCAGGGCGAGAACCCCCAGGGGCGCCAGCGTTCCCCGTGACACCTCATGCACGGGATGCTCCCCGCTGCGGCGCGGGGTTCCCAGGAAGACCATGCCAAAAGCCTTGGTGAAACAGAGCAGCGCCAGTCCGCCAATGAGAACCAGCCCCATGATGGTGAAGATTATCATGACCAGGTTCACCAGCGAGGCTTCCTGCATCCAGCTATATAAGCCCGAGTAAACCAGAAACTCGGAGACAAATCCGTTGAAGGGGGGGATACCGCATATGGCGATGGCCGCCACCAGGAACAGAAGAGCGGTCAGGGGCATCTTCTTCATGACGCCTCCCAGGTGCTCGATGTGAAGGGTGTGGGTGGCCCGGTATACATTTCCCGCAGTATAAAAGAGCAGCGATTTGAAAAGGGCATGGTTGAGGGTATGCAGAAGGGCGCCGGCAAATCCCAGGGAGGCCACCCCCATGTTCCCGGAACCCAGGCCGATGGCGCCCAACCCGATGCCCATGCCGATGATGCCGATATTCTCAATGCTGTGGTAAGCCAGCAGTTTTTTCAGGTTGTGCTGCACGATGGCCAGCATCACCCCGTAAACCCCTGAAACCAGGGACAGGACCAGTAAGAGGGTGCCGATCACCGAATAATCGACGGGAAGAAGGAGAAGCATCCTGAGGATTCCGAAGATGCCTATCTTGATGATCACCCCCGACATGATCCCCGAGATGTGGGCGGGGGCAGCCGGGTGGGCATGGGGGAGCCAGGTATGAAAGGGGACGAACCCCGCCTTGATGCCGAAGCCGGCAATGAAGAGGATCATCAGCGCCGTAGCGGCTCCCGTTCCCCCGGGAAGAGCTGCCAGCGCCGCAAAATCATAACTTCCCGTTTTGATGGCCCCATACAGAAAACCCGTCATCAGCAACAGAAGCGACACATGCGACTGGATCAGAAAATTGATACCCGCCTTTACGGTGACCCACTTTTCATGCTCAAAGATGATGGCCAGAAAAGCGGTGACGGTCATGATCTCCCACAGGATGATAAACACCAGGCTGTTCTGCACCACGGTGAGGCAGAGCATGGAGGCATGCAACAGCAAGAAAGAGACAAAATGAAGGGTCAGGGTGTTCCTCCCAGCCTTGTAAGAGTCCAGGTAATAAAGTCCGTAGATCCCCCCGGTGATAAACACCAGGTTGATGATCAGGATAAACCATGCCGAGAGGGCATCGAGGCGCAGGGGGATTTCCCCGGTGACCACATTCCCGGGCAGCAGCCATTGCAGGCCCTCCCCAGTGAGGACACCCCAGGCGGGAACCGAGGAGACCACGGCCATCCAGCCAATACCTGCCAAAAGCAGGGCCTTTTGCATCCTTCCCTTCAGAAAGGGCAGCACCACGGCGACTGCCGCCACAACATAAACAAACCACGTCACCGGATTCATAGCGTTGATTTCTTCCACTTTGGAAAATGACGGTCAAATAAACGGGAATTCTCCGGCATCCCTTGGGAATTCCGGCTTCATTCCCGTCAAATGTACAGGAAAATTAACAAATAGAGAAATACGCCGCCGGCTGAAACAGGGCAGCTAAAAGGAAACAAGGCAGCCCTAAGGAAACAGGGCGGATGGAAGTGCAGGGAACTGCCCTAAGGAAACAGGGCTGAAATAAGCAAAGAGGGCTGCCGGCAGGAAAGGGGTCATTTAATGACAGAGATGGTGGTACGGCGGTTAAGGCTGCGGCCCTCCTCCGTATCATTGGTGGCCACGGGATGGTCCATCCCGTAACCCTGCGAGGTGAGCCTTCCCGGGTCAATTCCTTTGCCGACCAGGTAATCACGCACCGAAGCAGCTCTTTTGAGGGAGAGTTCCCGGTTAAAATCAGCGCCTCCCGTATTGTCGGTATGGCCTCCGATCTCTACGCGGAGTGCGGGATTCTCCCCGAGGAAGCGGAGAAGCAACAGGAGTTCCGGTTCCGAAGGGGGAAGAATTTCATAGGCGTTGAGGGCGAAGAAGATTTGGTAAAGGTCAATTGAGGTGCCGGGGTGGGCGGGTTTAAGCCTGATTTCCCGCAAAACGGGATCGGGAATCCCCTTTGGTTCGGGAATGGCAATCCGTTCTGAATAAAAGAGAAATCCGGGGTGCTCCACGGAGAAAACCATCTCCTCATCTGTAGGCAGGGCCGCCAGGAAGGTTCCCTCTTCATCGGCGGGAATGGTCATTCCCGGGAAAGCCGAAGTGGAAGAAGCCCTGATATTGACGCGGGCGGCCACCGGCAGACCGGTGGCATCATTGACCACTTTTCCTCTGATATAGGAAACGGGAGACGGGCGCCCGGCTTCGGGAAGCTCAAAGGAGCAGATATCCATGTGGGCTCCCTGTTCCCTGCCGGTGGCGAACCAGGCGTGCACCCCGCTACGGTCGGTCACCAGTCCCTGTTCATTTCCCGGTGAGTTGACCGGAAAGCCTAAATTCACCGGAGAACTCCAGATCTTTCCGGGCAGGAGAACCGCGCGGAAGAGGTCATAACCCCCGAATCCCGGCCAGTGGTCAGAGGCAAAAAAGAGATCCCGGCCCCCGGGGTGAAGAAACGGGGAGATTTCATCACCCGGAGTATTGATACTGTCGCCGGCGTTGACCACAGCTCCCCAGAGAGGAGTACCATCGTCGCGCCATCCCTTCAGGGGAACCACCCAGAGGTCTTTCTTTCCTTTTCCCCCGCTTCTTTCGGAGGAGAAAAAGAGCTGGTCACCGAAAGCCGACAGGGAAGGCTGTCCTTCCCACCCCGCGGTATTGACCGCTTCCCCGGCATTGCGGGGAGGGGTCCATTTCCCATTTTCGAATCTGGAAAACCAGAGGTCACAACTTCCGAAGCCTCCGGGATGGTTGCACAGGGTGAAAAAAAGGTGTTTTCCGTCGGCCGACAGGGAGGGAGCCCCCTCATTAGCCGGAGTATTCAGTTCTGCCAGGGGAACAGCATCGCTCCATTGTGTGCCGTCGAAACGGCTCATGAAAAAATCTTCCTGGCGGTGAGCGGGAGCCCCAGCCACGGGCACCCGGCGGGTAAACACCAGGGTATTGCCGTCGACAGTGAGGGAAGGCCAATATTCATCGAGCGGCGAGTTCACGCCCGCTCCGGGGTCAACAGGCTGAAAAGGCACGGGATTCCGGATCGCGGAAGCGGCAAAGGCCGCATGTTGGTGGAGGGTCGTAGCCCTGGTAAGGAGGGTTCCCCGGGGTTGGGATGCCAGAAAACGGGTGAGCGTTTCCAGGGCTTCCCCATAGGAAGCCGTCAGAAAAAGGGCTTCTCCCAGCCTGAAATCGAGGAGGCTTCCCCCCACCCCGGCAGCGGCGGCCCTGCGCAGATAAATGAGTTCCTCGCTGCGCGCATTCTGCTCCCGGTAAATATCGGCCATGAGCAGCAAGGCCTCCCCGTGGGATGGGTCCACCCTGAGGACCCTGGCGGCAGCACCAGCAGCACCCTGCAGATCACGGCGCTCCCACGCCTGCAGGGCCTGACGCAAATGACGCCCGCTCCTGCCGTCACCCTGGGCCATGACCACCAAAGGCCCCAGCAGCACAAGAAAAAGAAACATCACAAAAACAGCTCTGACCCCCTTCATCGAAATACGATTTTATTTTATCATACCCATAGAAACGAACAGTTTGGTATAAGAATTGTTTTTATATTTGGACAGGATAACCAATCTGTTGTAAGAGAGGAGTTAAATAACCTAATTGCTGATTTAAAACGCATTTTGTTTTAAGTGATGAAACACAACTTTTCTAAATCGGGTTCCAGGGAAAAGATCGACAAAATTGAAAGAAAAGCCTCTGTTTCAGGGGTTTCCCAGAAAGAAAAGAGTTCCAAGAAAAGGCTCTCCATCTACGATGATTTTGAAGAAGAAGAGCTGGAAGATTTTGATCCCCGAAGCCTGAAACACCAGAAATCAAGGCGATAAGCCCGGCATTTCCCCCCGGCCGGCGAACATGATGCCGTTTAGTTGCCTCCCAGGATCAGAGGGAGTCCCTCTTTTCCGCTGCCTACCACCACCACCTTAGAATTGGGGGATTTTGCCAGTTCCAGGGTGGCGTCAATACCTTTCTGCTTCAGGATATTCTCGGTAAGGCTGGCACTAATGATCCTGTTATAGTCAGAGATCCCCTGGGCCTCGATACGCCGGCGCTGGGCCTCCGCGTCTTCCTTGGTCAGCCGGTATTCGTAGGCCAGCGATTCCTGCTCCTGGGTGAGCTTGCTCTCGATGGCGGTTTTGATCTGGGCGGGCAGGTCAATGGAGCGGATCAGCAATGCCCGCATATCAATGAAATTCTCGCCCAGGGTCTTTTTGGTCTCTTCGATGATCTGACTCTCTACCTGCTGACGCTTGGTGGAGTAAATCTCCTCGGCGGTATACCTTCCGGCGACCTGCCGTACCGAGGAGCGCACCTCAGGAATGACGAGCACATCGATATAACCGGTGCCAAAACGCTCATGCAAAAATGGAATGGAATTGAAAAGGGGATTGAACCTGACGGTCACATCCACATTGATGTACAAACCACTCTTGTCGAGGACATCCATGGTCTCCTCGCGCTGCTGCTCCCTGACATTGTAAACATACATCCGATTCCAGGGCGCCACCACGTGAAAGCCCTCACCAAAGATGGTTTCCCGGTCGAGCCCCGAGGTATAGGGACGGAAAATCACTCCCCTCTCTCCGGCGTCGATGATTAAAAACATGCGGTTGCCAAAAACCAGCACCAGAATGATGACCACCGTAACGGTCACCAACCACGAGGTCTTAAGATTCAACTTCCTGATATCCATAACTTATCTTTTTTAATGCTTCACTTCCCGCAAATGTAGCATTTATACGGGAAATTGAGGGTTATCAACGTGTTAAACCCGGCGAGGAAATCTGGATGTTGATAAATAACAGGCTAACTTATTGGTACAAAAGCGTTTTTTAAATAGTTTTGACTGGTTTGTCATCTGAATTATTATGATTGGAGACTCAGAACTCATCATCAACGATGATGGAAGTATATTTCATTTGCACCTGAAACCCGGTCAGCTGGCCGACACGGTTCTGCTGGTGGGAGACCCGGGAAGGGTGAAAATGGTCGCTGACCATTTTGACCACGTTGAGGTGACGGTGTCCAACAGGGAATTCCTGTCGGTCACGGGAACACTGCGGGGTCAGCGTATTTCCGTGGTTTCCACGGGGATAGGAACCGACAACATCGACATTGTGGTCAATGAGCTGGACGCCCTGGTCAACATCGACCTGGAGAAGAGGGAACTCCTGCCGGAACGCAGGAGCCTGCGGATCATCAGGATCGGAACTTCCGGAGGATTACAGCGTGACCTTCCCGTCGGGGCCTGGATGGTGAGCCACAAATCAATAGGTTTCGACGGAATGCTCTCCTTTTATGAGGGACGTGACGCCGTCAGCGACCTGGCTTTTGAGAAGGCTTTCAGAAAGTTTACCCATTGGCCTGAAGATTTTCCGGCCCCTTACGTGGTGGATGCCTCCAAAGGCCTGCTGGAAAAATTCACGGGCGACCGCTTCACCGGCGGGGTGAACATATCGGCCCCCGGGTTCTATGGCCCCCAGGGCAGGGTTCTCCGCATCGGACTGGCCAGGCCCGACCTTAACGAACTGATTGGAAAATTCTCCTTCGAAGGATACAAGATCACCAACTATGAAATGGAAAGTTCAGCCATTTACGGGTTGTCAAAGCTGCTCGGCCACGAAGCCCTCACGGTTTGTCTGCTCATCGCCAACCGCATGACCAGAGGTGCCAATGAGAGCTACCATGACCAGATGGCACGCCTTGTCGGGGCTGTCCTTGACCGTTTAACCAGCTGAAATTATGGCATCAGGGAAACGAGAACGGACGAAAGCGCTTATCCGGTTGATGGATGACCCGGATAATATCATCTTTGAAGCGGTGGAAAAAGAGCTGCTCAAAGAGACCAGTTCCGTCATTCCCGCCCTCGAAGCCGTTTGGGAATTCACCCCCCATGAAATCTGCCAGCTCCGCATTGAAAACCTCATCCGAAGGATCCTCTTCAAGGAAAACTCCCGGAAATTGCGGCTGTGGTCACGACAGGCCACACCCGACCTTCTCGAAGGTTTTATCCTGGCCAGCAGATACCACTACCCTGACCTCAACGAGGGACTGGTCAACCGCCATATCGAGGAAATCAGGAAAAAAGTGTGGGTGGAGCTCAACAATTCCCTCACCTCCCTGGAAAAAATCACGGTCCTTAACCATGTCTTCTATAACGATTTCCAGCTGAATGTCGCCGAAGAAGAGCACATCAGTCCGCAGCACTGTTTCATCAACAGGGTCCTGGAAACCGGCACGGGAAACGGGGTCTCCCTGGCCCTGCTCTACAATATCGTGGCTGAGAAACTGGGACTTCCGGTCAGGTATGTCGACCTGCCCCGGCATCCCCTGCTCGCATACGTCGACCGGAAAATAGCCTCCCGGGTTCACCCTCCCGGAGTGGAAACCGACATCCTTTTTTACATCAACCCCGCCAACCGGGGGTCGATCACCGGCAGAAAAGAACTGGAATACATCCTGAAAAAAATGAACTACGACATGGAAAACGCCTGTCTGGAGGCCAGTTCCCCGAAGGTCTTCCTGTTAAGGTTGCTGGAGATCACCGAAAAGAGCTATGAAAAGAACGGGCAGAGTGAAAGGACTGCCGACATCCTGCAGATGATGAACATCCTCTCAGGAAAGAAATAGAAGAGACGCACATCTGACGATCAATCACGGACGCTTTCATCATAAGCAAAGCCGTTCCCCTTGCGGGGAGCGGCTTTCATTTTTTTATCGTCATGCCGGGTTCCGGGCTACTTGGCGTAGTTAACGGCGCGGGTTTCCCTGATCACGGTGATCTTGATCTGTCCGGGGTAGGTCATCTCATCCTGGATTCTCTTGGCGATATCGTAGGAGAGCTGTTCCGATTCCTGGTCGTTGATCTTGTCGCTACCCACGATAACCCTGAGTTCCCTGCCCGCCTGGATGGCGTAGGTCTTACTTACGCCGGGGTAAGAGAGGGCCAGGTCTTCGAGATCCTTGAGCCTTTTAATGTAGGATTCCACCACTTCGCGGCGGGCGCCGGGACGGGCTCCCGAAATGGCATCGCATACCTGTACGATGGGGGCCAGAAGGGTTTGCATTTCCACCTCATCGTGGTGTGATCCGATGGCGTTGCATATTTCGGGTTTTTCCTTGTATTTCTCGGCCAGCTTCATTCCCAGCACGGCATGCGGCAATTCGGGCTCATCATCGGGCACCTTGCCGATATCATGGAGCAACCCGGCTCTTTTGGCCTTCTTGGGGTTAAGACCCAGTTCCGAGGCCATGATGGCGCAGAGATTGGCCACTTCACGTGAGTGCTGCAGCAGGTTCTGGCCGTAGGAAGAACGGTATTTCATCTTCCCGATCAGGCGGATCAGTTCAGGGTGAAGTCCGTGGATTCCCAGGTCTATGGTGGTTCTCTTTCCTGTTTCTATCACCTCTTCGTCCACCTGTTTCTGGACTTTCTGCACCACTTCTTCGATGCGTGCCGGGTGAATGCGGCCGTCGGTCACCAGCTGGTGAAGGGCCAGGCGGGCCACCTCACGGCGTACCGGATCAAAGGCCGAAAGGACAATCGCCTCGGGAGTGTCGTCAACGATGATTTCCACACCCGTGGCAGCCTCCAGGGCCCTGATGTTCCGACCTTCACGCCCGATAATGCGCCCCTTCATCTCATCACTCTCAATATGAAAAATGGTCACGGCATTCTCAATGGCCGTTTCCGTAGCTACCCGCTGGATGGTTTTCACCACCACCTTCTTGGCCTCCTTCGAGGCGGTGAGCTTGGCTTCCTCCATGATCTCGTTGATATACGACATCGCCTCGGTCTTGGCCTCTTCCTTCAGCGACTCCACCATCTGGCCCCTGGCCTCTTCAGCCGAAAGCCCCGAAATCTGCTCCAGTTTATCTACCTGCTGGCGGTGCAGCTTCTCGAGTTCTTCATGCTTCTGCTCAATCACCTGAATCTGCGCGTTCAGGGTCTCCCTGATCTGTTCCACTTCCTGTTTCTCGGTCTCAAAAGTGCGGATGTCACGCATCAGGTCATTCCTCTGCTGGTTGGCAACAGTCTCACGCTGCTTCAGCTTGTTCTCCAATGCCACCACCCTCTGGTTGCGCTCGGTCACATTTCTTTCATGCTCCGATTTCAACTGAAGGAATTTCTCCCTGGCCTGAAGCATCTTTTCCTTTTTGATCACCTCCCCTTCGGCTTCCGCCTCGGTAACGATCTTCACCTTCTTGGCTTTCAGGGCCTTATCCCACAAAAAGTAGGAAAGGGCCCCCCCTCCAAGAAATCCCGCGATTACGCCTATTATTGTTCCTAACATATGCTAAAAATTATTTAGTTAATAAAAAAAACCCGCTCATTTTACCCTCTCCCCTGTGGGGAAACGGTAAAACAGCGGGTATGATAAATAAATATCTTATTTCAGGTACGTCTTACTTCCCTCTCTTCGAGAAAGTCGTTCACGTCATCCCTCAAATTTTTCAGTTCAATGATCAGAGGAGTATGGTCGGCCTTTTCCTGCATCACCATGTGGCTGTAAACCACCTGAAATGCCGTCATGGCCAGAACGTCCTGGGAATCCTTATTGGGGTAATCCTTCCTGAAAGATTGCACCAGTTCGTTTAACCTCTTTGCAGCGTTTCTGAACCTCTCCTCGTCCTTGCGACTGACCTGCAGGGGGTAAACCCTGTTGTCAATCCTGATATTTATTGAAAGTGTGTCGTTCATCCCGTCTTCATTCATTCAGCAATGCCACACATTTATCAATCTCCCGCATTAATTTTCCTATTCTCTGCCTGACCTCCCTGCTGTCGCCGAAACCCGACTCCATCGTTTTGGCCAGTTTCAGATTTTCGTATCTGGTAACAATGTCAGCCTTTTCCTTTTCCAGAACCTCCATCTGGCCTTTCAGGGCAGCGATTTCATCCTGCAACTCCCCATTCCGGCCGTCCAACTGTTCAAACTCCCCCATTAACCGGTGAATTCTCTCTTTCAGGTCCCTCACAAGCAAAAGGCTTTCTTCTGTCATTTTTGCTGCAATTGAGTGACAAAATTAATAATTTTAGTCAATTCAGACCCTGATTGGCATCCATTTTGCAAAATTTATCCGGCCTCAACCGTTATATTTGCCTGCCACCAACCATTTTTATTTTTCGGATGCTTAGAAATAACATTTTACTCCTCGTTTTTGTTCTTCTGGGGCACACCATGACGGCCCAGCTGAAGTATTATGCCACGCCGGTCAGGATTCCGGTATCGCTGAGTGCCAATTTCGGAGAGCTCAGGTCAGACCATTTCCATATGGGACTTGATTTCCGGACCGAGAGAAAGACCGGGCTTCCCATTTATGCCAGTGCCGAAGGGTATGTCACCCGCATTGTGGTCTCCCCGACAGGCTACGGAAGAGCGCTTTACATCAGCCATCCCAACAATACCACCACGGTATACGGTCATCTGCTCAGATTTCGTGACGACATCGAAGCTTACGTAATGGAAGAGCAGTACCGAAGAAAAAGCTTTGCCGTAGATCTGGAGCTCTCGCCCGGTGAGTTCACGGTAAATCGTGATGAACGTATTGCTCTCAGCGGCAATACTGGCAGTTCGGGAGGTCCGCACCTCCATTATGAAATCAGGGATACCCCCACACAGGATGCCCTGAACCCCCTGACCATCGATTCCTTTGGGGTTAAGGACGCCACTCCGCCCAGGATTTTCGCCGTTCAGTTCTATCCTCTCGACCACCAGTCGCATGTCGAGTTTAAAAGCTTCCCGAGGAAATACACCCCTGTGGCCCTGGGAACCCGGTACCGTCTCAACCCCGCCCGTGCGGTCAATGTTTTGGGGAGAATCGGCATTGCCGTCAAGACCAACGATTACTTTGACGGGAACACCAGTGTTTGCGGGATCAGGAGCGCCCGTCTCCTTCTTGATGGCCGGGAGGTTCACGCCTTCACCCTCGACAGGATCGCCTTCAGCCACAACCGTTACCTCAACAGTCACATCGATTATGCCGAGGTTGTAAAGAACCGGGAGTGGTACCACCGGATGTGGCTTGACCCGGGAAACCAGCTCGACATATACACCACCGGTGACTCACGGGGAGTCATGACCGTCGACAGTGGTCAGGTGGTGCAGGGCGAGGTCATCCTCGCCGATGTCAGCGGAAACGAAGCCCGTTTCAGCTTTACCCTGGCCGGGGTCGCCTGGCCCCTTCCGGAAATTGCAGTGAACAGCAGTTCCCTCTTCTCGTGGAAAACCGAAAACCACTTCCAGACCCCCCGCTTTGAGATCACCACTCCCGCAGGGGCATTTTACGACGACATCAACTTTTATCATCAGGCCATCGCGTCACCAAACGGCCCCTATTCTCCGGTGCACCAGGTCCATTTCAATACCACACCCGTACACAAATCTCTGAAAATCAGAATTCAACCCGAAACACTCCCCGACTCATTGGCCTCCCGGGCATTTATTGCCCTGATCGACGACAAGGGGGTCAAACGGTATGCTGGGGGTATCCTTTCCGAAGGCTGGCTGGAGACTTCCATCAGGGAATTCGGCAACTACACGGTCGATGTCGACACCATGGCACCGGTGATTACCCCATTGAGCATTAAGGAGAACGCCCTGACAGAAACCGCCTGGATACGTTTCACCATCACCGATGACTTTTCAGGGATCAGAAGTTACAACGGAACCATCAACGGGGAGTGGGCCCTGTTTGAATACGACCCCAAAACCAGAAGGCTGGCCTACAGAATCGACACCTCCCGCACAGGAAGCGGCAAACGGCATGTCCTCAACCTTTCGGTCACCGACAATGCCGGAAATACCGCGGTTTACACGGCTTCCTTCTGGAAATAATATAAATCATAAGGAGGTTCCCATGAAATAGCCATGATCATTATATCACCAATAGGAATGAATAAACCCATCATGGCTATTACATCTGTTTCACGGTTTTTTCCACGACAACTTAATATATTAAACAGATGAAAAAGTTATATTTGCCCATTCCGGTAATATTTAAATTATTCTGTTTATGACCATTAAAAGAATTCTTACCCTTTTTGCCGTTGTCGTGTTCCTTTTGTGGAGCGCTCCCGGAGCCATGAGCTGCACCAATTTCCTGGTGACCAAAGGGGCTTCTGCCGACGGTTCGGTGATGATCACTTATGCTGCCGATTCCCACACCCTTTATGGGGAGTTGTATTTCTGGCCGGCCACCGACTGGCCGGCAGGCACCCTGCTCGACGTATACGAGTGGGATACGGGGAAGTATCTGGGCAAGATAGACCAGGTTCCCCACACCTACAGTGTGGTGGGCAACATGAATGAGCACCAGGTTTCCATCGGGGAGACCACCTATGGCGGCCGTGAGGAGCTCTCGTCGCAACCGGGCGCCCTGATCGACTACGGCAGTCTCATGTACATCGCCCTGCAACGCTCCACTACCGCCCGTCAGGCCATCGAAGTGATGACCTCCCTGGTGGAAAAATACGGCTATTACAGCTCAGGGGAATCCTTTTCCATTGCCGATGCCAACGAGGCCTGGATCATGGAGCTCATAGGCAAGGGCAAAGGGGAAAAGGGAGCCGTATGGGTAGCCATGAGGATTCCCGACGGATATATCAGCGGCCACGCCAACCAGGCACGCATCACCACCTTCCCCCTCAATGACCCCGCCAATTGCCTCTATGCCGGCGATGTCATCTCCTTTGCCCGTGAAAAGGGATGGTTCTCGGGAAAGGACAAGGATTTCAGTTTCTCGGATGTTTATGCTCCCGTTGATTTCAGTGCCGCCCGCTTCTCCGAGGCCCGTGTGTTTGCCGGCTTCAACAAGGTCGCTTCGGGCATGGAAAAATATACCCCCTATGCTCAGGGGAATATCGAACACGGCGGTGAAAACAACTTCGCCACCAACAGAATGCCGTTATGGGTAAAACCCGACAAGCCGGTGACCGTTCAGGAGGTCATGGGAATGATGCGTGATCACTACCAGGGAACACCCCTCGATATGACCAAAGATCCGGGCGCCGGGCCCTTCGGGCTCCCCTACCGCTGGAGAGGCCTCACCTGGAAAGTCGACGGCGATACCTACCTGAACGAAAGGGCCATCTCGACCCAGCAGACCGGGTTTTCCTTTGTGGCCCAGAGCCGCAACTGGCTCCCCGACCCCGTGGGAGGCATCCTCTGGTTCAGCGTCGACGACTCCTACAGCACCGTTTATGTCCCCATGTACTGCGGAATCACCGAAACCCCGGAATCTTACCGCACCGGAAACGGCGACCTGCTCAACTACAGCGAGACCTCCGCCTTCTGGGCCTTCAACCAGGTGGCCAACTTTGCATACCTCCGCTATTCCGACATGATCACCGATATCCGCAAGGTGCAGAAAGAACTGGAAGACCAGTTCACGGGCTTTGTCCCCCTGATCGACAAAACCGCTGCCGGACTCATGGAGAGCGGCAACCGTGATATGGCCCTGAAATTCCTCACACAGTTCTCAGTCAATGAAGCCAACGGCACCGTGAAACGGTGGCAGGAACTCTATCGCTATCTGCTGGTGAAATATATCGACGGCAATGTAAAAAAGGAGGAGAACGGCACCTTTAAGCGGAACGAATACGGTGAGCCGGCGATGCCCAACTTCCCGGGATACCCCGAATGGTGGCTCCGTGAGATCGTCAAAAGCACCGGCGATCACCTGAAAGTTCCTGCCGGAGGCAGTCACTGACCCCCGGCAGTCACCCGCGAGAGTGGGATCTTCCGGAAAAATGAGCGACATGGGCCCTTCAGAACACAATTTTCCTGTGCATGTTGCATGAAATAAATTAATTGCTAATTTTGCGCCACATTTCAGCAATCTCTTACACCGCTTCTGCGGGTAACATTGCCAACCAGTTAAAATAATAAGCACGATGGACTTAATTAAGATCGCGCGCAGCGCATTCGAGACAGAAAGAAAAGAACTGCCGGCATTTGGTGCCGGGGACACCGTTACGGTCAACTATAAAATCCGTGAAGGTAACAAGGAAAGGATCCAGAGCTACCGCGGGGTGGTCATTCAGATCAAGGGTAAAGGCGGCACCAAGACGTTTACCGTCCGCAAAATGTCGGGAAGTATCGGAGTGGAGCGTATTTTTCCCCTGGAATCCCCTTTCATCGACAGTGTCGATATCAACAAGAAGGGAAGTGTACGCCGTAAAAGGCTGTATTACCTCCGCAGTCTGACGGGAAAGAAAGCCCGCATCAAGGAAAAAAGAGTCTGAAAGAACTCACTATCCCATACAAGGCTTCCGCAAGGAGGCCTTTTTTTTTCTACTTTCGCCTTCAAAAACCTAAAAGCCATGTCAACCCGATTTTCACTGTTCTTGCTGGTGTTCCTGTTCATGGGCTGCACCAGGGAGCCAGAGCTGGTCACTGACCCCGTTGACCAGGTCAACCCGCTGATGGGGAGCCTCTCCGATTTCAGTTTCAGCACCGGCAATACCTACCCTGCCATAGCCCGTCCCTGGGGCATGAATTTCTGGGCCCCCCAGACCGGCAAAATGGGAGACGGATGGATGTACACCTACAACGCCCACCGCCTCAGGGGCTTCAAACAAACCCACCAGCCCAGTCCCTGGATCAACGACTACGGCCAGTTCTCCATTTTTGCCACTTCGGCGAAGGTCGTCGCCGGAGAAGAGGAAAGGGCCAGTTGGTTTTCCCACAGGACAGAGACGGCACAACCCCACTATTACCGGGTATATCTGGCCGATCACGACATCACGGCGGAAATCACCCCCACCGAAAGGGCGGCCTTGTTCCGTTTCACCTTTCCCGCGGGCGACACCTCCTGTATCGTCGCTGATGCCTTCGACAACGGCTCCATGGTCACTGTCCTTCCCGGGGAGCGCAGAATAACAGGCTATACCACCAAAAACAGCGGCGGTGTTCCCGCGAATTTCAAAAACTGGTTCGTCATGGAGTTTGACCGGCCCTTTGAATCTTTTTATACCTGGAAAGAGGGAGATCTCACCGCAGGAGAAGCCACCGCCGAAGGTTTCCATACCGGCGCCATCGTCCGCTTCGTGACCCGGCGCGGTGACCAGGTGATGGTCAGGGTGGCCTCCTCCTTTATCAGCCTGGAACAGGCCATCCTGAACCTCGAAAGGGAAACCGCAGGAAAAACCTTCGAGACCGTGAAACAGGAAGGCAGGGAGATCTGGAACCGCGAACTGGGGCGAATCAGGGTATCGTCCGAAAATCCCGCACATGTGCAAACTTTCTACAGCTGTCTTTACCGGATGCTTCTCTTTCCCAGGATGTTCCACGAATTCGATGCCGCCGGCAACATGGTCCACTACAGTCCGTACAACGGGGAGGTACTTCCCGGCCCCATGTATACCGACAATGGTTTCTGGGACACGTTCCGTGCGGTATTTCCCTTTTTCACATGGATGTATCCCGCCCTCGACGCCCAAATCATGGAGGGGCTGGTCAATGCCTACCGGGAGAGCGGCTGGCTTCCCGAGTGGGCGAGTCCGGGGCACCGCGATTGCATGATCGGTTCCAACTCGGCCTCCCTGATCACCGACGCCTGGATCAAGGGCATCAGAGGGTTCAACATCGACACCCTGTACTCTGCCATTCTCAAGAATACCAAGGCCCATGGCCCCGTTCACTCCGTGGGGCGTTTCGGCGCTGGATATTACAACGACCTCGGTTATATTCCCTACAATGCGGGAATCCCCGAGAATACCGCCCGCACCCTGGAATATGCCTATGCTGACTTTTGTATTGCTGAGCTGGGCACAGCCCTGGGGCGCCCCGAAGCAGAGACCGCCCTCTACAGGGAGAGAGCCCGTAACTACCGGAATGTCTTCGACCCCTCCACCCTGCTGATGCGCGGTAAAAACAGCAACGGCACCTTCCAGGAACCCTTCAGCCCTTACAAGTGGGGCGATGCCTTTACCGAAGGCAACAGCTGGCACTACACCTGGAGTGTGTTCCATGATGTGGAAGGGCTCATCAGGCTGATGGGAGGCCCCGGAGTGTTCACCTCCATGCTCGACTCCGTCTTCCGGGTCCCTCCCCTGTTTGACTGTTCCTATTATGGATTCCCCATCCACGAAATCAGAGAGATGCAGGTCATGAACATGGGAAATTATGCCCATGGCAATCAACCGGTGCAACACATGATCTATCTTTACAACTATGCCGGAAAACCCTGGAAAACCCAGGAACACCTGCGCGAGGTGCTCACCCGCCTCTATTCGCCCACTCCCGACGGATACTGCGGCGATGAGGACAACGGCCAGACCTCGGCATGGTATGTCTTCTCGGCCCTCGGGTTTTATCCTGTGTGCCCGGGAACTCCCCAGTATGTCATCGGCTCCCCCCTCTTTGAAAAGGCGGAAATCACCCTCGACAACGGCGGGAAATTCACCATCAGCGCCCCCGGCGCTTCCCGCCATCCCTACATCAGGTCGGCATCGCTCAACGGGAGAAAAATACCCCGATCGTGGCTCTCCCACGAAGAAATTTCCTCGGCAGGAAAACTGGAATTTTCCATGGCCGGGGAACCCGTCCACAACCTGTGGACAGGGCCCGAATCCTTTCCCTTTTCGATGACAAAACCGGGAGAGTGATTCCCGCATCAATTGAAAGATTAAACCCATTAACCAACATCCATAGTCATGAGCTTCATTCCCAAGGTTAAAATCTTCAGCAAACAGTGGTTCTTTGACTACGCGCTGATCCTTATCGGCTCCTTTATTCTGGCCGCAGGTTTCGTCTATTTCATCACGCCCCACAGGATCGTCCCGGGAGGGGTGTATGGTATCGCCATTGTGGTCCATTACCTGACCAAAGGGGTCTTTTCATTCTGGCCCGAGGGTATTCCGATCGGGCTTTTCGGGCTTGTCCTGAATATTCCCCTGACGTGGGCAGGCATCAGGATCCTGGGGCCCAAATTCGGGGTGAAGACCATCACCGGGTTTGTGCTGACATCGGTTTTCATCGACGGCATCACCATGCTGCGCCCCGACGGTGACGCCCCCCTGGTGGGCGATGTCCTGCTCTCCTGTGTCTTCGGGGGTGTATTGATAGGCTTTGGGCTGGGGCTGATCTTCAAGTCACGGGCCACCTCGGGAGGCTCTGACATCATCGCCATGATCCTGGCCAAGTACACCCGCCTGCCCCTGGGAAGACTCATGATATATGTAGACTCCGTCATTGTCCTGATCGCCCTGGCCTCCTTCGGGGACTGGGCCATTCCCCTCTATTCCTGGATAGTGATTTACATTACCGGAAGGGCCATTGACATGACCATCGAGGGGGCCGACTATAACAAGGCCCTCTTCATCATTTCCGACAAGCACGAGGCCATCAGGGACAAAATCATCAATGACCTGGAACGCGGGGGCACTTATATCAAGGGAAAGGGCATGTATACCAACGACGATAAAGAAATGATCTTCATCACCGTCAGCCGCAGGGAAGTGGCCATCCTCGAAGAGTTCATCAGTTCGATAGATCCCGGGGCATTCATTACCATCATGGACACCAAGGAGATCCTGGGCGAGGGTTTCCGCTCCCTGGAAGAGAAAACCCGGAGCAGCTGATACGGAACCCGAGATCACGGATCACGAATCACGGGCGGCGGGCGGCGGCGGAAGTCCCGGAAGCCAAAGCGCGCGGCTTACGCATGGAGTAGCCCCGGTCACACCTTCCCTGAGGACCGGCAGATGCGGAAATCATTGCGGGATAATTTTTTGTTTATTACCTTTGTTTTATAGCCAGAAGACGATTTTCCATGAGAACAACATTCCTAATCAGCATATTGATTCTGACCATCTTTCAGGGATACGCTCAGAAGGTAGGGCTGGTGCTCAGCGGCGGCGGGGCCAAGGGGCTCGCCCACATCGGGGTCATCAAAGTTCTCGAATCCAACAACATTCCCATCGATTACATCACAGGGACCTCCATGGGGGCGATCATCGGAGGGCTCTATGCTGCCGGATATACCACCGATGAAATGGAAGAGCTCATCCGCTCCGATGAATTTTACTTCTGGTCGACGGGGAAAATACAGGAAGAATACCGTTACTATTTCAAGCAGCCTGAAGAAAACCCCGCCTGGATAGAAATCAGGGTGGAGAAGAAAGACGACAAAGTCAGGGTACTTCCGCCCACGAATATCATTCCCCAGTGGCAGATGGATTTCACCTTTATGGAACTCATGGCCCCGACGACGGCCATTTCGAACGGGGACTTTGACCAGTTGCTGGTCCCCTTCAGGTGTGTGGCCACCGAGGTTCACCGCAACAAGCAGGTCGTGCTCGGCAGCGGTGACCTGGGCGAGGCCATCCGTGCCTCCATGACTTTTCCGTTCTTTTTCAAACCCATCATGATCAACGGGGAACTTCTCTTTGACGGAGGCATCGTGAATAATTTCCCCCATGACGTGATGACCGAGGTGTTCAAACCCGACATCATTATCGGCAGCAAGGTGGTTCCTGATCCCCAGGATGCCGGGGCCGACGACATCATCCGCCAGGTGACCAACATGGTGCAGCGCCCCACCGATTACGACATCTCGCCGGAAGCGGGGATCCTGCTGGAAACCGATGTTCCCCAGGCAGGGCTCCTCGACTTCAATAAGCTGGATTATATCGTCGATGCCGGAGCCAAAACCACCTATGCCATGATCGACAGTATCAGCCGCAGGATCAGCCGCAGAAGTAACCCGGAAGAACTTGCCCGCCGCAGGGAAGCCTTCCACGCACGCAAACCGGCCCTCCTCTTCCAGAATATTCAGATCGAGGGAATCGAAGATCCCCTTCAAAGAAAATATATCATCAACTCGATCAAACACAACAAAAATATCTTCACCGCCGAAGTCTTCAAACGGGAGTATTTCAAGCTGATCGCCGACGAACAGATCAAGTCGATTCGTCCGGTGGCCATCTTCAACAGGGAGTCGAGTTATTTCGACGTCCACCTGATCGTGGAACCCGAAAAAAAGGCCAAGATCAATGTCGGGGGGAACATTTCCACCAAGCCTGTTAACCAGGGATATGTCGATTTTGAGTACCGGCTTTTTAAAAACCGCTCATACAAGCTCAACACCAACCTCTATTTCGGGAGGTTTTACAGCTCCTTCAAGGTTGGCGGGCGGGTTGACTTTCCCACCCTGCGCCCCTTTTATCTGGCCAGTTATCTGACCTACAACCGGTGGGACTTTTTCACGTCCAGCAACGAACTCTTCTTCGAGGATGTGCGGCCGCCCTATATCATCCAGAACGAGACCAACATCAGGGGAGAAATCGGATTTCCGGTGAAGAGGCACGACAAGGTCAGCCTGGGCATCGCCGGTACAAGATCAAGAGACGCCTACTACCAGATCGAAAAATTCAACAAAGCCGATGAACCCGACAAAACCGACTTCAACGCCCTTATCCTTCATGCCGACTATGAGAAGAACTCACTGAATCACAAGCATTATGCCACTGAAGGAGTTTTCCGGTCGGTGACGGTGAATTATATTGCCGGCACCGAGAAGATCATTCCCGGCACCACCCTGATCACCCCCTTTCCGGCAAGAAAAAACCACTCCTTCCTGATGTTCCGGGGAAGCAGCGAGAACTATCTGCCCATGGGAGGCCGGCTGGTGACGGGAATCCGTCTCGACGGGGTTTTCTGCAGCAAGAAGGATTTCATGAACTATACCTCTACCCTGCTGGCGGCTCCGGGGTTTTATCCCACGCCCCACAGTAAAGCCCTGTTCATCGAGAATTTTCATGCCAACAATTTTCTGGCCGGAGGCGCCAAAGCCATCTGGCACCTCAACCCCGATGTCCATCTGCGCCTTGAGGGATATGCCTTCGCTCCCCTGTGGGAGGTGAGCCGCAGCAGCGATTTCAAGGCCATCCGCAATGATCTGATGGTGGAAAATGTCTTTTTCCAGGGATTGGCAGCCATGGTTTACCAAACGGGAGTGGGCCCCGCAAGCATCGGCCTTAACTATTACGACAAACCGGGAACCCGCTGGTTCCTGATGTTCAATTTCGGGTACACCCTCTTTAATAAACGGGGGTTTTAAGGGGGTTTATTTCCTGCGGTAACATTTCACCCACCCTATCTCAAAACTGACGGGAAGCTTAGACCCGGGAATCTCCTGCACCACCAAAGAGAGAAGGTTCAGATGAAGGGGCTCGCCAGCCTTTGCCAGGGTAGTCTCATAAACAACACAATCGTTGATTTTCCAGGTGACCAGGCTCTTCTCCCATTCCAGCCGGAAGAGGTAAAACCTGTCGCGCTTCAGGTATTTCAGGTCTATCCCCGAAAAGTGGGGTTTTCCGCTGCCCCCTGCAGTGAGAACCCCCAGGCGGCATTCGGGTCCCATTTCCATGAGCGTCAGCTGGTGAGCCGGATCATCTCCCTGCAGATGACAGGAACTCACCACCTCGGGAACGGGGGAATATTTTAATTTGGCTTCGAAGATTCCCTCCTTCTGGGAGAAAAGGGTCGAAAGGAGATCGGAAGAATAATCAAAGGTATCGGGAACAAAACCCGCACCCGGTTGCCACCGTTTTCCTGAATTTTTCTCCTTTTTCACCTGGATAGACAACCGGCCCTCCCTGACCGGGGTATTCCGGCCGCCGCTATATCCCTGCAGGTCGCCCGGCTGCGAATAAGTCGACCCCAGGTAACGCTCGCCCCACAGGGTGTTGAAAATCCACTTGCCCGGGTCTACTCTCCCGGCTTCAAAATGGTCGGAAAAGGTGACCTCCCAGTTTTTCAAAAAATCGAAAACGTCGGAATCGCGGTATTTATGATAGAGAACCACTCCGGGGTGTTTTTTGAGCCTGGCGAACTCTTCCAGCCTGGCGAACTCTTCTGTCTTTTCCCACTTCCGGGAATCCTCGAGATACGCTTTTCTCTCCCTGAAAGCCACGGATGCCGTCAGCTCTTTCAGTTCCTGGTATCTTCCCAGCTGGAAGGAGTCCCTGATGTCGAGGTAATTCCTGTAGGCCGGCGACTTTTTATACTTCCTGAAAAATTGAAGTTCTTCACTCTCCCCGAGCTCCTTGAACCTGCGGAATTTCTTCCAGGCGTCGCTCTTCTCCAGTTTTTTGGAATCGCGAAGGTAGGCCACCCGTTCCCGGAATTCCCCGGTGCCGGTCTCCTGCACCAGTTCTTCATAGCGGGCCAGCACATGGCGCCCCTCCATCTTACGGTATAGTTTCAGGTCGGTCGACTTCTCCATCCTGAAAAAATCCCTGAGGGCAGGGTCCTGGCTGAGCGTTTTCCACTCCTGCCGGGCCTCCTTACTGCGGGCCGGACTGTTTTTGAGTTCCAGGAAGCGCTGAAGCCGGGGGTCATTCTGAAATTCCGTATGCTTTTTAAGGGTTGGGGAGTCCTTCAACCTGAAGTAAGCCTTCAGGGCTTTATTCTTTTTGAGCCCTGTAAGTTCTTTCAGGAGCCTCTCCTCGGGGGAACCCACGAATTTTTGCGCGGTGATCTCCTTCATCTCCTGCCGGAAATCCCCTTCCGCGTAATCCTTCAGCTCCCAGTAATTTTTGAGCTTTTCCGAATTTTCCACCTTCAGAAACTTCTGGAGGTCGGAGGAAGCGGCCACATGGAGGTAATCCTTGATTTTGCGGTTTTTCCCGAGGGTTTCCAGCTCCCTGAGCTGGTTATATTCCGTGCTGCCCTTGAAGGTTTCCTTTTCCAGTTGGCGGCGTTTCTGTTCCGGAACCCCTGAGGCCACCCACTGCTCCAATTCCGTGTAACGCTGAAGCTCCTGAGAGCCCTGCGCTTCCTGAAAAGCTTTAAAATCCGATTCCAGCCGGCGGCGTTCATCCTCGAGTTTATGGGTATCCCCGATTTTGCCGGTCATCTGAAGGGTGAATATTTTCAATGACATCTCCGAATAGTTTGGTTTAATGAGCAAATTTAATCAAAGATAGCCAAACATCTCTTTATATTTGACCTGTTTCAGAAAGAACAGGAACAAATATCGGAAAACAAATACAACCATGAACAAAATAGTGATGAGTATGATCTTGGCCTCACTTCCGCTGGTGGCGGTTTCGCGTGATTATTTCCGGAAACCGGTTCCGCAGGGCATACAGCACATCCTTCTGGCCAATCCCACCGCCCGGAATCTGGAGATTGTCCGTTTTCTCACCAGTCGGGGGATTTTCGGCACAGACCCCGGGCACACCCGTTTTGTCGGGGTGTTCCATTCCGGACAAGCCTATGATTTTGCGCAAAGCGAGGAGTATATCAGGGAGCATCCCGAAGCGGGCTTTTTTCTTCATGAAGTCAGGGGAGCCATCGATGATTCTGTGGTCTATGGCGAGAATGGCTGCAGCGGGGAGTTCCGGCTTCTCTTTGACCATTCTGCGGGGATTCTCTTTTTCGGGGGTCCCGATATCCAGCCTGTTCTGTACGGAGAGGAGAACCGCGGTTCGGTAGTCACCGATCCGGGGCGTCACACTTTTGAGGTCTCCTTTCTTTTTCATCTGCTGGGGGGTTCGCGGAATCAGGATTTCCGGCCATTTCTGGAGGAGAGGCCCCAATACGTGATCACCGGCTTCTGCCTGGGCATGCAGACCATGAACGTCGCCGCCGGGGGCACTCTATACCAGGACATACCCCCTCAGGTCTACGGAAAGGAGGGCGCCCGCGCGACACTCGATACCGGCCGCGAAAACCTCCACCGCAATTACTGGCAGGAGATCAGCGACGATGAGCAGATCATGGGGATCAACCTGCACACGCTGCGTTTCACCAGCCATCCCTTTTTTCCCCGCGAGGTGAAGGTCCGCCGCAACTCCCGGCCTCTCGTCTATAGCAGCCACCACCAGTCACCCCGGGAAACAGGCACAGGATTTGAGATCACCGCCCTGTCACCCGACGGAAAAATCATCGAGGGACTGGCACACCGCCACTACCCGCATGTTTTCGGAGTTCAGTTTCACCCTGAGGTGCCTGCGCTCTATGAAAACCGGGAGAAATGGAAGTTCGCCCCTGAAGATCAGCCGCAGAGCTATCACCGCATCATCGGAAGAAAGAGCGTCAGGTTCCACCGGAAATACTGGGATTACATCACCGGATGCTTTGAAGAATCCCGGAATGTAGGAAAATGAGGAGTTCAGGGAGAATTGGTTATTTTTGCCTCCCAAAATAAGTGATCAGATGAATTTTAGAGATGAAATCAGGCGTCGCCGCACCTTTGGTATCGTGAGCCATCCCGATGCCGGGAAGACCACGCTGACCGAGAAGTTACTGCTTTTCGGGGGGGCCATCAGGGTCGCCGGGGCGGTGAAAAGCAACAAAATAAGAAAGGGAGCGGTCTCCGACTTCATGGAGATAGAGCGGCAAAGGGGGATTTCCGTGGCCACCTCGGTGATGGGTTTTGAATACAGCGGTTACAAGGTAAATATTCTGGATACCCCGGGGCACCAGGATTTCCAGGAAGACACTTTCAGGACGCTGACCGCCGTCGACAGTGTCATCATTGTCATCGACGCCGCCAAGGGAGTCGAGCCCCAGACCGAGAAGCTGATGAATGTGTGCCGGCTGCGGCATACGCCGGTCATTATCTTCATCAACAAGCTGGACCGCCCGGCAAGGGATTCCTTCAGCCTGCTCGACGAAGTGGAGGAGAGCCTTCAGATCAAGGTGCGGCCTCTGAGCTGGCCAGTGAGCAGCGGAGAGAGCTTCAAGGGTGTCTATAACATATTTGACCACAGCCTGTTGCTTTTCAATCCCAGCATCCAGGATATTCAACCCTCCCTCAGGTTCGGCGACATCAACGATCCGGAACTTGACCACCACATCGGCCGCGATGCGGCCATCCTCAGGGAAGAGCTGGAACTGGTGGAAGGGGTCTATCCTGCCTTCGACCATGAGAGTTACCTGGCGGGCCAGCTTGCGCCGGTCTTTTTCGGCAGCGCCCTTTACAATTTCGGGGTACGGGAACTCCTCGACACCTTTGTGAAGATCGCTCCCCCGCCCCGCCCCTCCTTCACCGAGGAGCGGGAGGTGCGACCCGAAGAGGAGAACTTCACGGGATTTGTTTTCAAGATCCACGCCAACATCGATCCCAACCACCGGAGCCGGATCGCCTTTGTCAAGGTGTGCTCGGGCCATTTTATGCGCAACAATTTCTATACCCATGTCAGGCACGGGAAAACCCTGCGTATTTCCAGTCCCACCGCCTTCATGGCCGACCAGAAGGAGATTATCGAGGAGGCCTTTCCTGGCGATATCATCGGTGTGCCCGACACCGGGAATTTCATTATCGGCGACACCCTGACCGAAGGCGAGATGATCCGCTTCAAGGGACTTCCCAGTTTTTCACCCGAGCTGTTCCGGTATGTCGAAAATGCCGACCCCATGAAGTCCAAACAGTTGCACAAGGGTATCGACCAGCTGATGGACGAAGGAGTGGCCCAGCTGTTCACCAGCCAGTTTAACGGCAGGAGGATCATCGGCACCGTTGGCCAGCTGCAGTTCGAAGTGATCCAGTACAGGCTCGAACACGAATATGGCGCAAAATGCCGCTTTGAGCCTATCTCCATGGTCAAGGCCTGCTGGATTGAATGCCACGATCCTAAAGTCCTCTCGGAATTTAAAAAACGGAAATACCAGAAAATGTGCGTTGATAAACAGGGAAGAGACGTCTTTATGGCCGATTCGGCTTTTATTTTACAAATGGCACAGGAAGAATTCAAGGATATAAAATTCCATTTCACATCGGAATTCTGAAAAAAAATTAAATTTGTAAAACACTTAAAGAGAGCAATAAAATGAAATTCAAAGGCAGAAGACAAAGCACCAATGTCGAAGATCAGCGTGGCAGCAGCAGTGGCCGTTCTGTCGGCCTCAAGGGAGGTCTCATCGGAACACTGGCCATCGCACTGGTCGTCTATCTTCTGGGGGGAAACCCCCTCGACGTTTTGAGGATGTCAAACCAGGGGCAGAGTGAAGTGGCCACCGACGCCCCGTTGTCGGCCCAGGAACAGGAAATGACGGAATTTGTCAGTGTGGTTCTTGCCGACACCGAGGATGTGTGGAGAAAGATATTCAATGAATACGGGTCGACCTACCGTGAGCCCAAGCTGGTGCTTTTCAGGAGTGCGGTCAGTTCTGCATGCGGCTACGCACAGGCAGCCACGGGGCCCTTCTATTGTCCGGGTGATGAAAAGGTATACCTCGACCTCGATTATCTCGAGGCCTTGCAGCGTAAGCTGGGAGCCTCGGGTGACTTTGCCGTGGCCTACATCATTGCCCACGAGGTGGGGCATCACGTGCAACTGCTGATGGGGACCATGGAGGAAGTTCAGAATGCCCAGAGATCGGCACGCAGCCAGGAGCAGGTGAACGACCTGACCGTGAGAATGGAACTTCAGGCCGACTACTTTGCCGGGGTGTGGATTCATCACGGACAAAAAATGCATAACTTCCTGGAAGAGGGCGACCTCGAGGAGGCCCTGAACGCCGCTTCGGCTGTAGGAGATGACCGCATTCAAATGAAGACCCAGGGATATGTCGTCCCCGACTCTTTCACCCACGGAACCAGCAACCAGAGAAAGAACTGGCTGGCCAAAGGGATCCAGACCGGAGACATCAGGCAGGGAGATACCTTCAGCCGGAATATTGCTTTATAACACTAAATAAATAGGCATGGCTGACCTGCAAGCCTTTTACGACAGTAACCTGTTCACTTTCGTTCTCCTTCCCCTGCTCATTTTCCTGGCCCGTATCTGCGACGTGACCATCGGGACCATGAGGATCGTCATGGTCGCCAAGGGGCAGAAATTCTGGGCCCCGGTACTGGGATTCTTCGAAGTGCTGATATGGATCATCACCATGAGCAAGGTGATGCAAAACCTCGATAACTGGATGTGTTACGTCGGTTATGCCGGGGGATTCGCCACCGGCAACCTGGTGGGTCTCCTTCTCGAGGAAAAACTAGCCATGGGAATCGTCAAAATCCAGATCATCACCCGTAAGGATGCCACACAGCTCATCGAAGCCCTCAAAGAGGCCGGATACGGCATCACCCACCACCCTGCCAAGGGAGGTACCGAAACTGTCAGCATCATCCACACCATCGTTAAAAGGGCCGAAATCCACAAAGTCGAACAGATCATCCGCAGTTACAATCCCAAGGCTTTTTACTCCATCGAGGATGTGAAATTCGTCAACCAGGGGATTTTTCCCATGAAGGAGAGCAGCCACCGCTGGCGCATCGGCAAATAATCAGACTACCCGGCCGTAGAGGTCATAGGTGTCAGCTCCGGAAATGCGGACATCCACGAATTCTCCCGGAAGCAATTCCCTGTCAGAGGTCACAAAAACCTCGCCGTCGACTTCCGGGGAATCAAAACGGGTGCGTCCAACAAAGTACTCCCCTTCCTTCCGGTCAATGATCACGTTGAATTTCAGTCCCACTTTATCTTCATTAAGTTCCGCGGAAATCTGTTCCTGGAGTTCCATGATGCGGGAGGCTCTTTCCTGCTTGACTTCTTCAGCGACGTCGTCGGCATACTGGTTATACGCAAAGGTGCCGTCTTCATGGGAATAGGGGAAGACCCCCAGCCGGTCGAAACGTTGCTCTTCCACAAAACGGAGCAGTTCTTCGAAATCGGCCTCTGTCTCTCCGGGATATCCGGTCAGCAGGGTAGTACGGATGGCCACTCCGGGAACTTCCGCCCTCACAATGCGGAGAAGATCCTCAGTCTCCTGCCGCGTGGTATGGCGGCGCATCCTCTTCAGCATCCGGTCTGAAATATGCTGCAAAGGCAAGTCGAGATACCTGAGCACCTTTTTGTTCTCCCTCATCAGTGGCAGAATATCGAAGGGAAACTCAGAGGGATAGAAATAATGGAGCCTGACCCATTCGATGCCCTCTGTTGCCGAAACGGCACTGACCAGGTCGGCGAGTTTTCCCACGCCATAGAGATCCTTACCATAGGAAGAGAGTTCCTGGGCAATCAGCAGGAGTTCCTTCACTCCCCGTGAAGCGAGATAGCGGGTTTCCCTGACCAGATCTTCCAGGGGCCGTGAGGTGTGGCGGCCTGTCATCATTGGGATCGCACAGAAACCGCAGAACCGGTTACACCCTTCCGAAACTTTCAGGTAGGCATAATGGGAAGGGGTGGTGATCTTCCTTTCGTAGATATATTCGGGCTGAAGGGCGACCTTCAGCTCCGCGGCAATGGCCCTGAGGTCGAATTTGCCGAAATAACGGTCCACCTCGGGCATCTCCTTTTCCAACTCGGTGCGGTATCGTTCCGACAGGCACCCCATCACGTAAAGTTTGCCGATGTCTCCCCTGGCTTTGGCATCGGCATACGCCAGGATCATGTCTATAGACTCCTGCTTGGCATCATGGATAAAACCGCAGGTATTGATGATCACAGCATCAAAACCCGTTCCTTCCGCGTCGTGGGTGACCTCCCATTGGCCCCGTTCCAACTGGTTCAGAAGGACTTCAGAATCCACCAGGTTTTTTGAACATCCCATGGTGACGACATTGACACGCTTTTTCTCTTTCATGATGAGGTTTTATAGTCCATCGTTTAAATAGTTCCGCAAAAATAGTAAAGATGATGACCCGGTAATGGTATCCTCCCCTGATTCGCCGGCCCGGGTGTTCCTGTAAACTTAACAAATCGGCAATTCGCAGGGAAAAGAAGGCCATTCACCGATAATTCTTCTGCGCAAGCACTGATTTTCCATACATTCGTAGGAGAAAAAACAAGAAGACCATGAAATGTCGCAACAGTTTTCACCACCGGCCGGAAAGATTTACCTGATCGACACGACATGATTTGTTCCATTAAACCATGATTACAAAATACCAAAAGCTCATGAAAACAGTTATTCTTTTTTCTTCTATCTTTTATCTTTTGGGGCTCAAACTGGGCACCACGATCGACATCTTGAAAAGGATAGCCACACCTGTGCGTTCCCTTATTTCAGCTCCGGTGCCGGAACCGGAGAAGCCGGGGAAAACGTATTATTTCCTAAGCGGGGAGAAGGAGAGCCGTGATGATACCAAAACCACGGCTGAGAAAAGCGAAAAGAAAGAGAATCCCCCATCAAAAAGCGATCTTTTACCGGAGGGGAAAGATAAAAAGTAAAAGAGGGAGCCTGGTGCTCCCTCTTTTTTTTATGGTGTGGTTATCCGTTTTTCCTCATTTTGGCGGCGATGATCTCGGCGGCCTTGATCAGAGGGTAGGCTGCCGGCGATGCCGTCAGGCTCAGATAAATGGAACGAAGGTTGATGGTGACTTCGTGGTCAGGTGCCCATTCGGGAATCGATTTTCCATGGACCATGGCCTCGACGACCATTTCGGAGAAGGGGACTTTTCCGGCCAGAGCCACGCCGGAATGACGGCACCACTCTTCTATCTGGTTGCTCAGGGCAGGATGCAGGTCCCATTTATTGATGATGACGGAAACTTTCCGTTTCATTCTCAGGGCTACGGCCACGGCGCGTTTCAGGTCATGGAGTCCCGACAGGGTAGGTTCAGTGACCACGACGACATGATCGACGCCGGTGATGGTGGAGATGACAGGACATCCGATTCCGGGAGGGCCATCGAGGAGGATGACAGGGAGATGGTTTTCAGTGGCGAGTGAAGAAGCCCTTTCACGGACCATGTTGACCAGTTTTCCGGAATTTTCCTCTCCTGGAGCCAGCCGACCATAGACCATCCTGCCGAAACGGAAACTGCCGGCCACCATGCGGCTCTGGTCGCTGTCGACCATGGTGATGGCTCCTACCGGACAAACACGGGCGCAGAGGTGGCATCCGTCGCAGGAGGTTTCCGAAATCTCCACGCGCCCTCCGTTGTCGGAGATGGCATCAAAGCGGCAATAGCCGATACAGATTCCACAGGAGGTACACACATCGTAGTCGATCACCGCTTTCTGTCCTGAAATGTAAACCTTTTCCTCTTCGTGGGCAGGGTTAAAGAGCAGATAAAGGTTGGCGGCATCCACGTCGCAGTCGGCCAGGACCACCGGTTGTGCCAGGGCAGCGAAGGCTGCCGTGATACTTGATTTTCCGGTCCCTCCCTTACCGCTGATGACGGCTATTTCCATAGTGGTGCATGATATTAGTGAACAAGGTGATGAATTTTTCCCTCCAGAGGGGGTCTCCGGCCGAAGCCACCTCTCCCCGTGCATAAAGGGTTGCCAGTTTCCGGTCAAAAGGGATCTCCATCAAAAGGGGGATCTGCTCGCCAGCAAGATATTCGTACACCTCCCGGTTACCGAGTCCGGCCCTGTTGACCACCACACCGCAAGGTTTGCCGAGGGTTTTCAGGGTCTCGACCGATTGTTTCAGGTCACTCAGTCCGAAAGGAGTGGGCTCGGTCACCAACACCACATAATCGGCCCGTGAAACCGTCTGTATAAAGGGACAGGAAGTTCCGGGAGGAGCATCCATAAGGATGATTCCCTGCTCCCCTGCTTCGCTGATGGCCCTTTTGATCACCGGGACAGGGGAATAGACCCCTTCCAGCATTCTGGCCTCGATCAGGGAGTAGTTTTCGGAGCTTAGGAACCGGGTAACCCTGCCCAAGGGAACCTCCTTTTCGGTGATGGCCCCGAAGGTGCAGGCGACGGAACAGGCCCCGCAGCCATGGCACAGCTCTTCCACAACGGTGATCATCGGGGTCTGAACCAGCATGAAAATGGCATTGTAATTACAGTAATCCCGGCATTTTCCACAATAGGTACACTTTTCTGCGTCTATGACCGGCACTTTCTGCACCACGTCAAAGACCTCCCGGGGGTGACCCCCGTAAAAGAGAAGGTCATTGGGGGCTTCCGCATCGCAGTCGACCAGCGTAACCTCCCTTCCCTCTCCTGCCAGAGCAGTAAAAAGATTGGTGGAAACCATCGTCTTTCCCGTTCCGCCTTTGCCACTGGCCACGGCAATCTTCAGGGGAGTAACGGTCAACGGGGAAATCCCCTTTTCACCATTTTGCATCAGTGGGCATGGCCATGGTGATGGTCTCCGTGGTCGTGATCACAATAGTTGGCACTCAGGGAGAGCCTTCCGGCCAGAAAATCTTCGGCAAGTTCGTTTGCCGTTTTTACAGGCGCCCCCACGAATGCATTGATATTTTGCTGGTTAAAGAGGTCTATGGCCTTCTGCCCCATCCCTCCGGCAATCACATCGGTCACCCCGAAACCGGCTACCCACCGGGGATATAACCCGGGAACATGCTCGGGAGGAGTCACTTCCTTTAAGGAAGTGATCTTCCCATCCTCCACTTCGATGATGGCAAACGTCTCACAGTGACCAAAATGGGCACACAACACCCCGCTTTCCAGGGGAATGGCTATACACTTCTTCATAATGACAGGGTTTAAATCTTTATGTTTATAACTCTTTTTTATTCAACAGGGCGATGACATCGGCCACCTTCATCTCCTGATGCGGAACCGATATCAGCTGTATCTTTAACTTGTCGAGGATCGTCTTCACCTTGGCCCCGAATTCTCCTGATACCACCTTTTCCACGCCACGCTCAGCCACCAGGTTGACGGCGGCGACACCGGCCCCCTCCAGATGGTCAATATTGGGATTGGCCAGGAATTCCACCTCCCCGGTTTCACTGTCCAGAAACACAAAATAACTGCACCTGCCAAAACGGCGGTCCACCATTGCTTCGGGAGTTTCACCCGACGATGTAATAGCTACTTTCATTTTTTTTAAATATTGCGTTGATAATTTATTCTCCTTCTTCCGTTATGACCCGGTTTTACTGAAGTGACCCGGGCAGTGCCCATTTTCCATGGCCATCCTGTGCTGTTTTCACAAGGTGCAGTGGACTCCACCCGGTCAGGGGTTCCCCTCTTCTGAGGATGAGCCGTGATGCAAAGGGGCGCCGCAACGGTCACAACCCACCTGGTTGCAGGGAATGCCGAAAGGAATCGTTTTTTCGTAACCACACGACAGGCAGCGACACACACGCCCCTGTTCCCCTTCATTTCCTTGTGATGGCCGTCCCCTCCGGGCATATCCTCTCCCCCGGCCTCCCCTTCTGCCACGAAGAATTTCCCCATTTTCAGAAGAATTCCCCGGCACTGAAGGACCAACCGCAGGTGTACCCGGCGCAGGAGTACCCGGTTCTGGGATGCCACGTGCCGGAGTTCCCATTGCAGGTGTACCTGCCGCAGCAGTACCCGGCAGATTTTCCTTCTCCCCCAGCGGGTCTACTTCCGGAGAGCCGCAGAGACCACATCTGACCTCGTTCTCCAACGGATCTATCCTGTTAAAACGGCACCTGCACGACCGGCATTTAAACCAGTCACTGTCATAATAGACCTTTCCCCCCTCGAAAAGAATGGGAGACCCCATTACAAAGGCCAACGCCACTTTCCGCCGCGCCTCCTCGTAAATCCGCGCAAAGGTCGGTCGCGAAACATCCATGATCCGTGAGGCCTCAGCATGGTGGTAGCCATCAAAATCACACAACCGGAGAGCTTCCACCTCCTCAAAGCCTAAAACAACCGGATGACCGGGAGACTCCATCCCAATAGGCGTAAACCCCTTAAACCGGGGGGGATTGATCACCTTCCTCCAAATCTTTCTACGTGGCATATCTTAAAATTCAGACCCCAAATATAATGAGAATATTCTTGCTATAATCATTTTTCTTCCCGAAAGCCGGAAATAACCGTGGAAATATTTTGAATTCCGTAGAGGGTGCTGTAATTTTGAGACACTCGTTCAGGCTGCTCAAGCGGTGGCTTGCTTTTTGTATATATAAATCAGAAATTATAATAAGATAATAGTATGAAAATCAGAATAACAGGAATGTTCATCATGGTGATGATGTCATTGGGTCTTATGGCCCAGCCTGAGGCAGAGGGGAATAAGGAAACTGCAACGGAGAAGTCCGTGATTGAGTTTGCCGAAAGGGTTCATGATTTCGGCCAAATAAAGAGCGGAGACCAGGCGTTTTTCTATTTTGTATTTACGAATAACGGGCAGGCGCCCCTGGTGATTTCCAATGTCAGGTCGTCATGCGGCTGCACGGTTCCCCAGTGGCCCCGTGTTCCCATATTAGCGGGCAAGAGTGATTCCATCAGGGTGGAATACAACACCCGGATTAAGGGGGCCTTTAACAAGAGCATCACGGTCTTTTCCAATGCCACAGACGCGGGTGTTCCGCTAATCATTAAGGGGAATGTCTCCAACTAACCCCTGAAAGGCGGCACTTTCCCCGGAAGCTGATTATACCGGGACCCGGGTGAAACCCGGATCTGAAACATAAAACCGTATGAAGAGGAGGTTGATGATATTCTTCCTGCTGTTCCCGGGTGCGGGGATGGCGCAGAAAGTGCTTTTCCTGGAAGTGCAGCAACCGTCAGAACTGGTTTTTTCCGCCGGGCGGCAGGATACCACCATTGAGGTGGGGAACAGTGTCGTCCTCGCGACTGACCTGGTCATCATGGGGGGTACAGGCAGCTATCAATTTCTGTGGTCCCCGGCCCTCTCCCTTGATGATCCCACATTGCTGCACCCCAAAGCCACACCTTCCGATACCACCCATTATCTGCTCACCGTAACCGACGAAAGGGGATGCCGTTTCCAGACCGGGTATAGCGTGCATGTAACGCCTCCGGTAGTAGGAATCTCCGGCACAGAAAGAGACGCCGGCCTGCAAGCCTTCATTTTCCCCAACCCCGGAACAGGGGTTTTCAGGATCAGGTTAACGGGAGAGCCTTCTTCCTCGCTGGAACTCACCGTTGCCGGAGAGGATGGGAAAAGGTGGGTACAACACACCATTTCTCATTTTTCGGGCCACTATGAGGAAGTCTTTTCTTTTCCCCTGCCTCCCGGGGTTTATCTCTTGCGGGCGGTAAGCCAACGGGAAATGGCATGCACAAAATTCATGGTCATGTAAAAGAGGGGGAGAGAGATGCAATTCCGGCATTTACTTTTTTTCGTTTTTTTTATGGCTGGCCTCCCGGGGGTCAGCGGGCAAGCCGTCATCATGAAGGGGGACACCCTGCCGGCGGAGTCTGACAGTCTGATTCACCTGGTGGTCAGACCCTACCGGGGAGAACTGCAATGGCAGCGCTCTTCCAACAGCCAGGAATGGGAAGATCTCACGCACCAGAACCGCGACACTTTGACCATCCCTGTCCGCAGGGAAAGCTGGTACCGGGCAAAAATAAGTGAAGGAAGTTGCGGGCTGGTCTATTCCGATACTGTCAGAGTACTCCATTATGCGCCTGTGGTCGTCACCGGTAAGGTCACTGATGTCGGAAGGGAGGAGGCCACCGTGGCCGGGGAGGTCATCAGTGACGGCGGGGAACCCGTCACCGAAAGGGGGATCTGCACCAGCCTCTCCCACTCGCCCATCCTCTATGACCGCAAGTTCCCCGCGGGCAGCGGCACCGGAACCTTTACGGCCACCCTGACCGGACTTACCCCCGACACCATCTGGTATGCCAGGGCTTATGCCACCAACGTCAAAGGAACCGCCTATGGCAGCGAAGTCTCCTTCAGGACCCTCCCCGATGCGACCATTGACCCCCTCACCGTGACCGATATTGACGGAAATATCTATAGCGTGGTCAGAGTGGGAGAACAACTCTGGATGGGGCAGAATTTGCGGGTCACCAGGGCTCCCGACGGAACTCCCATTACCAGCACCGAATACGACGGAGATAGCACCACGACCCTGCTTTACGGAAGGTATTACGACTGGACCGCTGCCATGAATGGCTCCACAGCGGAATCGGCCCAGGGAATTTGTCCCGACGGCTGGCACATCCCTTCCGATGAAGAGGTCAAGCTGATGGAAATAGCCCTGGGGATGACCCGCGCCACTGCCGACATCAGCAATGCCTGGAGAGGCTATGGTGTAGGCACCAAAATCAAGCAGGGAGGCAGTTCGGGTCTTGATATCCCTATGGCAGGCATGCTTTACGCGGGAGGCAGTATCGTTTACGGCGGGGAGTGGGGATTCCTGTATACTTCCAGTGAAGCGGGGAATAACGCCTGGCGGCGCTGTTTCAGGACTGCCTCCACAGGGGTGGGCCGCTTTGATACCTACCCTAAGACATACGGATTTTCAGTGCGTTGCATTAAAGATAAATGATCATGAAGTGGAACAGATTATGGATCCTGCCGGTTTTTCTCCTGCTCCTGGCGGCCTGCGGCGAAGAGGGAGGAGAAGAAGGGGAAGGCCAGGACCATCCCCTGGTGTTTACCTCCCTGAAAGCAGAGAATGATTCCGTGCAGCTGGGCAAAACCACCAAAATAACCGCCCTGGCTACCGGCGATCAACTCTCCTATTTATGGAAAGCTTCCCTGGGCGATATTCTGGGGAGCGGCGCCTCGGTAACATATACCCCCACTCCCTGCAGCCTCGGAAAAGTCACCGTCACCTGCACGGTCAGTGACGGTCACAACAAAGAACTGTCAAAAGAGATTTCCCTTGTTGTCTATTAAACATCTCTCCCTGGCCATCTGCCTGCTGGCCTTTTATTCCACTGCCAGCCGGGGGCAGTGTCTTTCTGCCGTCAACCCGGTAGGCGGATCCCACAACCTGCTGGTTCTGGAAAAAAACACCCTGCGTGTCATCTCCTTTTACCGGTTTCACTACGGCAACCGCTATTTCGAAGGAGATTCCCCGGCCAACTGGGATTTGATCAGATATGCAGGCTATCACTATGCCGGGGCCATCCTGGGGTATGGGTTGACCAAGGCGTGGACCCTCGAAACCGAATGGGGATATTTTATCCAAAAAACCCAGATTTACCGGGGTGACCCGGAAGAGCGCCTCAGGGGAAACGGATTTTCTTCCACGGTTGTTTCCTTGAAGAGGAGCCTGGTAAAGGATGACATCCGCAGGTTTTTTGTTTCCGCAAGCGGAGGGGCGAGGATCCCCCTGAGCCGGGAGCTGCAGGTCCGGAACGGGGTCGTCCTTCCCATCGAGGTGCAACCCGCTATCGGAGCCTGGGGTTCGGTCTTCCAGCTCTTCCTCGTAAAGGAAATCCCAGTGAGCGGCACCCGCTATTTTGTCACTTCCAGAGTGGAGACAGGCGGCAAAAACAGGGACGATTACCAACAGGGGAAAGCGCTTTACACTTCCCTTTTTTACTCGAAACACCTGATGCTTCCCTGGTTGAAGGGAGACTGGACCGCCATTCTCCAGCTCAGAAATGAATGGCGCGGCAAGGACCACACCGCCGCCGGGGTTAAAGAATCTTCAGGAGGCCACATCCTCTACCTCTCCCCGCAGATCAACAGCTTTATCATAGAAAAATGGAATCTTTCCATGACCCTTGATCTTCCCGTTTACCAATATTTCAACGGTACCCAGATGTCATCGAGGTGCGGAGTCTCCCTGAATCTCGCCCGGGATTTCTCCCTGTAATACTCCCGTTTTATTTTCCGAATTTTTCAGACTCCAGGGGGGGCCATGCCAGATCCATGGACTTCAGGGCTTTCAGGAGATGAGTTGCCGCCACATAGGTTTTCTGCCAGTTGCTGTCGGAAGGGATCACCTCCCAGGGCACCTTGTTGCACCTGTCGAAAATTTTCTGATACACAGTCATGTACCGGTCCCGCTTCTCCAGCGTATCCCAGTCCCCGTCATTATGTTTCCAGTGCTTCTCAGGATTGGTAATCCGTTCATTGAGCCGCTCCACCTGTTCATCGCGCGAAACACTCATATAGAATTTCAAAATATGGGTGTCGTTTTGCCGGATCAGCTCCTCAAAATCGTTGATGAGGTCGTAGCGGCGCTCGATGACACCGGCAGGAATGTACCCTTCGACCGATGGAACCAAAATATCTTCATAATGGGAACGGACAAACACCTGGAGCATTCCCTTGGGGGGGACCTGCTGGTGAACCCTCCAGAGAAAATCACGGGCATATTCCGCCGGGGTGGGCTTCTTGAAACTATACACCGAGATCCCCACCGGATTGCAATATTCCAGAAGATTACGGCATAATCCGTCTTTTCCGGAAGCGTCAAGCCCCTGAAGAATGATTAAAATACTGCGCCTTTTTTCAGCATACATCTGGTACTGAAGTTCACCAATCTCCTTGAGCATCTCCTTGGTTTCCTTCTTGATACTCTCTTTGTCAAGATTTTCCAACCTTGTTACCCATTCCTTCATGTGTTTAATTTATGACGTTAATACTGATCTTTACGGTGCAAATCACGAAACGTGCCGATGCCACATCTCCTCCCCGGCATATCGGTGCGCAGGGGAGATGTGGTCACCTCTGATCACCCTTTCACAGCGAGTTAAAATACCAACAATTTTCCAATAATCATCACTTGTTAAAAACAGAGTTGAGCAAATTCGAGGTCTGGTTTTAACAAACCGGTAACATTGAACTACTTATGCGTGGTAAAATCAAAATTTCTGTTTTACTTTGCACAAGAATCGGCTGACACCTGAGTATTCAGGCAGCAGAACCGACAGAAAACTAAATTAAAATTGACATCATGAGCATCAAAAAGCAATTCTTGAAAACGAAACCGGTTTGTAAAGTAAGCTTCAAATTGACGAATGAAATGGCCAATGGCGCCTCCAAAGTAAATATCGCAGGTGATTTCAACAACTGGAATGAAACTTCTGATGAGATGAACACTTTGAAGGACGGTTCCTTTTCGCTGACCATGGATTTGGAAACCGGGCGTGAGTACCAGTTCCGTTACCTTCTTGACGGTGCGGTCTGGGTCAACGACGAGGCTGCTGACAGCTATTGCCCCAGCGGTTTTGGCGATTCCCAGAACTCCGTGATCACACTCTGATCGCGTCACCCTTTAAAAAAACCACCCCGGCCTCTGGTCAGGGTGGTTTTTCTGTTTTTTTTAGGGAAAGATCAATCCCACACCAGGTTGTAAGAACCTGCCTGAAGGGTAAATTCCCCGTTTTTCCCGGCGGTCACTCCCCGAATTTCTCCGGAATCGGCCTTTTTTCCCCTTTCAGAAAGAAGGGCACCGGTTTTAATGGCCGGCGGAATGAGCAGTGCGCTGCTGTTGGGAGGAACAGTCACATCGAGTAATAGTTTCTGCCCTTCCATTTTCCAGTCCACGGTCAATTTACCATAATTGGTCATGTAGGCCGCCTTCACCCATTTGAGGTCTCCCACGGGCTCGGGCTTAATGATCACCTTTTTGAAGCCGGGTTCCCTGTCGCAGATGTTAACGCCCGCCAGGGTATTCCACATCCACTCTCCCACGCATCCCAGGGCAAAGTGATTCCGGGAGTTCATCCCCTCGGGCCTCTCCGTGTCGGAATTCCAGAGTTCCCAGATCGAGGTGGCTCCTTTTTGCACCATGTATCCCCATGAGGGATAGGTGGTTTGGGTGATCATCCGCCAGGCCAGGTCATGGTTGCCGGTAGCCGACAAGACGGGAAGGATATATCCTGTTCCCAGGAATCCGGTGGTCGGGTGCACCTCTTTAGCCTTCACGTTGTTCACGAGGTTGGCGATGACCTGCTCCCGCAATTCAGGCGGGGTAATCCCGAAGGCCAGGGGCAACAGGCTGGAAGTCTGGGTCCCTCCCGGGTAATGCAGGGAATCGGCATCCCAATAGGTGGACTGATAGGCTGCCGCCACCCTGGCCGAGAGATCGGCATAATGGGCAGAGTCGGCCGAGTTTCCGATGATTCCCGCCATACGGGAGAGCAGGGAGGCCGTGTAGGCGAAGTAAGCCGTTCCGATAGGTTCCGACGGAGTAGGCTCCACGGCGATCCAGTCGCCATAGCCGTTCCATCCTCCCTTTTCACCCCAGAAGTAGATCAGGTCTTTGCTTTGGCGGTGCATATAATCGACCCAACCCTTCATCACCGGGTAATACTCCTCAATAATCCGGGTGTCGCCGAAATAACGGTAAGTCATCCAGGGAATGATGACGCAGGCGTCACCCCAGCCGGGTTTTGAAGGGCCTTCCACGACGATGGCCGGACTGACATCATGGACCCATCCGGCGGAGTCCTGGCCATCGGCAATATCGGTCATCCATTTCGCCCAGAAGCGGTTGAGGTGCATATTAAAGTTGGCGGTGGGGGCGAAGATCTGGGCATCGCCCATCCATCCCAGCCGCTCATCGCGCTGCGGACAGTCGGTGGGAACGGTGAAGAAATTGCCCCGTTGTCCCCACGTGATGTTTTTGTAGATGGCGTTGACCAGTTTATCAGAGGTTTCAAACGTGCCGATAAAGGGTTCCGAAGTGTGGATGACCTTTCCCGTAAGGGCCGACAGTTCGGGTTTTTCCTTCAGTCCCGATACCTGCACATAACGGAATCCGTGGTAGGTGAACCGCGGTTCCCAGATGATGGTCTCCCCGTTGGAAATGATCCTGTCGGTAACTTTGGCCGCCCGCAGGTTTTCCTGGGCCACGGTGCCGTCGTCATGGAGGAGTTCGGCATACCGGAGGGTGATGGTATCTCCTGCGGGGGCTTCGGCCATCAGCCGGGCCCACCCTACCATGTTTTGACCCAGGTCAAAGACATACACCCCGGGTGCCGGTTCGGAAAGGGTCACCGCGTTGATCTCCATCTGTTCCCGGAGAGCCGGAAAGCGGGGAGCCGCCACAATTCCCTCGTAGGTGGCAGGCAGGACCTCCATCCATCCGGCATCGTCGAATCCCGGAAGGTTCCAGCCGGGAAGTTCCAGGTTATAATCATAAGTCTCGCCGTGATAAATATGGTCGTAGACCACGGGGGAATCATGCCATTTCCAGGTGGTGTCGGTCACAAATCGGCTGACAGAGCCATCGTCCATGGTAATTTCCAGTTGTGCCAGGAGTTTCAGGGGGCCGTCGCTATACCTGACGCCATCCTGCCAGCCCACGCCTCCCGACCACCACATATTCCCCAGTTCGGCACCGAGGGCATTGGGGCCTTCTTCAAGGAGCCTTGCCACGTCGTAGACCTGGTATTCCACCCGTTTGAAGTAATCGGTCCAGCCCGGGGTGAGCAGGTCTTCCCCCACCCTGTTCCCGTTGATGTAAAAGATGTAGTTACCCAGTCCGGTAACGTAGAGTCGTGCTTTGGCGATCCCGGCGCCGTCGAGGGATATTTCCTTGCGCATGTAAGCCGACCTGCGGGGTTCCCCGTCGCGGGCAATCCAGGAAGCCTGCCAGTCATCGGGAGAAAGGAGCCCCATTTCCCAGCGGGAGGGTTCGCTCCATCCTGAAGGAATCCCCTCCTGGTCCCAGATCTTCACCTTCCAGTAACAGGTTTGTCCGCTCGAAGGGACGGCTCCCTGATAGGTCACATGCACCGACTGTGATGATTCGGTCTTGCCGCTGTCCCACAGGTCACCCTGGTCTTTGTCCAGCAATTGGGGGGTAGAGGCCACCAGCACCTGCCAGGCGGTCTGGGCTGCCCCCCGGCGTTCGTCGCTGATTTTCCATTGCAGTTCAGGCTGCACCCGGTCAATGCCCAGGGGGTTCTCCATGCCCTCACACTGCAGGTCGTAAATCCCTGCCGGGGAGGTCCCGGTTTCACAGGCCGCCAACACCAAGGCCGCGCCCCATACCATTATAAATAACAGATTCTTCATGTGGTCAGTTCCTTAAGGAGAGGACCTCATTTTCGTATTTTTGGATTTCAGCGACATAGTCTGTGTCTACGGCCACTCCGGAAGTCAGGCAGTAGTAATTCCATACCGCACCGAAAGGTTTGGTCTTCAGGAGTTCCAGGAATGCCAGCCTTTCGAAGTTCTTGCCGGCTTCCTCCCATTTTCTGATCATGGCCGTAGGTTCCAGAAGGGCAAAGAGGAAAGCCTGCCGTGCGGCACGGGTCCCTACCACGTAAGCTCCGATACGGTTCAGGCTTCCGTCGAAATAGTCGAGACCTACATTCACCCTCTTCATGGCCCCGGCCCTGACGATCTCCTGGGCGATCAGCATGATTTCATCATTGAGGGTCACCACGTGGTCACTATCCCACCTCACCCCGCGGGTCACATGAAGCAGCAGTTCGGGCACGAACTGAAGAATGGCCGAGATCTTATCGCCCACCTGTTCAGTAGGATGGAAATGGCCGTTGTCAAGGGTGATCAGTTTTTTATTCTGGGAAGCATAGCAAAGGTAGAAGTCGTGTGATCCCACCACCATGGCTTCGGAGCCAATGCCGAAGAGTTTGCTTTCAACGGCATCCTTTAAAAGGGTCCCGGGGAACTCATCGGCAAAGATCTGGTCGAGGGAGTCTTTCAGCAGGGCGCGGTAACCATAGCGGTCGACCGGTGTATCCTTGCAGCCATCAGGGATCCAGAGATTATGGACGCAGGGGGTCCCCAGTTGTCTGCCCATTTCGGCGCCAATACGGCGGCAGCGCCTGACATGTTCAATCCAGAATTTCCGGATCTCTTCGTTCTTGGAAGCCAGGGTGAACCCCTCGTCGGCCTTGGGATGGGAAAAACAGGTACAGTTGAAATCAAGGCCGATGCCCCTCTCTTTGGCCCAGTCGATCCACCCCTGGAAGTGCTTCAGCCCGATCTGGTCGCGGTCAACGGCCTCACCGCCGAAGTCCCCGTATATGGCGTGCAGACTCAGCCTCTGCTTCCCCGGAAGAAGGGAAAGGACCTTGTCCATGTCGGCTTTCATTTCCTCCATCGTGCGGGCTTTGCCGGGATAATTCCCCGTAACCTGGAGCCCTCCTCCGAGTTCCGAACCTGCCTTCTCAAAACCTCCCACATCATCGGTCTGCCAGCAATGCAGACTGATCACCAATTCATCCAGTTTCCTGATAACCTCATCGGTATTGATCCCTATTTCGGCATACTCCTGCCGCGCAAGGTCATACGCTTTCTCAATAAACTCTTTCTTCATTTTAACTCAGCATTATGTTATTGCACTCTTATTCTCTGTTATTCTGATACTCTGACATTCCCAGCTCAAGATTCCTGACTCCAGACTCCCGACTCCTCACTCCCGACTCCTCACTCCAGATAGAACACCTCTTCGAGGGGGATGGTGACCGGGGAGTTATCGGGATTGGTCTCCATGATGTCTTTCATATAGGCCCACCAGCGGGCAACAATGGGCTGTACCCCCATGTCCTGCGAGGACTCCGCGCCGCTCACTTTCTGGACTCCGAAGAGGATGTTGGTCTCTTCATCGAGAAAAATGGAATAGTCAGAGACGCCTCCCTCTTTAATGAGTTGGGCCAGTTCAGGCCAAATGGCCTTGTGCCGTTTGATATACTCTTCGCGGCACCCGGGTTTGAGTTTCATTTTAAAACCAAAACGTTGCATAGGGAAGTATTTAAAAGTTGATCATAAATGTCGAGAAGATGAGGATGGCCAGCCCGACGAACAGCACGACCATGGTGGTTTTGTGCACCCCTTTCCACTCTTTGAGGATGAGGCCCCACACGTTGCTGAAGACTACGTTGAGGGACATCAGAATACTCCAGGAGAAGATCATGATGACGCTTCCTTCGGTAAAAAAGCTCTTGCCCACGCTGAGTCCGAAAAACTGGGAGTACCAGAGGATTCCCGCCAGGGCGCAGAAAAGGAGATTATTGACCAGCACTTTTTTATCGACGGAGGTATAGTCGCTGAAGGTTTTGTTTTTGGCGTTCTGGGTGAGGCAATAGATGGCGTTGGTAAGGAAGCCTCCCAGGGTCACCATAAAAGTGGTGGGGAGGGAGACGAATATTTTCGGGGATCCCAGGGCAGTGGCCGCGTCGGCGATGGGTTTTCCGGCTTCCAGTCCGAGCGAGAAGCAGGCACTCATCACCCCCGCCAGGAGGGCCACCAGCAAACCCTTTCCGAGGGCAAAATCCTTGATGGCCGCCCTTTTTTGTTCTTCGGTCATGTTTTTGGCGCGCAGGCTTCCGGCATAGCCGATGGTGGCGATTCCGGCCAGGGCGACAGATACCGACACCAGAAGGAGGAGTCCTTTTCCGTGGAAGAGGTCGGTACCGGCCATCACCGCAGGAATCAGGGTCCCGAATGCCGAACAGGTTCCCAGGGCTACCGACTGTCCCATGGCGATACCCAGATACCGCATACTCAGTCCGAACGTCAGACCCCCGACGCCCCAGAGCACCCCAAAGCCCATGGCCTTGAGGACGGCGCCACCCGGGGCAGCGAGGATTTCACCCAGGGAATGGCCCGCCGGCACGGCCAGCAAAGCCCCCAAAAGCGGAAATACCAGCCAGGCGAAGATTCCCTGGGTGAGCCAGAAACTCTCCCACGACCACTTTTTTACCTTATTGATAGGAACATACGAACTCGACTGCCCAAAACTGCCTACGGCAATCACCAGGATTCCCAGGAGTGAATTGATCATGATTTTAGGATGGTTTAGATTATATCTTCCAAATTTATTAATTCGTCCCGTCAAATCGTGACAATAATTACGAATTTTACATTTTTTATGATTTTCACCAACTGCTTAAGATATGGAAGCTTATCGTATTTATGACCTCACCCATCCGATGCATGAGGCCATGCCGGTGTATCCCGGAAAAGGGCAGCCTGCCTTTGCACAGGCAGCCTTTCAGGAGATTGACGGGTACCGTGAGATGAGGATGGCCTTTGACGGCCACACGGGCACCCATATCGATGCTCCCGCCCACATGCTGAACCAGGGTAATACACTCGACCAATACCCGGTCTCGCGGTTTTCCGGCAAAGGGGTGGTCCTTTCCATTCCCCCCGGAACCAACCATATCGGTCTTCCTTTCCTGAAAGCCCGGGAAAGGAAGATCGCCGGTGCCGGCTACCTTCTCCTCAGGACCGGATGGAGCAGATTCTGGGAGGAGGAGAAGTACATGGCGGGGTTCCCCGTATTGACGGAAGAGGCAGCTCAGTGGCTGACGACGATGCATCTGAAGGGAATAGGTCTCGATGCCATTTCCGTGGATCCCCTGGAATCAGACACCTGGCCGGTACATCACCTGCTCTTCGGGGCCGATATGGTCATCGTGGAAAACCTGGTTTTTCCCCCGGAACTGACACAAGAGCAATTTCTCTTTTGTGCTCTTCCCCTTCCTGTCAGGGGGGCCGATGGCTCTCCTGTCAGGGCGTTGGCGCTGGTCACGGAATAACAGGGACCGGGGTTTCCGGGAAGATGCTCACAACTTCTCCCATATCCAGTCGCGGGCGTTGGCGCTGGTCACGGAATAACAGGGACCGGGGTTTCCGGGAAGATGCTCACAACTTCTCCCATATCCAGTCGCGGGCGTTTACAAAAGCCTGCATCCAGGGGGTGACTTCGTCGTTTTTCCGTTCGCGCGGATAATAAGCCCAGTGGTATGGGCGGAAGGCCCTTTCGAGGTGAGGCATCATGGCCAGATGGCGGCCATCGGGGGAACAGAGGGCTGCCGTGTCATAGGCCGAGCCGTTGGGATTGGCGGGATAGAAGCTGCGGCTGTATTTCATGGGGATCAGATATTCGTTTTCATCGCCGCTGAGGATGAACTTACCCTCGCCATGGGCCACCCAGGCCCCCAGGCGCATCCCTTCCATGTTCGCCAGCATCACCGATGGGTTGGGAAGAATATCGACGTTGAGGAAGGCCGATTCGAATTTGTGGGATTCATTATGCTCCATCGCCGGCCGGGGCGCTCCTCCGGTATCGATCAGTCCCAGTTCGATCATGAGCTGGCAGCCGTTGCACACGCCCAGACTGAGGGTGTCGCTGCGTTTGTAGAAATTCTCCAGGGCTATGCGGGCTTTGTCATTGTAACGGAAAGCACCGGCCCATCCTTTTGCCGATCCCAGCACGTCGGAGTTGGAGAAGCCGCCCACAAAAACGATGAGGCTGATCTCTTCCAGGGTTTCCCGGCCACTGATCAGGTCGGTCATATGGACGTCCTTCACGTCAAAACCTGCCAGGTAGAGCATCCAGGCCATTTCACGGTCGCCGTTCACTCCTTTTTCGCGGATGATGGCGGCTCTGATTCCCGAAGGTTCCCTCCGGCCGGGCAAAATGCCGTAATCGGCAGCATTTCCGGTAAATGGGCCAAAACGGTAATGGAGTTCATTTTCCCGGAAATGGCGGTAGCGCTCCAGGGCCTTGACCTCACCGCTCTGCTTGCGGTCGAGGAGCCAGGAACTCTTGTACCAGAGGTCGCGCAGCGAGTCGATGTCAAATTCCTCCTTTACTCCATGGTTGACGATGCGCACCTGGCGGTGAGCGGCAGGTTTTCCGATCTCCACCCAGGTGACCCCCCGCGAGGTGAGGATTTCCCTCACTGTCGCGGCATCGGTGACCTGGAGCACCACTCCCGGATTTTCGGCAAAGAGGAGTTTCACCAGGTCGGGTTCTCCGATACCGGTGAGGTCGAGATCCATGCCGGTTTCGTTGTCGGCGAAGCACATCTCTAAAAGGGTGGTGATCAATCCCCCCGATGAGATGTCGTGGCCGGCGATGATCAGTTCCTGATGAATAAGTTCCTGGATGGCATTGAAACCGTCGACGAACCCTGAGGGATCAGCCACTGAGGGGACTTCATTTCCCAGCCGGTTCAGGCTTTGGGCAAAGGCGCTGCCACCCAGTCTTCGCGACATAAAGGAGAGGTCGATAAAGAGGAGGGGCATGGAAGGATCGGCACAGAGTACCGGTTCCACCACCTTGTTCACATTGGTGACCTCACCCGAGGCCGAGATGATGACGGTTCCGGGGGCGTAGACCACGTCGCCGCGATATTTCTGGGTCATCGACATGGAATCCTTTCCGGTGGGGATATTGATGCCCGTTTGGCATGCGAAGTCGCTGGCGGCTTTCACGGCGCTGTATAGGCGTGCGTTTTCGCCGGCATTCCGGGCCGGCCACATCCAGTTGGCGCTCAGCGATACCGAGCTGATTCCCTCACGCAGGGGCGCCCACACGATATTGGTGAGGGCCTCGGCAATGGAAAGCACCGACCCGGCGGCGGCATCCACCAATCCGGCACCCGGGGCATGCCCCACCGACGTGGCAATACCTGCCATCCCCTGGTAATCGAGGGTGACCACCCCCACATTGTTGAGGGGCAGGTGGAGCTTGCCGGCTCCCTGCTGCTTGGCAATGCGCCCGGTCACCGACCGGTCCACCTTGTTGGTGAGCCAATCCTTGCAGGCGACCGATTCCAGCTGCACGAGATTTTCGGTGTATTCCTGAATCTTTTCGCGTGCCCATTCCACTTCCCTGAAGGAAACCTGTTGGGTGGTATCTTCAAGAATGCTCTTCGGGGGTTTTCCGAACATATAGCCCAGCTGCCAGTCGATAGGTTTCTCACCGGTCAGGGAATTCTCAAAGGTGAACTGCATATCGCCGGTGGCTTTTCCGATCACATAAAGGGGAGCCCTTTCACGCCGGGCAATGCGGGTAAGAAGTTCCACATCCTTTTCGTGCATCACCAGTCCCATCCGCTCCTGCGATTCATTGCCGATGATCTCCTTTTGTGACAGGGTCGGGTCCCCTACCGGAAGCTTTGACGTGTCGATTTTCCCGCCAGTGCTCTCCACCAGTTCCGAGAGGCAGTTGAGGTGGCCTCCGGCGCCATGGTCATGGATCGAAATCACGGGATTCTCCTCCATTTCCGCCAGGGCCCTGATGGCGTTGAAAACCCGTTTTTGCATTTCGGGATTGGCACGCTGCACGGCATTGAGTTCTATGGCATGGTCGAATTCCCCGGTAGCTACCGAGGAGACGGCACCTCCGCCCATGCCGATGCGATAGTTGTCGCCTCCCAGCAGGATGATCTGATCCCCTGCAACAGGCTCTCCCTTCAGGCTGTCGTTTTTCCTGGCAAAACCGATGCCTCCGGCGAGCATGATGACTTTGTCGTATCCGTATTTTCTGAGGTTTTCGAAATGTTCAAAGGTGAACACCGATCCGGTGATAATGGGTTGTCCGAATTTATTACCGAAGTCGCTGGCTCCGTTGGAGGCTTTGATCA
>CAYWUJ010000010.1:0-76078 GCA_964461455.1 uncultured Prolixibacteraceae bacterium | reverse complement strand
TGGAGACCAGCAGGAGAAGGTCATTTTCCTGGATGACTCCCAGGTCGCCATGCTGTGAATCACTGGGGTGGAGAAATACCGACGGGGTTCCCGTGGAACTGAGGGTGGTGGCAATGTTCAGGGCGATTTGCCCGGCCTTTCCCATACCGCTGGCCACCAGCTTCCCCTTCATCTGGTGAACACGCTGATGAATGATTTCCACGGCTTTCGCATAATCACCGGTCACCGGAATATTCCCGATGGCTTCTGCCTCCTCGGCAATTATCCTGCTGATAAACTCTTTCATATTGGATACACTAGAAGCGCAAAAATAGGAAATTTTGGGCAGGGAGACCGACCTTCGGCAGAGGCTCCCGAATTCTTTTCCTCTTTTTTATGAACGTTTGCATATATTGTGGAATAATTCTAATTTTAGCAGGCATCAGGCATTTCCCGAATGCCTGGTTGTCTGCCGTAGTGACCAGTAAAAAGTTAACAACCGCTTGATCAGCTTATGAAGTCACCGGGGAGAACCGGAAGCAGCAGGGGACAGTGTGAAATTTGCTTCTGCGGGGGTCCTGATGAGGAAAAATTGTAAACCAATATAGAGACCTATGAAGATACATGAATACCAGGCCAGAGATCTTTTCAGGAAATACGGAATCCCGGTACCCGATGCCATTTTGTGCCATACTGTGGAAGAGGTGGAAGCCTTGGTTCCCGATGACCAACAGCTGCGCGTGGTCAAAGCGCAGGTTCATGCCGGGGGCCGGGGAAAAGCCGGCGGCGTGAAGCTGGCACGCTCGAAAGCCGAAGCTGTGGAGAACGCCCGGAAAATTCTGGGAATGGACATCAAGGGGTATACCGTGGAAAAAGTCCTGATTGGCAATGCCGTTGACATAGACAAGGAGTTTTATGTCGGGCTCATCAACGATAGGAATACCAAGAGTGTGGTATTGATGGTCAGTGCCGAGGGAGGGGTGGAAATCGAAGAAGTGGCACGGGTGTCGCCCGAGAAGATCCTCAAGGTGTCCATAGATCCCCTGGCGGGAATGATGGAATGGCAGGCCCGGGAGATTGCCCTGAAGCTCTTCCCCGACATCCGCCATGCCCGGGTGGCCGCGTCTATTTTTCTGAAACTCTACGATCTTTACCTCGATACCGACTCTTCACTGGCCGAAATCAACCCTCTGGTCCTTACCCAACAGGGAGAGATCATGGCTATCGACGGAAAAATGAATTTTGATGACAATGCCCTGGACCGGCAGCCTGAGGTGCTTTCCATGCGGGAGGTGACAGAAGACGAACAGAAGGAGATTGACGCCCATGCCAGGGGACTGAGTTACATAAAGCTCGACGGGTCGATAGGGTGTATGGTCAATGGTGCCGGGCTGGCGATGGCCACCATGGACATGATCAAGCTTTATGGCGGGGAACCTGCCAATTTCCTGGATATCGGGGGTTCTTCCAATCCCCAGAAGGTCATTGACGCCATGAACATCCTTTTGAGCGACAAAAATGTGAAGGCCGTGATGATTAATATTTTCGGGGGAATCACCCGTTGTGATGACGTAGCCCGCGGACTGATCACCGCCCTGGATCAGGTCAAGACCCCGGTGCCCATTGTGGTGCGGCTGTCGGGAACCAATGCCCGGGAAGGACTGGAAATTCTCAAGTCTACAGGACTTCCCACGGTGGGAACCATGGGAGAGGCCGCACGCATGGCCATTGAGCTGAGCAAACGGTAAACCATCGTTTCTTTTTCACGGGAAAAACCAAGATGATAAACACAAGAAACCAATAATAGCATGAGTATACTGGTCAATAAGGATACGCGGCTGGTGGTCCAGGGGATTACCGGGCGTGACGGTGCTTTCCACGCACAAAAGATGAAGGCTTACGGCACCAATGTGGTGGCTGGGGTTTCCCCGGGAAAGGGAGGCCAGGTTCTGGAAGGGATTCCCATTTTCAACAGTGTGGGGGAGGCCCGTGCGGCCACCGGTGCCAATGCTTCGGTGATTTTCGTGCCGGCGCCCTTTGCTGCTGATGCCATCCTGGAAGCCAGCTTCGCCGGCATTGAACTGGTCGTCACCATCACCGAAGGAGTGCCCGTGCACGACATGATCAGGGTCATGCCCCTGGCGCGCCAGAACGGAACCCGCCTGATCGGTCCCAACTGTCCCGGACTGATCACTCCCGGGGAGTGCCTGATCGGCATCCTGCCCGGAAATATCTTTAAAAAGGGAAATGTCGGCCTGATGTCGCGCAGTGGTACTCTCACCTATGAAGTGGTTAACCTGCTGACGGAAAACAACATGGGGCAGACCACCTGTATCGGCATCGGAGGAGACCCCGTGGCCGGCCTCTATTACAGGGATTTACTGCAGATGTTCGAAGACGATCCCGATACCCGGGGGGTGGTGCTCATTGGGGAGATCGGCGGAGATGCCGAAGAACAGGCGGCCCGCTTCATCAGCGAGAATATGACAAAGCCTGTGGTAGCCTTCATTGCCGGGCAGACTGCCCCTCCCGGAAAGAGAATGGGCCATGCCGGTGCTATCATCTCCAGTGGTTCGGGCACGGCGGAGGAGAAAATCAAAGCCTTCAACGATGCCGGGGTTCCCGTAGCCAAGGAACCATCCCAGATCCCGGGATTGCTCAATTCATTGCTCTGATCAGATGTGATCAGCCCTTGGGTCTGATTTTCAGCTTCTGGCCGGCACGGAGGTTCTTCACATCGGTGATGTTGTTGAGCTTCATGATGTCGGTGTTGGAAATTCCCGGGTACTTGCGGGCGATGGTCCACAGGTTATCTCCCTTTTTCACCGTATAGTATTCAAAGTCCCCGCTGGTGGCCATCGTAGTGGCCAGCTGCGAATTATCACTCCCTGAAGCTGCCTTTTGTCCGCTGCCGGCAGTGGTACCGCTTTCCGTAGTCCGGGCTTCTGCCACCTGGTTCTCCGTGGCTGGTTTTCCTATCATGGCCTGTTTGGCACTGAAGGAGAGATTATTGACCTTTTTGTAATAATCTGTTTTATCTTCCGGAACGTAAATCGTCAGCCGCTGCCCTGTTTTGATCATATTGCGCCTGATGTTGTTCCAGCTCCTCAGGTCGTTGATGTTCACGTTGAACCACTTGGCGATATATCCGGGATTGTCGCCCTTTTTAACGGTATAGGTAATTCTGCTTTTTCCTTCGGGTGAAGAGCCCGCAGATGCCGTGGCTGAGCGCGAGGAAGACGTGTTGGGGGTGACTACCGTATTATCGGGGAAATGGACCTCCCTTTGGTGGTTGTAAATAGTATCGGAATTAGTGATGAAATCGGAGACCAGTTCTACGGGAATGCGCAGGGGGTATGCTTTTTCAGGGGATCCGGGGATGATGTCCATCCGGAAAAGAGGATTGAGGTCGCGTAGTCCTTCCAGGTCGATGGCCAGGTTGGCGGCGATCTGCTGCAGGTTGATGAGCTGGTTGACCATGATGGTGTCGGTATTCAGCGGCATGGAGGGGTAACGGGGGGTCATCTGGTGCTCGCGGTAGTAGTTCATCACATATGTGGCGGCGATATAAGCCGGCACGTAACCGCGGGTTTCGCGGGGAAGGGCATAGTAAATCTGCCAGTAGTCGGTTTTTCCGCCTGCCCGGGTGATGGCCTTGTTGACATTTCCCGGTCCGCAGTTATAGGCCGCAATCACCAGGTGCCAGTCCTGATATACATTGTAGAGCTGTTTGAGATATCTGGCGGCGGCATCGGTCGATTTGAGCACGTCACGCCGTTCATCGATGAAAGTGGAGATCTCCAGGTTCAGGCCCTTGGCCGTTCCCAGCATGAACTGCCAGAGCCCCATGGCTCCGACCCGGGAAACCGCCCGGGGATTCAGCGCCGATTCTATGATGGCCAGATACTTCAGCTCGTGGGGTAACTCATATTTGTCGAAAATCTCTTCAAAAAAGGGAAAGTAATAAGCCGAAAGGCCCAGCATGATCTCTACCTGTGTGGGTCTTCGTGTGGTGTACATCTCGATATAGTCGCGAACCACAGCATTGTAGGAGAGCGGCACCGCCGCCTCGGCCTTCTTAAGCCTGGCTATCAGCACCGAATCGGGAAGCACGATGTGGCGCTGCAGGGTGAAATCGGCGTCTACCTTTTCTGACAGGAAAATATTGTTGATATACCAGCTGCTGACCAGGTCATCGAGTTTTTCATTGAAGACAGCCCTGCCGATTTCGTCGGGTTCCAGGTAGATGGTCTGTGCCTCGGAAGTGTCAAGGGCCAGCACTACAAATTGGCCTATCTTCCTGATATTGTCACCCCTGTTGCCATAGGCATAAGATGGGAGGGTGGCGGTAACCAGCAGGAGGGCAAGTAATAGCGTTCTTTGAACGATTCTCATCTTAATTTTTCTGTTTTGTTGTCAGTGGATAGTCTAAAAACGGAAGGTGCAATTTAAGCAAAAAATGTTTTGGTTTTGCGTCCTGCGGATCACGGGTTCCCATTTCAGGGAGAGGTCATCGCTGATGTCGAAGTTGAAAAAATGGGCGTCGACGCTGGCATCGATGATGTTGAGGCCATAGAAGGCTGCGGTGATGATGATCAGCAGGTCACGGTTCCGCCTGTAGTAATTCTGGCTTGAGATAAGTCCCTGCTTCAGGCTGGCCACATCGGAATCCTTGCTCAGGTCATAATAGATGATCTGCTCCAGCCTCATATAGGAGTCGGTTCCGGGGATGGTGTCGGTGAGGTCGCTATAGGCCTGCCGTGCCGTGGTGAAGTTCCTGTTATTCCATCCAATGAAGTAGCCAAAGGCTGCAAAGCCACCGTAGATGATGGGTATTTTCCAGTATTTTTTGTTGTATGCCTGTCCCAGACCCGGCAGGATGGCGGAATAGATGGAGGCTCTCCTGGGGGAGTGGAGTTCTCCTTCCGTGGGGAGGATTTTCTTTCCTTTGTAGGTAAGGGTCGCAGTGTCGTCCTGCAGGGCGGGGTCCCCGGCCAGGGAATCGGTCAGAAAAATGGGGGTACGAAGGAGGGTATCTCCGTTCATCTGTTCATTTTGGAGGGTGTCATCCCCCTGTAGTGCTCTCTCAAGGATGCGGACCTCCGTGAGGGAATCCTTCCCCGGAAGGAGTGTCGGGGCCATTTCCCGGGGAATGGTATCTCTGCCCAGACGGAAGGTGTGGAGAGAGTCGCCATGCAAAAACGAAGGGGCGGTTGTTTCTCCGGAATAAAGGGCTGTGGTGGTCAGGCACTCCTCAGGAAGTGCACAAGAGGGATGAAGGCCGGGCAGGAGGGTGGTTCCGGGGGAAGCCCGGTGGTTGCCGCCGACAGCCGGTGGGGCAGGGTTTCCTTCTGCGGAGGGGATCCACCCTGACCACAAAAAAAACATACCTATGATGAAACCTATTTTTACCTCCCTGGCTGTTTTGGTCACAATTCCTGGTTTTCTGGCAAAATTAGCAGATTGCCGTTAAAAGGAACGGTCTGGGCCCCTACTTATTCCCGTTTTCAAGAATTTTAACAATTTTCCGGAGGTCGGCTTCATTTTTGAAGGAGATGACGATTTTTCCTTTTCCGCCGTTGTTGGCCGAGAATTTTACCGGCAGGGGTATGGCGCTGTCAATCAGTTCCTTGATGGGGAGCAGGTGGGCGGGAAAGGGTTCCTTATCCCTTTTCCCTTCCTGGGGGGCATTTTCCCTTTCGTTCATTTCCCTGACGATTTCCTCGATTTTACGTACCGAGTAGTCATGGCGGATGATTTGGTTGAAAAGGGCCACCTGGATATCGTTTTCATCGATGTTGACCAGGGCTTTGGCGTGGCCTACGGAGATTTGTTTTTCCCGGAGGCCCTTCTGTACTATCGCGGGAAGCCTGAGGAGTCTGAGGTAGTTGGCCACGGTCGATCGTTTTTTGCCGACGCGGGTGCTGAGGGTTTCCTGGGTGAGGCTGCATTCGTCGATGAGGCGCTGGTAGCTCAGGGAGATCTCGATGGGATTGAGGTCTTCGCGCTGGATGTTTTCCACCAGGGCCATTTCCAGCATGGCGTCGTTGCCGGCTTCCCTGATGAACGCGGGGATTTTGTAGAGCCCAGCCATCTGGGATGCCCTGAAACGTCTTTCTCCGGTGATGATCTGGTATCTGCCGTCGCCGCTTTTACGCAGGGTGATGGGTTGGATCAGTCCTATTTCCCTGATCGATGCCGAGAGCTCCTCGAGTTTTTCCTGGTCAAAGGTGGTGCGGGGCTGGAAAGGGTTGGCCTCTATCCTGCTCAGTTCGATTTCGGCGATTCCTGATATTTGTTCCTTGATGATATCGGCATCATCGATCAGGGCACCCAGGCCTCTTCCCAATACATTTCTTTTTCCCATTTTTCAGGATGTTAGTTGATGTTTTTTTCGGTCTGTCGCAGGCTGGTCATGTCGTTGCGCTGAAGGATTTCCCGGGCCAGGTTCATATGGCTGATGGCACCCCGGGAACTGGCATCATAAAGCACCACTGGTTTTCCATAGCTGGGGGCTTCGCTCAGTTTGACATTCCGCTGAATCACCGTGTCAAAGACCATGTCCTGGAAGTGGCGCTTGACCTCTTCGTAGACCTGGTTTGACAAGTTGAGACGGGAATCGTACATGGTCAGCAGAAACCCTTCGATTTCCAGCCTCGGGTTAAGGCGGTTCTGGATAATTTTGATGGTGTTGAGCAGTTTTCCGAGGCCTTCGAGGGCGAAATACTCGCACTGTACGGGGATGATCACCGAGTCGGCAGCGGTCAGGGCATTTACCGTGATCAGTCCCAGAGAGGGAGAACAGTCGATCAGGATGAAATCGTAATCTTCCTTGACATCCCCGATGGTGTGTTTGAGCACCATTTCCCTGTTGGGGAGGTTGAGCATTTCGATTTCGGCTCCTACCAGGTCGATATGTGACGGGATGAGGTCGAGGTTGGCGACGCCTGTGGTGAGAATGATCTTCCTGACGTCGATCTCATCGACAATCGCTTCGTATATACTGGTTTTGATGGTCTTCAGGTCAAACCCGAATCCTGAGGTGGCGTTGGCCTGGGGATCGGCGTCGATGACCAGGACTCTCTTTTCGAGCACCGCAAGGCTGGCGGCCAGATTGATGGTGGTGGTGGTTTTACCGACGCCTCCCTTCTGGTTGGCCAAAGCTATAATTTTACCCATAAAACTGTTTCAATTGAGGCGTCAAAGTTAATATTTTCTCCCTAACCGGGGGTGGCGGTGACTCAGGTAATTACCTGCCTGCAGGGAACCCGTGGCGGGTCAGAATTTTGATTTCTCCATCTCTTTTTTGAATCTTTCCCGGTTGATGGGCACCACACCCACCTGCTCGCATACCAGTCCGCCCGCCATGTTGGAAAGCAACGCCATCATGTGGGGAGGGGTGTGGGACGCCAGACAGAGGCTGGCCACTGAGAGGACGGTGTCGCCGGCTCCCGAAACATCGGCGATATAGCGGATCTCAGCAGGATAATAAGTCTGGCTCACTCCGTTGCTGATGAAAACCCCAAGTTCCGAGAGGGTGATGAAAATCAGCTTGAAGGACTTGTCCTTTTTATAATCTTCGGCCGTCTTTTTGAGGATTTCCAGGTCTCCTTTGCGGATGGGCTTGCCTGTTCCCTCCACAAATTCCTTGAAGTTGGGCTTGAAGAGGTCGACTTCGTGATAGAGGTGAAAATTTCTCTTTTTAGGATCCACGGCGACGAAGATTTTCTTTTCGCGGGCCAGGGCGTGTACCTTTTCAAACAGGGTGGGGGTGATCATTCCTTTGTCGTAATCAACAATGATGATCACGTCGATTTTCCTGCTTTCTATGGTGCGGTGAATGGCGTTGAATATCATCATTTCCAGGGCGGAGTCGATGAATTCGGTGGATTCTTCGTCGATGCGTGCGATATGCTGTCCGTTGCATATGATCCTGCTTTTGACGGTGGTGATCCTTTGGGGGTCGACGAAAATCCCTTCGGCCGGGAGGTTGTTCTTCTCCATGAGTTTGCGGAATTTCCGGCCTTTTTCGTCATCACCGGTGACTGAGAAGAGCAGGGGGGTAGCTCCCAGGGCCTGCAGGTTCAGGGAGACGTTGGCCGCGCCTCCCAGGCGGTTCTCCTTATTGGTGACTGACACGATGGGAATGGGGGCTTCCGGGGAGACCCGTTCCACTTTTCCCCACAGGTAGCTGTCGACCATGGCATCGCCGATGACCAGGGCGGTGATATTCTTGAACTGACCGAAAAGCTTTTCTACTTCCTGCACATTCACAACCTCATGTTTTAAAAATGCAAATGTAGAAATTTACGTTGACTAAAGCCATAAATTGCGCTCAAAAGGAGGGAAAGTTACACATTCAGAAGGCGTCGACATCGGTTTGTATGTTCACGCTGCTGTTCCCTGTGATCTGACGGGTAGCGGCGATAGCGGCGGTGATGGTTTCACGCAGGGAGGCCGGTGAGAGGTCACGGGGCACCTTGAGCCAGATTTCGCGGATATGCCACAGGTTGACCCTTCCCACCACGGGGCTTTCGGGGCCCAGGACCACGAGGTTTTTCCCGCGGTTTAAGTATTGCGCCAGGGCGCTGGCGGCATTTTCTGCCCTTCCTGAATCCTTGTGCTTGACAACAACCCGTACCAACCGGTACCATGGCGGATAGCGGAAGAGTTTTCTTTCGGGCATAAGGGCCTTGAAGAGGCCGTCGTAGTCGAGGTTTTTAACGAATTCAATCACGGGGTGTGCAGGATTGGTGGTTTGCAGAACCACGACCCCCTGGTGGGAGCTTCTTCCCGGGCGGCCGCTGACCTGCACCAGCAGCTGAAAAGCCCTCTCGTAGGCCCGGAAGTCGGGATAACTGAAGAGATTATCGGCATTGAGGATGCCTACCACGCTTACTTTTTCGAAGTCGAGACCCTTGGTGACCATCTGGGTGCCTATCAGAATATCGGTTTTTCCCGATTCCAGCTGGTGGATGATGCGGTCGAAGGCGTTTTTTGACCGCGTGGTGTCCATGTCCATGCGGGTGATCACTGCCCCGGGAAAGAGAAGGGCGATTTCCTCTTCCACTTTTTCGGTGCCGAAGCCGCGGTTGCGGATATCTGCCGATGCACATTTCCCGCAGGTTTTGGGGAGGGGTTCCCGGTATCCGCAGTAGTGGCATACCAGGCTATTCTCTTTTCTGTGGTAGGTAAGGCTGACGTCGCAATGGCGGCATCCGGGGATCCACCCGCAGTCGTGGCATTCCACATAGGGGGAGTACCCTCTTCTGTTCTGGAAGAGGATCACCTGTTCTCCTTTGCCGAGGGCTTCTGTCATCAGGGAGTGTAGTTCCGGGGTCAGCAGTGATTTCATCAGGCGTCGTTTGCGGGCCTGCAGCAGGTCGGCAACGATGATGGCGGGGAGTCCGGCATGTCCATGGCGCCGCGAGAGGGTGACGAGTCCGTATTTTCCCGTCATGGCGTTTCTGTATGATTCGAACGAGGGGGTGGCCGACCCCAGGAGGACGGGGGCCTGGTGTTGCATGGCGGCCACCACCGCCATATCGCGGGCATGATAGCGGGGTGCCGGGTCGCTCTGCTTGTAGGAATGTTCATGTTCCTCGTCGACGACGAGGAGCCCCAGGCGTGAAAAGGGGAGAAAGAGGGCGCTGCGGGCTCCCAGGACCACCTGGCAGGAGGTGTCGCCCGAGGTGCCAAAGGCCAGGACCTTATTCCACACTTCCACCCGTTCGGCGTCGCTCATGCGGGAGTGGTAGATCCCTGTTCTGCCCCCGAACACCCTGAGGAGCCGGGTGACGATCTGGGGGGTCAGGGAGATCTCAGGAACCAGGTACAGCACCTGTTTCCCGGCAGCCAGGGCCTCCCCGATGAGATGGATGTAAATCTCCGTTTTTCCGCTGGCGGTAATGCCGTGGAGCAGAACCACCTTATTTTTGAGGAAATGTTTTCTGATCTCCAGGAGGGCAGCCTGTTGGGGGTCATTGAGGAGGCTGAGGCTGGTTTGTTCACCGGCGGCCATGGTGAGACGGGGGATTTCCCGGGTTCTGAAGGCCAGGAAATTGCGGGCACCCAGTTGCTGCAGCAGGGCATTGCTGAAGGTGGTATTTTCCAGCACTTTCCTGCGGGGGAGTTCTCCGGGGCTTCCGGGGGTGAAGAGTGCGGCCACGCGGGCAAAGTGAATCATGAGTTCCTGTTGCCGGGGGGCCTGACGCAACCCCGCCACTGCTTCTTCCCAGCGTTGGGGATCGGCCACCGAAGGGTGGGGGATCACCAGAATCTCCTGCCGGGGTTTATATTTTTCGCGCACTTCTTCGCCGGGGATGAGGATTTCCTGTTCTATCAGTTTTTTGATGATACGGAAGGAGAACGCCCCGCGGAGGCGGGTTTCTATTTCGCCCACCCTTATTTTGGTACCTTCGGCCATCCGGGCGTGGGCGGCTTCGTTAGGGGTCAGGGTGCTGGTGTCGGCTCCGGGGGTCAGGGTCACCACCATTTCGCTTTCCAGCCTGAGACCCCCGGGCAGGGCGGCTTTCATGACATCGCCCGGCGTACAGATGTAATAGTCAGCCATCCACTTCCAGAGTTCCAGGTTTTTCTCACACACCACCGGGGTGTCGTCAAGCAGGGTGGTGATTTCCCTGATTTCTCCCTCTTGAGGCGGCTGAACCCCCAGGGTACTGATGATGCCTGAATAACTTTTCTTCTTACCGAAGGGGACGATGACCCTCATTCCCGGGGCTGCCTGGGATTCCAGTGCCGGGGGTACCCTGTAGGTGTAGATTTCCTGCAGCGGCAAGGGGAGGATGATGTCAGCATAAAGGGGAGCCATAGGTCTGTTCCTGGTTCAGCAAAGGTAGTAATATTAACGGAGGGAAAGGCCGGGCAGAGCTTCCCGGGAAGGGAATCGGAGGGAAAGTTCAGCAGAGATCCATGACTGCGGCGGCCACTTTTTCCATGAGCCACCGGGGGGTAGAGGTTGCCCCGCAGATTCCCGCGGAGGAAGCGCCGGTGAGCCAGGAAACCTGCAGTTCCGAAGGATCTTCGACCAGGTAGGTGCGGGGATTCACCGTCCGGCAGATGTCGAAAAGAGCGGCGCCGTTGCTGCTTTTGCGGCCTGCCACGAAGATCACCACATCAAAACGGGATGCGAATTCCTGCAGGTGAGGTCCCCTGTTGGCCACCTGCCGGCAGATGGTATCCCTGATGGTCACCTGCCCCTGGCTTCCGGCACGCTCCCTGAGAAGGGAGGCCAGCTCGTTGAACTCCCCGATGGGCATGGTCGTTTGGGAATACAACTCCAGGGGCCGTGAAAAATCTATCTTGTCAAGATCTTCTTTCGACTTGATGATAATGGCTTTGTTGTCAATTTGTCCGCTGATGCCCACGGTTTCGGCGTGGCCGGGTTTTCCGAAAAAGAGAAGTTGTCCGTTGTTTCTGGCCAGGAGCTTGTGGGAAGCTTTTACTCTTCTCTGCAGCTGAAGAACCACGGGACAGGTGGCGTCGACCAGTTCTATATTGTTTTCTTCGGCATGGCGGTAAGTCTCGGGAGGTTCTCCATGGGCGCGGATCAGCACCCTGCAATTGCTCATGGTGAAATACTCTTCCCTCGATATGGTGATCATTCCCTGATCCCTGAGGCGACGGATTTCCCCTTCGTTGTGGACGATGTCGCCCAAACAATAGATCGTCTTGTTGATGGCCAGTTCCTCTTCTGCTTTGGTGATGGCGTTGATGACCCCGAAACAGAATCCCGATTTGCGGTCGATTTCAATCTTCATAGGCCTGAAAAGCTATGATTTCACCTGCTTTTTCCAGGGCCCAGGCGAGCTGTTCCCCGGGGGTGAGATTGCTGTTATCAAGGACAATGGCATCGGAAGCTTGTCGCAGAGGGCTCTCCTTCCGCGTCTGGTCCATGTGGTCACGGCTGCCGATGTTATCCCTTATCTCTTCCATGGACACGGCGACTCCCTTTGCCGAGAGCTCGAGGAACCTTCGGCGGGCCCTGATTTCCGGATCGGCAGTCATGAAAATTTTCAGTTCTGCCCCGGGAAAAACCACGGTTCCGATGTCGCGGCCATCCATGACAATGCCTTTTTCTTTTCCCATCTCCTGCTGAAGAAGGACCATGGCCCTGCGAACTTCGCCAATGGCACTTACCGGGCTCACCCAATCGGAAACCTGCAGTTGTCTGATCTCCTCTTCGATGTTTTCGCCGTTGAGAAAGGTGGTATTCCTGCCTGATGCAGGATCATAGGAAAAGGTTACGGAGAAGTGGGCAAGACCATCGAGGATGGCCCGGGCATCGGGTTTTCCATCTTTGATCCATTGATTGCGCAGGGCAAAAAGGGTCACTGCCCTGTACATGGCGCCGCTGTCGATATAGGTATACCCCAGTTCACGGGCCAGCGCTTTGGCCAGGGTGCTCTTTCCGCATGAGGAGTAGCCGTCAATGGCAATGATGATCTTTCCCTTGTTCATGGACTTTCGTTATGGGCGCTAAGATAGCACTTTAATAAGGATGGTTTACTCTTAAATCAGAAATATCGGTTCAGGTTGACGGCCAGGGAGATGTGGTTTGAAGATCCGGCCAGGTGGTATCTTGTAGTGGAATAGTCGAGTTTGAAGCGTTTGATGTTGACCCCGAAGCCGAGTGAGAAGCCCACGGTGGAGAGTTTCTGGTCGAGTTTCAGTTCCTGGCGGAGGTGGTAGTTATATCCGGCTCTGAGGGTAAAGTGGCGTGAGGGCATCACTTCCATGCCTGCCAGCAGGTGGCGCATGATCTGTTTTCCGAAGCTTTCCTGGGGTTTGATGACGAACTCGCCGGAGATCTCATCCTCATCAGGGTTGGCGAGGGTCCAGTCGTTAAGGTGGTGGGCCGTGACCGAGAAGGTCACCGGGGCATGGCGGAGTTTCCGGGAGAAGCCGGCCTGGAGGTCGAAGGGAAGCTTTTCTTTTTCCCCGTTTTCGTAGTAAGTGGTGAGCTGGGTTCCGAAGTTACGGGCCACGAAACCCACGACGGTATGCTGCCCCGGGGAGAACCATGCGATGCCGGCGTCACCGGCCAGGCCAAAGGAGCGGTAACTCTCGAAGGCCGAAAACACAGGCTTCACGTTGACGCCGTATCTCCAGTTGCGCCAGCTGTGTGCCCAGATGAGGTTGAGGGCATATTCCCCGGCATTGAAGGTGATGCCGGTGATGTTTCCCTCTTCGTCGGCCTCCGTGAAAGTGCCGTAGTTGATATAGTGGACGCCGACGGCGGCGGTTCCGGTGTTGCCGGTGTTGAAGGCCCAGGAAGCGTAGCCATAGTTGATGTCGGTCATGTAGTTGACATAGTTGACCAGGAACTGTTGGGTCATGGATTCACGCAGGAGTGCCGGATTATGAAATGGAAGGTTCAGGTCGGCGGAATCGGTCAGGGCGGCCTGGTTCCCTCCCAGGGCGGCCACACGTGCCGAATTGGTGAGCGTGAGGAAACGATAGGTATCCTCACCCCCGATCTGGGAGAAGCCTTCCAGGGAGAGGAGAAGCCACAACAGCAGCACTATCTTTTTCCGAAGCATTCCGGCCATGATTTCTAAGAAACGTCAAATATACCGAATTATTTTAACCGGCCTTGTTCCTATTGTTCTGCCGGTGCCCGTGATTTCCGCTTTTTTATCTGGGCCAGGAAAAGTCCCGCGATGACCACGGCGATGCCTGCGAATTTGCGGGAGGTGAGCTCATCACCCAGGACGAACCAGGCGAAGACCGCCACAAAAACAGGAATCAGGTTGATATAGGCGTTGGAACGGTTGATGCCCATGCTGCGCACGCTGAAGGTGAAGAGGATGAAGGCCAGGGAGGAGGCAAAAACCGCCAGCAGCAAAATAGCCTTGAAGGCTCCCGGGTGAAAGGGGGTTCCCAGAAATCCCTTCATCTCGAAAATCATCCAGAATGGCAAAAACATGAATATCCCGATCAGGTTCTGGAAGGTGATGATCGTGAAGGTGTTGTACCTGAAGGCCAGTTTTCTGAGCACCGTGGAATAGGCGATGGCCGAAAATACCGCCATAAATTCCAGGATGACGCCCTTGGGAGAGGCAGCAAAGCTGAAATCCCTGTTGGTCACCACGATGGTCACCCCGATAAAGGAGGCTGCCAGTCCGGCAATATTCATGGAGCTCAGTCTTTCCCGGTAGAAGTACCAGGCAAAGAAGGGGGCAAAGAGGGGGATGGTGGCCACAATCACTGCCGCTACCGTGGAAGAGACATATTTCAGTCCGTAACTCTCGCCCATGAAATAGAGAAAAGGCTCGAAAAGGGCCAGCAGAACAAATATCCCCGCGTCCTTTTTCGCCGGAATCTGTAACCTGCGTATGGACAGGGAGAAGACAAACAGGAGGGCCACGGAGATGACCAGGCGCAAGACTACGACCGTGAGGGGTTCGTAGGCCTCATAGGCTACCTTGACCCATACAAAGGAGAAACTCCAGAATATCATGGCTCCCAGGGCTGCCAGAATGGGACGGGTATTGCGATGGTTATTCATTCTCCGGTTTTGAAGCGCCAAAATTACAAAAAATGATCCTGCAGGATGAAAAACCCTTCCCTTTTGGAAATTATTTCATTTTTCACCGCTCCGGATCATGCGGATTTTCTATTTTTGAACTATTCTTACCGATTCCGGAAATTTATGTTTAACAATAAACCTGATTAAAATGAAAAAAAGAGTATTGCTGAGTGTTTGGATGATGCCTGTGGTGCTGCTACTGGTGCTGACCGCGGTTGTTTCCTGTGAGAAACCTGTTCCCGGGAAGAACATAGGCCTGCAGTTGTATTCCCTGCGTGATTCGATAGGCCAGGATGTTCCCGGGACCTTGCAGAAGGTGGGTGAAATGGGGTACACCTTTGTGGAGGCTGCCGGTTACCGTGACGGCATGTTTTACGGGATGGATCCCGTGGAATTCAAAAATTTGTGTGAGGCCAGCGGGCTGGCATTTCTGGGATCCCACACGGGGAGGGATGTTCCCGACAGTGCCAGTTATGAGGAGACCATGGCGTGGTGGGACCAGTGTATCGATGCCCATGCGGCAGCCGGTGTCAAGTGGATCGTCCAGCCTTTTATGGGGCGCACGGGCTATGAAAGCCTCGAAGGTCTGAAGAAGTACTGTGACTATTTCAACGCCGTGGGTGAAAAATGCCAGGCCAAAGGGATCCTTTTCGGGTATCATAACCACGACAAGGAGTTTTCGACCACCCTTGACAGTATGGTAGTTTATGACTTCATGCTTCAGAATACCGATCCTGCCAGGGTGATGTTCCAGATTGACCTTTACTGGTGTGTGATCGGAGGCAAGAATCCTGTCGATTATTTCAATAACTACCCCGGGCGTTTCTATCTCTGGCACATCAAGGATGAGGCGGAAGTGGGAACCAGCGGGAAGGTGGATTTTGCCGCCATATGGCCATCGCTGGAGCTTTCAGGGATGAAATACGGGATTGTCGAAGTGGAGCGTTACAACTTCGAACCTTTTGAAAGTTGCAGGATGAGTATCGATTACCTGAACAATGCCGATTTTGTAGTGATGCCGCAGTAGTCCGGGATTATCATGAAAAAGAGGAAGGGGCGGTTCTGCGGTGCAGGGCGGCCCCTTTCGTTTTCTCCGGGAATGTATGGTTTTTGCCAGGGCTCATGGTTTTCAGCCGACAGTTCCCGCTCTATGGCAGCTTCGAGTCCCGGGCGTTCCGCCACTCCCCCGAGGGGGTTTTTCTGTGAAAAGGGGGATCAGACGATCTCTTTTCCGGCCTCTTCGAGCAGGCGGGTGCTCATTTCTGAAAGTTTGAATTTCTGGATTTTGCCGCTGGCGGTCATGGGAAATTCCGTGACAAAAAAGATATATTTCGGAATTTTGTAGCGTGCGATTTCTCCGCGGCAGAAATCGGTGATCTCTTCCTCGGTGAGGGTGTGTCCTTTTTTGACCTTTATGAAGGCTCCCACCTGCTCCCCATATTTGGGACTGGGCACGGCAGCCACCTCAATGGCTTCTATCTGCTCCATTTTATAGAGGAAATTCTCAATTTCGCGGGGGTATATGTTTTCTCCGCCCCTGATGATCATATCCTTGATGCGGCCGGTGATGCGGTAAAACCCGTCTTCGGTTTTCACCGCCAGATCGCCTGAGTGAAGAAACCCTTCGCTATCGATGGCTTTCAGGGTAGCTTCTTCGTTTTTATAATACCCTTTCATGATGTTATATCCGCGGCAGCAGATTTCTCCCTGTTCTCCGGGGGCACATTCGCTGCCGGTTTCGGGGTGGATGATTTTCACCTCCACGTTGGGAAGTTCGAAGCCCACGGTGGTGGCTTTCACTTCGGGGGCGTTGTGGGTGCGGGTGGCGGTCATCCCCGGGGAGGTCTCCGTCAGTCCGTATACGATGATGATATCACGGGCGTGCATTTTGGTCATTACCTGGTTCATGGTTTCTATGGGGCAGAGGGCTCCTGCCATGATGCCGGTGCGCAGGCTGGTGAGGTCGAACATGTCGAACATGGGGTGGTGGAGTTCGGCGATGAACATGGTGGGCACGCCGTAGAGGGCGGTGCATTTCTCGCGCTGTACCGAGGCCAGGACCATCAGGGGGTCGAATTCCTCGACCAGCACCATGGTGGCCCCATGGGTGATCACGGCACAGAGGGAGAGAACACAACCGAAACAGTGAAACAGGGGGACGGGGGTCATCACCCGGTCGGCAGAGGTGAATTTCATGCACTCCCCGACGGAATATCCGTTGTTGAGAATGTTGTGGTGCGAGAGCATCACCCCTTTGGGAAAGCCTGTGGTTCCCGAGGTGTATTGCATGTTGACCACGTCGTGGCAGCTGATGGTTTCCCTGATGGTTTCGACTTCGAAATCGTCGACATGGCTTCCCAACAGAAGCAACTCCTGGGTGTTGTACATTCCCCGGTTTTTTTGCTGCCCTATGAAGACCACATTCCGTAATTCCGGGAACCTGCCGGTGTGCAGTTCACCCCGGGGGTGTTCCCTGAGTTCGGGAACCAGTTCAAAGATCATCTGCAGGTAATCGCTCTCTTTGTATCCGTCGACCATGCAAAGGGTATGAATGTCGGCGTTTTGGAGGATATATTCGAGTTCTGCCTTTTTGTAGCTGGTGTTGATGGTGACCAGGACAGCCCCGATTTTTGCGGTGGCGAACATGAAAGTGAGCCAGTCGGGTACATTCTTGGCCCAGATTCCCACCTTGTCGCCGGGCTGAAGGCCAACGTAAAGGAGTCCTTTGGCCAGCCTGTCGACCCGGTCGTTGAAACTGCGGTAGGTGAAACGGAGGTTGCGGTCGGGATAGACGATAAACTCCTGGTCGGGCGTCTCAATGGCCCATTTTTCCAGAATTTCGCCCAGCGTGTAATCGAGTAACTGCATGGTTCTAAGATAAACAAACTGCTGGTTAAAACTTCAGGATCAGTAAGGGGTATAAACCACGGCGAGTATTTTCGCCGGTTGTGAACATCCGGCGTGGACATTGTGGAGGACGATGGAGTCGTAATAGATGGTATCGCCCTTTTCCAGGCGGAAGCTCTCTTTTCCGTAGCTGATTTCCACGCAACCTTCGAGGACATAAATGAACTCTTCCCCTTCGTGCGAGGAGAGTTTGTAGTCGGAAGCCTGTGAGGGCTGTATGTCGACGATGAAAGGCTCCATGTGGCGGCCTGTTTTGTCGGCGGCCAGGGAGAAAAAGTTGAGGTGCTGCCTTGACGAGGGATCACTCGAGGAGAAGCTGACGGTGCTTGTCCCGGTTCCGGCCCTGACCACAACAGGACCCAACTCTTCAGCGTCGTCGAGGAAAGTGCCGATTCTTACGCCCAGGGCCCTGGCGATGCGGATCAGGGGTCCCAGGGAGGGGACTACCCCCTCTTCTTCAATGACCCGCAGTTGCTCTGGCCCCAGGTTGGAATTCAGGGCAAGATCTTCACGGGTGACCATCCGCATTTCACGGAACTGCTTGATCTTTTCTCCGATGTTGCTCTTTTGCATGGGTTTATCCTTTTAAAAGTTTTGCAAATACAGAAGGAACAGATGGCCGGCCTCCCGGGGAGGCATCTTACGTGACGGTATGGGCTACAGCCACTTCACGTACCTGAAATCCTGACGGTGCCCGAGGTTTTCGTTTTTGGGGAAAAGCCTGAGTCCGTAACTGTAGGTTCCTGATTTCTGGATGTGTACATCGAGGAAGAAGGTGGCCATGCTGCCTTCACATTTCTCGACGGCGAATTCCATTTTTTCCACCAGTTTCATGGGCTGGCTGTTGCCGTTGAGGGCGATGACCAGTTCCAGTCCCACGTCCTTACTGGTGAGTCCCTTAAGGTCAACGACCACCCGGGCAGGATACTCCTGGCCTATCTTCATCAGATTGGTGATTCCGTGGGAGATCTGGACATCCTTCACCTCGATCTGGTCCCACACCGAGCTGACCCATAATTTCCATGCCGCCAGTTCTTTGGCGATTTTGAAATCATCGCTGGTGAGTTTTCGTGTTCTGGTGTTCTGGGGCAGGTAGAAACGGTCGAGGTAGTCGCGGATCATCCTGCTGGTGGTGAAGTTGGAGGCCACCCGGGAAATGGTATTTTTAATGAATCCCACCCATTTTTCGGGGACTCCCTTGTTGTTGCGATCGTAGAAGGCGGGGACGATTTCGTCTTCCAGGGTGTTATAAATGGTGCCGGCATCCAGTTCATCCTGGAAGTCCTGCACGTCGTAGGACCTTTCCATGGGAAGGGCCCATCCTGCGTCCTTTTTGTATCCTTCGACCCACCATCCGTCGAGGACCGAGAAGTGCAGGGTACCGTTCATGACGCCCTTTTCTCCGCTGGTCCCTGAGGCTTCCAGGGGGCGGGTGGGGGTGTTGAGCCATACGTCGACACCCTGAAGGAGCATCTTGGCCAGGTTCATGTCGTAATTCTGCACGAAAAGGATTTTTCCCTTGAACTGCGGCAGTTTCGAAATTTCCACGATATGCTTGATGAGGTCCTGCCCCATTTTATCGGCGGGATGTGCTTTGCCGGCGAAGATGAACTGCACCGGACGATGGGGGTTGTTGACGATGCGGTCAAGGCGTTCCAGATCGCGGAAGATGAGGTGTGCCCTTTTATAGGTGGCGAAGCGGCGGGCGAAGCCGATGGTCAGCGCATTGGGGTCGAGGATGTCGATCAGGTCGGTGATGTACCGGGGATTTTCGTTACGCTGTATCCACATGTCAGAGAAGCGCTGCTTGATGTAGTTGAAGAGCTTCAGACGCAGCTCCTGGCGGAGACGCCAGATCCTTTCATCGGGAACCTGGTAGATTCTCTCCCACCTGTCGGTGTCAAGCTGGTTTTCGACAAAGTCCCCACCCATGAATTCATTATGGATCTCTTTCCACTCCTTGGCCGTCCAGGTGGAGTAGTGAACGCCGTTGGTGACATATCCCACCTCGATTTCCTCTTCCATATAACCGGGGTAGAGCTCTTTGAGGATTTTTTTGCTGACCTGGCCATGGAGCCAGCTCACGCCGTTGATGCCGTGGGAAAGATTACAGGCCAGGAAGCTCATGTTGAAATGGTCTTCTCCGGGGTTAGCTTTACCCAGGAGGACGAACTCATCCCAGGAAAGGCCTATTTTTTCAGGGAAATGGTTCATATAGGCCCTGAAGAGGTCGTTATGGAAAGAGTCGTGGCCGGCAGGAACGGGGGTGTGGGTGGTGAAGAGGGTCGATGCTCTGACCACCTCCCTGGCTTCCGCGAAGGCCAGCTGGTGGTCTTCAACCAGGTGCACCAGCCGCTCGATGCCAATAAGGGCGGCATGACCTTCGTTGCAGTGGTAAATGTCGGGTTGGTAGCCCAAGGCTCTCAGCAACCTGATTCCACCGATACCCAGAAGGATCTCCTGCTTCAGGCGGTTCTCGTTGTCGCCTCCATAGAGGTTGTGGGTGACCGTACGGTCAAAATCCTGATTCAGGTCGGTATCGGAATCGAGCAGGTATAGTTTTACTGATCCCACGTTCACTTCCCATACATGGGCTTTCAGGTTCCTTCCGGGATATTCCACCTCGATGGTCAGCCATTCGCCGTTGGCATTATAGGTGGGCTGCACGGGAATTTTGGAAAAGTGCTCGGGGATATAGTTGGCCATCTGCTCGCCGTGCATGTTGATGGTCTGGCGGAAATAGCCGTAGCGGTACAGCAATCCGATCCCCATCAGGTTCACCTTCGAGTCGCTGGCTTCCTTGAGGTAGTCGCCGGCAAGAATGCCCAGTCCTCCCGAGAAGATCTTCAGGCTGTCATGCAACCCGTACTCCATACTGAAATAGGCAATCTGCGGCTGGCTGAGAAATTCCCTTTCCTTCATGTACCGCGTGAATTTATCATAAGCGGTATCCATCATTCCGGTGAACACAGGATCCTTCTCCAGTTCACGAAACCTCTGGAAAGTGACTTGTTCCAGCAACATGATGGGGTTATGCTCTACGGCCTCCCATATTTTAGCGTCGATGTAGCAGAAAAGTTCCCTGGCTTCGTTGTTCCAAACCCACCAGAGGTTTCTGCATAGTTCCCGCAAGGGATTGAGCCTTGCCGGAAGATCTGATTCAACGATAAACTTCCTCCATTGTGGATTCTCTACCTGGGTGGGCTGTATATATCTTACTCCCTGTCTGTTTTCCATATATGCTCTCTTTTTCGGAACCGGTGTTCAATTCGCCGGCATGAAATAATAGTAACTTCTACATTCATTGTCCGGCACAAAAATAACGTCTTAAACCATACAAAAACTGTTTTTTGCACAATAACACTACCAAATGGGTCATTCTTAATATACGCACCATGCGATCATGCTGTTCCGGAGTGGAGGGACAACAGGGTGATTAATTATGGAAAATCAGGCAGTTATGCCGGTTTCTGACCGACAGTTTCAGTGCTTGTGTTTTTTCTTTTTGGGAGTGTGGGCTATTTCCAAAGATTTTTCCAATTCTCTTTCTTTTTCCGCCAGTTGTGATTTGAGGAGGTTGATGGTTTCTTCGGGGGAAGGCCCTGAATAGAGTGATTTTACCCTGATGGTCAGGTCATTCAGGATATTCATGTAGTTGATGAAGGCTTCGTAGGGCGAATTGAAGGGGTTTTTGCGATGGTGGAGTGAGGGGGTGGTGGTTTTTTCCGACATAAAGCGGAAGTATTCGCTGTCCTGGAGGGTGTTCCACTCTTTTCTGATCAGGGGATCATCGATCTCCTTCACCAAGGGGGCGAGGTCATAGAGGTGGCGGAGGGCTTCGCTCTGGAGGTCGTTTCCGTTCCACAGGGAGATATCTCTTTCTTCGCCTGCCTGTGAGAGGGGGTTGGGGACGCTGATCAGGGAGACGGGCTGCAGACGGGTGATGATTTCCGAGGGAGTGGCCATGGTGAGTTCCGGGTTTCGGGAAGTCATGAAGAGCAGGTGGTCAAGGAAGTTGAAGATTCCGGAAGAGGCGTGATGGTAGTGCCCGAAGGTTTCCATGTCGATACAGAGGTTGACCGATTCTCCGGGCTGGCCCCCGTTGAGGAGCCATGAGAGGTATTTGTCGGCAGTCAGCGGGAATTCGCTCCATGAACGGTCAGAAAAGCGGTATTCGAGGTCATCGCTCAGCTTGTAATGGCGCATGAGCACTTTCAGTTTTGGCTGGAGAGGGTTGCAGTATAGGAATCCCGGGCTTTTCCATCCCAGGATATGGCGTGCTCCTTCGGTGATCACTCCCTTGTAGCCCAATCCGGCAATCATGGCGCCTATTTTGTCGGAATAGATCAGCTCAGGATGGAGGAAAACTTCCGGTGTTTGTCCAGTCAGGTCATAGATGGTTTCCCTGTGGAGGTTAGCCTGGGAGATGAAGGTTTCCTCATCGGCAACGGATGCCAGGGAGTGGGAATAGGTGCCCCCGAGGAATTCCACCTGTTGGGTGGCGGCCAGTTCCCTGAAGAGGGCCGTGACTTCAGGCGTGTACCGGTCGAAGAGTTCCCGGGTGGTTCCCGAGAGGTAAATGGCGGCTTTTATGCCTCTTTCCTGTCTGTTGATCTGATGGAGTAGCAGGGTGGCCGCAGGGAGGTAACAGCGTTGAGCCAGCTGTTTTATGGAGGCTTCCAGGGTATAGTCGTCGTAATAGCCATGTTCGGCGCCGATGTCAAAAAAGCGGTATTTTCGCAGGGGGACCGGATGATGAATCCGGAATATCAGGCACAGGGACTTCATGGGTTTCAGGTATTAATTTGCGGGATTTTATCAGAATGAGAATCGGGGGTTTCATGGGTGACAAGGCTTTTGTATACCCCGAGAACTTCTTCTGCCGAGTTTTTCCATTTGAGGTTGGTGGCTTCTTCCTTTCCTCTTTCGGTGAAGAGGCGTGCCAGGGGGCGATAGGAGAGGAGTCCGTGAATGGCGTCGGCCAGGGCATAAGTATCCCAGAAATCGGTTTTTATGGCGTGGTGCACCACTTCTGCCACGCCCGACTGGCGCGAGATGATGACCGGAACGTTGGCCAGCATGGCTTCCAGGGGAACGATGCCGAAAGGTTCCGACACTGAAGGCATGACAAAGACGTCGCTCATGTGCAGCATTCTGTAAACATCATCGCCCTGGAGGAACCCGGTGAAGTGGAATTTCCCGGTGATGCCCAGCCGTGCGGCATGAGCCACCATGGCCTCCATCATGTCGCCGCTTCCTGCCATGACAAACCTGACGTTGTCCATTCTCTGAAGCACCAGGCTGGCCGCTTCCACAAAATATTCAGGGCCTTTCTGGTGGGTGATCCTCCCCATGAAGGTGACAATTTTTTCGCTGATGCCTTTTTTGAAGATCCTCTTCTCTTCTTCGGTCAGGGGTTCCACGGCATTGTAAACGGTGATTACTTTTTCGGGGGGGATTCCGTATTTTTCGATGATGGTACGCCGGGTGAAGTTGCTGACGGCGATGATTTTGCCGGCGGCTTCCATGCCTTCGCGTTCGATGTTGTAGACCATGGGGTTGATGTTGCCGCCGTTGCGGTCGAATTCCGTGGCATGAACATGGACCACCAGGGGTTTTCCCGCCCTTTTGGCGGCCTCTATACCGGCAGGGTAAGCTATCCAGTCATGGGCGTGGACCACATCACAGGGGTATTCAGCGGCGATGTTGCCGGCCACAATGGCATAGTTCCTGATTTCCTGGAAGAGAGAGGGGCCGTAACCTCCCGAGAAAGGGATGGTGCCCTCCCTGGTGACTTCGACAAACCGGGTGCCCTTAACATAGCTTTTATTTTTCAGCTGCCAGAATTCTTCGGGGGTCTGGTAGGGAACCAGAGGGAGGGGTACCCTGATGTATTCGCTGACGGTGTCATGTTCTTCTTCTTCGACCCATTGCCGGGAAACGGGAATGTGGTTGGCCCCTAACAGTTGCAGGTCGCCGCTCTCTTCGTCGCCCCAGGTGCGGGGGACGACAAAGGTGACCCTGATGCCGTCGAGTTCCGACAGTCCCCGGATCAGGCCGTAACAGGCCGTACCCAGGCCTCCCGAAATGTGGGGGGGGAATTCCCATCCAAACATCAGGATTTTCATCATCACACTTCGGCCTCTGTTTCGGAGATCAGTTGCTGAATATACAGGAGGGCTGCCACATTCCAGGCCTGGGAGGAAGCCCCTTTGCCGGTATGGGGAGGGGTGCCGTTGTACATTTCCGAGAGGGTTCCGATACAGTTGTCGGCCATTTCGCCTTCGAAGCCCTGGAGGATTTTTCTGATGACAGAGAGTCCGTTTTTTCCGTACACTGAGATCCAGGCCTGGGCGAAGAACTGGAGCAGCCAGGGGTAGGCGGCGCCGCAAAAGGCCGCTTCTTCCCTGTGGTTAGGGTCTCCCTTGACGGCACCCATGAATGCGGGATCATCGGGGGAGAGGCTGCGGAGCCCCCGGGGTGTCAGCAGTTGCTGGCGGACCACCTCCAGGATGCTGCGGCGTTTTTCCTGATTAAGGGGGGAGTATGGCATGGCGGCGGCAATGGCCATATTGGGGCGTACCGACCAATCGGTATAGAGCCCGTTTTCCACGTCGGCCAGGTATCCCTTTTCCGCGTTCCAGAAGGCTTTCAGAAACGATTCCTCGATCATGCCGGGGATGCTTTTCCACTCTTCGACGAAGTCGCTGTCCTTTTCGCTGCGCGCCATATCGATGCCAAAACATACGGCATTGTACCACAGGGCATTCAGTTCCACAGGTTTTCCATATCTTGGGGTGACGGGTTGTCCGGTGCTGTATCCGTTCATCCAGCTGAGGGCCATTCCCTGTTCAGCAGCAAAGAGGAGGCCGTTCTCCATCATCGTGACGACTGAGGTCCCTTTGCGGTAATTATTGAGGATTTCGCGAATGGCCTGATAAAAGGGAGGTCCGAATTCCTTGAACCGGGAGCCTTGTTTTTTGAGCTGTTGGAGGGTCCAGATAAACCAGAGGGAGGCATCGGCAGAGTCGTATGCGGGGTGGTGGTCGGCGATAGATCCCGGGAAGAGCCCGTTTTTGAGGTGGGGCAGGTAGGTAGAGAGTACTTCCAGGGCAAGCCTCCTTTCGCTTTGGGCGAACCGGAGCCCCGGCAGGGCAACGAAGGTCTGCCTGCTGATGCTGTTATACCAGGGATAGCCGGCAATGATGTCGACTGCGGTATGATTATGGTATTGGATGAACTGGTTGGCGGCATTTTTCAGGCATCCGGTGAAGGAGTCGCGGCTGATCCTTTTGTTGACCTCCCTGTTGAAGCGCTGCCTGAATTGGGCAGGATTACCCTGGAAGGTGGCCGCCGAGAAAACCAGGACATCCCCCTCTTTCATGGTGAATTCAAAATAACCCGGGGTGTAGAGGTCTTCGTGGCAGTCGTAACCACGGTTTTTTTCCTTGATATATTCAACGTTGTAATGCCAGTCGGGGGCGGCTACGAATTCCGGTTCCCTGCTGAACTGCATGTAAAGCGGGGGATAGCCGTCATAGAGTGACAGGCTGACGCCGTTGGGTTCCCCGTGATAATGGGTATTGATGTAAAGGTTGCATTTGCTGAGGTCGTGGATGCCACGGAATGCCAGAAACGGCCTGAACTGAATGGTCACCGGAGCCGGCGATTCCTCAAGGGTATACCGCACCAGCAATTGCTGTTCTTTCTCCACCAGCAGCCTCTCCTTGGTCAGGATCGCATTCCCCACCCTGAAGGTGAATTTCGGAATTTTCTCAAAGTCAAATTTCTGGAGATACTTGTTTCCTTTGGGTTCCATGTATCCGTCGAGGTACCTTCTTACCCCCAGGTTAAAGGCAGAACCTTTGATCACGATGCTTTCGTCGAGTGCTGAGAGGAGGAGGTGTTTCGTGTTTCCCAGGGCGGGAATGGGACAAATAAGAAGTCCGTGGTATTTGCGAGTGTTGCACCCGTTCAGGGTGGTGGAAATGTAAGAGCCGGCATGGTTTGAGCGTATGATCTCCCTTTTGGAGGTGAAATCCAGATTGGTGAGTTTGGCGGGATTGAAATTGATGTAGCTCATGGCATTTAAATTTTCAAAATATGGTCAGCCTTACCGGTGCCCCTTCACGGTTTACGGGTCAGGAAGAGGATCGGTTGCTTTCTGTTTTGAAAAATAGTCAATTTCCCGCGAAAAATCAAGAGTTGGGTGGTTTTTTGCCAGGAGGAGGGTTTTTTCGAGGGCGTGTTTGACAAAGAGCTGAAATTGGGGTGTATGGGGATAGAGGGGGCGATGGGCTGCGGCTTTCCGGAGGGCGGCGATTTCATGGCTGAGGGCTTTGGCCTGTGGGGTCAGAAAGGCATCGCTGAATTTTCTCCATATATAATCCACGGCTACCGGAGAGGGGTGGATCATGTCACTCTGGTAAAAGCGGTAATCGCGGAGTTCGTCCATCATGATTTCGTAGGCCGGGAAAGAGGCGCAATTTTCCCTTCCGAAGCCCTTTTCCAGGGCGTCGGCAGCCAGGAGGAGGACCGCCTTGCTCAGCTGGTTCTCAGCGGCGCCATCCTGGGTATGTCGCACAGGACTAATGGTAAGGATGATTTTTATCGCGGGATGGGCCTGCCAGATCTCTTCCAGGGCCTCTTTCATCACGGTGACGGTTTCGGCGACTGAAAGCCGGGTTCTGTGGAATTCCCGGGCGGGCACCTTGTGGCAGTTGGCCACGGTTTCTCCTGTCTTCCTGAGCTCATAGACCCGGGAGGTGCCCAGGGTGATCATCAGGAAGTGGGCTTCCCTGAGAAAAGAACAGGCCTGTTCAAGGCTGCCGTTGATCTTTTCCAGAGCCCGGGCAGGCGTGGCCGCCGAGAAGCTTCCGTGGTGGCTGTAGCTGTGCCACAACCCGTCATGTTCAAAGAGGTCCTCTTCCGTATAGGCCTCTCCCGAGAGCATTCGTCTGAGCGCCCTGGCCACCGACACCGGATTGTAAAGGATGCCAAATGGGTTGACCATCACGGGAAATTTCAGCCCCTCCATAATGGATCCTATGTTTTCGGTGAAGCAGGAGCCTATCAGCAGGTGTTTTTTCGAGTGATCAGAGCCCCAGGGGAGGGGCATCACCTCAACCGGTGTTGTGAATTCAGGCATATCAGTGGCTGGCGGGGAGTTCTTCCCTGCGCAGTACCATGGCGGTTCGTGCCGGGAGGTAAAGACGCAGGTAATGCTGGCTCTCTTTTTCGCCGGAATCGAGGGTGTAGTAAGAGAGCACTTCGTCGATGCGGTCCTGGCCGCCATATCTTCCATTATCGGTTGAAAGGGCGACGTGGTATTTCCCTTTGCCCAAAGGGATGCCATAGTCGGTGAACGACTGCACGGGATTGAAGTTAAAGACGAAAAGCCAGGGGCCGCGGTGGTAGGCCAGGACCTGGTCGCCGTTTTTTTCCCACACCAGGTTGACCGGGGGGATTTCCAGAATTCCCTCTTTTCTGAAGAGCCCCGTCATGTCATAATCGAAATCGAGGAGCCAGTGGTACTTCAGTTCCGGGTCGGTGGCGATACTCCAAATCCTGCGTGCATGGCGGTAGGACCAGTTATTGCCTTCCCTGGGGAAGTCGATCCATTCGGGATGGCCGAATTCGTTGCCCATGAAGTTGAGATAGGCTCCTCCGGCACAGGAAAGGGTGGCCAGCCTGATCATCTTATGGAGGGCGATGCCCCGGTCGACGGTGAGGTTGGGCTGGTCCTTCCGCATGCTGAAATACATCTCCTTGTCGATGAGCCTGAAAATGATGGTTTTATCACCCACCAGGGCCTGGTCGTGCGACTCGGCATAGCTGACCACCTTTTCATCCATCCGCTTGGAGGTCAGCTGGTAAAAGATGTCCCCCATCTGCCACTCGTCATCCTTTTTCTCCTTGATAATCTTGATCCAGTAGTCGGGAACTCCCATGGAGAGGCGGTAGTCAAATCCCATTCCCCCGTCGGCAACAGGGACCGCCAGTCCGGGCATGCCGCTCATGTCTTCGGCGATCGATAGGGAGGTGGGGTTCACCTCCTTGATAAGCTGGTTGGCCAATATGAAGTAAGTGACCGCTTCTTCGTCGCAGTTGGCATCGAAATAGTCGCCGTAATTGGTGAAGGCTTTTCCCAGGCCATGGTCGAAGTAAAGCATGCTGGTCACGCCGTCGAAGCGGAACCCGTCGAATTTGAAAACGTCGAGCCAGTATTTGATGTTGGAAAGGAGGAAATGGAGAACTTCGTTTTTGTTGTAGTTAAAGCAGTAAGAGTCCCAGGCGGGGTGTTCGCCCCTTCCTCCGTCGTGGAAAAACTGGTAGCGGGTGCCGTCGTATTTTCCGAGTCCTTCGATCTCATTGCGCACGGCATGGGAGTGGACCAGGTCCATGATCACGGAGATCCCCATGCTGTGGGCTTCGTCGATGAGTTCTTTAAGCTCTTCAGGGGTTCCGAAGCGGGATGAGGGGGCGAAGAAACTGGAGACGTGGTATCCGAAACTGCCGTAGTAGGGGTGTTCGGGGATGGCCATCAGCTGGATGGTATTGTAGCCGTTGGCTTTGATGCGGGGAAGCATCTGCTCCCGGAATTCGGCATAGGTGTGGACCCGTTCCTCTTCTCCGGCCATGCCCACGTGGGCCTCATAGATGAGCAGGGGCTCAGCCTTCCTGCGGAAACCGGGATTCTTCCACCGGTAGGGGGTTTCGGGAGCCCACACCTGGGCGTTGAAGATAAAGGTCTTTTCATCCTGGACGGTGCGGGTAGCCCATGCCGGGATGCGTTTTCCCGATCCTCCGGGCCAGTGCACCATCAGGGCGTAAAGGTCGCCGTGATGCAACTTCTCAGGGGCGAGGGTCAGCTCCCAAACGCCGTTGGCCAGGGGACTGAATTCGTAGTTTTCCCCAACCTTCCAGTCATTGAAGGTGCCCACCAGAACTATCATGGATGCGTGGGGCGCCCATTCCCGGATCACCCAACCGTCACTGGTCCGGTGCAGCCCGAAATAGAGATAGCCCGAAGCAAAACCTGACAGGGATTCCTTTCTGATGAGGGATTCTTTCTTCTTTTCTGCATGGGCATGCCTGCGGAGGATGGTTCCGGCAAAAGGCTCCAGCCACGGATCGTTCCTGATCAAAAGAGGGTTCTTCATGATGCTGTCCAGTTTTTCGATAAAGATAAAAATATCCCTCGACAAGAAGGTGGGTGGGGGGGTTATTTGCCGGGATAATTTGCGGTGGCGGCGGCAATTCCCGAAAAAAGAAAAAAAAGGTTTGGAAAAATGATTTTTTCCTTAATTTTGCGCCGCTTTCTCTTCGTAGCTCAGTTGGTAGAGCAGCTGACTCTTAATCAGCGGGTCGTGAGTTCGAGTCTCACCGAGGAGACTGAAAATCAAGCAAATACAGGGGTTTCAGAGACGAAGCCCCTTATTTTTTGTTGCCGTTCGCCTAATTTTACCACCTTTTGAAGTAAATGTTTATAGATAGTTTAAAGCAGGAAAGAGCAGACCATGGCAGAACTCAAGACAAAACAGACCGATGCTGATGTCACCGGATTCATTAACGCTTTTGCTGACACGGAGCAAAAACGGAAGGACAGTTTCGAATTACTGAAACTGATGCAGGATTTTACGGGATTTGAACCCAGAATGTGGGGGCCGAGTATGATCGGGTTTGGATCGTATCATTATAAATCGGAACGAAGCCGGCAGGAGGGGGATTGGATGTTGGTGGGCTTTTCACCCCGGAAGGCGGCGATATCCCTCTATGTGTATTCCGGGCAGCCGGAACACGAAGTTCTTTTGGAAGGCCTGGGAAAATTCAAAATGGGGAAAGGTTGTATTTATGTGAAAAAGCTCTCTGATATAGACCTCGAGGTGCTCAAAAAGATCATGAAAGCGACCATAGACTACCTGAAAGCCAGGAACCCATAGGCCGTCACGTCATTTCGGGGCGCCCCCGGGAAATGCCGTAGCCGCCGGGACCAGGCAGGAGCGGAAAAGTGCTGAGCAATCCGTAATAATCTTCGTGAGATTACTGTTTTTCCAGTACCACTTTCCTCAGGAAAGAATCGCCGTCACAGGTCACCCTGATCAGGTAAATTCCCGGAACATACCCTGACAGGTCTACGGTGATCTGAGGACCTGACAGGTCTGTTCTGCGGAACACTTCATTCCCCACGATCGAATAAACCCTGATATCTGGTTCATTCAGAGCACTCTCTGACATTATGATATGTACCACCCCCATGGTAGGATTCGGATAAAGTCTTATTCCCCGGTTTTCTGCAACGCCATCAGATGATGTGACCACGCTGGTGTTCTCAGTAGTGGACGTTTCGGCAACTTCTTCATCCTTCACCTTTGTTACCTTAATCCTGAAACTCTTTATGGTGGTATCGGTACCGCCGTTTTCCACCCCTCCGTTATCCCTGACGGTAATGGTCACCAGGGCTTCTCCGGTGGTGCCGGCGGCAAAGGTGATCAGCAGGTTTCCTGTGGTTGCTCCCGATTGGTGGATCACTTCCATGCCGGTGATCAGCAGGGGGTTATCAGCAGATGCCGTGAGGGTGACCATTTGTGACGTTTCGGTACCGGGGGTGATATTGGTCAGGGCCACCCTTAACTCTTGTGGCTCATTAGTAATCTCCATATCGGTCAAGTCTGCCAGGGTAGGGGCTGAGTTGGGCACAACCGGGGGGGTGACCACTTCATCCGATTCCTGGGCAGTTCCGGCTTCTTCAGCAAAAGGATCGGAAACGGTGACTGTGGCCTGGCATGCAGCACTGTTGCCGCCGGGATCCGTAACGGTCAGCACGACGTCATTCATGCCTATATCCTGGCGGGTGAAGATGCTCTTATTCAGGACCATTCCGGCAATTCCGCAGTTGTCATAGCTTCCCCCTTCCAGGTCCTGGTAATACTGAGCCCATTCAGGAACATTTTCCCGGTCGCCCCCCTCGTTCACAAATCCTGGCACCACCAGGGCCATTCCGAAGGCGTCTAGTTCCACTTCGATATTCCGGCATTTGGCGACGGGAGTGATGGTATCCAGCACCATCAGTTCAAAGGTGCCGGTTGATGTGTTTCCTCCGGCATCGGTGACAGAAACCATCACTTCCGGGAACGGCGGATAGGCATCACTGCACCCAAAGCTTCTTTTGGATAAGTGAAAAACAAGATTTTCTGCTCCCGGACAGTTGTCGGTGCTTCCTGCCGTTATTTGTGCAATATCTGAGTTATTCAGGGTCCATTTGCCCTTTTCGGTCAGGAAAACACAATGATTGCGGAGTTGAAGGATTGGTGGGATCCGGTCTTCCACGGTCACCAGGGCAGTACAGGTAGCTGAATTTCCGGAAAGATCGGTAACGGTCAGAACGACCTGGTTGGGGCCCTGATCAGCGCAGGAGAAGCTGGTCTTGTCGGTATCAATGGTTGCCACTCCACAGGCATCAGACGAGCCGTTGTCCACGGCATCTTCCGCAATGGCAGCATTTCCGCCGGCGTCAAGCTGAATCGTGATATCCTTGCACAGAACCAAGGGGATGATGTTGTCCCTCACCATCAGTTCAACCGTTCCGGTGGCGGTGTTCCCTTCGGCATCGGTCACCATAACCGTCAGTTCCACGGAGGGAAGGGTGCTCTCCTGGCAGCTAAAAGTCATCGGGGAAATACTTATGTCAAGTTCTTGAGGTTGGGTACAGTTGTCGGTGGTACCTGCCGTTATTATGGCGATATCGCTGGCGTTCAGGGTCCACTCTCCCTGGTCAGTCAGGTACACGGTGTGTGGATGAAGCAAAGGAAGTGGAGGAAGGGTGTCCTGGATTTCCACCGTTGCACTGCAGGTGGCTGAATTTCCCCATTCGTCGGTAACGGTCAGAACGACCTGGTTAGGGCCCAGATCAGCGCAGGAGAAGCTGGTCTTGTCGGTATCAAAGGTCACCTTTCCGCAGGGGTCAAATGAACCGTTGTCCACGGCATTTTCGGCAATGGTCACATTCCCGCCGGCATCGAGTTGTGCCGTGATGTTCTGGCAAACAGCCACCGGGGGGAGCTTCCCGGTGACGGTCACTTGGTAACTGCAGGTGGAGACATTCCCGGCTGCATCGGTGGCAGTCCAAACCACGGGGGTGGTGCCGGCAGGGAATTCTGCATCTGAAAGGGAAGATAAATGATTGTGATCGTTGGTGAGTGTCAGTGCACAGTTGTCCCCGGTAACGGGGTCGAATTCCGTGCCCTGAACCTTATAGAAACACTCTTGGGTCTCTACCACCTTCTCTTCGTAAACTTTTGGTACAGTTGCGAAGATCTTTTCCGCAGAACCGGGAGATATATAATAGAGATAGGCTTCTGCCTTAACATAATACGCATAATACTCCATCATAACAGGGATCGTCTCTCCCTCTGTCAGATCAATGTTGCAGGAAGAAGACCCATTGTCCATCAAACGCCATTCATCAAACATTAGCGTGTTGTTGAGATACAACCTCACCCCGTCGTCGGTCACCGTTCTGAAGGAATAGGTGCCCGTGACCGGAGCGGTGAAGGAAGAGGTAAAGCGGACCGAGAAGTATTGGGTGCCCAAAAGGTCGGCGCGGGGGAAACTGGTTCCCCAGTTAAAATTTATGGCCGCGACGGTCTCCGCATATTTCCAGGCAAACGACGCCAGGTCGTACCCCTGGTATGCCAGAGATTTGTTAAAACTGATGCCGTCGAAGAAATCCGCCCTGATGGGACCCACCTCCCCGAAACCAAAGTTGGGTTTCTCGGTGTCATGGACCATAACATCCAGGTTGCAATTGTAGGTGGTATTGTTACTGGCATCGGTGACCGAAACGGAAGCGGGAGTCGTTCCTGCCGGAAAAACAGCACCGCTGTTCAGTCCGCCTTCTGCCGTCAGCGAAGGATAATTGACCCGGGCCCCGCAGGTTCCGGGTTCATTATTCACAACAATATCTTCCGGGCATTCAAAACTGTAATCATAATGAATCGTCCCGGAAAACATATACCCATCCTTACGGTCCGTTTCCGGGAAGTCGCCGTTCAGAAACCTGCGGTTTTGTAGTTTAGTCCCGGGAAAAATAGTCAGCCGTCCGTTGGATATGGGAGGGAGTCCGGTACAGTTAAAAATGTTATTTTCATTTTCCAACCCCTGGGTGATGTATATGCCGTATATTTTCCCAGCCTGCAAGGGGATGGCCTTGTTCAGGATGATGGGAATGTAGACGTTATTCTGGTAATTTTCACCCGACATATGGACATCCACCGAATCGTGTAATATCCAATTCATGGGTTCATGTTCGGCTCCCCAGTAGGTCCCTTCCTTGTAATAAAAATAGACCCTCCGTGATCCGCCATACTGACCATAGGTATACATGTACATGTCAAAGGAGTGGATGGAGAGGTTATAATCTTTCACCTGAACGTCAAACATAATGCCGGCGGAGTTTCCTCCGTTATATGTAGCCGTAGTCAGGGAATCAGGGGTCGACGTTGCAGGCACGGCATAACTGTTGTTCCCCTGGGGGGGGGTGCCCTGAGAATCCGGTTCTCCGGCATACAAACGCGCCGAATTTCCACCAATGGAGAAGGTGTAAAAAAACAGGAATAAAATCAAAAAACAGGTTTTCATTGTATTGGATATTAGGTTTTCTAAAATGACGTCAGATCAACCAGGAAAGGGAGAGCCGGCGTTCAGAACTAAGACTTGGTTGGTTTATGGTTTCAAGTCAGGAAAGAGAATGAATTTTTATGGTAAAAATTTACGATTTTTAAATAGTATAGTTTATGTTACATGTCATTTTTTCCGAAATTATTTTTCCTCCATTTTCTTTCAGGGGGAAGATACAGCTAAGTGTTTGATGGACAACAGGAAGAGGAGGGTGCTGAAGGTTTTCAGGAAGGGGGTCGATGAGTCATTCCCGAAAGGAGAAAGTGGATCTGACAGCGGCATTTTTAGCGAGAATTCACTGGTCAGGGCGCGATTATCAATCGGAAAACATCTTTATCTTTGAAGAGCAGAGGAAGAAAGTCAAGGAATACAAACATTTCTAATAACTGATATTATGGGAAAACAAGCAATCAAGGTCGCATCGGTTGATGTGGACCAACTTTTGGAGATGCTCAATGCCGCCCTGTCGGAGGAGTGGCTGGCGTATTACCAGTACTGGATTGGAGCCCGCCTGATGGAAGGGCCCATGCGCAGCGAGGTGGAGCCTGAGTTGTTGCTGCATGCCGACCAGGAGCTGAACCATGCCGTTTTGGTGGTTAACCGGATCATTCAGCTGGGGGGGACTCCCGTGATCAATCCGAATGCGTGGGTAAAGCTGGCGCGGTGTTCTTATGATGAGCCTGCCGACCCTTACATCGAGGTGATCCTTGAACAGAATCTGAAGGGTGAGCGTTGCGCCATTCAGCGGTATAAGGAGATTGCCGACTTCACCTCAGGAAAGGATCACTCCACCCACCAAATGGCGGTGCAGATCCTGAATGAAGAGCTGGAGCATGAAAACGACATTGAGGATTGGCTGGCCGATTTGGATCGCATGAAGGAGGAGTGGAAGAAAATCAGACTTTAACCTCAGGTGATCGTTCTGCCCGCCGGTTCTGCCGTGGGGTGGCGATTTCCGCCGGCGGTATTTTAGAGTGATTTAGTACTGTTTAAAAAGCGGGCATCGGGAGTTGCAAATCCTGGTGCCCGCTCATTTTTGTCTTTTATCGGAATAAGCGTGATTTGGCAGGGTGTCAGAAACCTCCGGGGCTTCCCACGCGGGTCATGGCGCAGCGGAATCCCAGGTCATTCTGTGATTTTGTTTCCTGGAGGAAGCGGCGGGTTCCCGGGGTAAGCCAATAGGGACGGTCTTTCCAGGATCCTCCCTTGTAAACGCGGACATCATCGCCCACGAGGGATGAGAATGAGCCCTGCCGGTCATCCTGGATGTACATGTTTTGGGTGGTATTGTTTTGTACGGCGGTCCATTGGTCTCCTTCGATGATCTGGGAGTTGGGGTCTCCGTCCTTGAAATTCCGGTAGTCGGCCAGGGTGTCGAGGCGCATCACGCCATATTCATCGCGGGTCAGGTTGCCGCTTTCATCTTTTTGGGGAACGGTGAAGACATTTCCGCGGAAGGGCTGGAATTCGGCGACGTCGCGGTTGGAAAGGGGGCGGTAAACGTCAGCAACCCATTCGTTGACATTTCCGGCCATGCAATAAAGGCCATAGTCATTGGGGTCGTAAGATTTGATGGTGGAGGCGATGTCGGCCCTGTCGTTGAGGGCTCCGGCCATTCCCATCAGGTCACCGCGGCCACGGGTGAAGTTGGCCTGCATACGTCCTTTGGTTTTCTTGTCGGCTTCACGCATGTAGGTGCCGTTCCAGGGAAACATTTTGCGGTCGGTGAGAAGTTCATTTTCGGCATTTCCGATAAGACCCAGGGCGGCATATTCCCATTCGGCCTCGGTGGGAAGACGGTAGGTGGGGAGAAGGATCCCATCTTCCCATCTCACCTTGCGGGCTGTCCCGTCGGCATTCTCCTGGGGTTTGTTGCCGGCAGTCCCCTGGTACATGCCGGCAAGATAGGTGTCGGTGGTGAAAATGTTCTCGCTATTCTGGGAGGGATCATGGGTGATGATCCCCTTGTCGACCAGTATTTGTTCGTTGACGCGGTCGGTACGCCACTGACAGTAGGCATTGGCCTGAACCCAGGAAACACCGACCACCGGATAGTCGGAATAGGCAGGATGCCGGAAATAGTTCTGGATGTAAGGTTCATTGTACGCCAGTTCCTCCCTCCAGGTCAGAGTGTCGGGAAGTACCGACTCCTTTTTAGCCCTGTCGCCCGGATAAACCCGCTCAATCCAGTAAACGAACTCACGGTAATCCTGATTGGAGACTTCGGTTTCATCCATATAGAAGGAAGCCACGGTAACCCTGCGCGGCGTGTTGTCCCACTTCGACATCACATCCTCTTCAACACGTCCCATGGTGAAGGTCCCCCCTTCAATAAAAATCAATCCGGGACCTGCTTCTTGTTCGTAGCCTGATAAATAGGGTATGTTTCCGGTTTCCGGATCATTATATTTCCACCCGGTAGTTCTGGAGCTGTTCTGCTTCTTGATGCTGCAACCAGTTGCTGCTAAAACTACAAGTATGTATACCAGTAATTTACGGTTCATCTTATGAAAAAATTTAAATAAGGATTTTTGAACGACACAAATATAACTTATTTGGACAATCAATATTGTTCAGCTTTGCGATTATTTAGAACCTATCATTTCAATAACTGTTATTTTTGTGGTGTCAGCAAGCCGCCGTTTATGCCCTGCCTGATATGGCAATAAACGCAGGGTGACGCCGTTTGTTGTTTAACAGATCAATCGCATGTACAGATTTTTAGCAGTTATCATACTCATGCTGCCGTTTTGGGGGAGTGGACCCGGGGCCCGGGCAGAAACCACAGCCGTTTCCTGGAAGAATTCTTCTGTCCTGGCTAATGGTAAGTGGTTGAAAATAAGAACCTCAAAGAAAGGGGTTTATAAAGTAACTTATGATAAATTAAAAAGCTGGGGTTTTTCCTCTCCTGAGCTGGTCAATGTATACGGGAACGGAGGGACCAAGATGGAAGAATCCCTGGGGGATCCTCCTCCCGATGATCTGGTGCGGAACCGCACCTGGCGGGGCAAGGATGGTTCGGGCAAGGATTGTCTGTTTTTCTATTCCACGGGAACGATTTCATGGCGCTATAACCTTTCGGCAGGCCTTTTTTTCCATACTGTCAATCCTTACAGTGAGGAGAGCACTTATTTCCTGACCCAGGAGAGTGCCTCTTTTTCGGTGGAAATGGCGGCTTCTGCGGGAGCAGAATTTACGCACAGTGTCACCTCCTTTGATGACATGACCCGGTACGAGTCAGAAAGTTATAATTTAATCAGATCGGGGCAGCAATGGTTCGGCGAGAAGTTTGTGCCGGGGACTACCCGGAATTTCACCCTCATGTGTGATCAGCCCCTTCAGGGGGAGCAGGCCCGGGTCCTTGTCAGGGGAGTCGGTCGTTCGCAGGTGGCTTCCGTTTTTGATGTTTCCGTGAACCAAGTCAGGCAGGAGGCCATCGCCTTCACTGCGGTAAACATGGAAAACGAGACCACCACTTACGCCGATGAGCGGCAGAGGGTGTATATGGTTCCCCTCACCTCGTCCTCATTAGCGGTATCCCTTACCTTTACCACGACGAATGCCCTTGCCGAAGGGTATCTCGACCATATCACCGTCAACTGGCGCCGCCAGTTGAGGATGGGAAGCGATGAGCTTCTTTTCAGGGATACCAGGAGTATGGGGGCTGGCCGGGTGGCCCGCTTCGTTTTGGAGAATGCAGTGGCAGGAACGCGGGTTTTTGATATCACAGATCCCCTGCTTCCCGTGGAGATCCCCGTGACCTTTCAGGGCTCTCAGCTGCTCTTTACCCGCCCTGCCGGTTCGCTGCGTGAATATCTGGCCTTTAGTCCCGCAGGGAATTTCCCCGAGCCTCTGCTGGTGGGAGAGGTGCCCGCGCAAAACCTCCATGCCATGGATGTTCCCGATTATGTCATCATCACCCATCCCGACTTCATGGCCCAGGCTGATCAGGTGGCCGGTTTTCACCGGAGTGCCGACGGTATGGATGTTGAGGTGGTCACCACCACCCAGGTGTACAATGAGTTCGGCTCGGGAAGTCCCGATGCCACCGCCATCAGGAATTTCCTCAGAATGCTCAGGGACAGGGACAGAAAAATCAAATATGTCTTGCTTTTCGGGGATGGCTGTTTCGACAACAGAAACATCACCGGGGCCAACAAGGCTTTCATCCCCACGTTCCAGTCCGACAATTCGCTGACTCCCACCTCTTCTTTTGTTTCTGATGACTATTTTGTGATCCTTGATGAGGGGGAGAGTGTATATAGCGGACAGGTGGATCTGGGCATCGGCCGGTTGCCGGTATCGACGGTTTATGAGGCCACCATCGTCACCGATAAGATCCTCTCCTATAATTCGCCGTCATCGCTGGGAATATGGCGTACCAATCTCTGTTTCATCGGTGATGATGAGGATGGTAATCTCCACATGTCGGATTCCGAGACGCTGGCCAACCAGGTGAATGCCTTTCACCGGGAGTTTCAGACCGAGAAGGTCTATTTTGATGCCTGGCCGCAACAGTCGACCGCCGGTGTGGAGCGGTATCCCGGAGTGGTGGAGGCCATCAACCGGCAGGTGAAAGACGGGGTGCTGATCCTCAATTATGTGGGCCATGCCAATGCCCGCTTCCTGGCCGATGAGAGAGTGATGGATGTCTCCTCCATCAATTCCTGGTCGAATTCCAACAACCTGCCGATTTTTGTGACGGCCACCTGTGAATTCAGCCGTTTTGACGATACCGAAACGTCGGCGGGGGAATACATCCTTTTGAATCCCAATGGGGGAGGAATTGGTTTGTTTTCGACCACCCGGGTGGTGTATGCCTATTCCAACTTTTTACTGAGCCGGAATTTTTACCAGTACGCTTTTGAGAAGGATGCCCAGGGGGAGAATTTCAGGATGGGCGATATCATGCGTCTGGCCAAGATTAACACCCTGAATACCCTGAACAAGCGAAATTTTACACTTCTGGCCGACCCGGCTTTGAGGCTGAGTTACCCTAAATACAAGGTGGTGACCAATACCGTCAACGGCAAAGCGACCGGTCAGCTGGCCGATACCCTGAAAGCCCTGAGCAGGGTCACCGTTACCGGTGAGATTCACGACCATTTGGGCAAGAAACTAACTGATTTCAACGGAGAGGTCACCGCGGTGGTCTATGACAAGGCTGCCATGCGCCAGACCCTGGGGAACAGCGGTGCCACCCCATTCAGCTATAAGTTGCAGAACAGCATTATATACAAGGGAGAAGCCACGGTCACCGACGGAGGTTTCAGCTTCAGCTTTGTGATTCCCAAGGACATCTCCTACAGTCTGGGCAACGGAAAAATCCTCTACTATGCCCAGAACGGAGAGACCGACGCTCACGGAGCCTTTGAAGATTTCATGATCGGCGGTTCCGGAGGGGACCAGGTTACTGACACCCGGGGGCCGGAGGTACAGCTCTACATGGATGATAAAAACTTCATCGACGGAGGGGTGACCAGCCGGAATCCCCTATTGATTGCCGAGGTGTCAGATGAAAACGGCATCAGCACCGTAGGGACGGGGATAGGCCATGACATCACGGCCATTCTCGACGGGGACTTCTCCAATGTTCTGGTGCTCAATGATTTTTATAAGTCGGCAAAAGACGATTTCACCCGGGGGACCATCCGCTATCCGTTGAGGGATCTCTCTTCGGGGGAGCATACCCTTCAGGTCAGGGTTTGGGATGTGGCCAATAATCCCACCACGCAGGAGATCACCTTCCGTGTTTCGGGTGACTTTTTCATTGAGACCATCGGCAATTCTCCCAACCCCGTGACGGAACATACCGATTTTATCTTCACCCATAACCAGCCCGATGGGGTTTTCAAGACCCTGGTGGAGGTCTTTGATATCACCGGCAGCCGGGTCGACCAGTTCCAGACGACGGTTTCTTCCGTGGGGACCCGTAGCAACCCTTTGCGGTGGACCCCGGCAGAAAGAGGAGTTCCTCTCCGTAGTGGCCTCTACCTTTACCGTATCACCATCAGGTCGCCACAGGGACAGCTGGCCACGAAGTCGGGAAAATTGTTCTTCAGCCGCTAATTTTCGGGAGCTGTATAATTTTTCCACGGAGCATCCGTTTTGTTACTGTCTTAATCGATAATAAATAAAGTCTTATCTTTGCACCCTTTGAAAATTCAGAATATGACCAGATTGATCAGATGTGCGGTTGTTTTTATCTTGCTGGCCGTCAGCGTAGAATCACTATATGCTCAGACGTCACTTACCGGGGCGAATGTCATAACCACAGGAGTTCCCTTTCTGACGATTGCCCCTGATTCCAGGGCCGCGGGTCTTGGCGATGCCGGCGTGGGAACCTCTCCCGACGTCAATGCCCAGCACTGGAACCCGGCCAAGTATGCCTTTATAGAAAGCGACATGGGGGTGGCCCTTTCCTACTCCCCATGGCTCAGGTCTCTGGTCAACGATATTAACCTGGCCTATCTGGTGGGCTATAAAAAACTGGATGAATTCCAGACCATCAGCTCTTCGCTTCGTTATTTCACCCTGGGTGACATTGCCTTTACCGATTTGAACGGTGAATCGATGGGGCAGATGAGTCCCAATGAATTTGCCATTGACCTGGGGTACACCCGTCTGCTGTCGGACCGCTGGGCCGGTGCCGTGGCCATCAGGTATATCCGTTCCGACCTGACCGGCGGACAGCTGATCAACGGCGTTGAATCGCATGCCGGCAACTCCTATGCTGCCGACGTGGCCTTTTACTATATGAACGAATTCCAGACCCGTACTTCCGAAAATCTCTTTTCGGCAGGGATCAACATCCAGAATATCGGAGCCAAGATCTCCTATACCGATGGGGAGATTAAGGATTTCATTCCCACCAACCTGAAACTGGGGATGGCCTATACCACGGAACTCGATGATTACAACACCTTTACTTTTGCGGCCGACATCAACAAGCTGCTGGTACCCACGCCACCCCGTGATACCACCACCTATGACCCGGGGGCCATCATTTATCCCGGAGGGATCAACTCCGATAAATCGGTGGTGGGAGGTATGTTCACCTCTTTTAACGACGCTCCCGGCGGTTTCAAGGAGGAACTCCAGGAAGTGACCATTTCGGCAGGGGTGGAATACTGGTACAACAAACAGTTCGCCCTTCGTGCCGGGTACTTCTATGAGCATGAGAACAAGGGAAACCGTAAATTCATGACGGCGGGTGCCGGTCTGAAACTTAACGTTTTCTCCCTTGATTTCGCCTATTTGCTGCCCATCGTCAGAAACCACCCCCTGGAGAACACCCTGCGGTTCACCCTTTCCTTTGATGTGGATGCCTTCAGCGGACAGAATTAATATGATGCAGCGTATAGGTTTTGGTATGGATGTTCACCGTCTGGCTCCCGGGGAGAGCCTCTGGCTGGGGGGCATTCTGGTGCCCTCCGATATGGGCACGGTCGCCTATTCCGACGGTGATGTGTTGTTGCATGCCCTCTGTGATGCCCTTTTGGGGGCTGCCAAACTGGGAGATATTGGCTCCAATTTCCCTGATACTTCCGACGAGTATAAAAACATAGATTCCAAAATTCTTCTGGAAAGGAGCTGTCAGCTGGTGAAAGCCCGGGGATGGCAGGTCGTCAATGTGGATGCCACCCTTGCCCTTCAGCAGCCCAAAGTGAGACCCCATATTGCGGAAATGGAAACCGTCATGGCCCGGATCATGGGCATTGACCCCGGTCAGGTTTCCGTGAAGGCCACCACTACCGAAAAGCTGGGTTTTGAAGGACGCCGCGAAGGGGTCACCGCCTATGCCGTCGTTCTTCTCACCGGGGCTGATGGCTGCTGACATGAAGTAAATGGATCCCCTGAACCAAGAATGCACATTATGGAAAAGAAGACCCTGGTTATTGGGGCGAGCCCCCGTTCACACCGGTATTCCCACAAGGCGGTGCTGGCCCTCAGGGCCCATGGCCATGATATAGTGGCTTTGGGGTTGCACCCGGGAGTCATCGGCGATACCCCCATTGTGGTTGAAAGGCCCCCGGGGAGTTTTGATACGGTGACCCTGTATGTCGGCCCCGGCCATCAGCCCGGATACTACGACTACATCATGGGGATGCGACCACGAAGGGTGATCTTCAATCCCGGAACCGAAAATCCGGAATTCCAGCAAATGCTCGCATCATCGGGAATCATCGCCGAGGAGGCGTGCACCCTGGTATTACTTTCCATAGGACAATATTGATGTTTCATACCATTACAGCCATCGATGATTTCGAGGGGTTTCTGACCTCTCATGAAGCAGTACTGGCTTATTTCAGTACCCGTGAGTGCAATGTATGCAAGGTGTTAAAGCCCAAGGTGGGGGAGATGGTTTCCGTTCATTTTCCGAAAATGGAGCTGCTCTTTGCCGAGATCAACGATATGCCGGAGCTTGCGGCCCGTTTCAATGTATTCAGTGTGCCCACCCTTGTGGTTTTCTTTGAGGGCCGCGAGTATATCCGTAAAAGCCGCGCCTTTGGCCTCGACGAACTCAGGGGCGACATCAGCAGGCTCTATGAGCTGATGTTCTGATTTTTCTCAACGCTGCCTTTCTCTCTTTGTCACGATCCTGCTGACTATTCCGGGTTATTCCATGAACGATTCCACCTTTTCATCGGGGGCAGGGGGGTGGTTCAGAATTCTCTCTTTTTCATCCAGGCCACCGGTGATCACCACAACGTCGTCATTTTCGGGGCCGGTTTCTACCTTCTGCTTTCTGAGGGTACCCTCTTTTTTCAGGTAAACGAAGGGCTGGCCTTCTTCGGAAAAGAGACAGTTCCTGGGAATGATGATCTGATCGTGGAGTTGTTCCACGATGATTTGGTTATTGCTGGTCATACCGGGCAGCAGTTTCTGATCGTGATGGTTGAGTTCTATGGTGACGGCGAAGACGCGGGTATCGGCACCCTGGAGTTCCTGTCCGATGTTGGCGATGGTGGTGACCCTGCCGTGGTAGGTCATTCCGGGGAGGGCGTCAACGGTGACCCGGGCGCTGTCGCCGGTTTTCACCTTGGCGATGTCGATTTCAGCGATGTAGGTTTCCGAGATGAGGACCGACAGGTCGGGAAGAGTGGCGATGGTGGGTCTCCAGGGGCCTACTTCATCGCCGATGCGGATTTTGCGGTTGCCGCGAACACGGGCATAGATGACCATCCCTGCTTCCGGTGCGTTGATGGTGGTGGCGGCCAGGGCCTGCTGGAGTTTGACATCGACATCCCTGTGGAAGTTATATCTCTGTTCATTTCTTCCGGTGCGGGTTTCCAGATCCATCTTACGCAATTCATAATCCCTTTTTTGCCGTTCAATCTGGCGCATGGTCTGGTTAAAGGCCGTCTGCATTTTTCGCTGGTAGGCCGGGGATTCAAATTTTGATTGTTCCAGGTCGAGTTGCCGGTACTGGAGGTCGAATTCGAGCTGGGCAACACGTTGTCTGATCTCTGAAAGGGTAAGGGCAGAGTCTATTTTGGCATCGTTGAGTTGTGCCTGGCGCATGTCCATCTGTTCCCGGTTGATCTGCAGCCTCTGGTTGAGGTTGACCTGGTCGAGGGTGGCTACCCATTCTCCCTTTTTAACGATGGTTCCCTCGGGAACCATATCCTTGATGCTGTATTCCCATACCTGCAGGTCGTTATCCTTGAAGATGTCATCAAGGGTGATGTTGATGGCATTTTTACCATGAATCTCCCCTTTGGTTTCGATGATTTTATCGAAGGTGCCCCTTTTGACCACATAGACGGACTGCAGGATTTCGGAACGGCGGATGAACCATCCCACGGCCACGGCTATCAAAAGGGCGGCGGCCCCGATTATCCACCGGTATTTTACCAGAAAGCGCTTCATGTATTATTTGTTCAGCAGGTTATCAAAATCCTCGGACAGGGTGATCCTATTTTCGAAGTCGAAAAGGGTGAGCTGGCGGAGGGTATAATAATAGGACCAGTAAGTACGCAGGGCGTTGATGTAGGCCCGGCGTGCCTGTTCCTGGTCATTCCGGGCCAGGTTGAGTTTGGTGACGTCAAGTTTTCCGATCAGAAACCGCTGTTTGGTCACCTCAAAACCCATGCGGGCGATGGTGTCAGCTTTTGCGGTATTGCGCACCTGCTCCCCCTGGAGGTTGAATTCCATCACATTCATGATGACATTCTGTTCGAAGTCGATCCTTTCCTGGTTGATGCTGATGCGGACCACTTCACGGTTCGATTTGGCCATGGAGAGCTGCCCCTTTCTTCTTCCCCAGTCCAGGACCGGAATGGTGAGTCCCACGCGCAACCGTTGTCTTTCGAGGGGGTCGAGATAAACATCGGCGAATTTTTCGGCGTTCTGGTTAAGGCCGTAGAGGGCATATAGTTCAGCATTGATGCCGTTCTGGGCTTCTGCCTGTTTTACTTTTCGGTCTTCTTCAAGGAGCCGCTGGGTATGGTTGATGATGTCGGGATTATTTTCAATGGCGAAGGCCAGGGCTTCCGAGGCATTGATATTGAGTTCTGAAAGCGATACCGGTACGATGCATTCAATACGGGTATTTTTCTCGAACCCCAGGAAGGAGTTGAGGTCGGCACGGGCTCTTTCGAGTCCCAGGTTTGACCTGTTGAGGGCCAGTTTGGCATTCATGAATCCCAGTTCCAGGTTAAGGAGTTCATCCTGGGTCACCGTTCCCGCCTGAAACCTTCCCTGGCCAATCCGGTACAGAGTATCGGCGTTGGCCAGATTGGTGTTGGCAATGGTGACCTCTATCTGGGCATCTACCAGGTCGAAAAAACGACGGGTGGCCTTCACCGCCAGTTCCTCTTTTGACTGGATGAATTCCCTTTTGGCTTTTTCATATTTGACGGGCTCTATTTTGGCCATCCACCTGAGCTGGTTATATCCGTTCAACGACTGGCTGTAGCCGATACTCACCGGTGTGGAGCTGAAAGAGGTGAGGTCTTCGCCTCCCCAGTTACGTGTCAGGTTCAGTTCCGACTGGGCAAAAATGCGGCCTCCCGTCAAGCCCACATTCTGGCTCAGTGACAGCGCCATGTCGGAGTTGAAGAACTCCCTGGGTTTGTATTCATCGCGGTTCTCGTCAAAATTGTAGACCTTTTGCATGGAACGGTTAAAGTCGAAAGGGGTGGCCTCAAAGGTGAGCGAGGGAAGCCTGTCGGCTTTGAAATTGCGGTATTCCCAGTAGTTGTACAGGAACATGTTCTTATTCCTGAAGGCGTCAAGGGACTGCTGCGAGGCAAGGCTGATGACCTCATCGAGGGTAAGTTCCCGGGTTTCCTGCTGCGCCTGCACATGGAGAACTGCCAGCACCGGGATCAGGAATAGTATTCTGGAAAATTGCATCTGTTTTGTTATTTTGCGTTGAAATAGTTCATCAAGTGCCTGAATATGAAATGTTATTGCCTTAAGGATTCCACAGGATCCTGGTCGGAGGCTCTTTTTGCGGGGAGGTAGCCGAAGGTGATCCCCACCAGGGCCGAGACCCCGAAGGCGATGATGATCGAGAACAGCGACACGATGGTTTTAATGTCAAAAACTGCGGTGATGATCATGGACAGGGCGACGCCCAGGATGATTCCCGCGAAGCCGCCGACCACGCTGATCAGCGTGGACTCTGCCAGGAACTGGACGATGATATCTTTCCGGGAAGCTCCGATGGCCTGGCGCAGTCCGATTTCCCTGATGCGTTCCATCACACTCGACAGCATGATGTTCATGATGCCGATACCCCCTACAATCAGGGAAATGCCTGCGATGACCCCCAGAACGATGTTGAAGATGTTTTTGGTGCGCTGTTGTTGTTTCAGCAGCAATTCGGGAATGGTCACCTCAAAGTCATAGAGGTTGTTATGCCTGCGGAGAATGAGCCGTGTCAGGATCTGGGAGGTGGCGGTGAGGTGTTCTGTTTCCTTCACCTGGACGATTATTTTGTCGAGCTGGTTAAGGTTCTCGCCCCCTCCGGCGGAAGACTGGCTGCCCTGGCGTTCGATTTCGTCGGCTCTCACCAGGGAGCGGTTTCTGAAACGGAGCAGCATGGTTTTCACCGGAATGAAGATCTTGTTGTCGGTACTGCTGATTCCCATTTCGTCGCTGGCTGAGGCGGTGAAATCACGCCGTTCCACGACCCCGATCACCTGGAGCCACACCTCTCCGGCCTTGATGTATTTTCCGATTGGGTCGTCCTGCCCGAAAAAGAGATTTCTGATATTATCGCCGATAATGCACACGGGATATCCCTTTTCCTGCTGCCTTTCATTGAAGACATTTCCTGCCTGTAACGAGATATTGAAGAGGTCGAAATAGTGGTTGTTGGTCCCCTCCAGGGTGATGGGTTTACTCCTTCCGTTCAGAATGGCCGAGTAGTTGATGGAAATTACGGGGCTTACCCTGGCCACCGTAGGAACCACTTCGGTGATGGCTTCGGCATCGAGGAGGGTGAGGCCCCTTGAGAATTTCCTCTTTCCGGCGGCGGCATCATCCCCCTGATTGCCGGTGCTGTTGTCATTGCCTTCGATGCTGGTCCCCGAAGGGCTGATGATGATATTGTTGACGCCCACCATTTTGATCTGTTCCAGAATTTCGTGTTCGGCGCCGTTGCCAATGGCCAGCATGCTGATAACTGCGGCTACCCCGAAAATGATGCCCAGGGCAGTGAGCAGCGATTTGATCTTGTTGGTCTGTATGGCTTCAATGCCGATAAGGATATCGTGCAGATAACGCTGGATCAGTCTTCTCATTTTTCTTCCCCCGTTATTTGCGGCTCCCCGGTTTCTGCGGCGGAAGTTCCGGCGTCGTTATCCGTGCTTTTTGCCTGGCTTTCTGCGGCGCTTTTCCGGGCGGCCTCCTCCCTCTCCCTGATTTCCTGGTAAATTTCCATGCCCCGCAGGGGAAGCTCCTTTTCATCCCCGGGAGGGGTGAGCAATATCCTGTCGTTTTCCTTCAGGCCTTTACGGATGATGGTGAAGTTTTCGTTTTCATCACCGGCATCCACGACCTGCCGGAAAACCGACTTATCATATAAGTAGACATAACGGAGGGAGTCGTTGCCAAAGATCGCGTCGGTGGGTATGAAGAGTTCCTCGGAGAACAGGCCGGTTTGGATGATATTGCTGGTGGTCATGGCCGGCCGCAGGTCGGGGTCGCTTCCGAAGATGCGGACCCTGACTTCGAAGACCTTGGCATCGCTTTTGGGCAGGGGCTGGCCGATGTTGGCCACGGTGAGGACCTCACCCTCCAGTTGCTTCTCGGGGAAAGCATCGGTACCCAGGGTAACCTTCTGGCCGGGCTTGACTTTTGAAATATCAATTTCGTTGACCCAGGTCACTGATATCATGCGTGACAGGTCGGGGAGGGTGGCGATTACCGGCATCCACCGGCTTACGGTAGACCCCGACTTGATCTTGTCGCCGAAGCGATCCTTGGCATAGATCACCATTCCCGGTTTTTTGGCGTAGATGTCCAGAACCCGGTAGGCATCTTCGAGTTCCTTCACCCTGTTCTGACGCTGGTTGAGGACCACCACCCGTCGGTTGACGCGGGCTTCGGCCTGCTGAACCCTCAGCTTGTAGGCCGACATTTCCTGCTCCAGGGTTCTGTGGGCCTTCTCCAGATCCATTTCCGCCTTTCTGATGACCGAAGGCGATTCGTAGACCGACTCATCGAGGATGATCTTCATCTGTTCCACCTGTTCCCGGGCGTTGATGATCTGGTCGCGGTTATTGCTCAGGTTGAGGTTCGAGTCCATTTTGGCATCCTCGAATTCGTTGAGCTCCTGTTCCCATTCTTCGCGGGCCTGCACGAGCACCTCCTCCACGGCCTTGTGGTCGAGAGAGGCCACATAATCCCCCTCTTGCACCACGGTACCTTCTTCCACGATATCGGTGATTTTGATCTCGTATATGCGAACGTTCCTGCCGCCCAATTCCTCGGGAATCACAATCTTTTCCGAATTTTCGGCTTCCAGGGTGCCGCTGGTGTAAACAAGCACCTCAAAAGTCCCTTTTTGGACTTCTGCCGTAACAGGAGGTTCTGATTTTTGGGTTCCTGTGAGCAGGATAACCGCAAGGACAAGCGCAATAACAGCCAGACCGATGTAAATGATTTTTTTATTCATACGTCCTCTCAGGGTTTCGTTGCTCCTGTCTCCCATGGGGAGAAGGCAAAAAAATATCCGGCAAAAGTACCAATTTTCTGCCGGATATGAAAGCCTGAGAAGGGGTAACTTCCCTGAAAAGGCTACTCCGTGAAGGTTTTCGGAAGTTTTTGTCCGCCGTCGAGGTAAAGATTCCTCTTCATGGGGTCAAAACGGGAGAATCCCCTGTCGACCACTTCGTAGTTGAAGGGGAGTTTTGCCCGTTTCATGGAGGCGATGGGGACCCCGGTGATGTCTTCCACGGCCTTTTTCAGCAGGGGTTCTGAGAGATCGCCCAGGGGAAAGGCGGGCAGCAGCTCATCTTCAACGCGGTAGGTAGGGGCAAATCCGTTTTTGAAGTTGGTCAATCCCTGGGAATTGGCAAACCGGAAGACGATAGGCTGGATTCCCCAGTTTTTAAAGTCGTTATATGACAAAGGATCATCATAATAATCCTCCGGTTTGAGGGTGATGGAACCGGTATATTTTCCGTAAGTGGTGTCGCCGACCATGACCACGCTCATGTAGGGCTGCAATCCCGCGATGGTGAGTTCCGAGGCGCTGGCGCTGCCGCTTCCCGTGAGGATGTGGATTTTGTTGAGTCCCAGTTTTACCGGCACCGAGGCAGAGAAGTTGATCCCTCTCCATCCGGCATAGATGGGATTGCTGTTGATCTCGGGCTGGTATTTGTCGTTCCACTGGTAGGTGACCAGGGGACTGTTGGTGTTGACGATGGAGGTCGGGGCTATGGAGCTGCACAGGTATTGCGCCGCAGTGGTCTGTCCGCCCGGATTATAACGCAGGTCGAGGACCAGGTCGGTGATCTGGTTGTCGTGGAAATACTGCATGGCATCGGCCAGACTGGTATTGTTGTATCCGGCGATGTACTGGGTATAGAAGAGGTAGCCGATTTTATGGCCATCCTTTTCAATCACCGATTTCATGACTACGGGGTCAAGATTGAGTTCTTCGGCGGTCATGGTCAGGGTGGTGTCGGCCGCGATCCCGCTGGTGGTGAGAATCCCTTTGGTGACACTGGCCGAGGTCCCCGAAAGCAGTTCCATGTAGTTGCTGGCCGTGATGTTGCCGTTGTTGAGTCTGATGATCAGGTCACCACGCTGGAAGTCAGCACGTTCAGCCGGCGTGTTGGGGTACACATATTCGACGATGGCAAAATAGTTGCCGGTAGGCGCTCCTGTGCCGTCAACAAACCGTCCGAAGGCAAGGGAATAGCCGTATGCCTTTTCCACTCCTTCCAGACTGTTCTCGAAAGCGGTAATATCATCGGTGATATAAGACCATTTGTCCTCCTCGTTCAGCAATTTCTTGAAGTAGGCCTTTGAGTCTGTCTCTTTTTTGGGATCAATGTCGGGAAGGGTGTTGTACCAGAGGTAAATATCGCTCATGCAGGTCTTGATGAAGCTGTTGACCTTCTGGGTCAGGGCGGGAACTTCCGGTTTTGCGGGAACTTCGGGTTCCGGCTCGGGTTCGGGCTCGGGCTCAGGGTCGGTGCACCCCGTTAAGACCACTCCTGCCAGCAAAACGGCAAAAAACCAGTATTTCAGAATCTTCATTTTTTAATTTTTTCTTTAAATGGGTTAATCCTCCTGTTATTCAGTGATGTCCCTTCTGAAAACGTACATTTCCCGGACATTACCGTTGATGACCTTACAATAAAAAGAACTTTTTCACCAGGAGGGAAGGCCCTCCCGGCTAACACTTCAAATTTCATGCAAAAGTAACGGTTTTCAGGAAATGTCTTATGCTTTTTTTTCTGAGGGGTATTCTATTCTTACATGATAGATGTTGACCAGTTTGCTGAGCAGGATCTCCTTGATCTTGTCGATATCGGCGAAGGTCAGGTCTGAATTGTCGAGCTGGCGGTCTTTCATTTTCTGGTCGATCATTTCTTCGACCAATAGTTTGAGGTTGTCGTAAGTTTTCTCTTTCATACTGCGGGAGGCTGCTTCGATGCCGTCAACGAGCATGACCACCGTGGCTTCACGCGAGTGGGGGAGGGGCCCCGGATAGACGAAGTTCTTTTCGTTGAAATTTTCCCCCGGGTTTTCCTGCTGTTGTTTAAGAAAAAAATACTTGGCCTTGGTGGTGCCGTGATGGGTGGCGATGAATTCCACGATACTCTCGGGAAGCTTGTATTTCCGTGCGGTTTTGATGCCGTTTCTGACATGGTCGATGATGATCTCGGCACTCTTTACGTAACTCATCTGGTCATGGGGATTCATGCCTATCTCCTGGTTTTCAATGAAGAAGTTGGGCTGGGCAGCTTTCCCGATGTCGTGGTACAAGGCTCCTGCCCTGACCAGAAAGGGATTCCCCCCGATTTTCAGGATGACTTCTTCGGCCAGGTTGGCGATCTGCATGGAATGCTGGAAGGTGCCGGGAGCCTCTTCCGCAAGTTTACGCAACAGCGGCTGGTTGGTATTGGAGAGTTCTATCAGGGTCACGTCGGAAATGAACCCGAAGATTTTTTCAAAGATGAAAATGAGGGGGTAGACCACCAGAACCAGCAGGCTGCTCCAGGCAAACCACTGCAACATCCTCAGATCATAGGTGGCCAGGGTACCCTCCTGGACCAGAGTAACGGCGGTATATACCACCCCGTATGTGAGGGCGACCAGCAGGGAAGCCACAACGACGTGGACCCGCCGGTGCATCTTGTTGAGGCTGAAAACGGCAATCATCCCCGCTGACACTTCCAGAAGCACAAATTCGTAATTGTTGGGCGCATAAAAGCCTATCAGCAGAGATGTGACAATCAGGGTGAAGATGGCCGTCCGCGGATCATAAAAAGTGCGCACCACCACAGGAAGTATGGCCAGTGGAAACATGTAGATGTGCAGTCCCTCGAAGGAATTGATGGTGAGGGAAAGGAAAACGATGAGGATGATAAACGAGAGCAGGAACAGAAGTTTGCGGGTATCGTTGAGGATAAACCGTTTGTAGGTGTACATATAGCTGAACAGCAGGGTCAGGAATATGACGATCAGCAGCATCTTCCCTATGGCCACCAGCCGGCTGTTGATCCCTTCACCCTTGCGGATTTCGTAGTTTTGCTTCAGCGATTCGAGGAGCTGGAATTTTTCGTCGTCGACAAGTTCTCCCTCCAGGATAATGCGTTCTCCCTCCTGCATCATTCCCCTGGCTGGTGATACACTGGCTTCCAGCTGGTGTATCTCTTCGCGGGTATAGTTTTCGTCGAATTTCAGGTTGCTGCGGATATATTTTCCCGGATCTATATTGCTGATGCTCAAAGCAATTCCTGGGTATTTGTTTCTGATTTCTGCCACCTTGGCGGTGAAAAGGTTAAAGGCGGTTTTTTCCGACAATAAGGTATTCACGGGCACTTTCTCCACCATGTTGCCGGTAATGCGGGAGATTTCTGTTCTGTTCCGGAGGATTTCGAGCGATTGGGGGGCCGAAGTAATGATTCCCGGTGTATACAATTCGTCGAGGGCTGCCAGGAAGTCATTCACCACCATGCCGGAACGGCTGTACTCCTCTCCGATGGCATTCATCAGGTCAACCCTGAGTTTTTCCTTTTCCTGGCTGATCACGGCGGTATCCCTGACAAAGTAAGGGGCGAAATCCTTGGTGATTTCCCTTCTTTCGGCTTCTAAATCTGCCGTGGATTTCAATATGGCGAAGTCGAACGGAGCCACCAGGTTATCGTGCTTCCAGGGAGAACCCCTCTGGTATTCATATTTGAAACGGGCTTCAGAAGGTAAGATCTGGTGAAGTAACAGTGCTGCAGCGATAAAGACTATCGCCCTGAAAATAATCTGGGAGTAGGCTGAAACCTTTTGTCGAAAAGTTTTCATGTTTTTCAGATTGATAAGGCTGCAAGGATGGTGGATTCTTTGCAGGAAACCCTATATTTGATTTCCTAAAGTAACTAAATTTTCACGAAATGACCATGCACGATTTTGCGCCGACCGGGTTGATCAGCCACATGGTCAGTTCATCTGTTTCGCGCCATGAATCATCACCGCCTGATATTTTAAGCCGATGAACTACGGAATTGCGGGACTGAGTTTGATTCCGGTACGGCGGGAGCCTTCGGAAAGGAGTGAAATGGTCACGCAGATCCTCTATGGGGAGACGTTTGAAGTGCAGGGATTCCTGCCCGGATGGTTACAGGTGCGGCTTGATTATGACGGTTATGAGGGGTGGATAGACCAGAAAATGGCAACCGTACTCTCTGACAGAAGGTATGAGAAACTCAGGAAAGCCCCGGTTGCGGTGACCACCGATATTTTTTCACTGGTCCCCGTTGAGCAGGAGCAAAATCAGATGCTGGTGGCTGGCAGCAGCCTTCCGCTGTGGAGGCCCTATAAAAGGCAGTTCTCACTCGACGGTGAGGCTATCAGGTTTGGGGGACATGTGACGCTGGGGCAGCCCCGTGATATCAGGGCTTTCATGGTTACCCAGGCCTTGAAATACTTTAACGCACCCTATCTATGGGGTGGCCGCTCCCCACTGGGCATCGACTGCAGCGGCTTAACCCAGATCATCTACAAAATGGCAGGAATCACCCTTCCCCGCGATGCCACACAGCAGGTGAAGATGGGCACCGCCCTGAGTTTCGTGGAAGAGACCTTCCCCGGTGACCTTGCCTTTTTCGACGACAACGAGGGAAACATCGTCCACGTGGGGATCCTCTGGAAAAAAAATAAGATTATCCATGCCTCCGGTAAAGTGAGGATTGACAATGTCGACCAGTTTGGGATCTTCAACGTGGAGACCAAACGGTATACGCACAAGATGAGGGTGATGAAAAGAATTTTGCCATGATTGAACGGACCGAACTGCTGATTTTCCTGCTGATCGTGGTCGGCATCGTGATCGTGATGCTGCGCTACTGGAACAAGGACAAGGATTAACGGATCGATAATCAATAAAGGAGTTCTTTATGACTTATACGTATCTCTATCCCCGTCCGGCGCTCACGGTGGATGCCCTGGTATTAGCGGGAAACGGGGAGAGACGTCAGGTGCTGCTGATTCGCCGTGCCAGGGATCCCTTCCGGGGGATGTGGGCGTTACCCGGAGGTTTCGTGGATATGGAAGAGTCCCTGGAGGCTGCCTGTCGTCGTGAGCTGGAGGAAGAGACCGGATTGCGGTTACCGGCCATGGAGCAGTTCCGGGTTTTTGACGCTCCCGGCAGAGACCCGCGCCACCGTACCATCAGTGTGGTTTTTTATGCCCTGATTCCCGAAGCGGAAATTGTCAGCGGTGGTGACGATGCCGCGGAAGCCCGCTGGTTCAGGGTGAGCGACCTTCCACCCCTGGCCTTTGACCACCTTGAAATTGTCAGGAGATTCCTCGCGGAATAGGGTGATCGGTGACCTGCGGTCCGGTAATCGGTGACCTTTTGGTATTTAAGACTCCAGGTTCCAGACTCAGGACTCCAGATTTAAGAGGCTTGCCGGTTGTATTTTCCGGTAATCTCCCGAAGGAAGCGGCGGTGTTTTCCTCTGATCTGGTCCCAACGGAAGCGCCAGCCCCAGTTGCCCTGTGCTATTCCGGGGATGTTCATGCGGGCTTCGGCGCCCAGTTCCAGAAGATCCTGAAGTGGGGTCACCGCCATGCAGGCGACCGATGCCCAGGCCATTTCGATGAGTCCCCATACCGGTTGCCACTGGTAACTTTTCAGGTATTTCATGGCGAATTTCTTCTCTTTCTCCGGAGCTTCATGGAGCCATCCCCACGCCGTGTCGTTATCGTGGGTTCCCGTGTAAACCACGGAATTGACCGTGTAATTGTGGGGCAGGTGTTCGTTGGATTCATCGGAGGTGAAGGCGAACTGGAGGACCTTCATTCCCGGCATGTTGAAGCGGTCGCGGAGGCGTTCCACTTCCGGGGTGATGATGCCCAGATCTTCGGCAATCAGGGGGAAGTCTCCCAGCTGTTTCCGCAGGATACCGAGCATTTCGGCACCTTGAGCGGCGACCCATTCGCCGTGTATGGCGGTCTCTTCGCCGGCAGGTACCGACCAGAAGGCTTCCAGTCCGCGGAAGTGGTCAATCCTTACCTGGTCAAACATGCTGAGATTGAAGTGGATGCGTGCCAGCCACCAGTGGTGTTCCTGGTGGCGCAGGCTTTCCCAGTCGTAAACAGGGGAACCCCATAATTGTCCCGTGGTGCTGAAATAATCGGGGGGAACACCCGCCACTTTTACTGGATTCAGATCGCTGTCGAGAAGGAAAATTCCGGTATTGGCCCACACGTCGACGCTGTCACCGGCCACATACAGGGGGACGTCACCTATGATCCTGACCCCGTTCTGGCGTGCATATTCACGTAAGGCCTGCCACTGGCGGAAGAAGAAAAACTGCAGGAAATAGTGAAAAGCGCATGCTTCGTCCAGTTTTTCACGATAACGAACCAGGGCCGCAGGTTCCCGTCTTTTGATGTCTTCGGGCCATTGCTGCCAGGGTTTATCCTCCAGGGCTTCGCGCAGGGCCATGAACAGGGCATAGTCGGCCAGCCACCAGTTGTGCTCATCACAGAAACGGGCGTATTCTCCTTCAAAGCGTCTTCTTTCGCCATCGCGGAACCGCAGGAAAGCCTTTTTCAGCAGGGGCATCTTCCAGCGGGTGACCTTGTCAAAATCCACCTGGCGGATGTCGAAACGGGGAATATTCTGCAGTTCTTTGCCCTGGTGGAGTCCTGCTTCCTCCAGCTGGTGAAGGTCAATCAGCAGGGGGTTTCCGGCAAATGCCGAGAAACACTGGTAGGGGCAGTTGCCGTAGGCCACGGGTCCCAGGGGAAGGATCTGCCACAGCTGCTGGCCTGTTTCCCTGAGAAAGTCAATCCAGGCAAAGGCGTTTTTGCCCATGGTGCCGATGCCTTCACGCCCCGGCAGGGAGGTAAGGTGCAGAAGAATGCCGCTGCTTCTTTTGTTCATAAGTGCAGGTTTTGTCTGTATTTTTCAAGATGGTGTGCGGTTTCGCGGACCAGCCGCTGGACTTCGAGGCCGTGGCCGAGGTCGGGAATAAATGCCCCTGCATCGGTGCCTCCCAGGAAAAGGTAATGGGCGTGGACCATGGAACGGAGCCATCCGGCCGGAACATGTCCCGACGGGAAGGAGGAAATTCCCGGGTAGTTGCTGCCCACGGGCCTGCGGATCCAGGCACCTTCCGCCTCTGTGAAATATTCAAAAAAATCGGGAGTTTGGGAAGAGGTGCGGAGGGCTCCTTTTTCGGCGAAGATCTCCAGGACCACGAGGTCCCCCGATCCTGAAGTGATGCGGCTGGCCGACAGGTGGCCGGCGGCACGGGTTATGGGATCCACGAGCGATACGGAAGAAAAAAGGTCGGAATCTGTGGGGACGCCTTCAAAATGGCCTGCCTGGAGGGCCGCGACCATGTGCAGCCCCTGGCCCAGGAAAGCCGTGAGCAGGCTGAGACCATGCGATCCCAGGTCGGCCATGGCCCCCCCATCGGGAGCCGCGGTGAGGCGCGTCTTCCTTTTTATGCGGTAACTTTCCTGCAAATAGTCGCCATGGTAATATTTCAGGTCAAAATGGAGCGGAGACCCCAATACCCCTGATTTCCAGAAGGCGAGGGCTTCCCTGACCGCCGGGGTTTGCAGGTATTGAAATCCCACCTGCACCTGTTTCTCTGAACCTGCCATGATACGTGCCATTTCCCTTTCTTCCGCCTCACTGGAACAAACCGGTTTTTCGAGGTAAATACGCCGTATGGAAGGCATGTCCATGGCCGCCTTGAAATGGTCGAAATGGGTGTGGTTGGGACCCAGGATAAAAAGGGTATCCATATCGCTGCCGGTGGTGAACTCTTCATAGGATTCCGCCCTGGAAAAGCCATATTTCGTGGCAAAGGATTCCCTGCTTCCGGGGCGGGCCGAACAGACGGAAACCAGCCTGATTTCCGGCGTTTCGGGATAGTAAAACCGGAGCGCCTGCAGGGCATAGACATGGGCGCGGGCGATTCCCCCGGCCCCCAGAAATCCGATATTCACCTGATTAACAGGCTTGCTTTTTTGCATCTCAGTGGTTTGTGTTTTGCGCCATCATCCCTTTTCACTTGTTTTCCCTCCGGAAGTGGTTTTAGCCGGCCCTGCCGTTTCCTGACAGGGGTGTTTTGCCTCAGTGTTGCCGACCTGCCGGGTGAGGGAAAGGGTTACCCCACGTTTTCCAGGATGTCGACCAGGTGTTTCCAGAATTTCTCCGTGGTTTCGATGTTGATTCTCTCTGCGGGCGAGTGGGCTCCCTTGATGGTGGGGCCGATGCTGACCATGTCGAGGTCAGGATATTTTTCCAGGAAAAGGCCACATTCGAGCCCTGCATGGATGGAGCGGACGATGGGTTCCGTGTTGAAAAGCTTCCGGTAGGAGGCTACCGAGATTTTCAGGATTTCAGACTCCGGATTGGGAGCCCACCCTGGATATCCGTCGGAGTGGGTGACTTCGGCCCCGGCCAGGGTAAATACCGATTCCACCATGGCGGCGGCCATGGCCTTGCGGCTGTCGATCTCACTGCGCTGGCTGGTGGTGACCACGATCTCCCCTTTCCCCGGGAATTTCACAGAAGCCAGGTTGGTGGAGGTCTCCACCATGCCGGGCATCCGGGTGCTCCATTCCAGCACCCCGTGCGGACAGGCCGCCAGGGCATTCAGCAGGTTGTGCAAAGTGTGGGTGTCGATCACCGACTGTGGTGCGGGCACGGTCTCCCAGGTCAGCGACAGTAAGGGTTCCGTTTTTTCAAACTCGAACTTTACCAGGGCGGCGTAGGCTTCGAAATCGGCCGTCAGCTGATTTTTGAGGTTTGCCGGGATGGTGATGATGGCGCGGGCTTCCCGGGCGATGGCATTGCGGAGGTTTCCCCCGTCGAATTCCGCCAGGGAAATCTCCTGATTGGCCCGGGCCTGCCACAGAAAACGGGCCAGAATCTTGTTGGCATTCCCCAATCCCTTGTGGATGTCATCGCCCGAGTGACCCCCGGTCAGTCCTGAGACCTTCAGCTGCAGCGCCAGTTGCCCGGCGGGGAGTTCCTCTTCGCCGTACCGGAAGACGGCCAGGGTATCGATGCCCCCGGCACAGCCAATAAAAATTTCTCCTTCATCTTCCGAGTCGAGGTTCAGCAGGATCTTCCCGCTGAGAAATCCCGGCTGCAGGGCGTTGGCCCCGGTGAGGCCGGTCTCTTCGTCGACGGTAATCAGGCATTCGACGGCGCCGTGCCTGATATCGCGTGACGTGAGCACCGCCAGCTGGGCGGCAATCCCGATGCCGTCATCAGCCCCCAGGGTGGTTCCGTTGGCCGAAACCCACTCATCGCCGACCACCCCTTCGATGGGATCCTTCTCAAAGTCAAACGCCTTGTCGCTGTTTTTTTCACACACCATGTCCATGTGGGTCTGAAGGACCACCACGGGGGCCTTTTCCCTGCCCGGACCCGCCGGTTTGCAAATCAGCACATTGCCGGCATCATCACGTTTGGCCTCCAGGCCATGGGCCTTGGCAAACTCCAGAAGCCAGGCAATGATCTTCGCTTCCTTTTTGGAAGGACGCGGTACCTTGAGTATCTCTGAAAAATAGTTCCACAGGGGCTGGGGGGCTAAATCGGAAAAGGTATGCATGGTGTAAAATTTTAAATCAGCAACCAGATATTGGAATTTTAGTATTGACAAAAATAGCATATTTTTACGGACATGGAATCGATCAGGGAGATATACAGGATAGGGAAGGGGCCTTCGAGCAGTCATACGATGGGACCCACGCGGGCTTCGAAGATGTTTCTGGAGCGTTTTCCGGAGGCTGACCATTACCGGATCACCCTGTATGGCAGTCTGGCCGCCACAGGGAAGGGCCATTTGACCGATGAGGCGGTGATGCAGGTTTTTAAAGGGCGGAAATCGGCCCTGGTATGGGAGCCTTCGATATTTCTGCCGCGTCATCCCAACGCCCTGAAGTTCGAAGCCTTCGATGCCCGGGAGACCCTCCTGGGGGAGTGGACGGCCTATAGCATTGGCGGGGGGGCCGTGGTCGACGACCAGAGCGGGAAGGAGACGGTCCATCTCTATCCCCATAAGAGCATGGATGAAATCCTGGCCTATTGTCATGCCCACGGATTGCGTTTCTGGGAGTATGTGGAAAGGTATGAAGGTCAGGAAATCTGGGATTTTCTGGAGGAGATATGGAAGGTGATGCAGGAGAGCATCAGGCGGGGACTCGATGCCCAGGGAACCCTTCCGGGAGGGCTGATGCTTCCCCGGAAGGCGGGGGAGATCAAGGCCAAGGCGGGTCAGTATTCCGGCCCCTTTAAACGGCGGTCGCAGATTTTCGCCTATGCCCTGGCCGTTTCGGAAGAGAATGCCTCGGGTGGCGTCATCGTGACGGCTCCCACCTGCGGGGCCAGCGGGGTGCTTCCGGCAGTGCTTTATTACCACAAAAAGGTTTATAAGATCACGGAGGATGTGATCATCAGGGCCCTGGCCACGGCCGGACTGATCGGCATGCTGGTCAAGACCAACGCCTCCATTTCGGGGGCCGAAGTAGGATGCCAGGGAGAAGTGGGCACCGCTTGCGCCATGGCGTCGGCTGCTGCCAGCCAGATGATGGGCGGCACCATCAACCAGATCGAATATTCTGCGGAAATGGGACTGGAACACCACCTGGGCCTCACCTGCGACCCGGTGGCCGGACTGGTGCAGATCCCCTGTATCGAACGGAATGCCTTCGGGGCCCAAAGGGCGCTGGCCCATAATACCTATGCCCTGATGTCTGACGGGCGCCACCGCATCAGCTTCGACGAGGTGGTCCTGACCATGTATGAGACCGGAATCAGCCTCCAGAGCAAGTACCGGGAGACCTCCCTGGGCGGACTGGCCCTGCGGGATGCCATGCCGTGAGAACAGACAAAGGGACAGCGGTTTTATGACAGATTACCTGAATCTCCGGGTCACGGAATCACCGGAAAAGGTAATCGGTGACCGGGGAATTTGTTGTCGGTTGTCAGTTTCATAATCCGCTATCCGCCCTCCGCAATCAGTTAAAAGAGGTAGTTGAGGCCGATGTACATGCCTGACTTGCCGTCCTGTTCGTTGAGGGCGCGGCCATAATCAACCGATATGACGAAATTTTCATTCATGGCAATGCGCAATCCGGCACCCACCGAGGTGTGCAATTTCTCGGCATCCGATTTGAAAAAGTCATCCTCGATCCACGGTCCGAGGTTCGGCATGTTAAAGTCGATTTTTTTGGTGACCTTTCCGAAGTCGGCAAAACCGTTGAGGCCCAGGTAAAAATTATTCTTTATAAAGTTAAACCGGGCAAATTTCCAGCGGGCTTCCAGGTTTCCGTAAAAGAATCCGTCGCCCACCACTCTGTTCCGCAGTACCCCACGCAGGGTTTTGGCACCGCCCAATCCCTCCGATAAAGCACCGGTGAGGATTGAGGTGACCACCTGCGACTGGTAGAAGAAGGGGACATCCCCGGCGATGGTGGTCTGGTAGGCCAGGCGGTATACGAGGGAAAGGTTACGGGGCACCAGCGTGAAATATTGCCGGTGGATCAGGCTCAGCTTGGCAAAGGAACTTTCGGCACCCAGGATCTTCGGGGAGGCTTCCACCACGGCTTCGGTCCACATCCCCTTCATGGGATTGGGCCGGTTGTCGCGGGTGTCAAACACCAATCCCCCCTTGAAGGTGGGGACAAAGCCTCCGTCCACCTCATCACCGCTGATAATCCCCCAATTCTTGTAGAGCTGGAAGAGCCCCGGAACTTCCGGCAGTCTGTCGTCACCTTCCTTGTTCTTGTTCAGTTTATCGAGGTTGACTTCTGAAATTTTAAAATTCTGGAAATTCCAGCCGGTGATCCAGCGGAAGTGATCGCCGGCGAGTTTTCCCTGGAGATCCACTTTGAAACGGAAGAGCTTGCGGTCGTATTTATAGAACATCCGGGTCACATACTGGTCAGATTCATCGTCGATCCAGGGGGCATTGTAAACGGCGTCATATCCGTTAAAGCCAAAAAAATCGTAAGCCTGGTCGGAGAGGTAACTGAGATCGACCGAGGTTTGCAATCCCTTGATCAGCCGGTCGGAATCGTAATAGAAGCGGTTGATGCCGCTGCCTTTGGTAAACCGGGATACCTCGAAATAGAGGGAGTGGTTGTAATTGGGAAACCGGCTGCCGTCGCCGTAGTTGTAAAGGTTCACCAAAGCACCGTACTGGAATCCCAGGTCGGTGTCATAGGTGATGGTGGGAAGGGCTCCGAAATTCCAGCCGGTTTTGGTCACCATCTCCTTTTCCTGGGCTCCGGCCAGCAGGAATGTGAAGATCATTATCGAAAAAAAGACCGCTTTCTTCATATTTTTAAAGATTTAGTGGAGTAATCGGTTGAATGCAGCGTTGTTTACCCTCAATATTAAGAGCGACCTAAGATAGAAAAAAAAACATTTCTGATGCTATTCGAAATTGTCGGCTGTGCTGTCGTAGTATTTCTCCCGGAAATAGTGAAATTCTTCATCCTCAAAGAAGAATTTCTCCCCGAAGGCCGGTTTCAGCGTGTCCATCCAGATGGCTTCCGGGTCAAATTTGGCGAAAAACGGGCGGGCCACCCAGTCGGGATTGCGCCCCTGAATGAACCTGAGGATAAAAACCTTCTCCCCGTTGATTTCGTTGGCGCCCAGCACCTGTACCTTGCCGGGGGTGCATGACATGCTCGGTCCGCGAACGGTCCGGCAGACCCCGCTGACACTCTGGTAGGCCTTTCTGAAGATCTCCCACGCTTCGACCAGCGGTATGGCAAAATAGTGCTGCGCCCCGGTATTCCGGGCAATAAACATGTAATAGGGGATGCAGTTCAGGTTCACCTGCTTTCTCCACATATCGGCCCAGATTTCCGGAGAGTCGTTGACATGCCGCACAATAGGGGATTGTGTCCTGATCTGGGCCCCCGTATTTCTCAGCCTGTGTATGGCTTCCCTGACCGCAGGGGTTTCCAGCTCCCTGGGATGGGTGAAATGGGCCATAAAGGCCAGGTTGATGCCCCTGGCGTTGATCTCTTCAAACAACCGCAGGAAATCACCGGCATCACCGTCTGAAATAAACTTGTATGGCCAGTAACTCAATACTTTTGTGCCGATACGGATGGTTTGAATGTTGGTCTTATTCAGTTCTGACAGGAAAGGGTCTATGTATTTCCTGAAAACTTTGTAGCTCATGGTCATCGGGTCGCCTCCTGTGAAGAGCAGGTCGGTGACTTCATGGTGCTGCTCGAGGTATTTGACCAACAATTCGGTCTCTTTCATGGCAAACTTCAGCTCATCCATCCCGATGAACTGGGACCAGCGAAAACAGTAAGTACAGTAACTGTGGCAGGTTTGTCCTGCACTGGGAAAAAACAGGACCGTCTCGCGGTATTTATGCTGGATTCCCAGGAGTTTGACGCCGTCAATCTCAGGGACGTTGTGATTCTGCTGCCCCGCAGGATTGGGATTGAGCTGCATCCTGATGTTCCGGCATACTTCTGCCAGTTCTGCCTTGCCGGAACCCCCTTCCATGGCCGATGCCACCTCCTCAAAGTGATGCGGCAACAACATATCCTTCTGGGGAAACGTCAGATGAAAAATGGGATCATCTTCGTAATGGTCCCAGTCGATCAGTTCATCAATGACATAGTTGTTTACCTTGAAGGGCAGAACAGATCCTACAATTTCAATGTTTCGTTTGCTTTCTGCAGATAATTTACTGATTTGGGGAATGGTTAAGTAATTGCTCAGTGAATAACTTTTAAACTTCATTTATTATCTTTTTTGGTTTGCATTTTTACTTCAGGAAGGGGCGTGAAAGAACCGGAAAACATCACCATCCCTGGGTAATCAAGAATCCAATTCCTGCTCAATTCTTTCAAATATAGTCAAAACCAGCGGGACATGCACATTTTTCCCTTAAGCGGAGATGCAAAATCCGTTTAAAATAACCTCCTGTTATCGCCGTTACGGAAAAAAAGGCCGGTATGCCATACGTCCCAAATTCATCCTTTCGGGTTACCTTTGCTGAACTTTTCCATTTAAAAACTATCTGATGGAAGCTTTTGAAATTCAATACCGGGTCTCTTATTCCGATACCGACCAGATGGGGTTCATGCACCATTCCAACTATCTGAAGTGTTATGAGACAGCCCGTTGGGAGCTTTTCAGACATCTGGGGATTCCTTACGCCGCGATGGAAGGGGAGGGGTATATTCTTCCGGTGACCGAGGCTACCCTGCGGTATTTGAGGCCTCTGAAATATGACCGGAAGGTTGTGGTGGTCACCCGGCTCAAGGCGGTTTCGGGGGCCCGTATCACCTTTGCCTGTCAGATGAAGGGGGAAGACGGCGAGATTTTCAACGAGGCGGTCGTGAAAGTGGGCTGCGTCATGAAAACCACAGGCAGGGCATCTCTTTTGCCGGAAAAGGTAAGGGCTATTCTTTCGGGTCTGCTCTGACATACAGATCGCCGGTCAGTACTCCCGACACACACCAGGCGCTGAAGCTGCCTCCTTCGGGTTTTCCCTGGGGAATGGCCACCCTGATCACATGTTTTCCCGGTTGCAGGTCATCGAGAGGAATGAACACCGGATCGGTGGCACTGCCGGGGCACCATCCCGACCGGCTGTAGTCGCTGGAAGTCAGCCCGTTCCAGAAATTTCCCGAAGAGGGGTTGTATTTCCGCCAGGTGCCGCAATCGGTACGCCAGGGCGTAAAGTAGTATACCACCTGATTGTCGATGATAATGCGGTTCTCCTTCTGGTTGAACTCATCGCCGCCACCCCAGCCGCCATGGCCGGTGGTGATATAGCGGAGTTTCAGGTTTTTCACCCCTTCCGGAATCTCAAATTCCACGGTCAGGGAGTCGGTGTCGAAAAGGGTACCATAATTCTGTCCGGCCATTTCCATGATATTCAGGGTATTGAAAAGTGGCTGGGACCAGCTTCCGGGTTCTTCACGGGCCCTGATGGTTTGCGATCCCGGGTAGTATTTCAGTTGCAGGGTGACGCTGTGGCCTCCTTTGTCGTAGTTGCCGATAAAGGCGCCTATCCACACCTCGTCCTTCAGCAGGGGCATCAGGTCGGTGATCTCCTGTTTGTAAAAGGCGGCATTTTCCCAGGTTTGTCCGTATACTTTCACCTGTTCGTTGAAATGGCTGACCCCAAAGGGGGTGAAAAAGCGGAGCAGTTCCACGGCGGGGTCGTATCCGGGGGTGGAAGTCATTCCCTGGTAGCTTTTTCCGTTGCGGGCGGTGAAGGAGGGTACCTGGTCGATTCCCTTCTGCAGGGCATCCAGGAAACTCTTTTCCTTTCCGGCAGGAATCATGAAGACCGTGCCGGTGCGGTCGTAAGCATCGCCTTTGGAATACTGGGTCAGCTCAATGAAAAGCTGGTCGCCGGCAGGGGCCTCGGGGAGTTTTACCTTTTTCAGGATAACGGTTCCTCCGGCAAATTTGTAGGTCTGGTTCAGGACCTCCCCCTGCGGATTGTCGAACGTGTTGCCCCAGCTGATCTGTTCATCGCGGAAAATGTCGACCGTGGTGATGTAGTTCTCCGTGATGCGATGACGGTACAGGGCCTGGTCGACCGCTTCCCCCGGGTCGGCAGGAAGGGAGGGCAGTTCTCCTTTTTTCAGGGCGATGACCGAGTCGGCGACGATTTCAAAGTTGTTGTTGCGGACAATCTTCATGACCAGTCCGTCGGGTATGCCATAGGCCATCTGGGGAGTTCCCCGGAAGGGAACATCGCGGGTGAACCAGATCTCTATGGAGTTACTGCGCAGGCTGGTGGTGGCTTTCTCACAGGAAAAACCCTTGATGGTCTGTTTTTCGCCGGTCATCGTAAGCGGCGGAAATTCACTGAATGGGGTGCTGATATGAAAGGCGGAGCCGCTGGCCAGCCTGGCGGTTTGGTAAGCCACCCGGTTTTGGAAATCGAGGATCTCTTTTTCCTCAGGGGTCTGCGGCAACAGGGGCTGTCCCCCCCGTTCGGCCCGGGCTACCGAAACCCCGGTCGAGGCCTCCAGAACAGCACTTGCTCCCCGTCTCGCCTCCTGTCCGTTGACGACCTGGCGATAGAAGATCCGTAATCCTTCGGGCTTTTGTTTTGCCGCGCCAGGATGAGCCCCCGACAGGGTGGTTCCACAGAGAGCCAACAGGAAGAAAAGCATCTTTTTCATAACGCAAAATATTGATATAGAGTAGTATGTGATTCGTTAATCTCACGGCCAATATAGTGATTTTTTATCGCACTGGCCATGACCCCGGGTGGCAGCGGAGCAGATAAAATTTGTTAATTTTACCTCCTGGCCGTTAAAATTGATCTTTATGAAATATCCATGAAATCAAAAAGTCCTCACCGGAATGAAATGACGAAGCTATTCTTTTGCGGTCGTTGAAGACAGACAAGGACTGCAACAGTAACCACATGGGAAAAGAAGTTTTTCGGAGCCAATTACGTCTTTTTCACAGATTCTATTCCATGAACATAATATTTAAGCACATAAAATGACCATGCACGATTATGCACCAACAGTGATGATTAGCCACATGGTCATTACATCTGTTTCACGGAATGAACCATAATAACATTATATTTTAAACAGATGAAACGAGCATGGCGCTTCGAACACAAAAGGGCATGTATATTTGCTCCATGCGAGTTCCATGGGCGTGAAGAACCGATTAGGCATGATCTCGATATATAACTGAATTACAACACATTAAATAGAAAGTTTGCGTATGAAAATCAGGATTATAGGAATTATTTTTGGGGTTTTCTTTTTTACGGGTTCCGGAGTGGCCGGATCGCTGGACATAGTGCCGCTGCCTGTGTCGGTTCAGAAGGGGGAAGGGGAATTCGCCTTTACCCGGCAGACCGCTTTTTTTGCGGAACCGGGATTGGCATCGCTCACTGAGGTTGCAGGGAAAATGGTGGAGTCCAGACTTGGGTTTGTACCGGCCACCATGCCTGCCGGGGTAACCACCGGCAACGGGGTGATCAGGTTTCAGCTGTGTACCCCGTTTGATGGCCAGCTGGGTACCGAAGGGTACCGCCTGAAGATAACGCCCCATGAGATTTTGATCAGGGCCAACCTCCCTGCAGGCGTCTTTTACGGCTTGCAGACCCTGGGACAGATGCTCGACGGCGCTGATCAGGGGAAGCTTCCGGCGGTGACCATCACCGACTATCCCCGTTTTTCGTACCGCGGAATGCACATCGATGTGGCCCGCCACTTCATGCCCATCGGGTCGTTGTACCGGTTTGTCGATTACCTGGCCATGCACAAGATGAATGTTCTGCACTGGCATCTGGTCGATGATCAGGGATGGCGCCTGGAGATTAAAAAATACCCCCGGCTTACGGAAGTCGGGGCCTGGCGTGTCGACAGGGAAGAGTTGCACTGGAACAGCCGTCCGCTGCCCCGGCCGGGTGAAAAGGCCACCTATGGGGGTTTCTACACCCAGGAAGAGGTCAAAGCCCTGGTCCAATATGCCCGGGAGCGGCATGTGACCATCATTCCCGAAATCGAGATGCCCGCCCATGTCATGTCGGCCCTGGCGGCCTACCCGGAACTCTCCTGCACCGGGGAAAACCTGGGGGTTCCCCCCGGCGGCGTGTGGCCCATCACCCACATCTATTGCGCCGGAAAGGAGGAGACCTTCAGCTTCCTGGAAGATGTGCTGACGGAAACCATGGCTCTCTTCCCCTCGACCTTCATCCATGTGGGAGGCGACGAAGCCGACAAGACGGAATGGAAGAAGTGCCCGTTGTGCCAGAAAAGAATCAAAGAGGAGGGATTGAAGGATGAACAAGAACTGCAGAGTTACTTTATCGCCCGCATTGAGAAGTTCCTGAGCCGCCACGGACGGAAGCTGCTGGGGTGGGATGAGATCCTGGAAGGGGGACTGGCCCCCGAAGCCTCGGTGATGTCATGGCGGGGGGAAGAGGGGGGCATCGCCGCCGCCCGCATGGGACATGCCGCGGTGATGACGCCCACGTCACCCCTCTATTTTGATTATTATCAGGGCGATCCCTCGCTGGAACCCCCGGCATTCGGGGGTCATAACACCCTGAAAAAGGTCTATTCCTTTGAGCCCATTCCGGCCGTACTGACGGCAGAGGAGGGGAAAATGATCATGGGAGCCCAGGCGAACCACTGGGCTGAGTTCATTACTGCTCCCGACCATCTGGAATATATGGCCTTTCCCCGGCTGGCCGCTCTTTCTGAGGTGGTGTGGTCGCCCAAAGAGCACCGCGACTGGGATGATTTCTCACGGCGCATGAACAGCCAATACCGGCGGTACGATAAGGCAGGCATCCGCTATGCCCGGAGTGCCTTCCAGGTGTCGGCCCTTCCGCGGCTCCTCCAGGAATCCAAAACCCTGGAGGTCGCCTTCACCACCGAGGTAAGCAATCCGGAAATCCGCTATACCCTTGACGGAACCGCTCCAACCGCCTCATCGCCCCTTTACACGGAACCCGTGGCCATTGACCGGAGCGTGGTGGCCAAAGCGGCCGTTTTTGAAGACGGGCAACCCATGACCCAACCCCTGAGCCGCCAGTTTTATATGCACAAGGCCGTGGCTTGTCCCGTGACCCTGCAATTTCCCAACAGCCGGCAATACGACGGAAGCGGCCAGTACACCCTGGTCGACGGCGTGAAGGGATCCACCAATTTCAACGATGGCCACTGGAAGGGTTTTTATGAGAACGACCTGGTGGCCACCATTGACCTGGGAAAAACGGTCAGCATTAAATCGGTGGAGACCGATGCCATACAGGATGTTGGTTCCTGGATTTTCATGCCCACGCAAGTAGTGGTGGAAGTTTCATCCGACGGGCAGAATTTCAGGACCCTGGGGAAGGCGACCCACCGGATTCCGGTGACCGCGGCAGAGAAGATCACCCACGACTTCCTGGTGAAGAAGAGCGCTAAAAGCATACGTTATGTGCGGGTCACCGCCCGCAACCTGGGGGTATGCCCCCCGGGGCATGCCGGGGCCGGCATGGGGGCGCATCTCTTTGTGAGTGAAATTGCTGTATACTAGGCTCAGTCGCTGATGAGATGCTGTCGAAGGGTCAGTTTTGGGTTATCCTGAAGGCCCATGCTTCCCGGCAGGGAAGGTTGTTCCGCAGGGAAGCGGGGAGCGTGATTTTGCAGCCTGTGGGGGTTTTCTGCCATTTCAGGGATTCTCTGGCTCCCAGCAGGGAGACCGAGGCCCCGGAAGCGGGGGTGAATCCCTCCAGGGTGACCACCGCGGGGAGTGAAGTTTCTTTTTCCCCGGGGAGGTAGAGGGCATACACCGTTTTGGAATCTTTGGAGCGGGTGAAGCAGATGTTCCCCGACTTATAGGGTTCCATGGCCCGGGTGGCATAGATGGCTTCCCCGTTGACTTTGATCCAATCGCCCATCTCTGCCAGGAGGGTATAGGCTCCCTGCGGCCATTTGCCATCGGGACCAGGGGCGATGTTGTAGAGGAGGTTGCCTCCCTTGGCCACGATGTCGATGAGCAGGTGAATGGCCTGCCGTGGCGTCATAAAACGGGCATCGGGAACCCATGACCAGCCGCCCCCGGCGATGATGCACGACTCCCAGGGGTAGGGGAGCATCTTCTCCGGAACCGTGTTCTCTGGGGTCAGGTAGTTCTGGTTGGGGCCTTCCACGGCCCGGTCGACCACGATGAGCCCCGGCTGCTTCTCCCGGGCTTTGGCCGCCAGCTCATCCATGCGGATGTCCTGGTTGACCGTGCGGCTCTTCACAAAACCACTCCCCGTTTCCCGGGCCTTGCTCAGATAGCTCTCCCTCACCTGCTCCTCTGTTTTTTTACTCACCCAGCCGCCGTCAAGCCACAGAATATCGATTTTTCCATAGTCCGTCATGAGCTCCATGATCTGGTTGTGGGTGAATTCCACGAACTTCTCCCATTTTTCGGGGTAGCCCTCGGGGTCATAGTTGACATTTCGATCGAGGGGCGGAAACACCGGATCCCAATAAAACGCTGAGTGCCAGTCGGGTTTCGAGAAGTAGGCGCCGGCCCACAGCCCCTCGGCCCGGAAGGCGTCAAAAATTTCGAGGGCGATGTTGGCTTTGGGATGGACATGAAAGGGACAGGCGGGGTCGGTGACCTTGTAACTGGTATATTTTGAGTCGAACATCGAGAAACCGTCGTGGTGTTTGGTGGTGAAGACGACATATTTCATACCGGCCTTTTTTGCCGCCTCCGCCCACCTTTCCGGCTCAAAGCCCACCGGGTTGAAGGTCAGCTTCAGGTTCTCATACTCCTTTTTATAGGTGAAATAGTCACCCGGATCGGATCCCTTCTTTCGTTCACACCAGCCGTAATCCTCGGGACATATGGACCAGGATTCGACGATGCCCCACTGGCTGTAAGCCCCCCAGTGCATCAGAAGTCCGAATTTGAGGTCCTGCCACTCCTCCAGTTTTTGGAGGACCTGTGGATCGGTGGGCCACACATACCTGGTCATTTCGTGTTCCAGTTGGGCCTGCCCGCCAAGGCAGGCAAAAAGAAAGAAGAGGGTGATGGTTTTTTTGAGCATGGTGACAAATGTTAGAATGGATAAATCCTGTTTCCGGAAATGAAAGTGAAAAAGTAAAATTAAAAAAAATGGCGGTTTTGAGGCCGCCATTTTTTGATGATTCGAAGTTTAATTGCCGTTGCCGTAATCGGGGGTGTTTCTATCCCACCATACGCGTTGGCTGTTCAGGACCGCTCCGAAGTTGTCGTCGGGAGTATATCCCTGTTCTGTCGTGGCGGTCTGCCAGTTGGCTTTGTTGTTGTCGATCGTGGGTGTTCCCCAGGGGAAGCGGCGCGGCAGTTTGAGTTCCGAACCAGCGGCGAGGTACGGTTCCCAGGCCCAGATGGTGCTCCCTTTTTTGGGATATCCGGTACGGCGGGTCACGGCCACCATTTCACATGGATTGTCGAAGAGGTTCACCAACTGCTGGAGGATGATCTTCTCCTTGTTTTTGGCATCTCCGGCAATGTATTTCACATCGTCCCTGGCCAGGAGGGCTTCCGTTTCGCCGGCCACCAGTCCACGGGTGCTATAATCGGGGATCTGGGCCAGCGATGCACGCTTGTCCATGTTCTGGAGCGACAGGGTCACGCCTTTTTCGTACCATTCCTTAGCGGTGCCGATGCCTGAGACATATCCCTTTTCGATGAATTCAGCCAGGTAAAGGCATACTTCGGGAGCCCCCAGTACGAGGTTGCGGTATTCGCCGACCCTGCCGTCCTGTTTGGGTTTGAGGAAGTTGTATTCCACGATGGGGAGGCGGCGGTACTGTGCGTTGGCAGCGTCGACCAGCACTGGACCGAAGAAGTCTTCAATGCCCATGCTGTCGGGAGCCACAGGACCTCCGACAAGACGGTCCCAGGGTTCGTTGACCGGCAGTTTGGCAAATTTGGGAAGCCTGGCTCCCGGGGTGGCCTGCAGGGCGGTGATGGCGGCCTCGCTCAGGGAGTTCACCCGGAAATACATCCTCATGCGGGGATCCTGGTTACGGCGCATAAACCCGGAAAAGTTCTTCGAGGGCGCGTAGTTTTCCACCCACAGGGTGTTGGTGCCGCCGGGTCCCAGTTCCTGGGCTGAAGGAGCCCAGATGGCCTGGTGGGCAATTTCCGTGATCAGCAGCGGCTTGCCATCGCTGCCCTTCGTGTTGACGATCGAGGTGAGCAGCTGTTTCATTTTCGTGTTGTCGGCCACTTCGAGACGTGCGGCAATACGCAGTTTCAGACTGTTGGCATAACGGGCCCACAGTTCCCAGTCACTCTTGAACATGAAGTCCTGGTTCCCCGGCTTCACCTGGTCGGCACTGGCGGTGGTCAGCACGGTAATGGCCTCATCGAGCTGTTTGACCCAGAGGTCGTAAAGCTCCTGCTGGGTGTCGAATTTCGGGGTCAGGTTACCTCCATAGCGGGCATCGATGGCCTCGGAATAGACCATGCTCCCCTGCCAGTCGCTGGCGCGGATGCCCAGTTCGATCACCGGAATGACCGTGATGGCTCTGAAAGCCTTGTATACCTCCTGGTCTTCGGGTTGCATGTTGTCGATGCGGGTCTGGATCTCTTTCATGTCGATCATCACCTTGTAAAACGGAATGCCTCCCAGGGCCCCTGTATTGTTAAAGTCGGCCGAGGTCCCCGAACGGGAAACCGTCACCTGGGAAAACCTCCAGAAATAGACGCTGTTGTTGTAGAACCACTCAAGATAATCATCGCCAGCAGTGTTATACAGCGCGTTGGTGAAGAGGTGCGAGAGATCGGGATCGTTAATGTCGCTCGGATTCAGGTTCATCTCGGCGAACCGGTCGGTACAGTTCACCAGTAACAAAGCGGTTAAGGTGAATACCGTGAATATTTTGAAAATTCTGTTTTTCATATTTCTCCTGTTTATTAATCTATAGTTGTGCCACATGTTACAAGGAAAGGTTAAGACTGAAGCCCAGAGTGCGGGTGTAGGGAATCTGGTTCCATTCATGGGCAGAACCTGCTTCATTGCTTCTCACGCTGAACGGGTGCAGATTGTCTTTCAGGGTCTTGTAGACGAATCCCAGGTCACGGCCAAAGAGGGAGATGTCGGCACCGGTAAGTTTCACCTTCTGGCACCATTTTGCGGGCACCTGGTAGGTCAGGGACATCTGGCGGATACCGATATAGGAATTTTCCTGCAATACGGCATCGTTGATGACGCCGCCGCCCCAGCTGTTACCCTTGAAATGCCACCATGCACCGTGCGCCGGATCGACCAGTCCCTGGGAGTAAGCTTCCTGGTAGGTCATCCCGCTGATGTCGTTGGTGATCATGTTCCCGTCGGAACCTTTCATCTGCACTTTGGTGCCCTGTTCAAACACTCCTTCGGGAAGGAATCCGTCGTCATACGATTTTCCGCTCCATCCTGAAGTCCACTCCATACCACCATGTTCCTTGTCGCGGTTGGCCAGGGTGGATTCAAGCAAGCCGTAAGCCGTTCCGTACCTGCCGGTGTAGGTGGAGATGTCACCGCCGATCTTGACATCGAAAAGGGTCTCGAAACGGAAGTTTTTCCAGTCGAAACCGGTAAGGACACTGCCGGTAAAGTCGGCATTCATGTCGCCCACCTTCTCCTTCACGTTGCTGCGGATGTAATAACCGCCCCTCTGGCTGGCGTTCCAGCGGAGGATGGGCTGCCCGTTGCGGGGATCATTGGGGTCACTTTCATTCTCCCATTTCAGGGGTGCCGAGTCGGAATAGAGTTCCCCCCAGTTGCCGCCCACGATGGCCAGCGTGCCGATGCGGGTGTTCCCGTAGTTCCAGCTCTCGTAAAGGTTGTACTCATCGATTCCCTCATAGAGGTCAATGATGGTGTTGCGGTTACGGGCAAAATTGACATTGAAGAACCAGCTGAAGTCGTTGATCTTCAAAGGTACTGTGTTCAGCATGATCTCAATCCCCTGGTTCTGGATGTTCCCGGCGTTGATCAGCTGGCTGGATACCCCCGTGTAGTAGTTCTCGGGAATGGCCAGAATCTGATTGTAGGTGTTGTCCTTGTAATAGGCGAAGTCAATGCCCAGCCGGTTTTTGAAGAATTTGGCCTCAAAACCCACTTCGATCGATTTTTTGTCTTCAGGCCGGATGTTGAGGTTGGGCATCTGGTCGTTTTTGAAGCTGTAACGCGGCAGGTCGCCGTTGTAGCTCTGGACGGTACCGGTGCGGCTGAACCCGGGATTGATGGCGTAGGGTGAATAGTCATTGCCCACGTGGGCCCATGAGGCACGTATTTTTCCGTAGTCGAGCCATGCCGGCATTTCGAAGGTCTCGGTGAAAAGCCATGACAAGCTCACCGACGGGTAGAAGTAACTGAAGTTACCGCTGCCATTGGCGTAAGTCAGCGTCGACGACCAGTCGTTACGGCCGGTGATGCTTAAAAAGAGCTGGTCTTTCCAGGAAATGTCGGAGAAGAACATCACCGACTGCAGAATGCGGGTGTTGCTGATAGAGGCGTTCTGTCCGGGTTCGTTCTTACTGTTGGAAAGGGAATACTGCCCGGGAACGATCAGTCCGCCGTTGGTCCATGCACTGGTATAACTGTCCCCCGACTCCCAGTGTTCCGCCACCGTGGAGAAGGAAACATCCAGACCGTTGTCGAAATCTTTAAAGAAGTTGAGCCACAGTTTTCCGTCGTACTGCTGTTTCCGGGTATGGCCGAGAGAGTAATAACCTCCTGCATTGCGGTATCCGTTCCCCAATTCCTTGGTTTCCGATTTGATGTAATAGTTGTTGACATACCCATCGAGGACGGCGTTGAACCAGGGGGTGATTTTGAAGGTCATTTTGCCGGTAAGGCGGAGCGACTCTTCGATCTGGGTATAGCTGTTTTCGTAGATGCTGAACCAGACATTGGCCCCGGGGATGTTAACGCCGGGATCGTTGTAGTTGCTCTGTGGGATACCGCCGTGGGCTGCTTTGTAGCGGGTGCGCCAGTAAGAGGTGTTATAGTTCCTGGGCCAGGGGTCCAGAAAATATTTCATCAGGTCCTGTGGCGGGTTTTTGGGAGCCGAGTTAGCGTAGCTGATCCCCAGTTCGGTGGTCAGGAAATTGCCGAAATCACGGGTGACCTTTGAATAAACCGACTCACGGGTGAAGTTATTCCCCGGGTAGGTTCCCTGTTCGCCGAAGTGGGAAAGGGAGATGATGAAGGTGGAGTTGTCGCCGCCGCCATCAAGGGTCACGTTGGTGTTGGTCTGGTAGCCGGTCTCGTAGGCGTCGATGGCGTTGTCGGGCTGGGGGTCATAGCTCACCCAGTTGCCTTCCCAGTCGCGTACCTGGGTGCCGTCCATCTTGTGTCCGTAGCTGTATGGGGCCCACCCGTCGTAATATCCCAGCAGGATAGGTTCTCCCTGGGCATTTTTTACGAAATCCTTGTGGGGGGCATACACATCGGGCATGCTGGTATCGTAACCCGGCATGGGGCCTTCTCCGTATACATTCTGGAAGGCGGGACCATCATAAACCGTTTTGACGTTGAAACGCTGGCTGATTCTGATGCCGAGGTCCTTCCGGGCTTTCCCCTTCTTGGTGGTGACCACGATGGCGCCGTTCAGGGCCCGTGATCCGTAGAGTGCCGTGGCTGCTGCGCCCTTCAGTACCGACACCGATTCGAATTCGTCGGCATTCAGGTTCTTGAGTTCATTACCCCAGTCGACTCCTCCCCACTGCGAACCTCCTGAGATATTATTGTCCATGATCACCCCGTCGATGACGAAGATGGGCATGTTGTTCCCTTTCAGGGTGGAGTTACCACGAATGGTAATCTTGGAGCCGCTGAAGGCTCCTCCCTCACTGGGAGCGATATCGACCCCGGCGGCGCGGCCCTGGAGGGCATTCACCGGGTTAATGGTCGACGATTCCGCCAGTTTATCCCCGTCGACCTGGGTGACGGCATACCCCAGCTTCTTGGACTCTTTGGTGATGCCCATGGCCGTAACCACCACTTCACCCAGACCAATAGCGCTGGTTTTCAGATTTACATGGACCGTTGGGCGGCCGTTGACAGCCACTTCCTGCGATTCCATCCCCACAAAGGAGAAAATCAGAGTGGCATTTTCTGAAGAAACTCTCAGGGTATAATCCCCGTCAACACTGGTAATGGTGCCGTTGGTGGTCCCCTTCTCAAGGATGGAGGCTCCCGGAATCCCCATCCCGTCGGCATCCGTAACCTTCCCTGTTACGGTAAACTGCGCCCAGGCACTTGCTGAGAAGGCCAGGCACAAGGTCAGCATAAATAAAACCTTTCGCATAGAAAAATTAATAATTAGTGATTGATTAGATAAATTGAACGATTGATTTATGATGTCAAAGTACGTTTGTTGTGTGAATTCAAAGTACGGTTTCAGAGTGACGTTAAAGTGTGGTCATTGCTGTTCTGTGTCGCTGAAAACCTGCAGGAACAGCATGGCTGCCGTGCCCAGGAGCCCTGCCTGCTCGTCCATGTCGGAAGTGACAATGGTGGTGTTTTGCAGGATCTGTTCCAGGCAATAACGGTTCAGCGCCTGTTGGATGGGCGTGAGGACAAACTGGTTGGCCTTGGCTACCGGACCACCCAAAACGATGATTTCAGGATTCAGCAGCTGGATCAGGTAAGAGAGCCCCTTTCCAAACATAAAACCCGTTTTGCTGAGTACGGAAATCGAAAATTCATCGCCCAGGCGTGCTGCGGCAATCACATGTTCAGGGGTGAGCCCTGACGGATTCCCGGTAAACTGCTGGGTGAGCTGGGATATCTTTCCCTGGCTGATCCCTTCCCTGGCCAGTTTGAGAATGGCATTCGACGAGGCTACCGTTTCAAGGCACCCCCGTTTCCCGCAGATGCAGAGATCACCGTCCTCCTGCATCTGGATGTGGGAAAACTCACCTGCGAATCCCGTCGTTCCCCCGTACAGCTGGTCATTGACGATGATCCCCAGACCTAATCCCCAGCTCCAGTTTATAATCACGGCATTGCGACATCCCCGGGCCTTGCCGAAAATATACTCCCCGAAGGCCTGCATCCGGGCGTCGTTGTCAACATATACCCTGGTGCTGAATCTCTTGCTTAAGAGATCCCTGACGGGTTGGTTCTTCTTTCCCTTAATGGTGTAGTTGATCCCCAGGTGGGCATCTACCAGCCCTGGCATATCCACCCCCAGACCAATGATCTTCTCTTCCGGAATGTGGTAATCGGACATCAGTTTAACTGCGGTGTCGTGGAGTTTCTCCACGAGCCTGTGGTCGTCGATGTGCGTGTCAATGAAGGTCAGGGGAGTGATCCGCTCGTTACGGCAGTTGAAGATGGCCATCTTCGCCGAGAAACGGCCCATATCACAGGCGATCACAAAAGCCGACTCGTCGGAAAGACCGTAAAGCGAAGGTTTCCTCCCCCCGGTGGATTGCCCGGTGCCCAGTGAAACCACCATGCCTTCCGTGACCAGGTCATTGAGCAAAACCAGGGTGGTGGGCATGCTGATCCCTAAAAGCTTGCTCAGTTCAGGCGCAGTGCGCGAACTCTCCTTATACAGGATCCTGAGTATGTTCTTCTTTAGCCGGAATTGCTTCAACTCACTTCCTGTCAACTTGGCGTCATTTTTAAAACCCGCTGGATTCATACGACCCGGTTTAATTATAGAGCTAAGTTATGAAACAAATTTTAATAAATCCTAATGTTAGTTAAAAATTTTTTAAAGAAAATTATTTTGGCTGTGAATTTTAGTTAGGAGGTGTCTGTAATTAAAATAGTTCGCTCTGTTTCCGTTTCCCGGACCGTCGGTAACCAGGCCCGTTTATTACCCCGGTCACAGGTTCCCCCGCCTACTGGTTTTTCCCGCTTGCAGGTTTTCCCCGGTCGCCGGGTAATTCGGGTCATCGGGCAGGAGGGGGGCTCCTTTTTTTTAGGATATTCTTATGTTCGGCGGGAAGAAAACCGGGGTTAAACTTTAAATTTGCATCATAAGCTTTAGAAACAACCAAATTTTCAAGATGATGATCAATTCCAGAAGAGCATTTTTAGGCAAGGCAGCGGCTGCCGCGGCTGCAGTGGCGCTGGTTCCTTCAGTGGTGGAGGCCGCGGTTCCCAAAAGGCGGAAGCTCATGACGCTTCCTGAAAAGGGGGTGGTTCTTTTTCAGGGGGATTCGATTACCGATGCGGGGCGTGACAAAAACCGGGAGCTTCCCAACGCAGGGGGATCCCTGGGTGGGGGATATGCCTTTTTCGCGGCTGCGGGGATTATGGACCATTTGGCGGCCCGGGAACCGGTGGTTTATAACCGGGGAATCAGCGGCAACAAGGTTTACCAGCTGGCAGAAAGGTGGCAGAAGGATTGTCTCGACCTGAAGCCCGATATCCTGAGTATCCTGATTGGGATCAATGATTACTGGCATATGCGCAATGGGCATTATGACGGAACCCTGGAGAGGTATGAGCAGGATTACCGGCAGTTGCTCTCACGCACCCGTGAGCTTTTGCCTGCGGTGAAGCTGGTTCTCTGTGAGCCCTTTGCCCTGCCGGGGACCACGGCTGTCGACAGCAGCTGGGTGGACCCGGTAAGGGGGTACAGGGAAGTGGCTGCGAAGCTGAGCCGGGAATTCGGAACGGTTTGGGTTCCTTTCCAGAAGGTGTTTGATGAGGCCATGGGCCAGGCCCCGGCATCCTGGTGGTCGGCCGATGGTGTTCACCCCTCAGTGGCGGGAAGCCATCTGATGGCTGCAGCCTGGATGAAGGCGGTGTTTGGCTTTTGACGGCGGGGGCGTCAGATTTCCACGACGGCCAGGCTTCCGTCATCGAGAATCCTGAAACAGGGGAGATCGGCAGTGTCATTGCTGCGGCACCACAGTAAGTCTATGGTGTCATTCCCCATGATATAGCCGGCATCGAGGCGCAGAGCCCCTGCTCTGACGCCGGGAAGGCCTGCAAGCAGGCGCCCGTCGTGGTGGTAAACCATCAGCCCCTGTTCGGGATGGGCGATGATGCGGAAATTGCGGTGCTCTATGGTGTCCTGCCATTGGCCGGCAAGGACGCTCTCTGTTGCCGGGGACTCCATTTTCTTCAGCGGAAGGATGTTGTTCCTCCTGCATGCGGCATATACCAGCACTCCGCTGAGAAAGATAATGATGACAAAGTCTTTGTATTTTAACTTCATAACGGCTCCGGCATCTGATGGCCGGCGACTTTAATTATCTGAAAATCAATTTTTAAAAGTATGGCTGTAAAAAAACAGCCGCTTTTTTCAAAACGGCTGCAAACATATGGAATCTTTATTGTC
>CAYWUJ010000009.1:3473-76994 GCA_964461455.1 uncultured Prolixibacteraceae bacterium | reverse complement strand
GAACTATGACTCCCTGACTGCAACGGCGTCCCTTTAATCAGGATCTGAGGGCTGCAACGTCCTTCCGGTCAGGAACCGAAGGCTTCGATGCCCCTTTAATCAGGATCTGAGGGCTGCGACGTCCCTTTGATCAGGGCGATAATCCCCGCAACTTCACTGAGGATCATGGCTGTGGCCCCCCAGATGACCTCTCCCTCACAGGGAAGGGAGGGGACTTCCATCCATCCGGTCACTGTGGCCATCAGGGAAGTGGTCACCGGCAACTTCGCGGCTCCTGCCGGAAGCGGGTAAAGCAGGATTTTCTCCACTTCGCCGGGCTGAGGTGTGAACCGGGGAATTTGTGAGCTCCAAGCCAGATAGGGGTAGATCAGGAATCCACTCACTGGAATGTAGAGTGGAGTAAGAGGTTTTACGAATTCCAGGATGGAGATTTCCAGGCCTGTCTCCTCGTGGGCCTCCCTGAGGGCGGTTTCCAGAGTCGAGGCATCGCCGGGTTCCCTGCTGCCTCCCGGAAAACTGACCTGTCCGGCATGGACTTTCATGTGGCCGGGACGTTTGATCAGACAGGTGTGGACCCTTCCGTCAACGGGAAAGAGCAGGACCAGCACCCCGCTTTCACGGGCACTTGCAGGAACCTGCCGGGGGTCGGTAAACTCCCGCCCCGGGGGAAGCATCTGCAGGTGCGCTTCCACCCCGGGCAACCCTGCCGCCAGGGCCCTCTCCAGTTCGAGTCTGCCAAAGCCCATCACCTCTCCTTCTTTAGAAATACCATAATCCACTAGTCAAAACGAAGGGTTTTCTCAGGCGATATCTTGCTGATATACAGGGCAGGCAACATCAGCATCATAAGGGTCACGACCAGAACCCCTGCATTGAGCAACAGAAACTGGGGCAGCGTAAGATGTACGGGGACGATCTCCATATAATAGGAAGAGGGGTCAAGCCTTAAGATCCCGGAAAATTTCTGAAGCAGTAAAATAAGGATTCCCAGGAGGTTACCCCAGAAAAGACCCCTGGAGATCAGGAAAGCTGACAGGTAAAGGAAGATCTTCCTGATGCTGCTGTTCGGGCTTCCCAGGGACTTCAGGGTGCCTATCATTCTGCTCCTTTCCAGGATAAGGACCAGCAACGCCGAAATCATGTTGAACCCTGCCACCAGAACCATCAGGGTGAGGATGACCCATACATTCATGTCGAGGATCGACAACCAGTCGAAAATCTGGGGAAATTTCTGCATGATGGTGACCGTACGCAGGGTGGAGCCTTGTTCGGAATTGTAAAAAGTAACGGCCTCCCTGACCTGCTGTGAGATCATACCCAGTTTGCGGAAATCATCGGCCAGGATCTCGAAACCACTCACCTGCAGGGAATCCCAATTGTTGATGTTCCTGACCTGGCGTAAGTCGCCGATGACAAAGAGGTCGTCGAATTCCTGCAGGTTGGTGCGGTAAACACCGCTGATGCGAAACTGCCTGATACGGGGAACCCTCTCATTTTCGTTGATGAAGAACATGAAAAGAGGATCATTTGTGTCGAGATGGAGGAGTTTGCAGAGGTTCTCAGACACCAGAACCTCCTGGGAACGGGGCCCCGAAAGATCGGGCAGGGTGCCCCGGGTCAGGTGTGAGGTGAAAAAATCCCAGTTGTAGGTCGCATCGACCCCTTTAAGAACCACTCCCTGGATGTTTTCCCCGGTTTTGATGATCCCCGGTTTTGTGGCAAAGGGGGTGACCGAACGGATATTTTCCATCTTCGTCAGTCGCGGAAGAAAAGGCTGAAGGATGCTCACCGGGGCGGTCTCATAGGACATGTTGGTATCGAAGTTGACCACCTGAATGTGCGCTCCGAAGCCAATCACCTTGTCCCTGATCTCTTTCTTAAACCCTGTGACGACGGCTACCGCCACCAGCATCAGGACGATTCCCAGAGAGATGCCGGTCAGGGCAATGGTGATGATCCTGCCCGACAACTGCTGTTTGTTTTCTCTTCCTGTAAAGAGCCTGCGCGCTATGAAAAGTTCGGTATTCATTCCCGGTGCCCCCGTTATTTGTCACGGTTGGCAAGGGGTAAGGCCATAAGGGAGAGGAGCCCCAGGATAATCAGCAGCAGGTTCATGGTGGTGTGGGCCACGAAGGCGAAGATGATGCCGTTTTCATTGGTGACACCATAAAGGGCCAACGCTTCCTTGGTCATAAAATGCCAGGTTCCCAGTCCTCCCTGCACAGGCGCCAGCATGCCGAAACTCCCCATCACAAAGGTGGTCAGCCCTGCCAGGGGCGAGAGTTCCCTGGTGAAATCAAAGGCGAAAAAGGCCGTATAGAGCATGAAATAATACATGATCCAAATGAAAAAGGAGTGAAAAATCAAGGCTCCCTTCTTTTTCACGTGCCTGAAGGAGCTAATACCCTCTTTCAGATGCAGCAGGGTGTTCCCTATCTTTTTGAAAAACCGGGAAGCGGCAATTTTCTTTCTGAGGGTGATCACCAAAAGAAGCCCCACTGCGAGGCTTCCCAGGAGAACCGGCGAGGTGACCTTGGATATCGCCTTTTCCTGCATTTCGGGATTTTGCCTGAGGAAACCGATAATATATCCCGATTGGGCGATGATGGCTATCACCGTCATCAGGAGCAGGATCAGCACGTCGATCACTCTTTCGGTGACCACGGTTCCTATGAGGCGGGCAAAGGAGATTTTCTCGTATTTGGCCAGAACGCCGCACCGCGAGATCTCGCCCATACGGGGAATGACCAGGTTCATCAGGTAGCCGGTCATCACGGCAAGAAAAGTGTTGAGTAACCCCGGCCTGGTCCCCAGAGGCTCTATCAGATGGTTCCATCTGATGGCCCTGGAAATGTGACTCAGAATCCCGATCAGCAGGGAAACCCACACCCAGAAATAATTAACATCGTTCCGGAGAACACTTTTCATCATCTCAAAATCCTGGTCCCGGTATATCAACCAGAATATCACCGCCCCCACGGCGAAAAAAAAGAGGTATTTGAGTGTTGCTTTAACCTTTTTTTTCAAACTCTTCTTTTGTGTTAAATATCCAAATCAACGAACCTGAAAACGCGGTAAAAGTTGTTAATTTTACCGCCCGTTCTCTTGCCGGTGGGAAAATGCCGGTAAACAAACGCAAAATTAGTAAAAACCTTTGACTTGACGGGTGTCAAATGATCTGTCAGGGTAAACAAAACGGGTAAAAGAGAGATGCAGTATGTGCGGGCAAAAAAGAATCTGGGGCAACATTTTCTGAAGGATCAGAATATTGCCCGTAAAATCGTGGGAAGCCTGCGGCAGGAAGCTCATCTCCGGATTCTGGAGATCGGCCCGGGAATGGGCGTGCTCACCCGTTATCTGCTGGAAATACCCGGAGTCGACTTGCGGGTCGTTGAAATCGACACCGAATCGGTGATCTATCTGAGGTCTCATTTCCCCGGAATCGCCGACAGGGTGGTGGAAGGCGATTTCCTGAAAATTCCCCTGCAGGGATTATTCCCGGGTCCCTTTTCCGTGATTGGCAATTTCCCTTATAACATTTCCAGCCAGATCTTTTTCAGGATCCTGGAACACCGTGACCTGGCCGGTGAAGTGGTGGGGATGGTGCAGAAAGAGGTGGCCGAAAGGATCAGCGCCCCCCCGGGGAACAGAACCTACGGCATCATGAGCGTTCTGCTTCAGGCTTTTTATGATATTGAATATCTTTTCACGGTAGGGGAGCAGGTGTTTTCACCGCCACCCAGGGTGAAATCGGCGGTCATCAGACTCCGGCGCAACGAGCGCCACTCCCTGGCATGCGATGAAAAACTTTTTTTCACCGTGGTGAAAAGTGCCTTCAACCAACGCCGGAAAATGCTGGGGAACGCCCTGAAACCCCTGGGAATAAAGGTGCCTGAGGAGTTCGCAGGGAGAAGGGCGGAACAACTCTCCCCCATGGAATTTGAATTATTAACCCGTCAACTGGAACAACTGAAAGGAGGATCCCATGAGTTTTGATGCGACAAGGAATTATGTGGATGAGATCAGAAAACTGATCGATTCGGGGAATGAAACGGAGATCAGGGCCCTGGTACACGACCTCCACCCGGCCGATATTGCCGAAATCCTGGCAGTGCTGAATCTTGATGAGGCCATGTTTGTTTACCTGCTGCTCGACCCCCATCTGGCTTCCGATGTGTTGGTGGAGATTCCCGACGATGAACGGAACAAGCTGGTCAATGCCCTCCCGCCCGATGTTATTGCCCGGCAGTACATCGAATTTATGGATTCCGACGATGCTGCCGACATTCTGGGCAGCCTCGACGAGGAGGTCAAGAACTCGGTGCTCAATGAGATTGAGGATATGGAGGTCGCCGGTGATATCGTCGACCTGCTCGAGTACGACGAGGATACGGCCGGGGGAATCATGGCCAAGGAACTGGTGACGGTCAACGAAAACTGGACGGTAGCCACCTGCCTGAAGGAGATCAGCCGGCAGGCCGAAGATGTCGATGATATCTATTATGTCTATGTGGTCGACGACAGCAATAAGCTGAAGGGAGTTCTCTCCTTCAAAAAACTGTTACTCAACAATACCAATACCCGGATTTCCAATCTCTACAATCCCGAAGTCAAGGCCGTGGAGACCGACACTCCCCAGGAGGAGGTGGCCAGGATGATGGAGAAGTATGACCTTGTGGCCATTCCCGTGGTTGATGAGATCGGCCGTCTGAAAGGAAGGATCACCTTTGATGACGTCATCGATGTGATGCGTGAGGAAGCGGAGAGGGATTACCAGATGGTTTCGGGTATCGTGGGTGATGTCGTTCCGGGTGATAAGGTGTGGACCCTGACGCGTGCCCGTTTCCCCTGGTTGTTGATCGGGCTGACCGGGGGAATTCTCGGGGCCCGGGTAATCGGGGCCAATGAAAGTGCCCTCCAGTTGGTTCCCGCCATGGCCTTTTTTATTCCCCTGATTGCCGCTATGGCGGGAAACGTGGGCGTACAGTCCAGCTCTATCGTGGTGCAGAGCATCGCCAGTGGCGTGCGCGATTTCGAGTCGACAGGGCGGAAACTTTTCAAGGAGTTTTCCGTAGCCCTGATCATCGCCCTGGCTTTCGCCTCCCTGATTTTTGCCTATAACTACTTCTTCAGCGATAGCATGAACCTCACCTGGGCAGTCTCCCTCTCCCTTTTCGTGGTCATCATTTTTGCCTCCGTCTTTGGTACCGTGATCCCCCTGCTCCTTAACAGGCTCAAAATTGACCCCGCCCTGGCCACAGGACCCTTTATCACCACCATGAACGACATCCTGGGACTGACCATCTATCTGTCAATCAGTAAGATTTTTTTCAGCATCAGCTGAAAGGGGGATCTGGTCAGACGGCGTTCATGGCCACCACCGGGTCGAGGTGCGATGTGCTGACGGTCAGTCTGTTGAGGTATTCCCATCAGGGGTGCTCCGTCTCTCCCTCAGGAGGTGTCCACGGCCACTTCTGAATCAAGACCATGTTGCTTCCCAGGGATTCAGACTGTTACGGATGTAATGCTCCAGGGAACCGGTTACCATCAAAACCGAAATAGTGGCGGAAATTCCGATGGTAATTCCCTGAAAGGACAACAGGGTCCTCAGCTTATTCACCCTTAAGGAGTGAAACTCCGATGTGTAACTTTCATATACTAATCGTGGCAACGGCATCGTTTCTTCTCAGTACCCCGAAAAGTTAAGCGATGTTCCCTCCCTTTTATAAAATTTGTTAAAATTTTTACCTGACAGGGGGCGTCACCTGCGAACAAGGAATAAGTCGATTAAATTTACGCATTGTTACAGCATTGGAGATTTCAAATTGAGTTTAATAATTCTATCGGTAAGGTGAAAATCCCTTATTGCTAAGGTGTTTTTGCTATCTTTGCCGACTAATCGGAATGGGAAATGGCTGACAGGAAAAAGATCAGGAGTGCGTTGATTTCGGTTTACCATAAGGAGAACCTTGATGAGATCATCAGGGCTCTGCATGCTCTGGGAGTAAGGATTTTCAGTACCGGGGGAACACAGCAGTTTATTGCTTCCCTGGGGGTTCCCGTGGAACCTGTGGAGGGTCTTACCGGTTATCCTTCCATTCTGGGGGGGCGGGTGAAGACCCTGCATCCCAAAGTTTTCGGAGGCATTCTGGCTCGCAGGGACCAGGAAGAGGATCTGGGCCAGCTCTCGGCATATGAAATTCCGGAGATTGACCTGGTGGTGGTGGACCTTTATCCTTTTGAAGCCACGGTAGCCTCCGGGGCACCGGCATCCGGCGTGATCGAAAAGATCGACATCGGCGGAATTTCCCTGATCAGGGCTGCCGCCAAGAATTACGCCGACGTGGTGGTGATTCCTTCCGTGAAGGAGTACCTCCCATTTCTTGAGTTGCTTCAGAAAGAGAACGGGGAGACCACCTTGGAGGAGCGCCGGTGGTTTGCCGCCAGGGCGTTTGCCGTCACCTCGCGTTACGACGCTGCCATATTTTCATGGTTCTCTCCCGGTGATGACCAGGAGCTGAGGCTGACCCTCTGTGACGGACAGCCTCTCCGCTATGGGGAGAACCCTCATCAGCAGGCTGCTTTTTTCAGGTTTCCGGAAGCTTCACGGGCGACTCTGGCAGGTGCTGAGGTCTTGCAGGGCAAGGAACTCTCCTATAATAACCTTCTCGATGCCGATGCCGCCTGGAAATCGGCGTCCGACGCCCTTCATGCTGCCCATCTCCCCGGCGATATGGTGGCCGTGTCAGTGGTGAAACATCTCAACCCCTGCGGCCTGGCCGTGGCCCCTGCCTCTATGGAAGCCCTGGAACTGGCATGGGCCGGAGATCCTGTGTCGGCATACGGGGGCATCGTCTGCTTTACTTCCGTGGTTGACGGAGCTTTAGCTTCGTGGCTGGGAAAGAGGTTTACCGAGATCATCATAGCTCCGGAATTTACCCCGGAAGCCAGGGAGATCTTCGCCCGCAAGAAAAACCTCAGGCTCCTGGTGATGCCCGTGAAACCTGCCCTTACCGGAGAGAAAGTGATCCGTTCGGTCAGCGGTGGCTTGCTGGTACAGGATGAGGACGAAGGAGGGGATACCAATTTCAGCTGTGTCACCACAGCCCTTTTCGACCAGCGCAAAATGAACCTTGCCCGGTTCGGGGTGATGGCCTGCAAGCATTTGAAGAGCAACGCCATAGCCCTGGTGACGGAAAACAACAACGGTGCCTTCTGGCTTACAGGAGCCGGCATGGGGCAACCCAATCGTCTCGACAGCCTGCGGCAGCTTACCATTCCCCGCTTCCGTCTGAAGGAGGGAGTGGCCATCCAGGAGGCTGTCCTCATTTCTGATGCCTACTTTCCCTTCCGCGACAGCGTGGAAACAGCAGCAGAATTCGGCATCCGTTTTATTGTCCAGCCCGGGGGGAGCATACGTGACCAGGAGGTGACCGACGCCTGCAACGAGGCGGGAATTGCCATGCTCTTCACGGGGCGCCGCCATTTCAGACATTGATACCATTCACATCAACCAATAGTAAAGGATAATACAAAATGGGATTATTTTCATTTCTCACACAGGAAATTGCGATAGACTTAGGCACTGCTAATACCATCATCATTCACAATGATAAAATCGTGGTCGATGAGCCCTCGATAGTAGCCATTGACATCAAGACCGAGAAGTTGGTGGCTATCGGAGAGAAGGCGCGGCAGATGCAGGGGAAGACCCATGCCAACCTGAAAACCATCAGGCCGCTGCGCGACGGGGTCATCGCTGACTTTAACGCTGCGGAACAGATGATCAGGGGTATGATCAAAATGATCAGTCCCAAGTCCAAGTTCTTCTCTCCTGCCCTGAAGATGGTGATTTGCATACCCTCAGGCAGTACTGAGGTGGAGATCCGTGCTGTCCGTGACTCTTCAGAGCATGCCGGGGGCCGTGAGGTCTACATGATTTACGAACCTCTGGCGGCAGCCATAGGCATCGGCCTCGATGTGGAAGCCCCCGAAGGGAATATGGTGATCGATATCGGCGGGGGAACCACCGAAATAGCCGTTATTTCCCTGGGCGGTATTGTCACCAACAAGTCCATCAGGATTGCCGGTGATGACCTGACCAATGACATCATGGAGTATATGCGCCATCAGCATAACATCAAGGTGGGTGAACGAACTGCCGAAGAGATCAAGATCCAGGTGGGCTCTTCCCTGCCGGTGCTGGATAATCCTCCCAAGGACTTTGTGGTACAGGGGCCCAACCAGATGACCGCCCTTCCCATTGAAGTGCCCGTCTCCTACAAGGAGATTGCCCACTGCCTCGAGAAGTCGCTTTCGAAAATCGATGCGGCCATCCTCAGCGCCCTGGAACAGACTCCCCCTGAACTCTATGCCGATATCGTGAAAAATGGCATTTGGCTGGCTGGCGGGGGCTCCCTGCTCCGTGGCCTCGACAAACGTCTGAGCGCCAAGATAGGAATTCCCTTTAATATCGCCGACGACCCCCTCAGAGCGGTGGTCCGCGGTACCGGAATCGCCCTGAAAAACGTGGATAAATTCTCATTCCTGATCAGGTAAGCGACAATGGCGGATTATGAGAAATCTCTTCAGGTTCATTCTGCAAAATCATCTTCTGCTGCTCTTTCTGCTTCTGGAAATTATTTCCTTTATTTTCGTCTTTAATTATAACCGGTACCAGAAATCCAGATTCCTGAATACCTCGGGGAAAATAACAGGGAAGATTTATGAGAGTTCCAGCAAGATAGGAGATTTTTTCAGGTTGCCTGCCGTAAACCGTGAACTTGCCGAAGAGAATGCCCGTTTGCGCACACAACTGGAGGTGGCCGCCGTGCTCCCCGGAATACCAGATTCGCTTCTGGCAGAGGGCCCTGGCGGAGAGGTCAGATACAATTACATCGCGGCGCGTGTGATCAGCAATACCATCAACAGGCAGCAGAATTTTCTCACCCTCGACAAAGGCCTGAACGACGGGATACGCCCCGACATGGGGATAGTCACCGTGGGCGGGGTGGCCGGAATTATCACCCATGTGTCGCCATCTTACTCCACAGGATTGTCACTGCTGAATACCCGGTGGAATGTATCGGCCAAACTGGCCAGGAACAACTACTTCGGATCCCTGGCCTGGGATGGCGGAAATTACCGCATCGCCCAGCTCAATGAAATCCCGTTCCACGTTGACCTGGTTGTGGGCGATACCGTCGTCACCAGCGGATACTCCACCTTTTTCCACGAGGGCATCCTGCTGGGAACCGTGGAATCGTTCGAAAAAGGAGGAGGAGACAATTTCTACAGCATCAGGGTGAAGCTTTCCGTCGATTTCAAGGCGCTGACCTACGTGGAGGTGATCGAAAATACCCATAAAAACGAGATAGAAACCATCAGCAAAATGAATAGCAGAGATGAGGACATGGATTAAATACCCGCTCCTTTTTGTGGTGGTGGTCCTCCTGCAGGTGCTGATCTTTAACCAGATCCATCTGGGAGGGTTTCTTAATCCCTTTCTCTATGTCCTCTTTATTCTGCTGTTGCCCCTGTCAACGCCCCGTTATCTGGTGTTGATCCTCTCTTTTATCCTGGGAATGACCATTGACTGGTTCTCCAACTCCCCGGGGTTGCATGCCTCTGCTTCTGTATTAATGGGGTATATGCGATCACCCGTCATCGGGCTGATCACCATGAAAGAGTCGGACCAGTCAGACTACCCGGGACTGCGCCAGACGGGTTGGGGCTGGTTCCTTACCTATTCTGCCATATTGGTACTCATCCACCATTTTTTTCTCTTTTTTGTAGAGATATTCAGTTTTGAGAACTTCTTCAGAACCGTGATGAGAAGCTTTGCGAGTTCAGTATTTACCCTGGTGATCATCATACTGAGCCAGTTTATAATGTTCAGAAAGTAAACGGAGGAAGAATTGTGGTACCATTTTCGGGTCGTAAGACATTAATTACAACAGTATTTGTAATTGTGGGCATCATCTTCGCGCTCAGGCTGTTTCAGATACAGGTAGCCGATTCGACCTATAAGAGATTTGCCGACAACAATGCCCTGCGCAAGGTAGTGCAGTACCCGGCCCGTGGTCTGATATACGACCGCAACCATGAACTCCTGGTCTATAACAAGGCGGCTTACGATTTGCTGGTGATTCCCCGCGAGACCGGTAAATTTGATACGGTGGCCTTTGCCGCGATCCTCGATGTCCCCGTTGATTTTTTCCGGACCGAACTGAAGAAGGCGGCTGTTTATTCGAGATACAAGCCTTCGGTCATCGTTAAGCAGATCTCCCATGAAAAGTATGCCTCGATCCAGGAGATGCTCTACAAAATGAAAGGGTTCTATATCCAGTCCAGGACCCTGAGGGAGTATCCCCGTCCAATGGCTGCCCATGCTCTGGGATATGTCGGGGAGGTGACCCAGGCCCTGATCGATACCAATTCCTATTACCAGTCGGGTGATTATATCGGGATCAGCGGTATAGAAGCCGCCTATGAGGAGGAGCTCAGGGGAGATAAGGGTGTGAAGTATTTCATGGTCGATGTGCACAACCGCATACAGGGGAGTTACCTCGAGGGGGAGATAGACACTATTGCCCGCATTGGCCATAACCTGACCACTACCCTCGATTCCCGGCTCCAGGAGTATGCCGAACTACTGATGCAGAATAAAAAGGGGAGCGTGGTAGCCATAGAGCCCTCGACCGGGGAAGTGCTGGCCCTGGTCAATGCCCCTTCCTATGATCCCAATCTTCTGGTGGGCAGGGAAAGGGGGAATAACTATTCACGCCTGGCTGCCGATCCCTTAAAGCCACTTTTCAGCAGGGCGCTGATGGCTTCCTATCCTCCGGGGTCCACCTTTAAGATGGCCCAGGCCCTGGTAGCCCTTGAAGAGGGTGCCATCACCACCGATACCCATTTCTACTGTGCCCACGGCTACAGTTCCGGCAGCTTCAGGGTGGCTTGCCACCACAACCAGTCGTTTGAGGTCGTGGAATCGATTGCCAAATCATGCAATGCCTATTATGTCTATGCCTTCAGGGCGATTTTGGAGAATCCGAAATACAACGACATCAGGAAGGCTTATGATGCATGGAGGGAGCATATGCTGGATTTTGGCTTCGGGAGGACCCTGGGGTCTGACCTGGCCAACGAGCTCAGGGGTATGGTTCCCACGTCGGACTATTATGAGCGTTATGTTTTCAAAGGATCACGCTGGAGGGCCCTTCCCATCATTTCTCTGTCGATAGGGCAGGGAGAACTGGGCATCACTCCCCTGCAGCTGGCCAACTACTGTGCCATGCTGGCCAACCGTGGGCATTATTATATTCCCCACATTGTCAAGGAGATAGAAGGCCGGGAGATTCCTGATAAGTTCCGGGTCCGGCACGAGAGCGGTATCAGCAGGCGGTATTTCGATCCGGTGATCAAAGGAATGGAGATGGTGATGCAGCCGGGGGGCACCGGTGGCCGTTCCGCGATTCCTGAGGTGGCAGCCTGCGGAAAAACGGGAACAGCCCAGAATCCTCATGGTGCCGACCATTCGGTCTTTATGGCCTTTGCCCCGAAGGAAAACCCGAAAATCGCCATCTCGGTGTATGTCGAAAACGGCATCTGGGGAGCCACCTATGCGGCACCCATTGCAAGCCTGGTGATCGAAAAGTACCTCAACGACACCATTTCCGGCCAAAGGCTCTGGCTTGAAGAGTCAATGCTCAAGGCTAACCTGATGAACCCCGTAAAAATACCCGAAAGTGGCGACGAGGAATAAACTCTGGGCAAATATCGACTGGATCACTTTCTTCCTGTTCCTGGCACTTTCCCTGCTGGGATGGATCAATATTTATGCTGCGGTATATGATGAGTCCCACAAAAGCATCCTCGATTTCTCACAGCGCTACGGAAAACAGATGATATGGATCGTGGCCGCCCTGATCATCGGCTTTACCATCCTGATTATAGAATCTAATTTCTTCGTTTTTTTCACCTGGGTTTTTTATGGGTTGACCGTTTTTCTGCTTATTCTGGTCCTATTTGCAGGAGTTGAGATCAATGGCAGCAAATCGTGGTTTATCGTCGGGGAGTTCCGGATACAGCCGGCTGAATTTGCCAAGTTTGCCACCTCCCTGGCGGTGGCCAAACTGATGAGCGGGTATAATTTCAGGTTCAGCTCTCCGGGAGCGGTGGCCAGGGTGATTGCCGTCATTGCCGTCCCTGCCCTGCTGATCCTGCTGCAACCCGACACGGGAAGCGCTATCGTTTTTGTCTCCTTTCTGCTGGTCCTTTACCGTGAGGGTCTCTCGGGGGTGGTCCTCTTCTTTGCCGTCCTGACGGTGCTCCTTTTCATCCTTTCCCTGCTGGTCCCCAACTATATCCTGCTGATGATCCTCTTCCTCGGCGCGCTACTGGCCCATTACATCCTGAACCAGAGATTTAAACTGATATATATCGTATTGGGAATTACCATGGGAATGACAGGGGTGGTGTATTTGACAGACCAGATCGCCGGAACGGGCCTCGATCCTGAGTTTATCGTTCTGGGAGGGTTGATCCCCACGGTGGCGTGGATAATCTTCAGGGTCCTGAAGCAAAGGATGAAGAGAACCATGATCATCATCGTGGTGTTCCTGTCATCGGTGGCGTTCACCTATTCTGTCGATTTCGTCTTCAATCAGATCCTTGAGCAGCACCATCGTGACCGGATCAACGAGTTGCTGGGAATTCAGTCCGACCCCCTGGGGGCTGGCTATAACGTTAACCAGAGTAAAATTGCCATAGGGTCGGGAGGCTTTTGGGGAAAGGGATTCCTCCAGGGCACACAAACCAAGTACAACTTCGTCCCCGAACAAAGCACCGATTTTATTTTCTGTACCGTGGGTGAGGAGTGGGGATTTGTAGGCTCTGTGGTGGTCATCTTTCTTTTTATCCTGTTGTTTATTCGCCTGGTTATGCTTGCCGAGCGACAACGGTCGGCCTTTTCCAGAATTTACGGCTACTCCGTGGCGACCATTCTCTTTTTTCATTTCACGGTCAATATCGGGATGACCATCGGACTGATGCCTGTCATCGGCATTCCTTTGCCCTTTTTTAGTTATGGAGGCTCTTCCCTCTGGGCGTTTACCGTGCTTCTCTTTATATTTTTGCGCCTCGATGCCAGTCGCCTCGACAAATTAGTGTGAGAAAGTGAGTTTTGTCGTTTTTTTGAAACTCTTCCAGGCGTAATTTTCAGGAAAAATTCAAACCTATGAGACGAGAGAATGTAATCATCATCGGCGCAGCCGGAAGGGATTTTCATAATTTTAATACTTATTTCCGGAATAATCCTGATTTTCAGGTGGTGGCATTCACTGCCGCCCAAATTCCCGATATCCACGGTCGCAGATATCCGGCCGACCTTGCGGGGACCCTTTATCCTGAGGGGATTCCCATTTATCATCAGAGCCAGTTGAATGAGTTGATCAAAACCCTGGGTGTTGATATTTGTGTTTTTTCGTATAGTGATGTCCGCAACCAGTTTGTGATGAGGGTTGCCGCGCAGGTGAATGCCCTGGGGGCCGAGTTTCTGCTGCTGGGGCCCCGGCAGACGGAACTCAGCAGTACCAAACCCGTGATATCGGTATGTGCCACCCGCACAGGTTCCGGCAAGAGCCAGACCAGCCGTAAGATCGTCAGTATTCTTATGGAGAAGGGAGTGAAAGTGGTGGCTGTCAGGCATCCGATGCCCTATGGCGACCTTTCGGTACAAAAGGTACAGCGTTATGCCACACTTCAGGACCTGGTGAAACATAAATGTACCATTGAAGAGATTGAAGAGTATGAACCCCATATTGTCAGGGGCAATGTCATCTATTCGGGGGTGGACTATGAAGCCATACTCCATGCTGCCGAGAATGATCCCGACGGGTGCGATGTGATTTTATGGGACGGTGGGAACAACGATTTTCCCTTCTACCGCCCTGATCTTTCGATTGTGGTGGCCGATCCCCACCGTGCGGGAGCGGAAATATCCTACTATCCGAGTGAGATCAACCTGCTCACTGCCGATGTGGTGATCATCAATAAGATAGATACTGCCGATCCTGAATCGGTGGCTGAAGTCCGCCGGAATATCGAAGCGGTCAATCCCGGAGCCGTGGTCATCGACGGGGTGAGTCCCATTCATGTCGATGATGCTTCACTGATCAGGGGCAAAAGGGTCCTTGCCGTAGAGGACGGTCCCACCCTGACCCACGGAGAGATGAAAATCGGCGCTGCCATTGTGGCCGCCCGTAAATTCGGCGCTGCCGCGCTGGTCGACCCCAGGCCTTATCTGTCGGGAACCCTGGAAGGGACCTTCCGCACCTATCCCAACATCGGCACCCTGCTGCCCGCCATGGGATACAGCCCTGAACAGGTCAAAGACCTCGAAACCACCATTAATAATACCGATTGCGATTCGGTTATCATCGGCACCCCCATCGACCTGAACCGGCTGATCAAGATCAATAAGCCTTCGACCAGAGTTTACTACGACCTCGAAGAAATAGGCCACCCCAAACTGGAAGAGGTCCTCGATGACTTTCTGATGAAGTTAAATCTGACACAAGGGGCGTGATATTTTCGTACTTTTGTACCGGTAGATGACCGGTTATGCAAAAGAAAATAGTCGCATTCGGGGAATTGGTATGGGACGTCTTTCAGGATGGCAGGAAAATGGGAGGTGCTCCCGTTAACCTGGTATACCGCGTCAACACCCTGGGGAACCAGGGAATTCTGGTGTCGCGGGTCGGAAACGACCAGGACGGGGAGGAGGCTTTGAAAATGCTCTCCAAACTGGTCATCACGCGTGAATATGTCCAAACCGACCCCCAATTTCCTACGGGAACAGCGATGGTGAAGGTGGGCAGCGAAGGAAGGCCCGATTATGTCATCGCCTCTGACCTGGCCTTCGACCACATAGTGATGACTCCTGAGATCCTCACCCTGGCGGGTGAAGCCGACTGTATCTGCTTCGGAACCCTGGTACAGCGGGCGGCCATTTCCCGGAATACGCTCAGGGAACTGCTCGGTGCCGCCCCGGGAGCCCTTAAATATCTCGACCTGAAACTCCGGAAAAACTGCTTTACCCCGGAAGTGATCAGGGAAAGCCTCAGACTGGCCCATATTCTCAGGGTAAAGGAGAATGAACTTTACCAGTTGAAGAATCTCCTGGGTCTTTTTGAGTTTGAGTCGAGGGCCCTGGCCCAGGAACTGGCCGGTGAGTATAACCTGGAAGTCGTGCTGGTGACCCGCAGTAAGTCAGGGGCCTTTGGCGTGGACAGCCAGGGCCGTTATTTCGAAGACCGGGGATATGTTATTGACCTTCTCGACACGGTGGGGTCGGGAGCTGCCTTTTCCGCAGGGTTTCTCCATCTCTACCTCGAAGAGAGAAATCCGGCGGAAGCCCTCAGGTTCGGCAATGCCGCCGGGGCCCTGACTGCCGAAACCCATGGAGCTACCATCCCCATCTCACGTAAGCAAATCACCGAACTTATCCGTACAGGAAAGCGGAGAAACTGACCGCCCAAAAAGGTTGCATTTTTCAGGGTATTGTCAAACATGCCGGCAGGGGTAACCTCAACGGTTTTTTTTCAGTTTAATCTGTAAAAAGCCTTTTATGAAGACTTCTGCAAGTGAACTGACAGGGATGTTACTCTCCAGCCTCTGGGAGGGTTACCTCCGCAGGGTCCCCTATGCCCGCAAATATCAGGAAATGGTCGCAGCGCATAAAGGTCGGTTGGTCATTGACCATTTGGCATTCAGAACATTAAACATCGCTACGGGCGAACAGCCGGCAGGCATTGAGGCCCTGTCCCATCTCCTTACGCATCTGGGATACCATGCTGCAGGAAGCTATCGCTTTGATCATCAAAAGATTACGGCATCTCATTTCGAACATAAGGATGAGCGGTACCCCCGTTTTTTCGTGAGCCAGCTGGAAGTGGCGGAGTTGCCGGTGTGGGCCCGCAATGTCATCCATGAGGCTGTCATGGATACCCCCTATCTCCTTTCCGATGTGGCGATAGAACTGATGAATTGTTTAGGATTAGACGGAATCGTGAATGAAGAGGCCGGGGAAATTTTGGCTGCCGAGCTGACCGGCTATTTCCGCAGGCCCTGGCCAATGATCTCCCGGGAGGCGATGTTGCGGATCAATGATGTTTCACAATATGCTGCCTGGGTGTTGCTGCATGGTAACGCCGTCAATCATTTCGCTGCTGCCATTCATGCCCAGAATGTGGCGGAATGGCCGGGGATTGACGAAACCTGCCAGGCGCTCACACATGCCGGCATTCCCATGAAAGAGGAGATCGAGGGAGAAGAAGGAAGTCTCCTGCGGCAATCGGCAACCCTCCCGGTGGTAGAAAGCTATCTGTTCTCCGGTGCCCCGGGTGAGGAGGAGATGGAGTGGACCTATGCCTATTTTGAGCTGACAGAACGGGGATTCACAGGAAACGGCAGCGACAGGAAGCTTTTTCCGGGATTCATCACGGGTCAGGCCAGCCAACTTTTCAAAATGACCAGAACCAGAACAAATTAACAGACCCCGATGATGAGATTTTGTGCAAAATTCAGATCTTCGCAGAACTCATCATTATCTTAAGGGCCTATGAGTCTGGGAAGGCGCAATTTTCCGGTAACGCCGCCGGAAAGAGAAAAGGGGTGCAGCTTTTGGTGCGCGTATGGGAGGCTTATGTTTTTGCTGCCGGGCATCCTGTTGCTGACCTCCTGTATGACAGCACGGCGTGGTTTTATCGGCGACACCACGGCATGGGAGGCGCGGATTACCCGCGAGGGGGGGGCTTCAGATTCCCTGATCAGGGAGGTTTCCAGGGTCAGCGATGGGCTGACCCTGGAAACCCGCCGGCTGAGCCGGCGTTTTCCGGCAGGCCATGCAGGTCTCTTTTCAGCGGCGGCCATGAACGGGCTGTTCGCAAATCTGCAACAGCAAATGCGCTGCGATTCCATACTCCAGGCTACCGTAAGAACAGACCAGGATCCCCGCGCTGTGGCCTCGCTGCTCACTTCGGCAGGCCGTTATCATCAGATTTTCAACCCCAATCCCCGCCTGCGGCGAATGATTAACAGGGGAAACATGGCTTATGGCATCCCACGGGGAATACTTGATAAAACCCACCGTTACCTGCTCTCCCCGCAGGTGCGGAAAAAGGGAAACCCCTGGCTTTCCGACTCCCTGCCTCTTCCCGCATCGCGATGGGCCCTCGCCGGCTATGCCTTTTGCCGGGATGGGGACCGGATCAACGAGGCCGGATACGATATCGTCAACTGGGCCAGCGGTCTCTTCGGGAATTCCGTGGGGCTCCTGAATCCTGACATTCACAGGCCCCGGGAACAGCAACTCCTTGATAAATACCTTCAGCCCCTGGATATCCTGGTGGTCAAATCACCCACCCACCTTACCGACAAGTTCATTCCCGGGTTCTTCGGCCATGCCGCCATCTATACCGGAAAAAGGGAGGATCTCGAAAAGGCGGGATGGTGGTGGCTTCCTCAGGTGGTCCGCCACCATGGGACCGCCATCGTCGGGGGATCGTTTGCAGAAGCCCTCCGCCGCGGCGTCAGACTCTCCACCATTGAGGAGTTTACCGACGGTGACTACTTCCTCATTCTCCGGGTCACCGGACTTGACGAAAAGTCAAAAACAGAGGTGGTGGAGAGGACTTTCCGCTATCTGACCCAAAAATATGATTTCAACTTCGATGTGCAGTCGCCCGACAGGCTTTACTGTACTGAGCTGATCTTCCTGGCATTTGACACGATCAGGTGGAAATCACACCATTTGTGGGAAAGGGAGACCATATCACCCGACGAACTGGTGCTGACAGCCCTGGAAAACCAACAGATCATTCCCGTGGTGCTGATTGGTCCCGGGATGGAAGAGCCTTTTCCTGGTGAGGAAATGATCAGATCATTGCTGGAAGAATAACCTGCAGTCACCGCCAAAGGGCTGAAAGACCTTCTCCGCCTTAATGGTCACTTCCGGCCTTATTGGCCCGGGGCGTCGGCCTGCTTTTTTCTTTCCAGCCTGAGAAGGCGTGCCTGGGCGAGGGTCATGACCAGCACTCCCGCTACGGTGAGCAGCCCTCCCCATACCTGATGGGGCAGGGGAAGGGTACCGAAATAGAGCCATGCCCCAATCAGGACCACGATTCCTTTCAGGCTCTGAATAATCGACGAGCGGCTGGCTTCCATGAATTTAAAGGAGTAGTAAATCATCAGCACACCCATGAACGGTCCCAGGAAGGAGCCTATGACGATGTTAAACATGGCCGTGGATGGGATGGCCAGAGGCTTTCGGAAAACCACCATGAGGATGGTGCTGAAGACAAAGAGCCATACCGTATGGTTCAGGGTGATCAGTTCCGGAGAGAGTTTTTTGATGTTTACCTTTCCGATCAGGGAAGCCGAGGAGGCCATGAACGCGTTGAAGAGCACCACCAGTGTTCCGGGGATGAACATGTTCTTAAGGGTGGAACCCCCGGTATAGCTGATGATAAAGGCACCTGCCAGGGCCAGCAGAACCCCCAGGGACTCCAGCCAGGTAAACTTCTCCTTCAGCAGGATCACCCCTCCCAGGGTGAGGATCACGGGATAAAGGTTTCCCAGGAAAGAGGTGACGGCAGGGTCGGGAATGATGTGGATAGATAGATAGAATGAGGAATTGGTCAGTATTTCCAGAAAACCCAGGAGAATGAGGATCTTCAGCTGGGGAAGCCTGAGGTGCCTGAGCTGCCTGAGTTGTCCCTGTCGCGCCGACCATATGCCGTTCAGAACCATGGCGATCAGAAACCAGTAAAAGCCGAACTGGATGAGGTGGACCTCATTCAATGCGGCTTTGCTGAAGATATATACGTTGGAAAACGATACCGTTGCCAGGAAGGCGAACAGGTATCCCTTATACTGGTCAGATTTCATCGGCATCACTATTCTCCGAGCCTTGCCCTGATTGCTTTGGTCTGTTCCTCAAATCCCGGCTTTCCGAGCAGGGCGAACATATTTCTCTTGTAGGCTTCCACGCCCGGCTGGTCGAAGGGGTTGACCTTCAGGGTATATCCGCTTATGCCGCAGGCAAGTTCGAAGAAATAGATCAGTTGTCCCAGGTAATATTCATTGAGGCGGGGAATCTCAATGAGAATGTTGGGTACCCCACCGTCGACATGGGCCAGAGCAGTCCCCAGTTCCGCCATTTTATTCACCTGGTCGACTCTTTTCCCGGCAAGGAAGTTGAGCCCGTCGAGGTTATCATGGTCGGCGGGGATGACCACCGTCCGGTCGGGTGATTTCACCGAAATCACCGTCTCAAAGAGTTTTCTTTCCCCCTCCTGGATATACTGGCCCATGGAGTGAAGGTCAGAGGTGAAATCGACGCTGGCGGGGAAGATGCCTTTCCCTTCCTTGCCTTCGCTTTCGCCGAACAGTTGTTTCCACCACTCGCTGAAATAGTGGAGTTTGGGGTTAAAATTGACCATGATTTCGATGATGCGGCCCCTGCGGTAGAGGATGTTGCGGACAGCGGCGTACTGTGCCGGGAGGTTTTGGCTGAAGGGGATGGCAGGTCCTGACATACCGGCCATGTCGGCAGCCCCTTTCACCAACGCCCTGATGTCGAACCCGGCCACGGCAATGGCGACCAGTCCGACCGGGGTGAGTACCGAATAACGGCCCCCCACATCGTCGGGGATGACAAAGGTCCTGTAGCCTTCCGACTGCGCCAGTTGACGCAGGGCACCCCGCGAGGCGTCGGTCACGGCAATGATTCTCTCCCGGGCTTCCGGCTTGCCATATTTCTCTTCGATGTCATGCTTCAGCAGCCTGAAGGCAAGAGCGGGCTCTGTGGTGGTGCCTGATTTGGAGATGACCATCAGGGCATATTCCTTGTTTTTCAGGAGTTCGCGCAATTCGTCAAGATAGTCCTCCCCGATGTTCTGCCCGGCATAAAGTACCAGGGGAGCCTCCTGCGGCTTCAGGGCTGCAAAATGGTCGCTGAGGGCATCGATGACGGCACGGGCCCCGAGGTATGAACCCCCGATGCCGATCACAACCAGCAGGTCGATTTTTTTCGCCCTCATGACAAGGGCCGTCTCTTCCATCTCAGAGAGCGTAGCCTCGGTGATCTCTCCGGGAAGGGTCACCCACCCCAGGAAATCATTTCCCTTTCCTGTTTTCTCCCAAAGTGACTTGTTGTGCATTTCCATATCATCGGAGAGCGCTTCAATACACCCGGTGTCAATGAAGCCTAATGTCCTTGAATAATTGAGCGTGATGTTTTCCATGGTTGTATTATGTTAATTTTTCAGTGAGCTTAAGGATCTCCTTGCGCGGGGAGCGCCCGCCGTACAGGATTTGGTAGACAGCCTCGCAGATGGGCATGTCGACCTTGTATTTTTCGTTGATTTCCCTGATGATTTTTACCGAGTAGTAGCCTTCGGCCACCATGTGCATTTCGAGCTGGGCGGTTCTTACGGAGTAGCCGTTCCCTATCATGTTCCCGAAGGTGCGGTTACGGCTGAACTGGCTGTAGGCGGTGACCAGGAGGTCGCCCAGATATACGGAACTCTTGATATCGCGGTTGATGGGGTGGACCGTATCGACAAACCGCTTGATCTCCTGAATGGCATTGCTGATGAGTACCGCCTGGAAGTTATCCCCGTACCTCAGTCCGTGCGCGATGCCGGCGGCAATGGCAATGATATTTTTGATCACCGAGCTGTATTCGGTTCCCCAGATATCGTCGATGGTGCTGGCTTTGATGTAGCTGCACTGCAGAAGTGAGGCAAACTCCCTGCCCCGGTCTTCATCACCGCAGGCGACCGTCAGATAGGAGAGTTTTTCAAGAGCCACCTCTTCGGCATGGCAGGGGCCTGCCAGCACCCCAATGGAGGTATAGGGGAGCTGGTAACTCTTATGCAGGAATTCCCCGACCACGACATTTTCGACAGGAACCAGACCTTTGACCCCCGACACCACGAATTTGTCTGACAGACTGACGGTCAGCTGTGCCAGGGTATCGCAGAGAAAGGCCGATGGAATGACCACCACCAGGGTGTCACAGGCAGCTGCCACCTCATTGATGTCAGATGAGAAAACAATCCTGTCGGTATCAAATTCCACACCCCGCAGGTAACCCGGGTTATTTTTGTATTGCCTGAAGAGTTCAATGGTCTCTTCACTGCGTATAAACCAGTGTATGGATGGAAGATTTTCCAGCAGGATCTTGGAAATGGCTGTCGCCCAGCTCCCGCTTCCGATAACACCTACTTTTCCGTTTTTCAAAATTTCTGTTTTAGATCATTCACCCCACAGTTACAAAGCTACAACCTTTTCAGGCACCTCACGGAACTCATCCCTGATATTTCATGGCCAGGGCCGCAGAGGATCACCGGTACCCGGGGGTCAGCCGGATTTTTCGAGCCACTCTTTCACCTCTTCCGGGGAAGGATTCTGCAGGCCCAGCTTGTTTTTTTTGTTGTATCCGCAGATCTCCTGGTGGAGTTTGGTGAATTTCCCCGCCTCTTTGAGCCGGGCGATGGTGGTGTATCCCAGTTGGCGCAGAACCTCTCCCCACTCGGGGGAGATGCCCAGCCGGGCATACTCTTCAGGAGCAGCCACTGATTCCTGTTTCCGGGTTTCCGGTTTCATCTGGGGGAAGAAAAGGACATCCTGAATGGAGAGGTTGTTGGTCATGAACATGGTCAGCCTGTCGATGCCTATCCCCATTCCCGAGGTCGGGGGCATACCGTATTCCAGGGCCCTGAGGAAATCATGGTCGATGAACATGGCTTCGTCATCTCCCTTTTCCGAAAGTCTGAGCTGTTCTTCAAACCTTTCCCTCTGGTCGATGGGGTCGTTCAGCTCGGAATAGGCATTGGCCAGTTCCTTTCCGTATACCATCAGTTCAAATCTTTCGGTGACTCCTGGTTCTGACCGGTGTATCTTGGTCAGCGGGGACATCTCTACCGGGTAGTCCATGATAAAGGTGGGCTGGATGTAGTGATGCTCACACTTTTCACCGAAGAGGGCGTCGATGAGTTTTCCTTTGCCCATGTCGGGAGTGGCTTCAATACCCAGGGTGTCACAGATTTTCCTCAGCTCATCTTCATTTTTTCCCCTGATGTCGTATCCGGTATGGATCTTTATGGCATCGGCCATGGTCACGCGGGGATAAGGAGCTCTGAAGTCAATGATCTGGTCGCCCAGGGGGACCCGGGTAGTGCCGTGAAGGGCCAGGGCTACTCTTTCCAGCATCATCTCGGTAAAATCCATCATCCAGAAGTAATCCTTGTAGGCCACGTAGATTTCCAGCACCGTGAATTCGGGGTTATGGGTGCGGTCCATCCCTTCATTCCTGAAATCCCTGGCGAATTCGTAGACTCCGTCAAAGCCGCCGACAATCAGCTTCTTCAGGTAGAGCTCATTGGCAATGCGGAGATACAGGGGGATGTCGAGGGTATTGTGATGGGTGATGAACGGCCGGGCTGCCGCACCTCCGGGAATGGGCTGAAGTATGGGCGTCTCGACCTCAAGGTACCCTTTTTCATTGAAGATCTCCCGCATGGTATTGATGATTTTGGTCCTTTGCGCGAAGACCTCCCTCACCCGGGGATTGACGATCAGGTCGACATACCGCATGCGGTAGCGCTGTTCCACGTCGGTAAAAGCATCGTAAAGGACACCCTCCTTCTCCTTGACAACGGGAAGCGGCCGCAGGGCCTTGCTCAGCAGGGTGAGTTCCTTCACATGGACCGATATTTCCCCCATCTGGGTGATGAACGCATACCCCTTCACTCCGATGGTGTCACCAATGTCGAGGAGTCTGCGGAAAACTTCGTTGTATAGGGTCTTGTCTTCTCCGGGACAAAGTTCATCGCGGTTGACATAGAGCTGAATACGCCCCGAGGCGTCCTGCAATTCGGCAAAGGAGGCCTTTCCCATGATCCGCTGGCTCATCAGCCTGCCCGCCAGACAAATATCCCCGAAATTTCCCTTTTCAGGATCAAACCCGGCCTTAATTTCTGCCGCCCGGGCATTTACAGGGTATGCCGCTGCCGGATAGGGATCAATGCCCAACTCCCGTAACCTGCGAAGGGAATTCCTGCGGATTTCCTCCTGCTCACTCAATGAAATGTTCGTCATCTGCTGTTTTTGTAAAACCGCCCAAAGATAAGAAAAAAGAATCTTCAGGGATGGTTAAGGCCCAATCAGTTAGGAGACGGTGCCCACGAAATGGCTAAGGGGATATTTTGTAATGATCAGATAATCAGACGTTAAAAAATATATACGGCTCTCCGGGGTTTTATTATGCTTATCATTTTTCAATTCTTATCTTTGCATTAAATATAGTAGGAAGGCTACGGCAGAAAGAGGAAGAATGGATAAAGTCTGGAGTATTAAGCCACAGGGCGACATCAATGATATAAAGCATCTGTCCGCAGCGTTGAATGTTAACATGGTGATTGCCAATCTATTGGTTCAGCGTGGTGTAAAAACATTCAATGAGGCGAAGAGCTTTTTTCGTCCCAGGTTGTCCGATCTTCATGATCCCTTCCTGATGAAGGATATGGACAAGGCTGTTGCCCGTCTTGAACAGGCGATCAATAACCAGGAGAGGGTGATGATCTACGGGGATTATGATGTTGACGGGACTACCTCGGTGGCCATGATTTATCTGTTTCTGAAGGACTATATCAAGCATCTCGATTATTACATTCCCGACAGGTATACCGAGGGTTACGGTATTTCACCCCAGAGTATAGACTATGCCGCCAGGGAGCAGTTTTCCCTGGTTATCGTTCTCGATTGCGGGATTAAGGCGGTGGAGAAGGTGAAATATGCCCGTGAGCAGGGGCTTGATTTCATCATTTGTGACCATCACAACCCCGGGGAGACCATTCCCGATGCCGTGGCGGTGCTGGATCCCAAGCGTCCCGACTGTCCTTATCCCTACAAGGAGTTGTCGGGGTGCGGCGTAGGATTCAAACTGCTCCAGGCTTACACCCTTAAGAACAACATCAGCCAGGAAAAGCTCCATGATCTGCTTGACCTTCTGGTGGTCAGCATCGCCTCCGACATTGTCCCCATCACCGGGGAAAACAGGGTGCTGGCCCATTACGGGCTGAAAAAACTCAATACCAATCCGGGGATGGGTTTGCAGACCATTATCAACCTGGCTGGACTGAACGGTGAGGAGATCACGGTCAGTGATATCGTTTTCAAAATAGGCCCCCGGCTGAATGCTTCGGGCAGGATAGAACACGGCAAGAAATCGGTACAGATTCTGGTTTCGGTCGATACCGTGAGTTCCGATGCCCTTGGTGAAGAGATCGACTCTTTCAATGAGATCAGGAAAACCCTCGACAGGGACATTACCCAGGATGCCCTGGAAATGATCGAGAGGGATGAGGAACTCCGTAACCGCAACAGTACGGTGATTTACAACCGGGACTGGCATAAAGGGGTGGTAGGCATCGTGGCCTCACGGCTGACCGAGTTTTTTTACCGTCCCACGGTGGTTCTGACCGAATCGAACGGTTTGGCCACGGGGTCGGCCAGGTCGGTGAAGGACTTTGACCTCTACGAGGCGATCGGGGCCTGCAGTGACCTGTTGGAGTCCTATGGCGGACACATGTATGCCGCCGGCCTCACCCTGAAAATCGAAAACGTCAGGGCCTTTTCGGAACGGTTTGAAGAGATTGTCACCAGAACGGTGACCAGCAGGCAGCAGCTCCAGACCGTGGAAGTAGATGCCAAACTGGCCCTGCACGAAATTAACCCCCGCTTTTTCAGGGTCATGAAACAGTTTGCCCCCTTTGGCCCTCATAACAGTATGCCCCTTTTTGTCACCGAAGATGTCATCGATGCCGGCAGCAGCCGCCTGGTGGGTAAAAACCTGGAACATATAAAACTGGACCTGATGGAACCCGACGCCTCATCGGGAATCTTCGCAGGTATAGCCTTCAACCTGGCGGCCAAATTCCCCGTGATTCAGTCGGGAACGCCCTTCGATATCTGTTATTCCGTTGAACTGAATGAGTTCAGGGGAAAAACAAACCTCCAGCTCAACATCAAGGATATCAGAACAAAAACCACCTGAAATTTTCCTTCTCGCGGCACTGCCACCGGGGTAAAGAACCGCCGGTCAGTTTCTGAAGACCTCCTCGGCAATGAGGGCGTTTTCTACGGGTCTGGCGTACATTTTGGTAAAGCGCCGGGCCACCTCTTCCGGATTATAGGGAATGGTATCCTGTGCTTTGGCCACCATGCTCTTAAACTCCACGATATCGGCCGAAGTGTAGTACTCCGTAAACTCACCGGTGCCGTTCAGTAATTCATAGGCCACATAATTGTATGGCCACAGCTTGTAATACTGGTGGATGCGGTGGTCGATCCGCTCGGTGAGCAACTGCAGGAATTCGTTGACCGGCAGGTTGTTGTTTTTCTCCAGGAAGCTGCTCAGGATGGGACGGCCGAAGGAGAAGTGAACCCTTCCCTTGGGATTGGCCAGTCCGCTCGCCATGCTCTTCAGGTCGTCGGCCGGGGTTTTCTGGTACCCGTCGGTCTCCTTTCTGATCAACTCTGAAACCTTGGAAATCCCGCAGGGTTCCAGTTCGTAGGAGATGGAAACGGGAACGACCGTGAGTTCCCCGAATCCTTCGGCCAAACTTTTGGTATTGCTGAGGTTGAGCATTTTCAGGAGGGCCAGCTGGGTTTGGTCATTGCCATCCTTGGTGCGCCCTTCCCGCTGGGCTATCCATACCGAATTCTGCTCCGTGGTGATGGTTTTCCTGATATAGGCCGAGAGTTTTTTGGATGCTTCCAGCAATTCCCTGACCGAAAGGCTCCTTTTGACGACAAAGGCCCGGTTGAGTTTTACCACATGGGTGATCCAGTCATAAATCAGGAGGTTGTCTCCTATGGCGATCCGGGTGGAGTTCATCCCCGACTGAAACATGATGTAATTGAGAAATGCTGAATCCAGAATGATATCCCTGTGATTGGAAAAGAAAAGATAGGGTTTGTTTTTGTCAAGATACTCCAGTCCGCTGGTGGTCAGCCCCTTGGTGGTGGATATGATGATTCTCTCCACCAGTCTCGACACGAAATCGCGCTGCAGCTGGTTGATACTCTTTACCTCGGAAAGGAGCTTCCGTATGTGCATTTCCTTGTGTTCATCAGGAAATAGAAGCCTCAGCATTTCCGTGAAAGTGGCATCCTCCAGCAGGAATTTTATTTTTTCGGATACTTCGGCATCATTATACGGACGAATATCATCGTATTCACTTGACTCCATGATAAGATTGGTTTATACCCTGACAAAGTAACTAAATATGTCATTAAAAGTGGTAACGGAGTTGAATTTTTAACTCTCTTTTAGATTTGCCCTCTCTTTCGTCGGCTCCTGAACCGGTTTCATTCCTGTCGAACCAGGTGGTATTTCCCAGTTTTACCCATGCGTCAACGCCATGGGAGAGGGTGGTTTTGAGGTTTAGGTAGGTACGGCATCCGTGGCCGTAATAGTTGACCGAGGAGAAGGAGTAAAGCAGGTCATTTTCGTAGGCGTAAATTCCCGAGGCGTAAGAGCCGGTGTGGAACCAGGCAGCCCTGAAGGTGACCGACAGGGGAGTTTGTAAAGGTTTCCAGGCGATGTCGTGGCTGATGAGGATTCCTTTTTCCGGGGTTGAGGAGAGGCGCCGGGAGACTTCGGTACGCCAGCGCAGTGTGAGTGCCGGGGTCACGGCGTAGTCGGCCTGTAGCCTGAGGTTTTCCTGGCGGAGGTTTTCCTGGCGGAGGAGAGTGGTGGTATTGGTTTTTATCTCTGATGATTTGGCACGGAACCTGAGGTACCCCGACAGCCGTGGGGTGGGGTGGATGTCGGCGCGCAGGGTGATGAGGTATCCTGAAGAGGGGGCGGCGGTGGTATAGAGGATCCAGGGGGCGTGGTGCCAGTCGGCGCTGGCCGTCAGGGTCATTCCCGGTGCCGGAAGAAGGCGGAGGGCGCCATAGAGGCCTGTTTCCCCGGTGCACCTGCTTGCTGCGGAGAAAGCCCCTGCCAGGGGGGCATGGTAGTCCCTGTCGAAATGACGGAAGGAGAGGACCAGTGCCAGCTGGTCATGGAGGCGGGCTTCGAGGCCCTGAACCACGGCCAGACCCCCCGGCCATGAACACGCACCTTCACCATACAACTGGAGGTAACCCCTTACCCAGCGATAGTCTATGCCGGCATTCAGCACCCTGTCTCCCCGGAAGTAGTATTTTTCATACAGCTCCTCCCCGGGATCGAGGGGGCGGGAATAGGCCAGGGCCAGGACTGTCACCCCTGCTTTTATGCCTGGTTTGGCCACCTGATAGAACAGCGCTGCCGCAGTTTGCCTGACACTCTTCTTCCCCGCGATCTCGGCGGGAGTGCGGTGGTAGCCTGAAACCGGCAGCGATGTGACCTTCCATACAGAGTCGGCGCCCATTTCAAGATGGCCGTCGCTGTTCAAACGGGAGATGAGCAGGTGGCACCGGTGGTCACCCCACCTGAAGGATGCCGCCGCACCCCGGAAAAAGCGGTTTTCGGCGGTGGAGGAGTGGGGTCTGACATAGCTCGCGTTTCTGGAGGTTTGCATAATATCGGCACTTCCCGTCATGGTGAACCCCTGCCAGAGTACCACTCCCTGTCCGGTGCCCGCGGTAAAGTCCCCAATGATCACCCGCGCGATGCGGTCGCTCACCCTGAAGGAGAGATACCCGGAATAGTGGTCAAACCCCGTTCTGTTGGGCGTGGTGAAAAAGGGCTCCCCCGGGTCTTTGTCGGCTGTCAGGCCCGCCTTGAGGAGATCCTGTTTTTCGTACCGGTATCTGGCGGAAATCATTTCCTGACTTCCGGGGTAGAGGGGAGGGTTTCCGTTGCGGCTCCGGAATCCTGCAGCCTGCGGAAAGGTGCGCCCTCCCTTCACGATGATGTCATGGTATCCCCGTTTCCGGAAAAGGGTGTCGCTTTCCCGGGGTTCCGGGGGGGAGCCCGCCCTGATGAAAAAGGAGATCTTTTCGGCCGTTTCCCGGCCGATGGCCGGGAGCGAGGCGAGTTCGTAGGGGGAAAAGAAGGGACCATATTTCTGGCGGCAGGAGAGGATGGCCTCCACCGCCGGTTCCGTGATAAAGGGAATGGTCAGCAGCTCCTCCCTTCCGGCACTGTTGATATCGATGGGGTGGTCATATTTCTCGTGCAGTTCCTCAAGCCAGGCCCCTTGTTCTTCCCCCTCTTCCGTTTCCCCGGCCACTGACTCCAGCAATTCATCGAAATCCCTGAACCTTCCGGGCAGTTGCTGGCCTGCGGCAGCCCCTGCACCCGCCAGAAGAAGGATGACCAGGATAGTGAGTTTCATGGCTGCCAGGAGAGGGTTGCCGAAGGTGAGAATCCCAGGACTTCCTGGGTGGTGAAGGCAATGTCGAAGAGGAGTTTGCCCACGGGAAAACCGGTGCCCAGGGAAAACGTCAGGGGAGAGGTGGCCGCGCCGCACCGTATGGCACAGGACGGGGAGGGCGAGAATTCAATACCGCTCTTTACCCTTACGGGGGTTCGCGTGGCTTTGGCGACTTCGGCACAGAAGAGAAGTTGGGGCGAAGGTTGCCAGGCCGTTCCGCAACGTACGTTCTGCAGCGGTTTTTCTTTGCCCCACGGGGTATTCATGCGGGCACCCACGGGGTTGAAAAGATGGACACCGACGTGCAGGCGGCCTGAGAGGGCGGCTACCAGGCCTGTTTCAACGGTGACCATCAGGCAGGGATCCCGGTTTTCCGGGAATTTCTCGGCGAAGAGGTCAAATTGAACGGCTGCGGCGATTTCCCTCCCCAGAGGAGTAGCGTAGGTGAGGGCACCCTTGCGCTCATGGTAGATGCCGCTCCCCGTTTGGCTGAAGGAAAAACCAAAGGCTCCCGGCCCCACGGGAAGGACCACCCCGACAGCCATCAAGGAGAACTCCCTGAGCAGAAACCGCGATTCACAGGCCATCGCAGCATGGAAGACGTCAGAAAAGGCAATTCCCGCCGGGTTGTCAAAAAGGGAGCGTGGTCCCGTCAGGGCGGCAGTGGCATAAGAAAGAGAAGCCTGACGGGCTCCCGGCATCCGGTTGGTCATGGCCCGCGGAAAAACGGGGAAAAACAACAGACCGGCGGAAATCAAAAAATGTAACGCCCATTTTTTCACTTCGCGTAGAGAAAGGGTTTCATGAAAAGGGTATCCCAATTTACGGGAAAAAAGCCATCCCGAAAGCACAAAAACGGCCTGATTTGGGGGTCAGGTCATGCCCTGGCCCTTCCAGCCGGTATTAATTGTTTGTAGGGGGAAAACAGGGGTGATCGCCTGGTGGCACAGGTCAGACCCGGTATTTGTAGCTGATGCTTTCCAGTTCCCGGTTGGCTTTGACGATTTTTTCCTTGAGCCCTTCCTTGTAAAGGATGAATTTTCCCATGATTTCCTCATTTCCGGTGGCGAGGATCTGGATGGCCAGGAGTCCGGCATTCAGGGCGCCATTGATAGCTACGGTAGCCACGGGGATGCCGGGGGGCATCTGAACGATGGCCAGGAGGGCATCCATGCCTTCGAGGCTGGCTTTGATAGGAACGCCGATCACCGGCAGGGGGGTCATGGCGGCGATCACCCCGGGGAGATGGGCGGCCATGCCGGCCCCGGCAACGATGACCTTAATGCCCCGGTCACGCGCCGAACGGGCAAACTTCTCCACCTCTTCAGGAGTACGATGCGCCGAAAGGGCATTGATCTCAAACGGAATACCAAACTCATCAAAAAGCTTGGCTGCCGTTTCCATCACCCCCCAATCGGAGGTGCTCCCCATGATAATGCTTATTTCCGGTGTCATAGCTTCACAATTAATTTTCAGACTTCTAAATTGTTTTGTTACTTTGTACTCTTGCAAAAGCTAAAATAGTGTATTTTCACCATTCACATCATACTCACGTAAAAAAGATCGGTTAAATGGACAAGGTGACACTTCGCGACAAAACATTCAGGCTGTATATTTCACATGAAAGAATTCTGGAGGCGATTGACGGGATTGCCACCCGGATGAACCGGGACCTGGAAGGCCGGGATCCTCTTTTTGTGTGTGTTCTGAACGGGGCTTTCATGTTCGCCGCGGAACTGCTGCAGAGGGTCACCCTTGCGGAATCGGAGATTACCTTTGTCAAGATGGCCTCTTACAGGGGAACCCACTCCACCGGGGTCATCCGTCAGCTGATCGGCCTGAATGAAAATATCGAAGGCCGCACGGTGGTGGTTCTCGAAGACATTGTGGACTCGGGCAAGACCATCGACAACATTATCAACCAGCTGAGAGAGATGAATCCCGGGGAGATCAGGCTGGCGACCCTGCTGTTCAAGCCTGCGGCGGTAGTGTGCGATGTGAACCTCGATTATGTGGGCATGGAGATTCCCAACGACTTCATTGTCGGGTTTGGCCTTGACTACGACGGCTATGGCCGTAACCTCAAGGATATCTATTCGGTTATTGAAGAATAAAAACGATTATCTATGCTGAATCTGGTTTTGTTTGGCCCTCCGGGTGCCGGAAAAGGTACCCAGGCCGAGTTTCTGATCGACACCTATCAGTTGATGCACCTGTCGACAGGTGATCTTCTACGCGGTGAAATTGCCGCGGCCACCCCGTTGGGAATGGAGGCCCGGGCGTTCATGGACAAAGGGGAACTGGTTCCTGACACTGTCGTGATCGGGATGATCAGATCGAAACTGAAAACCCATCCCGATGCCAGAGGCTTCATTTTTGACGGTTTTCCGCGGACCGTGGAGCAGGCCAGGGCCCTCGACCAGCTTCTGGAAGAGAACAAAACGCCTATTTCCGCCATGCTTTCTCTGGAAGTGGAACACCAGGAACTGGTGAACCGGCTCATGGGCAGGGGAGTGGTATCGGGAAGAGCCGACGACCAGGATCCCACCATCATCGAAAACCGGATTGATGTATACGGCAGGAAAACTGCCCCCCTGATCGGCTATTACCAGGCCCAGGGAAAACATATTGGCATCGATGGAATGGGGAGCATTTCTGAGATTGCCGGCCGGCTGAAGGAGACAGTCGACAGATTGCTGCAAGCGTGAATTGAAGTTATATAAATGTCAGATTCCAATTTTGTTGATTACGTCAAGATTTTTTGCCAGTCGGGGAATGGCGGTCCCGGGAGTGCCCATTTGCGTACTGAGAAATTTATCCCCAAGGGAGGTCCTGATGGGGGCGACGGAGGCCGTGGCGGCCATGTCATCCTCAGGGGAAACGGCCAGCTCTGGACCCTGCTTCACCTGAAGTACCACCGCCATGTGAAGGCGGGCCATGGCGGCAGCGGGGGAAAACAGTGCAGCTTTGGAGCTTCCGGTCAGGACAAAATCATCGAGGTTCCCCTGGGAACCGTCGTTAAGGATGCAGAAACCGGGGCACTCCTGACCGAGATCACCATGGAGGGGGAAACCCGTGTTCTTTTCCAGGGAGGCCGTGGGGGCCTCGGAAATACCCATTTCAAGTCGGCCACCCATCAGACACCCCGTTTTGCACAACCCGGGGAACCCGGCACGGAAGCCTGGGTGATCCTGGAGCTTAAAATTCTTGCTGACGTGGGACTGGTAGGATTCCCCAGTTCCGGCAAGTCGACACTGCTTTCCGTGGTCTCCGCCGCAAAACCCAAAATCGCCGACTATCCTTTCACCACCCTGGTTCCCAATATCGGAATCGTCAGCTACCGCGACCAGCAATCCTTCGTCATGGCCGATATTCCGGGAATCATCGAGGGGGCTCACCTGGGGAAAGGCCTCGGATTACGTTTTCTGCGCCATATCGAGCGCAACCCCGTCCTCCTTTTCATGGTCCCTGCCGACAGCGGCGACCACCTGCGGGAATATAATATCCTGCTCAGGGAACTGGAAGAGTACAACCCCGAGCTCCTCGACAAAGAGCGTTTCCTGGTCATCAGCAAGTCAGACATGCTCGATGAGGTGCTCATGAAGGATATCAGCGCCCTGTTGCCGGGGATTCCCCATTTATTTATCTCCTCGGTGACCGGGTTCAATATCATTGCCCTGAAGGATAAGATCTGGCAAATCTTAAACCGGGTCTGAATGGAATGGCTCGACGCTCTTCTCCGCTATGACGGACAGATTTTCCTGTCGCTGAACGGCCATCATACCCCATGGTGGGATACCGCCATGCTTTTTTTCACCCGCAAGGAGAGCTGGCTGCCTCTCTACCTTGTGTTGATTTGGGTGATGTTCAGAAGTTTTGGCTCGCGGTCGTGGTATATCCTGGTTTTTCTGCTGATCGGACTGGTAGTGAGCGATCAGGGAACGGGCATCATCAAGGAGATCGTGGAGCGGCAGCGCCCGGGCTATGACCCGGCGATAAGCCCCCTGACCCATATCGTCCTCCGAAAGGGCGGAGAATTCGGGTTTCCCTCTTCTCATGCCTCCAATGCCTTTTTTGTGGTGGCCTTCACGGGATTCCTTTTCCGTAGCCGCACCACCCTGATGGCTTTGCTCCTGTGGGCTTTGTTGGTCTCCTATTCCCGGATTTATGTGGGCGCCCATTTCCCCCTTGACCTGGCCGGAGGAGGGATCATTGGCCTTTTGACCGGCTGGGGCTTTTACCGGCTGATGCTCTGGGGGGAATCAAAAACGGCGGGCGGCCGGCGTCAGGCCAAGGGGAAACCCCTTCCTGCACCCCAGGCCACAGCACTCATCCTGGTCCTGGCCACCACCATCCTCACCCTTCTGACGGCGGTATATATCCTCCATAAATACGATTTTTTATAAGGAAAAGTCCCGGAATTTTCCGCGATAAAAAAACAAGACTTCCCCGGAATTTGTTTTCCGGGAATAGACGTTAATCTCCCGAATAAGAGTCTTTTGACTAATATTTATCAACTTTTGGCTGTTTATTTCTGCCGGGGCTTTCTTTCCCGGAAGAGCCCTTAAATCGCTATATTTGCACCAAAATCACGGACAATGAATGCAGTGTATGATGAAAGTACCATCCAGACCCTCGATTGGCAGGAGCACATCAGGAAGAGGCCGGGGATGTATATCGGTAAGCTGGGCGACGGCGCAGCGGCCGATGATGGTATTTATGTGCTGGTGAAGGAGGTGATGGACAACTCCGTGGATGAATTCATGATGGGGTACGGCAAGAAGATCGAAATCTCCATCGATAACGATAAAGTGCGGGTGCGTGACTACGGACGGGGAATTCCCCTGGGAAAACTCTCTGACGTGGTGAGTAAAATGAACACCGGTGCCAAGTATGATTCCAAGGTTTTCAAAAAATCGGTGGGTTTGAACGGTGTCGGGATCAAGGCGGTAAACGCCCTCTCTTCTGACTTTTCCATCAGGGCGATCCGTGAAGGCCAGGTGAAGGAGATGTTTTTCAGCAAAGGGGTTCAGGTGGAGGAGAGGCCCCTGACAGAAACCGATGAACCCAACGGAACCGTGGTCACCTTCCGGCCCGATGAAACGATATTCCGCACTTACCGGTTCATCAGCGACCATATTGTGAACCTGATCAAGAACTATACTTTCCTGAATGCGGGGCTGACGGTTGAATACAACGGCCATAAGTATTTTTCGCGCAACGGGTTGAAAGACCTTCTGGAAGAGAACCTCGACGCGGAACCCCTTTACCCCATCATTCACCTGAAGGGGGAGGATATTGAAGTGGCCATCACCCATGGCAACCAGTATGGCGAGGATTACTACTCTTTTGTGAACGGGCAGCATACCAGCCAGGGGGGGACCCACCTGTCGGCTTTCCGGGAAGTGGTGGTCAAGACCGTCCGTGATTTTTACAAAAAGGATTTTGACCCGACCGACATCAGGGCTTCGATCGTGGCGGCAGTCAGCATCAAGGTGGAGGAGCCTGTTTTTGAGTCGCAGACCAAGACCAAGCTGGGGTCGAGAGATATGGGACCTAACGGTCCGACCGTGAGAACCCACATCTTCAACTTTATCCAGAAGGAGCTCGATAACTATCTCCACAAGAACCAGGAGACTTCCGAGATGTTGCTGCGCAGAATCCAGGAGTCGGAGCGTGAGCGTAAGGCCATTTCGGGGATTAAGAAGCTGGCGAAAGCCAGGGCCAAAAAGTCGAACCTCCACAACAAAAAGTTGCGCGATTGCCGCATTCATTTCACCGATTCCGACGAAAAAAGGGTCGATTCATGCATTTTCATCACCGAGGGGGATTCGGCAAGCGGCTCGATCACCAAATCACGTGATGTGGACACGCAGGCGGTGTTCAGCCTCCGGGGAAAGCCCCTCAATACCTATGGACTGACGAAAAAGGTCGTATACGAAAACGAGGAGTTCAATCTTTTGCAGGCTGCCCTTGACATCGAGGAGAGTATCGATGACCTGCGCTATGCCAGGGTGATCATCGCCACCGATGCCGACGTTGACGGAATGCACATCCGCCTGTTGCTGATCACCTTTTTTCTCCAGTTTTTTCCGGAACTCATCCGCAAAGGACATGTCTATATTCTTCAAACCCCTCTTTTCCGGGTCAGGAACAAGAAAGAGACCATCTATTGCTATTCGGATGAGGAGAGAGTGGCCGCCATTGAAAAGCTGAAGGGCACCCCTGAGATCACGCGCTTCAAGGGCCTCGGAGAGATTTCCCCCGATGAGTTCAAACACTTCATCGGACCTGATATCAGGTTGGATCCGGTGCAGATGAAAAAACACGAGTCGGTGACCCAGATGCTTGAGTTTTACATGGGGAAGAACACTCCCGACCGGCAGGATTTTATCATCGACAACCTCTATATAGAAAAGGATGAATAATAAAGATGACAGAGAATATTGAACCCAGGCAGGAGGAGAAGCCCGACATTCCGAAAGAGGGGATCACCTATCTGTCGGGGATGTACAGGGAGTGGTTTTTGGATTACGCCTCCTATGTTATTCTGGAACGTGCGGTACCCTATGTGATTGACGGGCTGAAACCCGTTCAGCGCAGGATTCTTCATGCCATGAAAGAGATGGATGACGGCCGGTTCAACAAGGTCGCCAACATCATCGGGCAAACGATGCAATACCATCCCCATGGGGATGCTTCGATCGGGGATGCTCTGGTGCAACTCGGGCAGAAGGAGCTTTTGGTGGAAACCCAGGGTAACTGGGGGAATATTCTCACCGGTGATGGTGCCGCAGCCCCCAGGTATATAGAAGCCCGCCTTTCGAAGTTTGCCCTGGAGATCCTCTTCAATGCCAAGACCACCGAGTGGAAGCTCTCCTATGACGGGAGGAAGAGAGAACCGGTGATGCTGCCGGCGAAATTCCCGCTGTTGCTGGCACAGGGAGTGGACGGTATTGCCGTGGGCCTGGCCTCTAAAATCCTGCCCCACAACTTCCTGGAGCTCTGTGATGCCTCAGTGGCTTACCTCAAAGAGGAACCCTTCCTGCTCTATCCCGATTTTCCGACCGGGGGATCGGTCGATGTTTCCAGGTATAACGACGGACTGCGTGGCGGGGCGATAAAGGTGAGGGCCAAAATTGAAAAAAGGGATAGTAAGACCCTGGTCATCACGGAAATTCCCTTTGGGAAAACGACCACTTCTGTCATCGAGTCGATTCTTAAGGCCAATGATAAGGGAAAGATAAAGATCAGGAAAATCGACGACAACACGGCGGCCCACGTGGAAATTATGGTCCACCTGTCGCCGGGAGTCTCTTCCGACAAGACCATCGATGCCCTCTATGCCTTTTCCGACTGTGAAGTCTCTATCAGTCCCAATGCGTGTATCATTGAGAACGACAGGCCCTATTTCATGACGGTCACCGAGATCCTGAAAAAGTCCATCGACTCGACACTACAGCTTCTGAAGCTCGAACTGGAGATTAAGAAGAACGAGCTGGAGGAGGCCTGGCACAATACCTCGCTTGAGAAGATTTTTATTGAAAAAAGAATATACAAGGACAAGGAGTTTGAGCAGTCGGAGACGTTGGATGCTGCCATTGCCCATGTAGACCGCCGGCTGGAACCTTTTAAGCCGAAGCTTCGCCGGGAGGTGACCCGCGACGATATCCTGCGACTTCTGGAGATCAAAATGGCCAGAATTCTGAAGTTCAATTCCGACAAGGCTACCGATTATCTCAGGTCGCTGGAGGAGGAGATAGCCCGGGTGCTCGAAAAAATCAAAAATATCGTTCCCTATACCATCGAATGGTTTGAAAAGCTTAAGGAGAAATACGGAAAAGGCAGGGAAAGGCGCACCGAACTCCGCAGTTTTGAAAATATCGTGGCCGCCAAGGTGGTGGTCGCCAATGAAAAACTTTACATCGACAGGGAAGAGGGATTCGCCGGAACGGGGCTGAAAAAGAACGAATTTGTCTGTGACTGCTCCGACATGGACGACATCATCGTTTTCAGGCGCGACGGCACCTATTTTGTGACCAAGGTGACCGACAAGGCCTTCATCGGGAAGAATGTCCTCTATATCAATATATTCCGGAAGGACGACTCGCGTACCATTTATAACCTGGTTTACCGCGACGGGAAAACCGGGTTTTCCTACATGAAGCGGTTCAATGTTACCGGGGTGACGCGCGATAAGGAGTATGACATCACCCAGGGCAACAAGGGGTCACGGATTTTATATCTTTCCGCCAATCCCAACGGAGAGGCCGAGGTGCTGAAGATCTTCCTGAAACCCAAGGCGCGCATCAAGAAGATGGTGTTTGAACAGGATCTGGGAGAGCTGGCCATCAAGGGGCGGCAGTCGATGGGGAACATCCTGTCCAAATACGAGGTACACAAGATCACCCTCCTGGAACGGGGAATTTCTACCCTGGGAGGACTGAAGGTATGGTTCGACCCTGACGTTTTGCGCCTCAATTCCGAAAAACGGGGGAAGTATTTGGGGGAATTCACAGGTGAGGATAAAATCCTGGTTATTTATAAAACCGGGGAATATGTTCTGCACAACTACGATTTCAGCATCCATTTCGAGCCCAGTTACCTGGCCATTGAAAAGTTTGATCCTGAAAAGATCATTTCAGTGGTGTACTATGATGCCGAGCAGGAGTTTTATTATGTGAAGCGGTTTGAGATTGAAGAGGTGCTGAACAAGCCGGTGGGTTTCATCGGGGAGAACAGGGAGAACAAGCTGGTGAGCGTGACCTGGGTGCGTTATCCGCGCCTGGAGATTGAGTTCGGGGGCAGGAACAGCAGCCGTGAGAACGAGATTATCGAGGTGGCGGAATTCATTGGCATCAAGAGCTGGAAAGCCAAGGGAAAAAGGCTGAGCAACTATGAAGTGGGGAATATCAGGGAGTTGGAACCGGTCATCAGGGATGAGCATGAGCCCGTTGTTCCGGAAGAGGAAGAGCCCGAAGCCCCTGTTTCCCCGATCGATGATATCCCCTTTGAGGTGCGCCGTCCTTCTGATGATGATGCCAACCAGATGACTCTGTTCTAAGATGAGGATTTTCCTGGTAGGATACATGGGCAGCGGCAAGACTACGCTGGGCAGACGGCTGGCACGGCAGGCAGGGCTTTCCTTTCTCGACCTGGACAAATATATTGAGGAGCGGCATTGCCGGACGGTACAGCAGCTTTTTGCAGAGGAGGGAGAGGAGCTCTTCCGCCGGTATGAGCGGAAAGCCCTGGAAGAGGTGTCGCAATTCAGCGATGTGGTGGTGGCCACGGGAGGCGGGGCTCCCTGTTTTTTCGATAATATGGAGTTAATGAACCGCACGGGGATCACCCTGTTCCTCGACATCCCCCCTGCTGTCATGGCAGCACGCCTGATCCGCTCCAGAACCGAAAGACCTCTCATCAAGGGCAAATCACCCGAAGAACTCCGCCGCTTCATCACCGAAACACTGGAAAGGCGCCGCCCCTTCTATCAAATGGCCCGCCACACGATCACCCGCCCCGAAACCTCAACAGAGGAGATCATGAAACTGATCACCCCCTCCTGACAGAAGCCCGGGAGAGAGACCTGGCTTGAGAGGTGGCCGCCCTTTGATCTCCTGAGAGTGTCCTGACCCGATAAGTTCAACTTTACACGATGGTTGATGCCCGATGGGTCGGGGTCAGGCTTTCGGGCGGTTCAGATTTCCGGGGCGTAAGCCAGCAGGTATTCCTCGGCTTCCACCGACCACAATCCATTTGTTTTTTCAATGATACGGGCGAGGTCCCGGAAGAGGGGATCGGTTTTTCCCTTTTCGCCAAATTCATCAAGGGGAGTCAGCATGATATCCTTATGGGTATAGATCAGTTTTTTCCCTCCGGAAATGGAGGGGAGATTCAGGGTGGTGGGAATGACGGCATTCAGTCCCCCGATATGGGTGACCAGTCCGGCCGGATCGAGTCCCTTGGCCATGCAGGCCAGGGCTTCTTTCATGTCGTCGTTGTTGCCTCCCGAGGTTCCCACGATGTGGGTATAGGCATAATGAACGTTGTAAAAGTTAAGGCGTGCCGAGAAGGCGGGGTCTGAGGGGCCGGCGAAGAAATTGAGACATCCGTCGCCGGCCAGGATGGCGTCGCCCTGTTCGATGACCGGGGCTACCGGGGCAAAGACAAAGACGTCGTCGTATCCCGGTCCTCCGGTGAGATCGCGTAAGGCCACCACCGGGTCGGGGTACTGGCTGGTGTTGAGGTAGACCAGGCGGATGCCCTTTTCCCGGGCCCACTCCACGGGGAAAATGGTGGCGGCGCGGTCGAGGCGCCCCTGGTCAATGTCGGTGACCACCAGAAGGGAGGGTTTCCGGTCACCCCGGTTGACCACATAATTGATGGCGGCCAGTCCCATGGGGCCCACCCCCGCCAGAATCGCCATTTTCCCGTGTTGCACGATTTCCATCTGGTGGACATAGCTTCCGGGGGTGGTGTGGTAATTGGCATGCATGGCGCCGATCACGCAGGAGAGGGGTTCCGCCAGGGAAGCCGGGTAATAGCCGGGACCCTCATACACCAGCAGGCAGTCCTGCACCAGCACATCACGGGGAATGATCACAAAGGTGGCATCCCCGCCGATATAGGGATAGCTGTACCCGGGAGCGCTGAGAATGCCCACTGGTCCGGCGGGATAATAAATGGCCGGCTGGATGGAGTATTTCTGTCCGGGAGTGAACTTATGCTGCCAGTTTTTGCCCACCTCCACGATTTCCCCGCTGAACTCATGGCCGATGATCACCGGATTCAGGGCGACATCGCCGGGAATCCGCTTGTGGTCAGCTCCCTGGTGCGCCGCCTTGTAGGACGACATGCAGATGCTGTCGGATACCACTTTTGCCAGAATTTCGTCATCCCCGACCGCAGGGAGCTCAAACTCCTCAAGCCGCAGATCCTCTTTGCCATATAACCGTACTGCCTTTGTCTTCATCTTTTTTTCTGTTATGGATTTTCGGTATGGTGCTTTCGTAATTATGCAACAATAATGTGTGCCGGTTTCATCGCCGGTCAGCTGAGCATCTCCTGGCCCCCGGTGACCGGGATGGCCTGTCCGGTCTCATACTCCTGTGCGATGATGTAATAAATGGCTTTCACCACGTCGGAGGGAAGGCATCCCCGTCCGGCAGGGACCTGGGCCTCGTAGTGCCGTTTGACCTCCTCCACGTTGCGGGCTCCCTCGATTTTTCCGGCTTTGAGGTATTGGACGAAGAGGCCGTTGACGGGGTCTGACCAGAGGGGGCCGTCGAAGTAGTTGCCGGGACAGATGGCGTTGACCTTGATGCGGAAGGGCATGAGCTCCAGGGCGAAGGACTGGGTGAGACCGATACCCCCGAATTTGCCCCCGGCATAGGCGAAGTTTTTGTTACTTCCCTTCAATCCCGATTTGGAATTGATCTGGATGATGTCCATGAAATGGGCAGGGTGGTACTGGTGTTGCAGTTTCATCACTGCCGAGGCGTATTTGGTGCAGAGGAAGTAAGCGCTGTAATTCACGCGGGTCATCAGGTCGAAGGTTTCGGGCGTCATTTCGTCGAGACCTCCGGCTCTCAGGATGCCGGCATTGGAGATGAGCACATCGATACCTCCGAAGTGGAGAACCGCCCTGCTGATCATATTTTCGACCGACGAGGGGTCGGCCACATCGACCTTCACGAAAAGAGCCCTGTTTTGTTTTCTTCGGGCATTCAGAGCCGCTGTGAAGCTGGCCCCTTTTTCTTCGTTGAGGTCGGCCACCACGATATTGGCGCCTTCTCCGAACATCAGTTCCGCGATGCCGGCGCCGAAACCCTGGGCTGCCCCGGTGATCACCACCACCTTATTTTCGGCGATCCCCCGGGAAGAGATTCCCCTGGAGACTTTTTTCCTGTAGTTTTCGACCTCCCAGTTCTCTATAAAGGCGATCTGGGAGGGGGTCATGGGGTGGGGTCCTCCGAAATGGCGGCTCAGCAGGGCGATCATGGTGAAGTCAAGAACCAGGGCTTCCAGGGTTTCCAGGGCTGCGGGGGTTTCCTCGCTGATGATCACCCCAGCCTCCCGGTAAAGGATCACTTTCGGAGGGAAGCCTTTTCTGTTCCTGAATTCCTGCACTTTGGCCCGCGTCTCTTCGATGGCGGCTTCCGGGGATTGGCAGTCTTCGATAAAGAGGTATTCGGCGCCGCAGTAGACCATCTGGTCGGGGGTGAAGGGGGTGCTGATGAGGCTGAAGGCCCCGGCTCCCGTGATGAAGGGAGCCAGGGCACGATGATGAAATGCCCTGGCTACCCCGGGGGTATCGTTTGCGAGGATCATGCGCACGGCGGGGAGGATCAGGCTCATCAGGGGAGAGACCTCCAGGGGTTCCCGCAGAGGAAGAGCAGGAATTCGTTCTTTGATGGTGGCCAGCACCTGCATGGTGAGCTGGTCAATTTCGGCGATGGTGTCGGCAGCCACAAAAAGGCCGTGGTTCTGGATAAAGACCACCCGGGGGTCGTGACCCCGTGAGGTTCTGTAGGTGAGGATCTCATCGCGGATCACGGTGAAGAGGACAAAACCGGGGTCGCAATAGGGAATGTACAGAGCATGGTCGCCAAACATCTCAGACACCTGTTTCCCGGCTTCCATGCTGCAGAGGAGTCCGTTGACCAGGGTGGGGTGGGTGTGGACGACATAGGCATACTGGAAAAGGTCATGGAGTGAGGTCTCCACCGAGGGGCGCAATCCCCGTTCAGGATTGAGCCGGCAGGCCATCAGGGCGTTTTTGACCTCTTCCTCCCTGACGGCGGGGTCCCCGGAAAGCTTCATTTCCGCGATTTCCGCCAGCTGCGTCCTGCCGAGGATGCAAAAACCCTCTTCCCCGATAGTGGCCAGACTGACGCCGCTGGCTTTGATGTAGAGATGTTCACGGTTTTTCCAGGAGGTGTTGCCGCCTCCGGCAATGACAAATTCGGGATTGCTCCCGTATTGGCGGGAAATCATGATCAGGTCGGTGAGTGCTTTCTTCATGGTATTTCAGTGATGTGATCGGATTTTTACGATTCGTTCTTTCTTCTTCCGGCACATTACCGGGAAGGTGCCTTGGTGCAGGGCAAAGATTGGCAGGTCAGGGTGCCGGCCGGGTAAAGGTGGTGATGACCCTCATTCCCAGCTCTTCGAGTTTCTTTTTCTCTGCGGGCGACGGGAAATGGTTGGCGGGGAATCCATCCTTGCCATTGGCGTTGAGGTACTGGTGGGCGGCGATGACGGCAGCCCCCCGGAGGTTTATGGTGAGGAGTTTTTGGCTGAGGGCGGCGTTACCGCGGCAGGTGACGGTCAGCGGGTCAAGACGGGGGGTATTGTGCTCGGTGCCAAAAGTCACCGTGAAGCCTTTCCTGTCGAAAAAAGCGACAAAGTCGGCCAGAATGGAGGCGTCATTGCGCCCGGGAATCAGTTCCACCATATATATCGATTGGGAGGCCAGGGTGTGGGCCATCATGTCCCACTCCTTTTCAAAGTCGGTGAAGTGACCGTTGGCATCATCGAGCAGAACAGGATAGCAGGGAATTCCCCCGGCATCGCGGATCAGGGATATCACTTCGCCGAGGCTGAGGAAGGCCTTTTCATCTTCGGGGACATAGGCAGGGCCTCCCGTTTTCAGGAGGTTATTGCGGATTTCGTTGTCCAGGGCTGCCGGGTCGGAAAGGGGTGACCGGGGCGGGCGGCCTCCGAAAAGCGCCGTGAGGGCCTCCCGGAATTCTGCTTCCCCGGGAAATTTCCGGGTCATGGCCAGCCTGACGGCCATGGCAATATGACGTTCACGGAGGAGACTCCGCGCCAGTTCTGACTGAATAGCATGGGCATCAAAACGAAGATCCAGGGAGGTAGTCTCCAGGAAACCGTTGAGCCGTTCCACCATCATGAAGGTTTGCCGGTTACTCTCCAGTTGCAGGATTTCCACTTTTTTCGCGGAATTTCCGGGCAGGCAGGCAGGATAACGCAATCCCTTTCCGCTCATGTAGGTGCGTCCGGGGTTTACCGGGTCATTGATGCGGATGCCCTGCTGCTGCTCTTCTTTCCGGAGAGCCATGAACTCAATGTTAAAGAGTGGGAAAACCCTGTAGCGTTCGGCAAGTCCGGCAAATTCACCATATCCTCCCGTGGTGTTGAAGTCGTTGATGCCCAACACGGTAATCCCCTCTTCCCGGGCCATTAAGAAAGGCTGTTCCATGCCTGTAAAGGAGGAGAAGGAATGGGGCGTGTGGATGTGGCCGTTTATTCCGGGGAGGGTCCCATGGCTGGTGTCAGGAAGGGGTGACAGTTCTTCCGGCAGGGGCTGATAGCCCGGAAAAAGTGGTTTTGCTGCTGCCATGATGCTTCTTTTTTACAAATTAATGAAAAATAGTCGTTCTCTGCACTTTCGGGTGAAAGGGAAATTGGGGAGGTGATCACTGCCGGCCATAAACAATGGCGTATTCGCCCGGACAGTTTTGGATATTCTGTAATAAATGTTAAAAATGTTAAATTTTATGAATTTAATTATTTGATACACTGTGTATTCTGAAATTAATTTCTGGCAGAAGAGAATAATTTGGGAATTGTATTTATAAATATCTATATTTTTGTCCTGATGAGAGTTGCGGGGCAGTGGCCCCGGGCTGTCGGGAAATGAAACAAAACAATAAGGATGATCAGAAGAATATCTGGTGGTGTATTGGTATTTCTGGGGCTGGTTTTTGCCGGTGCGGGAATGGCTGATGGTGCCACGATAAGTCCGGCCCGTGATACGGTCAGGGCTCAGGGTCATGCCGGGGTTCAGACCCGGGAAAGTGAAATTGGCAGTCAGGAAGTTCAGGTGAGCCACGAATCCCTTGGGTTGGATGAGGAGCGGATGCCTTCTTTTTGTGAGGTGCTGGCGAGTTTTGAGGTGCCCTTCAAGGGCAGGGTGATCAGCAGGTATGGAATGCGCAGCGGGCGCATGCATACGGGGACCGACATCAAGCTTTATCCCGGCGATACGGTGTATGCTGCCTATGACGGGGTGGTGACCCGTGCCAGCCGTTATTATGGTTATGGCAATCTGGTGGTTGTCAATCATTCGCATGGACTGGAGACTTATTATGCCCATTTCTCGGGGTTTCTGGTGCAACGCGGGGATACGGTGAAGACGGGTCAGCCTCTCGGGTTGGGAGGCCGTACCGGCCGGGCGACCACCGATCATCTTCATTTTGAGATCCGGGAAAAGGGAAGGGCTTACAATCCCGAGCTGGTGTATGATTTCGAGCGGTGCGCCATCAGGCCTGACATAGAAGGCAAGGAGGCCCTGGCGCAGCTGATCCGCAATCCCAAGACCGGGGTGAATTTTCAGATCACGGCCCGGGGCAACAGCTACGCGGCGGAGATGCCTGCCGGCCAGATGGCCGAATATGTGATCAAAGCCGGGGATTCTCTCTGGGAGATCGCCCGCCGTTTCAATACCAGCGTGGGGACCCTCTGCGAGCAGAACAACCTCACACCCCGGTCGATCCTCCGCATCGGGGCGGTCATCAAGATTTTCGAACCTTCTTCGGGCAAATAGTTCAGACTCCCCTGGCATTACGGTCGAGTTGCTCGGCTTCCGAGAAATCATTTTCAGGCTGGTGCCCTTTCAAGGGGAGAATTCTTTCGTGAATAGCGTCGATGATCCATGACGCCTGGGGGAAGAAAGCCTCTTCCAGTTCATAGGCCGGGGTGATCCAGTTGCGTGATCCCACCACCACCGGGGGAGCATCGAGGGTGTCGAAGGCCAGTTCGGTGATATTGGAAGCCAGGTCCCTCATAAATGAACCCCGCGCCGAGGCATCGCCCGCGATCACAATCCTTCCTGTTTTCTTCAGCGATTCGATGACCAGGTCATAATTGAAGGGGACCAATGAACGGGCGTCGATCACTTCTGCCGAGAGGCCATATTTTTCTTCGAGTATTTCGGCGGCTTCCAGGGCACGGTAGAGGGTGGCGCCGATGGTCAGGATGGTCACGTCGCTGCCCGGTCTTTTGATGTCGGGGTCCCCGATGGGAATTTCGTAATATCCTGTGGGGACGCCCTCTTTGTGGAACATCTCGCCGATGTCGTAGACCCTCTGGCTTTCGAAGAAGACCACCGGGTCGGTGCCCTGGAGGGCGCTGTTCATGAGACCCTTGGCATCATAGGGCGTGACAGGAAATACCACTTTCAGTCCGGGAATGTGTGTCGCCAGTGCCGTCCAGTCCTGAGAATGCTGGGCCCCGTATTTTGAACCCACGGAGACGCGCAGGACCACGGGCATTTTCAGCACATTACCGCTCATCGCCTGCCATTTGGGGAGCTGGTTGAATACTTCATCACCGGCGCGGCCCAGGAAATCACAATACATAATCTCAGGGATCACCCGTCCTCCGCACATGGCATAGCCGATGGCCGTTCCCACGATGGCTCCCTCGGAAATGGGGGAGTTGAAAAGCCGGTGGTATGGAAGGGCTTCGGTGAGGCCGCGATAGACGGCAAAAGCGCCCCCCCAGTCCCGGTTTTCCTCTCCATAGGCGATCAGCGTGGGATCCTTATAGAACCGGTCAATGATGGCCTCGAAAAGGCCATCGCGGAGGACGTAATTTTTAATTTTGGAATGGGGTTTTCCCTGCTCATCGTAGGCATACCGCTCTTTGGCAGCGAGTTGTTTGACCCGCGGATTCTCTTCCATAGGGTGGTTTACTTCCGGAATTCCCTCTTCCATCCGGTCCAGTGATCCGTTGGAGAACATCATATCCCCGATCAGGTTGGGCCGCGATAGCATATCCATGCGTGGTGAGGCGTCGTCGTCGGTGGCCAGTTTGAGGGCCCAGCTGATCAGTTCGGTGGTTTCGCTGCTGATTTCTTTCAGCTGGTCGTCACCGGCGATACCATTTTTGACCAGTTCGCCGCCGAACCACACGATGGAATCGGCCATTTCCCAGGCCTCCACTTCTTCTTTGGAACGGTAGGAGGAGGCGTCGGAGGGCGAGTGGCCGCTGTAACGGTAGGTGAGAATATCAAGAAGGACGGGTCCTTTTTTCTCTTCCAGGATTTTGCGTTTCCGGCGGTATGCATCGATCACGGCCAGGGGGTTGTACCCATCGACTCTTTCGGCGTGCATCTGGTCTTCATTCAATCCGGCGCCTATACGGGCGGCGATGCCGTAGCCCATGGTCTCACCGCAGGTCTGTCCACCCATGCCATACTGGTTGTTCATGATATTGACGATCAGCGGGAGGCCCCCCCTCATTTCGTCGTTCCAGAGTTCCGTGAACTGGTCCATGGTGGCGAAGGAGAGTCCTTCCCACACCGGTCCGCAGCCCATTGAGGCATCGCCGATATTGGCCACGATGATTCCCTTTTTACGATTTACCTTTTTATAAAGGGCGGCACCCACGGCAATGTCACCTGAGCCGCCCACGATGGCATTGTTGGGATAAACGCCAAAGGGAGTGAAGAAGGCGTGCATGCTGCCTCCAAGTCCCTTGTTGAAACCGGTTTCTCTGGCGAAGATTTCTGCCAGGGTGCCGTATATGAGGAATTTAACGGCGAGTTCCCGGGTCGGGCCCTGGTGGCCGGCGAGGACGGGCCGAAGGGTGGTTCCGTTGAAATGGGACTCCATAATGGCCGTGAGCTCCTCTTCCCCGAGCTGATGGATCGCCGAGAGTCCCTTGGCGAGGATCTCCCCGTGGCTGCGGTGCGACCCGAAGATGAAATCGTCGACCGTCAGGGTGTAGGCCATGCCCACGGCAGCTGCCTCCTGCCCGATGGAGAGATGGGCAGGCCCGGGGTGGTTATAGGAGATCCCCTGATATTCCCCCCGGGTTTTAATCAGATTGAGCATGGTCTCAAACTCCCTGATGACCACCATGTCGCGGTATATCCGCAACAGTTCATCATCTGAGAAGTTGGCCCTCTCCTCTTCAATGCTTCTGTGGTACTGGTTGACCGGTATGGGTGTGAACTCCACGAACCCGGGTTTTCTGACCTCTGAAGGGTCTATGAATTGTGATTTTGGCATATGCGTTGGTTTTACGGCGCAGAAACGCGGGAATTTGCTGTAATCCTTTGTTTTGCTGCGACTTTGTGGTTATAATGTTAAGTTTTCTATCTGGTCGCGTATTTCCGCCAGGAAGCGGGTGGCTTCTCCGCCGTCGAGGGCACGATGGTCATAGGTCAGGGAGAGGCCGATGTGGGGCACGAAAGCGAAGACGCCGTCACCCAGTTCCTTGGGGCGCGGGGTGATGGTGCAAACGCCGAGGATGGCCACCTGGGGGAGGTTGATGACGGGAGTGAAGATCTCGACGCCGTAATTTCCCAGGTTGGAGATGGTGAAGGAGGCCGCTTCGGGGCTGAGAAGATCAGGGTTGACACTTCCCTTGCGGCATCCGGCGGCCAGCATTTGGAGCCGTGATGACAATCCCGTCAGGGAGAGGTCATCGGCATCGCGCAGGGCAGCGACCATCAACCCGCGATCGGTATCCACGGCCAGTCCCAGGTGTACTTTCCGGAAGTATTTGATATTATCGCCCAGAAGATGGGCGTTAACCCCGGGGAATTTCTTCAGGGCCCTGATCACGGCCCAGGAAACCAGGTCGTTGATGGTCACATTTTCCGTGATTTTTCCTTTTTCCTGCAGTTGTTTAAAATGTTTGCGCGCGGCGAGAAGCAGGCGGGCGTCGGCCGACAGGTGATGGGTAAGCTGTGCGGAATTCTGCAGCGAGGCATGCATGGCACGGGCGATCAGCTTTCTCATGTTGGAAAGGGGTTTGAGGTCGAACTCTCCTTCCGTGAGGTTCCCTGCCGGAAAGGGCTGTTCCGTGTCTGCCGCCTGTGGCAGCGGGTGGCGGCTCTCTCCTGTTTCGCCGGCGGAATGCCGGGGCCATAGATCTGGCGCCTGCTGTAATGCCCGGGTGGAAATTGACGGAGCGAAAGCAGCAGCAGCTTCCACATCCCTGGCGATGATTCTGCCGTGGGGACCGCTGCCCTGTAACCGTGAGGTGTCGACTCCCAGTTTTTCGGCCATGTTGCGGGCCAGGGGTGAGATGGAAATCCTTCCGGCCATGACGCTGTCTCCCTCTACGGGAAACTCGATCACCCGGGGAGGTTCTTCCCCGTCGGAAATACCTTCTGCTGCAGGGCCGCCGTCTTCCCCGGTCACAGCGTGGCCTTCTTTGTGATCTGCGGAATTCCCCTCCTTTTCCGGAAGGGCTTCCCCTCTTTCTCCGATGAGGGCCACTTCGCTCAAAACCGGAACTTCATCACCTTCCCCGAAAAAACAGGCCAGCAGGAAACCATCGGCTTTTGCTTCTTCTTCGAACGATGACTTGTCGGTTTCGTAGGAGAAAAGCAGCTCTCCTGCCTTTACCTCGTCTCCCGGTTGTTTAAACCAATGCCCCATGATACAGGTCTCGACCGACTGACCCTGACGGGGCATAATAACTGATGTCGCCATATCTTAAATTTTAAAAACTTGTCGTTACAACCCAAAAGCTGGGATAATTGTGCAAGTATCTGAGAAATAGTTTGTAGAACTACATCCTGCGGCTGCGGCTGTAAAGATATATAATTTCTACCTGTAAAGACAAGTGGATTGTGCAGAAAGAAAAAATTCTTAACTTTGAGGTCATGAACGGGATTCCGCACTACCGCAGGTTATATGAGATCCTCAGGAGGCATATTCTGGGGGGGGAGTACGGTGAAGGGAGTTTGCTTCCTTCGGAGCATGCCTTGTGTGCCACGCATGGCATCACCCGTCCCACCGTCAGGCAGGCCCTGGAGGAGCTGGTGAAGGAGGGGCTGATCGTGAAGAAGCAGGGAAAGGGGAGTATCGTGCGCAGGCCCTTGCGGAACATAGGGATTCTGTCGGTGGCAGGGACCACCACGGCAGTGGGGAAGTCGTTCCTGAAGACGCTCATTTTGCAAAAGCCGGTGGTCAGGCCGTGGCCTGAGGAGTTTCCCTATGCATTGACGGATGTAGACCGGGAATCAGGATGTATTTATATGGAACGGTTGCGGTATGTCGATGGTGTTCCCCTGTTTTATGACATCAACCACCTTCCCGACAGGGGATTACCGCGGATGACGCGGCGTTCTTTTGAGAACCGTTCGCTTTTTGAGATTCTCCGCAACCATTACGGCATTGAAATCAGGGGAGGGGAACAGAAGCTCAGGGCTATCCTTCCCGATGCCGCCATCATGGAACTGCTGGAGATGAAACCGGGGCAGCCGGTGCTTTACATGGAGAGAAAGCTGACCACCAACCGCGAAGGATATCATATTTATTCCACCATCTGGTTCAATTCCGAAAAACACGCCATATCGGGGGTCTTCTGACCGTCGTATTATTTTCAGGCCTCAGGCAGCACTCCCATCTCCTTTTCCGGCCAAAGGGAACACCAACCTCAGGCATAACTTCCTTATCATATACCGGGAGCTCCCTGAAGACAGCCCTTTTGTTAAAAAATCGCCACTTTAACTTTTAATATGGTGGTAAGGTGACCCATTATGCAAAAATCTTTCTATTTATGTCCGTGAATAAGTTGGATGGCCGAGAGGCCTGTAATAATGATCAAGCACATGCAAGTTTACAAGTTTGGCGGCACTTCAGTGGGATCTCCCGCAAATATGAGGATGGTCATGAAGCTCATCACCGGTGGGGAGTCCAGGCTGGTAGTCCTTTCCGCGATGTCGGGGACCACCAACAGTCTGGTGGAGATATCCTCCCATTTATACCAGCAGCATCCTCATAAGGCACTGGAGGTGATCGCCGTGCTGGAGGAGAAATATGCCGTGGTGGTTGAGGAGTTATATGCCACCCCGGGGTACCGTAAAAAGGGGCATGCTGTTCTGGAGGGGATTTTCAGGACGTTGCGCCATTTCCTGCACAAGCCTTTCAGCCAGAAAGAGGAGAAGATCATCGTGGCCCAGGGGGAGCTGATTTCCACGCAGCTCTTTACCCTGCTCATGGAGGAGGCGGGGCATAGGGTTTTTCTTTTGCCTGCCCTTGATTTCATGCGTATCGATGAGGAGAGGGCTGCCGACCTGCCTGGCATCAGGACCCTGTTGCTGGAGCTGATCGACAATTCCCCGAAGGTGGATTATTACATCACCCAGGGTTTTATCTGTCGCAATCCCAACGGGGAAATCGACAATCTTGAACGGGGGGGGAGTGATTACACCGCCTCGTTGGTGGGCGCCGCCATTAGTGCCGAGGAAATTCAGATTTGGACCGATATTGATGGTTTTCACAACAACGATCCGCGGTTTGTGAGCAACACCCGGAAGATTGATCAGTTGTCGTTCAATGAGGCGGCTGAGCTGGCCTATTTCGGGGCCAAGATCCTGCATCCGCAGACCATATTCCCGGCGCGGGTGCAGAATATCCCCGTACGGCTGAAGAATACCATGAATCCTGCCGATGGGGGAACGTTGATCACCACCCGCTCCGATGGGAGCGGTATCAAGGCCGTGGCGGCCAAGGATGGCATCACCGCCATTAAGGTGAGGTCGGGAAGGATGCTGATGGCCTATGGTTTCCTGAAGGGTATTTTTGAAGTTTTTGAGCGCTACAAAACCCCCATCGATATGATCTCCACTTCCGAGGTGGCTGTCTCCCTGACCATTGACAACACCCGTCACCTGGAACAGATCCATCAGGAGCTGATGGCTTTCGGGGAGGTGGAAGTCGACCGTGATATGAGTATCATCTGTATTGTGGGGGACATCATCCGCGAGGAAACCGGCTTTGCCTCCCGGGTTTTCAATGCCCTTGACGGGATTCCGATCCGTATGATTTCTTATGGAGGAAGCCGTTATAACATCTCGGTGCTGGTGCCCACCTCACATAAAACCTCAACGCTTCAAACGCTCAGTGACAGGTTGCTGAACTCACCCGCCTGAAGGGGTGATATGTCCGGGGAGGTACCGGCCGTTTCCCGGCACTCCGCCGGCTTCTCAATGGTGTCAACAGAGTTCTTGCGCTGTGGTAAGGCCTTACAGGGCCATGGTCACGCCGATTCTGATACCATTATCCCAGATCTGGTTATGATGTGAAAAGCCCGTGAGGGGCAGGAGGGAGTGGGCTCTGACATAGGGGTTGACAAAGAGGGAGAGGCCTGAGCGGAAATCATATTTCATGCCTGCGCCGGCACTGAGGCCGAAGCCGGTCTGGCTGTCGATGGGGGAGTTGGTGCTGGCATCGAAGTCCAGCAGGATGCCGCCGCTGACAAAGAAGTATTTCAGGAAACCGGCCTTCAGGGTGAAGGGAAGGGTGATCAGGGCTGCTTTTTCCTCCCGGGTGCTTGTATCGGATTCCGGAGGAAGGTTGGGAACCACTTCGATGCGGTGGCGTGAATATTCCACGCCGCTCTCCCATTCGAGCCAGCGGTTGATGCCCTGGCTGAAAACCAGTCCGGCCGCCCAAAATCCCTTTCCGTTATAGCTGGGAGCTCCATCCAGGTCAGAGAAGGTGAGCACATCGTTTTCGCCCACGCCGGTGAAGGTGATTCCGATCCGTTTGACGGGACTCTTTTCTCCTTTTGTTCCGGCGGCTGCCGGGATTCCGCAGGCCAGCACCAGCACCAGCAGGAGCACCCTGTCTGCCAGGCCCTGCAACCGCCCGCCTGATGGGGTGCCGCTCAGGCGGGTGCAGGTTCCCTGATTCTCAGAGTGTTTCATTTTTTTACCGGGATTAGGCTGAGCTGTTTGATATCCTGCAGGTTGCTGTAGTCATAGAGGAAAAATCCGTCGTCGCCGATCATGAAGAGGTAGTCATTAAGGGGGATGACGTCGTACGTCCTGATTCCCGGGAATGTGGCAATTTGATTACCGGTGATCTGAAATTTGTTGCTGATGTTGAAAACTTTCAATCCGGCATCGCCATCGCACAGGAAGAGAATATCGCCGTCGACTCCCAATCCGTAGGGGCTGTGCATGGAGTAGGACATTAAAAGGCTGTTGCTTTTGTAGTCGGGTGAGAGTTTGATGACGTCGAGGCGGTTGATGCTGGCGTCGCGGTTGCCGCAGGTGACGCCGCTGCGGAGGGTGACATAGGCATAGCCGTCGGCGATGACCACCGGGTCGCAGCTGGTGGCATGGGTGAAACTGGTGAGGTATTTGGGCACGGTGGGCACCGCCAGGTCGAAGATAAGCATGCCGGTAGTGGTGCCGAAGAACATGTGGTCACCGTAGATGAACATGGTTTCCACCTGCCATCCGATATTTTGTTTGCCTATGGAGGATGGGGTGGCCGGGGTATTAACGTCGAAGAAGTAGAGGTTGCTGTGGTCAACGGTATAGAGGTAGTCGCCGTAGAGGCCGAAGCGGGCCATGGATCCCCCGATGCCAAAGGTGGTGCCTGCGGAACCTCCCACACCCCTTGAGGAACCATTCAGGCCGGAATAATATGCACCGTCGAGTTTTTCGGTGTACCCATACCATACCGGATAGACAGGATAATTCTGGTATTCCATTTCCTGGCGCACCTTTTTGACATCCCAGCCGGTGACCACTCCCTTTTCCTTGTCCACCCGGGCCAGGCGGTAATCGTTGTCAGGCGGGGGAACCGTATAGGGAAAGACTTCCTGAAGCCGTTTCACCTCTCTGATATTGGCCAGGTCAGACACGTCGAGGGCCACCAGGTCAACATAGCTGTCGGCATACAGGATATTCTCCTTCACGGCGATGTCGACGCACCCCGGGACTTCCACGAAAGCCATTTTCTGGGGTGATGCGGGGTTGGAAACATCGATGACGTGGAATCCCTTAAGTTCTTCCACCACAAAGATGAAGTTGTCCTTGAAGTAGATCTTTCCCGGGTTTTCGAGGTCGCGGGGAGTGGTTGTCTTCACGGCAGCCCGGAACTCTTCGTAGCTCATGTACAGGGGCGAATTGGCGGTGAACACTTCGGTGAACTGGTCCCGGCAGGAGGTCACGGCCAGAGTGAGGAGGAAAAGGGTGAATATGCTGAATTTTGTTTTCATGGCGGTATTAATTAAAGATGAAACCCAGTTTGATGGTCAGTCGGTTGTAGTCGACGTCGATGCGGTCATGGTTATCGGCGGTATAGTGGAGCCGGTGAAACCGGTATCCGAAGGAGAGGCTGGTGCCGAAGCCCTGGCCGTTGTTTTTCATGATGCCGAAGGCGGGATTAAAGAGGAATCCTCCGCGGGCTTTCATTTCGGTATTGGTGGTGGGTGTTGGGCCGGGCCAGATGGAATAGATGTCATAGGGGATGACCCTCTGGTAGAGGGTACGGGTGCCTTCCAGGGGAACCTGGTATCCCCCCTGCACCATGGCGAAGGGGGAGAAGCGGCTGTCGCGGACCCGGTACATCAGGTTAAGGGTCAGGGGCATGTAGGTTTCCTTCAGGAATTCGGCTCCCAACCCGGCCCCGGCCGAGAGGTTTTTCCAGATCCTGCGGTTGAGGGAGGTTCCGAAGACCATCGGGGCCTCCTGGTTGTTATCGCTATTTCCGGCCAGCACGCCCAACTCGGTGAAGCTGAACCAGGGAGAGGGGGAGATGAACATACCCGGGTTCTCACGGGGTCCGGGGTCGTCAACAAAGACCCTGGAAGGTCGTTTGGTGGTGATTTCCTCCACCTCCCCGGCATCAAGAATACGGGTGCTGGTGTTTGTGATCACCCTTATTTTTTCCAGGGAAGAGGAGAAATGGTATTTTCCCTTCAGGATGGTGCCGTCTTTCAGGTGGAGGTATCCACGCTGGAACCGGAGGGGAGAGGTGGTGACTTCATACTGTGCCGATGCTTCCGGAAGCAGGAGCAGGAGCAGGGCGGACAGAAATATCGCGCCTGACAAAATTCTCTTCATAGTTTTGGATTTTACATATTGATGGAAACCCGGGGTAAAAGGTTGCGCCGGGTTTCCGTTTTTTTTTGCTTTTTCGCGCCAAAGGCTCAGAAGTCCCAGGAGAGGCCGGTGTAGAGGGCGGTTTTCCACGGGCGGAAGTCCACGGCGCCGCTGTGGTTCATGGATTGCAGGAAGTAGCTGGCCCGGGGTTCCAGCGAAAGGGTGAGGTTTTTCCCCAGGGGAATGCCGATACCGACGCCCATGATTCCGGCGAGGTTCACCGTGGAGATATCGGCAGTCTGCCCCACATTTTCCCTGCCTGCGCCGCCTTCGGTAAAGACATTGTTGCCGATGACCATATTGGTGCTCACCCCGCCGATGAGTTCCACGGGGATGGCCGCATCGATGAGCCGGTAGCGTGCGGTCAGGGGGATTTCCATGAAGTCAAACACCTGGTAAAATTTCCCGGGGGTGAGCATGGAGGTGGTGACCCCGGCAAAGGACTCGGGGAGGGCGATAAATTCGGTATTTCTGGGAGTCTTCGAGAAGGCGATCACTCCTGCGGTGCTGTTCATGGCCATTTGCCCGTTGTCGAGTGTTACCGCGGTATTGAAGTATTTCATGGCATCCCCTGAAAGGTTGACATTGTCGTAATAGTCTCCGGAAGCGAAGAGGGGGCCTGCGTTTTCCGATTCATCGCCGCTGCGGGAGTAATAGATGCCGCTTTCCACTCTCCATCGGGGTGAGGCTTTATAGCTGACGGCGATTCCTGCGCCGACGGTGGCCTGGGCGTGGCTGGCCGAGCTGGTCATGTTGCGGGCGTATTCCGGGGTGTGATCAGCCGAATAGGAGGCATAGGCAGGGGTGAGCAACATCCCTACCGACCATTCTCCTGATCCTTTGCCGAGATCACGGCGTGACGCTCCGGGGCTGCCACTGCCGGCCATGGCGATCCATTCCGGAGATACGGCGGGCTGTAACGCCGGGGTTTTGTGCTTTTCCCTGAACCGGAGGGATGGTGTGCCGGCATAGAGGGAGGAAATGACCCTCCCGGAAAGGGAGGCGAGCTCCCTGAGGGAGAAGCGTGCTGCCGGGGCAGCGGTTTCGGTGGGCGATGAAGGGGTTTTCTCCCCGGAAAGAAAGCCCGGAATTTCACGGTCAGCGGGCCGGTCATCCCCGGAGGCACCCAGGGGAAGAGGGGTATGGGTTGTTTCTGTCACCGGGGAGGCAGGCGAAGCAGCTGCCGTAAGCGGTTGCTGATCAGTTATGGAGGTGCCTGTTGCGGGAGTAGTGGCAGGACCCACAGCAGGGGTTTCTCCGGAAAGGGGGGCCGTGACTGCCGTCTCCGAAGCGGTCTGACGGGTGGTATCGCGGAAATGGTCGTTGAAGAGAAGCCCGGAAATCATGGCAATGAGCAGCACGGCAGCGGCGGCGGCCCAACGGTAGGGGAATAACCCGGCAGGCTTTTTCTTTTCGCTGAGGGTGGCCTCCACACGCTCCCATACCCCGGGGGGAGGTTCGGGGGTGTAGTGCTCCAGCCTGCCCCGGAACAACCCGTCAAACCGTTCGTCGTTAATGTCGTTGTTTCTTTTCATATCTCTTCCTTCCTGGTGACCAGGAATTCACTGTATTGACTTTGTAATTTTGTCCTCAGAATTTCCCGGGCACGTGAGAGGTTTGACCGCGATGCCCCTTCGGTGATTCCCAGTTCCCTGCTGATCTCGGTATGGGAATAGCCTTCTATGACGTAGAGGTTGAAGACCATCCGGTACCGGGGAGGGAGTTCCTGGATGACCCTGACAAGATCTTCCATGGGCATGTTTCCCAGGGCGGCATCTTCGCTGACCGGGGAATCGAGCCGGCGCTCCTCATCGGTCAGCACCAGCTGCTGTTTCTGCCGGTACCTGTTGATCGAGATGTTGACCATGATCCTGCGTACCCAACCTTCAAAAGAACCTTCATGCCTGAAATCCTTCAGCTTCGTAAAAACCGTCACAAAACCGTCGTGCAGGTTGTCTTCCGCCTCCTCCTTATCTTTGGCATATCGGAGGCATACCCCGTACATCTGCGGCGCCAACTGACGGTACAGCTTTTCAGGAGCCCGGTGATCCCCTGATATACAAGCTTCAATTATTTCCCTGAAGTCGTCCAAAACAGCTTCCGATTTACCATTCAAAAGTAAAGATAATTACCGGCGATTATTCTTTACTGACCACTCCAGGTCAAATTACAGGCCGATCATTACACCAATGATACAAAAGGGGGGCGAAAGGTTGCGTCGGAAAAAAAAGTTTTTTACGCAACACTTTTCCCGGAATACCGTCTAAGCATATAAAAGGGATAGTGAGCCCCGGATTGAAACAATGTAAACATGCTAAAAAGTCATGAAATACCCATGCATCAATTATGCACCAACCATGATGATTAACCACATGGGTATTACATCTGTTTCTGGTAATGAACCATAACAGTGTAATAATTTAAACAGATGAAGAAAATGACCACAATTCTGATGATTTTTCTGTTGCTGGGGACGGTGATGTCGTGCCAGAGGCAGGAGGAGGGGCCTGACGGATTGCAGGATCTCCCGTTGAAGTCGGCAGAGCTGATCGATGCCGACAACCAGTTCGGGTTGGAGCTTTTCCGGAAGGTGACCGATAAGGCTGCGGCCAATGCCAATACCATGATTTCTCCGCTGAGTATTTCTCTGGCGCTGACGATGACCTATAACGGTGCTGCGGGAGAAACGAAAAGTGAAATGGAGAAAACGATGAATCTCCACGGTCTGACGACCGGAGAGATCAATGCGGCACACCGTGCGCTGGTCAATGCCCTGCGTTCTGCCGACCCTTCCGTGCAGCTGGAAATCGCCAATGCCATCTATTACGACCATATGCTCAGGGTCAGGGAGGAGTTTGTGACCGTCAACAAGCAGTATTACGATGCGGAAGTCACGGCCCTCGACTTTGCTGATCAGGCGTCGCTGCTGACCATTAACGGCTGGGTCAGTGAGAAAACCAGGGGCAAGATCCCCACGATTATCGACCAGCTCGACAGCGACCTGGTGATGATGCTCCTGAACGCCGTCTATTTCAACGGGATATGGAAGACTCCCTTCGACGAAGAGGGGACCCACCTGAAATCTTTCCGGTTCGGTAACGGCACGTCGGGCCAGGTGGAGACCATGAGCATGGTGGGAGCCCTGGAGTACACCACCAACGATCTCTTCAGTGCGGTTCATTTTCCCTACGGGAAGGAAGGCTTTCGCATGACGGTGATCCTTCCGCATGAGAACAAAAGTACCGGCGAGGTGATCGGGGCTATGGACGGAGACGCCTGGCGCACGTGGATGCAGGGTTTCCGCATGGAAGGGGATGTGGAGGTGAGCCTTCCGCGCTTCAAGTTTGAGTGGAAGATGACTTTGAACGACCTGCTCTCCTCGATGGGCATGGCTAAGGCCTTTGTGCCCTATGCGGCCGATTTTTCGGGAATGACGGGGAACAGGGATCTTTATATCGGATATGTGATTCACAAGACCTATGTCGATGTCAACGAGAAAGGCACAGAAGCTGCGGCGGTCACTGCCGTGGGCATGTTTACCACCAGCATGCCTGTCGAACCTCCCGGAAAGATCCGTTTCACGGTCAACAGGCCTTTCCTTTTCACCATCACCGAGAAGAGCACGGGAGCCATCCTGTTCATCGGGGAGATCAATGCCCCGGCATACAATTAGCCATTTTTGAGGGTCATGCCGCCGGAAAATCCTATCTTTGGATTTTCAAACCAGAAGCGCATGAGAAGAGAGATTACCGGAGCCCTGGGCCTGGGTTTCGCCGTTATTTTTGTGTTATTGACCACCTGTGGCCATAAGGTCAGGGAGCAGCAAAAGGAAGAGTTGGTGCCCCGGGAAGAGGTACAGCATTATTACCGGTCGCCCGAAATTCCCGACTCCCTCTTTTTCATGGGGGAAAGGGTTCCTCTGGAGAGGTTCGATGTTTTGGAGAACCTGGAGCGGGAGTTGTTGTCGAACAGTTATTTCCATTCACAGACGATCAGGCTCATCAAGCTGGCGCCGCGATATTTCAGCATCATCGACCCCATTCTGGAAGAGGAGGGGATCCCTGCTGATATGCGGTATCTGGCGGTGGCCGAGAGTTCCCTGAATCCAAAGGCGGTATCGCCGGCGGGGGCTGCGGGATTGTGGCAGTTTATGAAGGGGACCGCAGGGGAGTACGGATTGGAAGTCAACAGCGAGGTGGACGAGCGTTACCATATCGAAAAGGCCACCCGTGCCGCTTGCCGCTATCTGAAAAGGAACTACACCAAATACGGCAGCTGGGCGATGGTGGCCGCTGCCTACAATGCAGGTCCCGGTTCGGTGGACCGCCAGGTGGAAAGACAAAAAACCTCAGGCTATTTTGACCTTCTCATGGCCGAGGAGACCGAGCGCTATGTATACCGTATCCTGAGTTTCAAGGTCATTCTTGAGGATCCTCTCCGTTATGGTTTTCTGGTCAGCGATGAGGAGAAGTATCCCCTGCTGAAGAGCAGGGAAGTGGAGATTGCAGGTGCAGTGGCCAACCTGACCGATTTTGCCAAAGGGTATGGAATTACCTACAAAACACTCAAGTACTACAATCCGTGGCTCCGTGAAAACGTGCTGACCAACAAGGCAGGAAAGCGTTATCTCGTGAAAATTCCTGAGTAACAACCGTTATCTTTGCACGGTTTTCCGCGGGGGGTTTTCCCTGAGGAGCAGAACAGGTTTATCATATGTCAGAAGCTGAAAACGAGAGGATATCCTCTGAAGAGGAGAAGGTGGTGGTCACGGGGGCCCGTGTGCACAACCTCCGCAATATTGATGTGGAGATACCGCGCAACAAGCTTACTGTAGTCACGGGACTGAGCGGCAGCGGTAAGTCTTCACTGGCCTTTGACACCATCTATGCCGAGGGGCAACGGCGCTATATTGAGACTTTTTCGGCCTATGCCCGTTCTTTCCTGGGAAATATGGAACGCCCCGATGTGGATAAGATCACTGGTTTGAGCCCGGTGATCTCGATTGAGCAGAAGGTGACCAGCAGGAACCCCCGCTCCACGGTGGGCACGGTGACCGAGGTCTACGATTTTCTGAGGCTGCTCTATGCCCGTGCCGGTGAGGCTTTCTCCTACGCTACAGGCGAGAAGATGGTGAAATACAGTGAAGATCAGATACTCCAACTCATCAGAGAGAAGTTTGGCGGCCGGAGGATTTATGTTCTGGCTCCCCAGGTGAAGGGTCGCAAGGGCCACTATCGCGAGCTCTTTGAGCAGATCAGGCGTAAGGGATATCTCTGGGCCCGTGTCGATGGGGAGATCACTGAGCTGACCCATGGTTTCAAGGTCAACCGTTATAAAATACATTTCATAGAGACCGTCATTGACAAACTGGTGGTTGACGATGCTTCCGACCAGCGCCTGAGAGAGAGTGTTAAGGTTGCCATGACCCAGGGACACGGGATCATCATGCTTCAGGATTATGCCTCGGGGGAGACCCGTTATTACAGCCGGATGCTGATGTGCCCGACAACGGGGATCTCCTACAATGAGCCGGCACCCCATAATTTTTCCTTCAACTCGCCCCAGGGGGCCTGCCATAAATGCAACGGTCTGGGAAGGATTGCAGAAATCGACCTGGACAAGATCATGCCTGACCGGAGCATAAGCATCGGGAAAGGAGGGATCGTGCCCCTGGGTCCTCAGAAGAATTCGCTGATATGGTGGCAGATCGCTGCCCTGGGTGAGAAATATGATTTTAACCTGAAGACACCCCTGAAGGAGATTTCGGAGGAGGGACTCGATGCCGTGCTTTACGGCACCAGCGAACGCATACAGCTCAGGAATACTCCCCTGGGGGAGAGCATCAATTATATGATGAGTTACGAGGGGCTGGTGAAGTACATAGAAAGCCAGAGGGAGGACAATCCCTCGCTGAAAGCCCAGAAATGGGCCAACCAGTTTGTGAAAACCATCGAGTGTCCCGAATGCCAGGGGATGCGTCTGAAGAAGGAAGCGCTCTGGTTCAGGATCGATGGCATGAATATTTCGGAGTTGTCGCGCATGGATCTGACCTCTTTGAGTGAGTGGTTTGAGGGTTTGGAGGAGCGGCTGAGTGACCGCCAGCGTGCCATTGCCCGTGATGTGATCAAGGAGATACGCAACCGGCTGGGATTCATGCTTGACGTGGGCCTCGATTACCTGGCCCTGGACCGTCCGGCGGCCAGTCTTTCGGGCGGTGAATCCCAGCGCATCCGTTTGGCTACCCAGATCGGCTCCCAGCTGGTCAATGTCCTGTACATCCTTGATGAACCGAGCATCGGACTGCATCATCGTGATAACCTGCGCCTCATCAGGGCCCTGGAAGATCTTCGCGATACCGGGAATTCCGTGATTGTGGTGGAACACGACAAAGAGATGATGCTGCATGCCGATTATGTCATCGACATGGGGCCTTATGCCGGAATTCACGGTGGTGAAGTGGTGGCTGCCGGTACCCCGGCGGAGCTGATGAAATTTAACACCCTGACGACCGACTATCTGTCGGGACGCAGGAAAATTGAGATTCCTGCACAGCGGCGCCCCGGAAACGGGAAATGGCTTCGTCTGTATGGATGCAAGGGCAACAATCTCCGTTCCGTGAACCTGGAGATTCCCCTGGGAAAGATGATTTGCGTGACCGGGGTTTCGGGGAGCGGGAAATCGACCCTCATCAATGAGACCCTCCATCCGCTGCTAAGCCAGCATTTTTATAATTCCGTGGCCGATCCGCTGCCTTACGAGAGAGCTGAAGGGATGGAGAATGTCGATAAGGTGGTGGAGGTGGACCAATCGCCCATTGGGCGCACTCCCCGTTCCAACCCGGTGACCTACACCGGGGTCTTCTCCGATATCCGCAATCTCTTTACCCTTCTGCCCGAGTCGAAGGTCAGGGCCTACAAACCGGGGCGTTTCTCTTTCAATGTGAAGGGAGGACGGTGTGAAGAGTGCCAGGGTGCCGGGGTGAAGACCATTGAGATGAATTTCCTGCCCGATGTCTATGTCCGATGTGACAAGTGCAACGGAAAGCGATACAACCGGGAAACCCTGGAAATCCGTTACAAGGGAAAGTCGATTTCCGATGTGCTGGACATGACCATCAACCAGGGGGTGGAGTTTTTTGAAAGTATCCCCTCCATTTCCCACAAACTGAGAACCCTTCTGGAAGTGGGGCTGGGATATATCACCCTGGGACAGGCGTCGACCACCCTGTCGGGAGGGGAGTCGCAGCGTGTGAAGCTCTCGGCGGAACTGTCGAAACGCGACACGGGGAATACCCTTTATATCCTTGATGAGCCCACCACCGGCCTCCATTTCGAGGACATCAGGGTCTTGCTCGAGGTTATCGGTAAGCTCGTGAACAAGGGGAATACGGTGATTGTGATTGAGCACAACATGGATGTGATCAAGGCTGCCGACCATATCATCGACCTGGGACCCGAAGGGGGCAGGGGCGGGGGAAAAATCCTCTGCTGTGGCACCCCCGAGGAGGTCGCCTTGCATGAAGACTCCTATACGGCCCGTTTCCTCAGGGAAGAACTTTTCGACATAAAGGTGCCGTGACGGTGCAGCTGGTCCACACCAGGCCGCTGCCCCGGGGCAGAACAATCAGGAAATGAATGTGTAACCACAATATTTGAAAGCGCCCGGTGACCACCCGGGAGGTCATTAAGGAATTTTTACCATTAAAGAGAGAGTGATGAGTAGTGAAGTGAAGAGCGTAGAGATTTTATGCAAGAACAACAACAGCCGTTGTCACTATCCGCTGGGGACTACCCTGGAAGAGATTGCCCGTGATCAGAGAATAGAGCTCCGCACGCCGGTATGCGGTGCCCTGGTGAACAATAAGCTGAAGGAGCTTTCCTTTACCGTGGTGAAGTCCAAGTCGGTGGAATTTGTCGACCTGCTTCATCCCGATGGTCGCAGGATGTACATCCGCACCCTGCTTTTCGTGATGTATGCCGCAGTGCGGGAGATGTTTCCCGAGGCGGGCCTTGATGTGGAGCACGGGATATCGAACGGTTATTACGGTGAGTTGCGGGGCCTCGACCGGCCCCTGAACGAATCGGATGTCTTTGCCATCCAGCAGGAGATGCAGAATATCATCAACCGCGATCTCCCTCTGGAAAAGAGAGGCCTTCCCACCGAAGAAGCCGTGGAGATCCTGGCCCGTCAGGGACTGCACCACAAGTCACAACTGTTCAGCCAGCAGGGGACCCTTTACTGTTATCTCTATTTCATGAATGGCCTGGCCAACTATTTTTACGGTCATCTGCTTCCCTCGACGGGAATGCTCACCAATTTCGGACTGGAACTCTATTATGATGGAATCTTGCTCAGGGTTCCCCGACCCGACGATATGAAAGTTCTTCAGGAGGCTGTTAAGCAGGATAAGCTCTTCGGGGTTTTCCAGCAGCACAAGGACTGGGCTGAGATTCTCAACGTGTCGACGATTGCAGATCTTAATGCCATGATCATAAACGGGAAAGGCGGTGATATCATCAAGATTTCGGAAGCCCTGCATGAAAAGAGGGTGGCCGAAATCGCCAACATGATCAGCCAGAAGCGCGATGAGGTGAAAATCGTTCTGGTGGCGGGTCCTTCGTCGTCGGGCAAGACCACATTCAGCAAAAGGCTGGGCGTTCAGCTGGCCGTGAATGGACTGCGACCCAGAATGATATCGGTTGATGATTATTTTGTTAACAGGGAGAATACCCCGCTCGACGAAAAGGGGAACCATGATTATGAGGCTCTGGAAGCCATTGATGTAGAGTTTCTGAACCTTCAGCTTCTGGAGTTACTCGATGGCAGGGAGATAGAGCTTCCGCGTTTTGACTTTCATACGGGGAAACGGTTTTTCAATAACCACCGCCTGTTGCTGAAAGAGGGGGACATTCTGATCATTGAGGGGATACATTGCATGAATCCGCGGATGCTGCCCCGGATTTCTCCCGCCACCACATTCAAGGTTTTCATATCGGCGCTCACCCAGGTTTCCGTAGATGAGCAGACCCATATATCGACCTCTGACAACCGGCTGATCCGCCGGATGATCAGGGATAGCAAATACCGGGGTTATGCAGCGCAGGAGACCATCAGGAGATGGCCGTCGGTGCGCAAGGGGGAAGAGAAGAATATTTTTCCATTTCAGGAGAATGCCGATGTGATGTTTAATTCGGCCACTCTCTATGAGCTGGCGGTCCTGAAGAAATATGCGGAACCCCTGTTGCAGAGTGTCACCGAGAGCCAGGAGGAGTACAGCGAATCGACGCGGCTTCTGAAGTTTTTGTTTTATTTCAGGCAGCTTGATGAGGCGGAGATTCCTCCCACGTCGTTGTTGAGGGAGTTCCTGGGGGGGAGCAGCTTCATTTATTGAACCACATGCATGAATCCGCGGCCGTTTTTCAGGGGCAGGCGGAACCAGAAGCGTGATCCTTTTCCCGGGTGGGAGTCGACGGTGAGTTCTCCGCCCAGGATGGCTGCCAGATGCTGTGCGATGGGAAGTCCCAGTCCCGGGCCGCTCCGGTTGGCGAGGCGGTCGGCCTCAATAACATAAAAGCGCAGGAATATATTTTCCAGTTCGTTGCCGGGGATCCCCGGACCGGTGTCTTTAACATAAAATTCCACATAATTTCCGGAAGTGGGGAGGTATCCGAAGGTGATGTCGCCTTCGCGGGTGAACTTGATCGCGTTGTCGAGGAGGCGGATGAGGATTTCCCTGAGCAGGGTGCCGTCGGTTTCGAAGCCCACTTCATCGCTTCTGATATTGGTTTCGAGGCTCAGGCGCAGGTCGCGGTGGTCGGGAAGCTGGGTCTGGAAGTATTGGTTCAGATCCCGGAGGAGCCTGTGGAGGTTGACAAATCCGAAACTGACCTCGAGGGTGTTGGTTTCGATTTTCGAGAGTTGGATGGTATTGTCGATCATGCGCATCAGTATATTTCCCTGAAGTTGCACATCTTCAATGAATTCTTCGCGTTCTCCGGGGCGGAGGTCAGGTTCTGCCAGCATTCTGGTAAAGTTCATGATGGCATTCATAGGGGTTCTGATGTCATGCGAGAGGTTGGCCAGGAAGCGTGATTTCAGGGCCGAGGCATCTTCGGCACGGGCCTTGGCCAGTTCCAGTTCGAATTCCGCCTTTTTCCGGCGGGTGATATCCCTGGCGATGGAAATGACGCTGTTGCTGTTGAGGCGGGCAATCCGCATCTCATAAAAAAGCGAGTTGTTTTTGGCGTCGAGGGTGTATTCAATGGATTCTATGGAGTCGGTGTCTATGGTTTTAAGGATGCAGGAGTGTATTTTGGCGGCCATTTCGCGGGAAAAGCCAACGCTGTAAATGGTGTTGCCGATCACTTCCGAAGTTTCGGGGTAGAATTTTTCCTGGTCTTTAAAGACGACATCCTGGTAAATACCGTCGCGGTCGATGACGAAGAAGATGTCGGGGATGGCTTCCAGGAGGGCCAGGTAGCGGGCCCGCGATTCCTGGAGTGATGAAATCATCCTTTTTTCCCGAGTGATATCATAAAAAAGGGCATGGCAGAGATTTTTGCTGGTCCACACGGCGTGCAGGTTAAACCAGCGGTCGAGGCGCGAGGAGAAGAATTCGGTCTGCTGGCGCGAATGGAGGATGAAAATATCGTTCCAGTTGGTATCGCTCATGAAGACCAGGTTGAAGAAGAGGTTGAGTTCCTGATCGCGGGCTTCCCGGGAAGTGACTTTAAGGACTGATTCGAAAGCCAGGTTGACGCGGTCGATTTCCAGACGGGTGATATTGCCATCCTGGTCGCGCTGTGCCCTTATCTGAGCCACCGGACGGGGAAGGTTCCTGAAGGTCTCCCTGAAGTCCCTTTCGAGCTCCTCTTTTTCTTCTTTGATTTCTGCAGTATACCGGTCGAAATTGTGCCTGATCAGGGAAATGACGCCGAAGGCCAGGGAGAAGAGGAGAAAGGGATTTCTTGCCAGTTCGCGGTCGGGGTCGAACATTTCCGGCAGTATGTTGGCCTCGATGGTGTGGAGCAGGAGGATGCCCATCGCCAGAAGATAGTAAACCAGGTAACGGAGTGAGAGGGATGAAAAGGCAAAGATATAACCCATGCCGGCCATCACCCACCAGAAAGCACGGTCGAGAGTTTCGGAGGGAGTGGCATTATTGCTGAAGTCAGAGAGGTAGTAGAAATAGATCAACAGGGGAATGAAAAAGACCATATTTATGGCAGCCTCCTGTTGTTTCCTGACCAGGAAAAACCAGGCCGAGGCAAACATCAGAAGAGTTCCCGTTTCGGCGACCAGTGAGGCCAGGTCCCTCCGGAAGAATTCCCTGTACACCATCAGAAACAGCGACACAGCCATTCCCGTCATGAGAAAAACGGCCATATAGTCAAGCATCTGCTTTTCCCATCGTGTTTTTTCCCCGGGAGGAGATAGGCTATCGAGGTATTTCTTTAACCAGGTCAATCTTGTATATAATTACGAGGATGTTTAGCAGTTGGTTTTGCAGGGTAAAAATAAACCAAAAGAATATGAAATCAACACGGAGAGGCTGATTAATCTTGCGGAAGCGTAGGTATGAACCAGACAACCTGACTTTTGTTATTATTTAGACGGTGAAGAAAGCGTAGATTTGCGGGAGAGTCATTAACATGTTATCATTCAAAAATATAGACTATGATTAAAGGATTTTTCAATGTTCCGGTAGCGGTGAATGAGCCGATATTAGGTTATGCTCCTGGGAGTGCCGAGCGTAAGGAGTTGCAGGAAGCCCTGCGGGAGCTCAGGGGTAAAGAGGTGGAATTGCCCATGGTGATCGGAGGAAAGGAAGTGAAGACGGGGAAGATGGAGAGGATGTTTACCCCGCATGAGATAACGCACACGTTGGGGTATTATCATCAGGGGGATGCCACGCATGTGCGCATGGCCATTGATGCAGCGCTGGCGGCGCGTGAGGCGTGGTCGGCTCTTTCCTGGCAGCACAGGGCGTCGATATTTCTGAAGGCTGCCGATTTACTGGCAGGGCCTTACCGTGCCCGCATGAATGCGGCCACCATGCTGGGGCAGTCCAAGAATGCCTTCCAGGCAGAGATTGATGCGGCCTGTGAGCTGGCTGATTTTTTCCGCTTCGGGGTACGTGAAATGACCAGGATTTACCAGATGCAGCCCGAGTCGGCGCGCACCATATGGAACTACAATGAATACAGGCCCCTCGAGGGGTTTGTCTATGCCCTGACCCCCTTTAACTTCACCTCCATTGCCGGGAATCTCCCCGCAGCCCCTGCCCTGATGGGTAACGTGGTGGTGTGGAAACCCTCGAAAAGCGCGGTCTATTCCGCCGGGGTGATCATGGATATTTTCCGGGAAGCGGGGGTCCCCGACGGAGTGATCAACCTGGTTTTTGTGTCGGGACCGGTGGGTGCCGATGTGGTCCTGTCGCATCCCGATTTTGCGGGGATTCATTTCACAGGGTCGACGGGGGTCTTCCAGTCGGTATGGAAAAAGATAGGCGAGAACATTTATAAATACAACTCCTATCCCCGTATCGTGGGAGAGACCGGTGGTAAGGATTTCATTTTTGCCGATGCCACAGCTGACCGGCAGGCGCTGGCCGTGGCCATGGTCAGGGGTGCCTTTGAGTACCAGGGACAGAAGTGTTCGGCGGCTTCACGCGCTTATATCCCGGCCAGCATATGGCCCGACATCAGGGAGAGGGTGGGGAAAATGCTCGCCACGGTGAAAATGGGAGCTCCCGAAGATTTTACCAATTTTGTGAATGCCGTGATTGACGAAAGTTCCTTCGACAAGCTGAGCGGGTTTATCCGCCGTGCGGAAACCGACCAGGATGCGGAAGTGATTTTTGGCGGCAAATGTGACAAGTCGGTGGGCTATTTCATTGAGCCCACGGTCATCCAGGCTTTCAAACCCGACTATGTTACCATGGAGGAAGAGTTGTTCGGACCGGTATTGACCGTTTACGTGTATGAAGATGAGAAGCTTGACGAAACCCTCGATCTCCTCGACCGTACGTCGATGTATGCGCTGACGGGCGCCGTCTTCTCACAGAACAGATACAATATCGAAAAATATACCAACCGTTTGCAGAACGCCGCCGGCAACTTTTACATCAACGACAAACCGACAGGTGCGGTGGTGGGCCAGCAGCCGTTCGGAGGGGCCCGGGGATCGGGAACCAACGACAAGGCCGGATCTCTCTTCAATTTGTTGAGATGGGTGAATATCCGTACCATCAAGGAGAATTTTAACCCTCCCCATGGATATCTTTATCCCAATTTTGCACCCGATAAAGAATAGGGCATATCTTTTTTTCGTAACTTGGCAACGGAAATAAAGAGGATCATGAAGCCTGTCGCCGCTAAAATGAGGAATAGTAAGTTGCTGAGAAACAAGTATGTGATAGCTCTTGTTCTCTTCCTGCTGTGGATTACTTTTTTTGACCAGAACAATCTGGTGCAGCATCGCAGGAACAAGCAGCGGCTGAAAGCCCTGAAAGAGCAGCAGGATTATTACCGGGTGAAGATCGAGGAAGACCATCTTAAAATGGAGGAGCTTCGGTCAGGCGAAGATAACCTGGAGAAATATGCCCGTGAGCAGTTCAACATGACCCGGTCCGACGAAGATCTCTTCCTGGTCGTTGAGAAGTAGACTTCGCAGGGTTCAGAATCCATAAGAGGCCGGCAACCTGTGCAGAGCAGGGTGCCGGCCTTTGATTATTAAATTTGCCTTAACCCCAAAATTCCCCGGGGCCGTTTTTTGCCGGGTCCGTTATTTTCTTTATATTAGGGGTTGAAAGAACGCAAGAATGAACTTCGATCCTGATATATTTAAGATACAGAGCAACAATGTGGTTCCGCGGAAGGGGCGGGTGCTGATTTCGGAGCCTTTTCTGCCGGGGAATTTCTTTAACCGTGCCGTCATCTTGTTGGTGGCGCACAGCAGGAAAGGGAGTGTGGGGTTCATTCTGAACAAAAAGGTAGATCTTCAGATTCAGGGGTATATTTCGGGGTTTGAAGAATTTGAGGCCGATGTTTTCATGGGCGGGCCTGTTTCCACCGATTCCATTTACTTCATTCACAGGCGTGCCGACCTGATTCCCGGGAGCATACATGTACTCGACGATATACACTGGGGGGGCGATTTCAACGAACTGAAGAGGCTGGTCAACCTGGGGATCATCACCCGGGGTGAGATTCGCTTTTTTCTGGGCTATTCAGGGTGGGATGCCGGTCAGCTCGAGCGTGAGATCAGGGAGAATTCCTGGCTGGTCGATGATGTAGACAGCAGCCTGATTATGGAAGAACTGGGAGCCGAAGCCTGGGGGCAGTTTGTCAGAAAAGTGGGCGAACGCTACTCCATGTGGGAGAATTTCCCCGAGAATCCTTCCCTCAACTGATACCCGTCAGATGTCGCCCGGGAAGCTGCTTTTAAGGAACTGTTTCCAGATCAGGGTAGTTTGGGTTTTTACAAACCTCTTATCTTCTATGCCGGTGATCCACCGGAAGCCACATTCTTCAGAAAGAGTAAAGATTTCGTCACATTCCATGAGCAAGGGAAGGGTGAGATCTTCGGTTTCGACCACCTGAAAGCCTGTCATTCCGGCCGCGCGAAGCAAAAAATCATGGTATAGGGTGCGCTGGCAGCCTGTGGCAGCAGATGGGGTGACCAGGCTGTTTTTTCTGATGCCGAAGAGGGTAGCATCAGCGGCATCTGTGACCGCTCCTTTTTCATTCAGGAAGAGAGGAATGACAGGTTTGTCATTTCTGAATGCTTCGGCGTTCCGGAGGAGATCGGGGGCGAGGGGAAACCCGGCCAGGGGATTTCCCGATAGTTTCACAAAGGGGGAGATGATGGCCGGTAAGCCCTCCTGGATGAAGGGAAAGCGCCTGTCGGGGAAAGGAACCACGCCGGCCGAGAAGCTGTTTTTCTTCCGGGAGAGGTGAAAGGTGGCCTTTACCCATCCCCCCATGAAGGCTTTGTTTTTGTTGACAAGTCTGCGGCACAACCTCAGGATCTCGTGGTGAGGCGGAAATTCCCCTGGCCATGGTCTGCCAAAAAAGCGGAGGAGGTTCTCAAACCTCTGCATATGGAGGTTGAAAAAGGGAATCTCCCCGTTGGCGAACCACATGGTTTCCATGACATCGAGGCCGTTTCCCACGCAACTTTCCTGAAATCCGGGATCAGATGAGCGGACGATATTACCCTGACGTATGTAAAATTCCAGGTTATTCATGATCAGGTCAGCCGCAATAATTGGTCAATGAAATGGCTGAAGAGCCCGGGTTTCAGGAGTGCCGGAAAGAAAAATCCGAAGAGCGCTCCCAGGAAATGAGAGTCGTGGGCGATATTGTCGGAACCCCGTTTTCCCATAATCCAGGAGTAGACCAGGTATCCCACGCCGAAGAGGATGCCGGGAATGGGAAGGATGCCGAAAAAGTAAAGTTTTTCCCAGGGGTTGAAGAAGATGAAGGCGAAGAGAACTGCGGAGACAGCCCCGGAGGCGCCGATGGCATTGTAATAGTAGTTATTGCGGTGTTGAAAGAGCGAGTAGAGGTTGGAAGCCAGGATTCCGCCGATATAAAGCATGAGGAAATAAAGGGTGGCCTTGTTTCCAAAGATAAAAGCGAGGTAAGATTCTACGGCGTGTCCGAAAAAATAGAGAACCAGCATGTTGACGAAGAGGTGGGTCCAGGAGGCATGGACCAGGGCATGGCTGACCAGGCGGTAATATTCCCTGCCGTGGATAATGCGGGCAGCGTTGAATTGCAGCTTTTCCAGGAGGTTTTGATCCCGGAAGGCGATCCAGGAGACCAGAGCGGTAATGGCGATGATGATCCAGGTCACCATATCAGTGGAGGATTTTATAAACCATTTCTTTCAGCAGATCCCCCTGGGCAACGCTACCGGAGGTTCCCACGCCTTTGCTCTTCATGTCGAATTCCCTCAGAATGCCAAAGATTTCGAACAGCCTTGTTTTCCCGAACCGGCGGGCGGCAGCGATATAACCCTTCACGATATAGGGATGAACTCCCAGGGCGCTGGCCACCGATTTTTCCGATTGGTCGGGGAGGAAGTGGTATTTGAAGAGTTTGGAGAAATAGGAAAAGAGGGTTCCCATGATGGGGGGGAGGGGGTTCGCATTTGGATTGGCCCCGAAATGGCCGGCGATTCTGTAGGCTTTCAGGACATTTCCGCTTCCCAGGGCGTCGGAGAGTTCGAAGGCATTGTATTCCTTACTGATCCCGATATTTTTCTCCACGTCATCGGGGGTGATGCGGCTGCCCGGGGCCACCACCAGGAAGAGCTTGTTGAGTTCATTGACGATTTTGCTCAGGTCGGTCCCCAGGAAGTCGGTAAGCATTTGGGAGGCCTGGGGGGTGATGGAATAACCGCGTGATTTCAGGTAGTTATCGACCCAGGTGGGGATCTGGTAGTCACGCAGTCTTTTGGTTTCGAGGTAGATGGTTTTGCTCTGGATCTCTTTCCCTTCGGAAGAGCGGCCATCGGGTTTGGCATATTTGTAGTTGATGACCAGGATGGTGCTTTTCATGGGGGCTTTCAGGTAGTCGGCCAGTGGTTTGAGTTTCTTCCATGACTGGGCTTCCCTGACAATGATGACCTGGTGGTTGGCCATCATGGGAAATCGCCTGGCCGCTTCCAGAACCGCCGAAAGCTCGGTGTCCCTGCCGTAGTAAACGGTCTGGTTAAAACTCTTTTCGTCTTCTGAGAGTACCTCTTTTTCAATATAGTCAGAGATGATGTCGGTGTAATAGGGTTCCTCCCCGCACAGGAAATAGACGGGGTGGTATATTTTTTTTCTGAGATTACCGAGAATCTGGTCGTAGTCCATGTCAGAATTTGAGGTGTTTGACCGATTGTCCGTTGTTTTTGATTTCGAGGAGCGATTCGATGCCTACGTTGATGTGGTTTTCGACGAACATGCTGGTCACCTTTTGGTCGCTGGCTTCTGTTTTGACGCCCGTGGAGATCATGGGTTGGTCGGAGACCAGAAGGAGGGCGCCTGAGGGAATGGAGTTGGCGAAGCCGACGACGAAAATGGTGGCTGTTTCCATGTCGATGGCCATGGCGCGTGTTTTTTCGAGATATTTTTTAAACCGTTCGTCCCATTCCCACACCCTTTTGTTGGTGGTAAAAACCGTGCCGGTCCAGTAGTCCAGTCCTTTTTCACGGATGACGTGGGAGACGGCCCTTTGGAGGTTAAAGGCCGGCAGTGCGGGGATTTCCGGGGGCAGATAGTCGTTGGAGGTTCCGTCACTGCGAATGGCGGCAATGGGCAGGATGAGGTCTCCCAGTTTGTTCTTGGACTTCAGCCCTCCGCATTTTCCCAGGAACAGCACCGCCTTGGGCGAGATGGCACTGAGCAGGTCCATGACGGTGGCGGCATTGGGACTTCCCATGCCGAAATTGATGATGGTCATTCCCTCGGCGGTGGCACTGGGCATATTCCTTTTTTCCCCGAGCACCGGAACCCCGAAGCGCTGGGCAAACATTTCGACATACAGCTGAAAATTGGTCAGCAGGATATGCTGTCCGAACTCCTCAAGGGCCAGCCCTGTATAACGGGGCAACCAATTGGCCACAATTTCTTCTTTTGTCTTCATATCTCAGACTTCTGGGAAAATATGGTTATTTTCGTTCTGCCTATGTCCTGACAAAAATAGTAATTTGGCATGGGTAACAATGCACAAACTGCAATTACCTGAATATAGTTTCCGTATAAGGAAGAAGGAAGCGGGGAGTCTGATTTTTGATGAATTCAGGCACCGGTGGGTGGCGCTGACTCCTGAGGAGTGGGTCAGGCAGCACTTTCTGAAGTATCTTTCCTCCGAAAAAGGATGTCCCCGTTCCCTGATGGCCGTCGAGAAGAAAGTGTTGATCAACGGGCTCTCCCAGCGGTTTGACCTGCTGGTTTTCAGCCGGAAGGGGGATCCGCTGATGGTCGCCGAATTCAAGGCGCCCACCGTGAGAATCAACCAGGCGGTCTTTGACCAGGCCGTGCGTTACAATTCCGCCTTGAGGGCTCCTTATTTTCTGATATCCAACGGGATGGACCACTTCATCTGCCAGGTCGATTACCAGAACCACCAAACCACCTATATCAGGGAAATACCCACTTATGAAGAAATGATCACCGGAAGTGAACCCGGAAGTGCTGACCATGGCGAACCCGGGTGTTGACAAGCTTATCGGACAGGATGAATCCAGGAGGCCCGACTATTCATCCTCTTCCTCCTCTTGGCCATTTTCCGGCAGTTCGTCAACCAGTGAGGCATACCAATCGGGAACAAAGGTCTGTTCGGAAATGGGCGGCCGCACGTAGCCTCCCTGTTTGGGCCTCGGGCCCAGTTCGAGCAGAGGGAGTTCCACGTCCTTATAGCTGATGAGCGACAGCAGATGCCTGATGCAATTGAGCTGGGCCCTCCGCTTATCGTCGCTTTCCACCACATGCCAGGGGGTTTGCTTGGTGTCGGTATAGGCGAACATTTCATCCTTGGCTTTGGAATATTCCACCCACTTTTCCCGCGAAATCACATCCATCGGACTGAATTTCCATCTTTTTGTAGGGTCGGTAATTCTGCTTCTGAACCTTTTTTCCTGTTCCTCTTCGCTCACCGAGAACCAGTATTTGATGATGATGATGCCTGAGCGCATCAGCATTCTTTCAAAAGAGGGGCACGAGCGGAGAAACTCCCAGTACTCCTCTTCGTTACAGAATCCCATGACCTTTTCCACCCCGGCGCGGTTGTACCAGCTCCGGTCAAAGAGAACCATTTCCCCTGCGGCCGGAAGGTGAGCGACATAACGCTGAAAATACCATTGCGTTTTTTCCCGTTCCGTGGGAACTCCCAGGGCCACCACCCGGCATATCCTGGGATTCAGCGGTTCCGCAATCTTCTTGATCACCCCCCCTTTCCCGGCGGCATCCCTCCCTTCAAAGAGAATGACCACTTTGAGCTTTTCACTCTTTATCCAGTTCTGGAGTTTTACCAGTTCTATGGAAAGCGCTTTAATTTCACTTTCGTAGAACTTTTTTTTGAGTTTGCCCGATTTCGTCAGTTTTTTCTTTCCCATGGTCCAGGATTTTAATTGGTTGAAGTTAAGGATCTGCGGGATAAAAAGCAATACCCCGGGATAAATGATGGGGTCTGTTTGTAACAAAACAGAGAGGATGCCGACATATTGGGGTAATTCGGGGCTGCATCATTCAGCTCCGGGAAAAAAGGTGTATATTGCATCATTCTGAACCAAAAAACTTACGACCATGTCTGACTGGTGGCTTACCCTGACCATTGCCCAGAAGATTTTCTGGTGCATCGCTATTCCCTTTTCCCTTCTGTTCCTGGTACAGACGATCCTGACTTTTACCGGTCTGGGCGCTGATGACATTGATGCCTCAGGCGACAGTGATGCCCAGGTGCACGGAGATTCAGGAATTGATTTTCAGTTTCTTACCCTGAAGAACCTGATTGCGTTTTTCACGATTTTTGGCTGGACCGGTGTGGTCTGCCTGGGGTCGGGGATGAAGTTGTTTCCGACGATGTCGATTGCCTTTTTTGCCGGACTGGTCATGATGGTGATTATGGCCTCCCTGATTTATGGCATGGGGAAGCTGAGCGATGACGGCACCCTGAAGATCAAAAACGCCATCGGGAAGTCGGGAGCCGTCTACCTGCCGATACCGCCCAAAAGAGGGGGCACCGGCCAGGTGCAGATCAAGGTGCAGGGACTGCAGACCCTCGATGCCATGACCGACGATCCTGAAGGTTTTAAAACCGGACAGGTGGTGGAGGTCATCGAAGTCCTGAAGGGAGATATTCTGCTCGTTAGGTAAAGAAAGTCTTTGGTCTTTCATCTAAAGTCTTTAATCTTGAATCCTGAATCCTGGGTCTGGAATATGGAGTCCTGGATCTGAAGTCCTGAGTCCTGAGTCTGGAATCTTGAGAATGGATTATAAGGTCTTTACTACAGGATTGGCGGAATGTCAGAATATCAGGATGTCAGTATCGGGATTTCAGAAGTTGAAAAAATATAAATATCATAATATCATAGTTTTAAGTTAGAAATCAAAGATCTAGTTACTTATAAAAATGTGCTCATGGGACAGTATGTAATTTTCATTGTATCGATTGCGGTATTTTTCGTGTTTAT
>CAYWUJ010000009.1:2076-3373 GCA_964461455.1 uncultured Prolixibacteraceae bacterium | reverse complement strand
TCATGGGACAGTATGTAATTTTCATTGTATCGATTGCGGTATTTTTCGTGTTTATCCTGATTGTTTCGTTTTTCAGGAGGTATAAACGGTGTCCGTCGGACCGTATCCTGGTGGTTTACGGGAAGGTGGGCAAGAGTGGCGATGACGAGTCGCGTTCGGCGAAGTGCATCCATGGGGGAGCCGCTTTTATCTGGCCGGTCATTCAGGACTATTCATTTCTCGATCTGACACCCTTTTCGATTGAGATCAACCTGACCAGTGCCCTGAGTAAGCAGAACATCAGGGTGGATGTGCCCTCGCGGTTTACGGTGGGTATTTCGACGGAGGAAGGGATCATGACCAATGCAGCCGAGCGGTTGCTGGGGTTGTCGATCACCGACATCAGCAATCTGGCCAAGGACATCATTTTCGGACAGCTGAGGCTGGTGGTGGCCACCATGGATATTGAGGAGATCAACAGCAACCGCGACAAGTTTCTGGCGGCGGTATCCTCGAATGTGGAGGCTGAGTTGAAGAAGATCGGTCTGAAGCTGATCAACGTCAATGTGACGGATATCAACGACGAGTCGGGGTATATCGAGGCCTTGGGAAAGGAAGCTGCTGCCAAGGCGATCAACGATGCCAAGATCAGTGTGTCGCAGAAGAACCGTGATGGTTCCATCGGGGAGGCCGAGGCGATGAAGGAACAGCGGGTGGAAGTAGCCCGGGCCAATGCCACTGCCGTAGAAGGTGAGAATACTGCCAAAATCACCATGGCGAATTCCAATGCCGACCGGCGGCAGAAAGAGGCCGAAGCGGAACGGCTGGCGGTGGCTGCTGAAAAGGTGACCCAGGCCAAAGCGCTGGAAGAGGCCTATGCGGCTGAGAGAAATGCTGAAACCGTGCGTGCCGTGCGTGATAAGGCCAGTCAGCAGGCCGACATCATCATCCCGGCCGAGATCGACAAAACCAGGATTGAGATTGCCGCCGAGGCGGTGGCTGAGCAGACCCGCCGTCATGCCAAGGGTGAAGCCGATGCCATTTTCCTGAAGATGGAGGCCGAAGCTAAGGGGATCTTTGAGATTCTGAGCAAACAGGCCGAGGGTTACCAGAAGCTGATGAAGGCTGCGGGCGACGACTCACGCAGCGCCGTCATGCTGATGATTGCCGACAAACTGCCCGAACTGGTCAAGACCCAGGTCGAAGCCATCAAGAACCTGAAGATCGACAAGATCACCGTGTGGGATACCATGGGGTCAGGCAAGGATGGCAAATCACCCGCCACAGCCAACTTCCTCTCCGGAATGCTGGGATCCAT
>CAYWUJ010000009.1:0-1976 GCA_964461455.1 uncultured Prolixibacteraceae bacterium | reverse complement strand
AGGGACTGAATGTTTACGAGAATAATGCAAAGGGCACAATGATTATATCACTGTGCCCTTTGTGCATTTATGGTGTCGTTGTGGCTAACTGAGTATTCGCTCCATCGTCACAATTTCATGGTTTCAAGTGCTTTGCCGGCGGCTTCGAGGGTGGGCTCGATGCTGATTTCGCGGCCCACGGCCCCTTTCATCCAGAGCTGGGGAACAATGCGTCCCTGCACCAGCATGCGGGTGATTTCGGAAGCGAGGTTTTTGCCGGTGACCTGTTGTTCTACCTGGAAGTCGATGAGGTGGCCCACCGGATAGTTGGAGAGGTAGAGCGGATTGTCAATCATATGGGAATAGATGGCCAGCAGGGGCTCATCATTTCCGCCCAGGACTCCCGCGTAATATTTGTTCCACACCTCTTTTGCGGTGGTGATGACGGCTTCTTTCAATTGGGCGGGGGAGGCATCCGGGTTGTTGTAGAGCCATTTCCACACCTGCATGTCGACCAGGGAGACGCCCATGATCTCATAGCAGGCCCAGAAGTTATCGAGGGCCATCAGGTGATCCTTCAGGGGGTCGTTGCCCTTGATGCCCAGGAGTTCGAGGTCGCGTTTCTGGAAGAGGAAAGCCACGGCTTCTGTAAAGGCGGTATTGGGCACGCCGTTGAGCATCCAGTGGTCGACGTCGTTCATGGTGATGGTCTGTTCCACGCAGTGGCCGAACTCGTGGACGGCGATGTTATAGCCTTTGTAATCCATGCCTCCGGCTCCCACGCGGGTGCGCAGGTGGGCGATGTCGTTGCGCATGTTGGCACCCCAGGCATGGCCGGCACCCCGCGAGGCATCGACCGTGATGAGGGCGCTGATGCGTTGGGCATCGGCGGGCGACCACCCCAGTTTCTGCATGATCATGGGAAGGTCTTTCTTCACCGCTCCGGTATCGGGGTACTTTTTCGTGGTGAGCGCGGTGAGCTGCTCTTCGGGAATTCCTCCGGCAGCCTTGAATCCGTTGTACCAGATGTCAAAGGGCTCCAGGGGGCGTCCCAGCCGCTGGCTGATCAGCGCGGCCACCTCCTTCACCAGGGGTGAGGAGACGAATTCGGTGAACAGCCGTTCCACATCTTCCTGCGGAATTTCCATCCCTTCTTCGAAAGCCCTGCTGATATAGGTGGGGAAGTGGGGATTGTAGGCGTCGATGCCCTTCATGGCGTGGAAATTGGCCAGGAGCACCTCATAGCGCTTGTCGGGTTCCGGGGTTCCGGCGACTTCGCTACCGCCGTTGAAGATCTTGTTGCCGTAAGGATCCCAGGTGACGCTGTCCTTGTTGATCACCTGCTGCGGAATCGACTGGTCGATGATGCGTTGCATCACCTGGTAAATCATCCGTTGCTTGGCGAGGCCGTTTTCGGCGGCATAGTCCGATTTGAGTTCGTCACGCAATCCCCAGTGGGTGATCAGCTTCAGTCCGGCGGGAAAGAGGGCTGTTCCGGCGGAATCGACCAGGTTCCCCATGTAAATATTGTAATCAGAAATATAGGTGTCGGCCGCGGTCAGGGTTTGGGAGACGTTCTGGATGATATCGGCGGGTACCCGAGAGGTGAAGCGGTCGCCCATGCGGGCATAGGCCCATTCCAGGCGGCTCCAGCCGGCCCCCAGTTCCGTTTTTTCCTTCAGGGAATAGAAGGGGAAATTGAGGGCCGTCAGGAAGGCGATTTTGTTGGCGAAAAAGTCGTCGGTGAGGTGGGCCGAGGGGTCATAGCCTCCGAACATCAGATCGACAGGGCCGGGATCGGGGCCATCGAGTTGCAGGGGTTCTTTCAGCAAGACGTCCATCTTGTGAAAATAGCCGCTGAAGATTTCCAGGTTGCGTTCCAGTTTCCGGAAGAGCTGTTCCTGTGGGGTTCCCCCGGCTACGAAGTTTTCGGTGCAATACTTCTCAAAATCGGCGGCGGTGCCGTCGGTTTCGCGCCACAGGGAGGCGACCTGGCT
>CAYWUJ010000008.1:69461-81382 GCA_964461455.1 uncultured Prolixibacteraceae bacterium | reverse complement strand
TGGTCGAGATGATCAGTTCATCACGGTAGGGCAGAAAATCCTGTTTAAACAGTTTCCCGAAATTCTCTTCGGCCGATCCGGGAGGGGGACCGTAATTGTTGGCCAGGTCGAAGTGGGTGATTCCCAGGTCAAAGGCTCTGCGGAGCATGGACCTGCCATTCTCCAAAACGTCGACTCCTCCGAAATTATGCCACAACCCCAGCGATACCGCAGGAAGTTTCACTCCCCAGGTTCCGCAACGGTGATAGGTCATGGAATCATATCTCTTGCTGCAAGCTTCGTACATAAAATAAAGAATTACTGTTGGTTGATTTGTATTCAACAAGTTACTCCACTGCTGTGGCGACTCCCGGTTTTCGGGTTATAGCCGGGGCAGTTCCCAGGGTTTCCGGTAGACAGGGGTAAGGTAGCTGTTGGCTTCCTGGTCGTTGTGGAAGCGACTGGTGGCATTGTCCCAGGTTAACCGGCGCCCGGTTTTGTAGGCGATATTCCCCAGGTGGCATACCCGGGCCGTGTTGGCCGCAATGGCAATGCCTGTGCGGGGAACCAGACTCTTATCCTTCACGCAGTCCACGAAGTTCTGAAGGTGCATTTCCAGCCCTTTCCCGCTGGCGGGCTGAAGTTCTACCTTTTCCATCTGGGGTTTGTTGTTCAGCACTTCGGGGATGACTTCCCATCCGTTGCGGTCGACCACCAGGGTTCCGTTGTTCCCGACAAATCCCACGCCGTGGGACCGGCCGTAATAGCCGCCATTGATGCCGATGCCATGGTCCCACAGGAGGGTGAACCCGTCAAATTCATAAATGGCCTGCAAGGTATCGGGGGTTTCGGTGGCATCTTCGGGGTAGGCGAATTTGCCCCCCATGGCCATCACCGATTTGGGACCCTGGACATCCATGCCGAAAAGGGCATAATCGATGATATGAACGCCCCAGTCGGTCATCATGCCGCCGGCATAATCCCAGAACCACCGGAAGCTGAAGTGAAACCGGTTGGGATTAAAGGGACGCAGGGGTGCGGGTCCCAGCCAGAAGTCGTAATCGACGCCGGCAGGAACCGAAGAGTCGGGTTTTACCGGCACCGACGACATCCATCCCTGGTAGGACCAGGTGCGTACGGTACGGATTTTTCCCAACTGGCCGGAACGGACAAACTTAACAGCATCCTGCCAGTGGGGATCGCTGCGCTGCCACTGACCCACCTGAACGGTCACCCCATACCTGGCCGCCGCCCGTTCCATGATGTTGATCTCTTCGATGGAGTTGGCCAGCGGTTTTTCGCAGTATATCGCTTTCCCTTCCTGGGCTGCATACACAAAGGGCAGACAATGCCAGTGATCGGGCGTTCCGATGATGATCACATCGATATCGCTGTTTTCGAGCAACTTTCTGAAGTCCTTATATCCTTTGGGCTTATAACCCTGAAGTTTTTCGACGTCAGAAATGCGCTCATTGAGTACGTTTTCGTCGACATCGCAAATGGCTGCACATTCTGTTCCCGGAAGGGCGAGGAAGGCCCTCAGGTCGGCCATTCCCATTCCCTTGGCCCCAATCAGTCCGCACACCAGCTTGTCGTTGGCGCCCATCACTGAAGACCAGGCGCGCCCCGGCAGGGTGGCTGCCATTCCCAACCCGGCCGTGGCCAGGGTACTTCTTCTTATAAAACTTCTTCTGTCAACCATGTTATTCACTTTTCATGTGTTTAAATTAAAAAGCTATTCTATTTAATCATGAGAAACACATGTAATGACCATGTGGTTAATCATAATGGTTTGTGCATAAAGGAGCATGGTCATTTCATAGCATCATCAAATTTCATCTTTGAAGGTTCAAAGTCGGAGTACCTGACGAATTCACACGATTCGGCAGCGCCGGCTTCCCGGTCCATGCCGCTGTCTTCCCATTCCACGGAAAGCGGGCCAGTATAGCCGATGTCGTTCAGAGCACGTATGATGTTCTCGAAATCGATTTTCCCGCGGCCCAGACTGCGGAAGTTCCAGTAGCGGCGGTTGTCGCCGAATTCCATATGACCACCGAAAACCCCCACGGCCATGGGGATATCACTCCAGTACACGTCCTTCATATGGACATGGAAAATACGGTCGGGAAATTCATAGATGAACCGCACATAGTCGACTCCCTGGTACCCGAAGTGGCTCGGGTCATAATTGAATCCGAAAGCAGGGTGGTTGTTCACTGCCTTCAGGGCCAGGTGGGCGGTGTGAATATCGAAGGCTATTTCGGTGGGGTGCACCTCGAGGGCGAATTTCACCCCCAGTTTCTGGTACTCATCGAGAATGGGCAGAAAACGGCGGGCAAACTCATCATAACCCCGCTGTATCATTTCGGGGGGTACTGCCGGGAAGGAGTATAGAAGGTGCCAGATGGGGCTTCCGGTAAATCCCACGACGGTATCAATGCCAAGGCGGTGGGCCGCCCTTCCTGTTTCGATCAGTTCCTGTGCGGCACGCTGCCTGACTCCTTCAGGATCCCCATCGCCCCAGATATAGCCCGGCAATATATTTTTATGCCGCTCATCAATAGGGTCGCAGACACACTGTCCCACCAGGTGGGTCGAAATGGTGAAAAGCTGCAGTCCGTGCTTTTTCAGGAGGGCACGCCTGCCGTTACAATAGGCCCGATCGGCCTTGTCGATCTCCATATGGTCGCCCCAGGTGCAGAGTTCCAGGCCATCATAGCCAAAAGATTTGGCCTTTTCACACATCACTTCAATGGGTAGATCGGCCCACTGTCCGGTATAAAGGGTAACAGGTCGTGACATATAATTAAGTTTTAAGTTCAGAGTTATTGAATATTGGATATTGGTTATTGGTTCTTAGTTTCGGATTTGGCGAAAATTGGCGAAATCAGCAGAAAAAAAAGGCAGGCTTTATCCGAATTTCACCCATTTAGGGGCATCTGAAGTGCCGGCCCTGACGACGGAATCGATAAATTGCATTCCGCGGACGCCTTCGTCGGCCCCCGGGAAGTCGAGCCATTCGGGCCTGGGATCAGTGCCGTTGATGCGGGCCATCAGGGTAAGGGTAAAATTGCGGTATATATTGGCGAAAGCTTCGAGGTACCCTTCGGGGTGACCTCCGGGGGTGCGGGTGTTGGCGGCGGCCAGGGAGTCCATGAAGCCTGTGCCGGTGCGATAGATCTCCATAGGTCTGTCGAGCCATTTCAGGATCAGCGTGTTGGGTTCCTGCTGCGCCCACTCCAGTCCGCCCTTTTCTCCATAAACCCTGATTTTGAGGGCATTTTCCTCACCTGCTGCGATTTGGGAGGCCATAAGGACTCCTGTGGCGCCATTGTCGAAACGGAGAAAGGCGGCACCGTCGTCGTCGAGCAGACGCCCCGGAACAAAAGTTTTCAGGTCGGCGCACAGTTCCGTGGTTTTCAACCCGGTGATGTATTCTGCCAGGTGGTGGGCATGGGTGCCGATATCTCCCATGCATCCGGCTTTTCCGGAACGGCTGGGGTCGGTACGCCAGGAAGCCTGGATATTGCCGCGTTCTTCGACTTTTTCGGAAAGCCATCCCTGGGGATACTCCACATATACCTTTCTGATCTTCCCCAGCAGGCCGCCGGCCACCATCTGGCGCGCCTGTTTTACGGCGGGATAACCGGCATAGGTATGGGTGAGCGCCAGCATTAATCCCGTCTCCTGAACCTTGGCCCTGAGGGTCAGGGCTTCCCCGAGGGTAAAGGTAAAAGGCTTGTCGATCACCACGTGAAAGCCGTGCTCCAGGGCCATCATGGCCGGCGCGAAGTGCACATGGTTGGGAGTGACGATGGAGACAAAATCCATACGTTCTCCTTCGGGCAGCGCCGCCTCCTTCTCAATCATCTCCTGCCAGGTCATATAAACCCTGTTCCGGGGAAGAAACAGGGATTTTCCCGTGGAAAAGGAGACCTCGGGATGGCTGCTGAAACATCCGCATACCAGTTCCGCCTTTCCATCCATAATCGCCGCCAGACGGTGAATGGCCCCGATAAAGGCATTCAATCCCCCGCCAATCATTCCCATGCGTAATTTCCTGTTCATCTGTTCTGGATTATTCTGTTGAAAGTTCCTAAAATTAACACTCTTTGGGCAAAGGTCACCCTCCGGTGTCCCTTTTTCTTTGGGGGGTGACACAAAAAAACCGGCTATTCCGGCTGATATCCGCTGTCGGGAAGGAGGAAGGGTTGCTGTGAAGCCTCGACGGCCAGCTGGTCACACCGCTCATTGTGGGGATGGTCGTTATGCCCCTTGATCCATACAAATTTCACATCGTGTTTTTTGTAAACCTGCAGGAAACGAAGCCACAGGTCGCGGTTTTTCTTTCCCCGGAATTCTTTTTTAACCCAGTCGAAGAGCCATCGTTTGGTGACGGCATCGGCGACATAGCGCGAATCGGTATAAACGGTCACCCGTGAACCTTCGATTTTCAGGGCTTCCAGGGCCACGATAACGGCCAGCAGTTCCATTCTGTTATTGGTGGTGAGGGTATATCCCGCCGACAGCTCCTTTCTGTGGTTTCCTGAAAGGAGAATCACGCCATAGCCCCCCGGTCCGGGATTGCCACGGGAAGCACCGTCGGTATAAATCGTAATGTCAGGCATGATAGAATATTTGCACCCTGGAAAAAAGAGCAGGTACCTGAGAATCTAACTCCGGCACCTGCTCTTCTGGAAAAAAGAAATCAATTACTCCACAATAGTCATTTCGTCGATCAGATGGGTCGCGCCGGCATATTTGTCGACGACCCAAAGAACGAAGCGGATGTCAACGCTGATGGTACGCTGGAGTTCCGGTTCAAAGGCGATATCACCGCTCATGGCTTCCCAGTTGCCGTCAAAGGCAATGCCAATGAGTTCACCGTTGGCGTTCAGAACGGGACTTCCCGAGTTTCCGCCGGTAATGTCGTTGTTGCTGATAAAACAGGCTTCAAGTTCTCCCTTTTCGTTGGCATACCTTCCGAAGTCGCGGGCCTGGATCATCTGTTTCATCCGGGCGGGAACGTCAAATTCGTCATCTCCGGGGATTTCCTTTTCGAGGTATCCCTTCACGGTGGTGGTCTCCTTATAGATAACGCCATCCTGGGGTTTGTAGCTGCCCACGGTACCGTAGGTAAGCCGCATGGTGGAGTTGGCATCGGGATAGAACACCTTGTCAGGCTGCATCTCCATCAGTCCGGCCACCAGCAGGTGACGCCCCTCTTCGAGCTGAAGGGCATACTTTTCATTTTCCCCGGCGATCGTGCGCATCATGTCAAAGATTTCGCCGGAAGCCCTGAAGGCCATATCCTTGTCGAGCACCTTCTTCACGGGATTGCTGAGGAAAGCCTCCATTTTTGCCTGGTCGCTGAAGATGGTGCCGGTGAACAATTTGGCTGCATATTTGGCATAATCGCCCCGGAATTTTGAACGGATAGTGGAATAGAAGTCAGGAAGGTACTTCGGGTCTACCCTGTCGGCATAGAGTTTCAGCATGGTGGCAGCCAGTTTCTGGTCGGTAGCCGCGTCATAATCCTTAAAGAAGCTCTCCAGCATTTCCTTCATGCTGCCGGCAGCCTGCCTGATCTTATCGCCGTTTTCGGCAGGATTTTCAAGCAGGTTGTAGAGGGCACGCGTGCGGTAAGCCATCAGGAAGAGTTCGGGGCCCTGGAGAAGGGCTTCGGTCAGGTAACCCTGGGCCACATCATCGGTGGTTTCGGCATAGGCGCTGTTGATCATATCCAGGGCTTTCCCGTATTTGGCTTTTCTGGCAGGAGTCTGGTTGACCCAGCGGGTGAAAGCCTCTTCTTCGGCCTTTTTCCGGGCAATCACGTCGAGGTTTTCCAGGCCGCCATTCTGGCCGATGCTGTACTTGTAGTAGTTAGAGCTTCCGGCATATTTGCTGGCATACTGGATCCTGGCCTTCTGGCTGGTTTCCATGTATTTCTTGATAATGTCGAGTTTCTTTTCCCTGACATCGATACGGATCATATTGGTGATGTCCATGGTGGACTGCACTTCGGTGGAGGTGCGGTAGCGGTTGGTGCGCCCGGGATAGCCCATGACCATGGAATAGTCGCCGTCAACCACGCCCTTTATGGAGACCGGGAAGAAATGGCGGGGCTTCAGGGGCACATTATCCTTGGAGTAAGGTGCCGGTTTTCCGTCGGGACCGCAATAAACGCGGTAAATGGAGAAGTCGGCGGTATGGCGGGGCCACATCCAGTTGTCGGTGTCACCGCCGAATTTACCGAGCGACTGCGGGGGAGCCCCGACCAGCCGCACATCACGGAAAGTCTCGTAAACAAACAGGAAATATTTATTCGACTCGAAGAGACTGGTCACCTGGGCCTGGTAATGGGTATTGGCAATGGCTTCGCCTTCTACTTTGGCCATGGCGGCAGCCACAGCCTTCTGACGGTCGGCAAAGCTCATCCCTTCGGTTACTCCCGCCAGCACCTGGTCGGTGACATCCTCGGCACGGATGAGAAAACGGGCTATCTTCGAGGGATTGGGAAGCTCCTCTTCGCGGCTCATGGCCCAGAAACCATCACGCAGATAGTCATGCTCCACCGTCGAATGACGCTGAATATCGCCGAAAGCACAATGATGGTTGGTCAGCATCAGCCCTTCGGGTGAAATCATTTCTGCCGTACACCCGCCGATGTGAACCACGGCATCCTTCAGGCTGCTCTGGTTAATGCTGTAAAGATCTTCCGCAGTGAGCTTCAACCCAGTCTTCTGCATTTCTCCGATATTCAGCTTATGGATCAGCGACGGCAGCCACATGCCTTCATCGGCTTTCACCGGTACAGCCATCATAGCCACCAGTGCCCCAAGAATGAAAAATTTCCTCATTTGTAGTAATCTGACAATTAGTGATTTATAAAATCGATTCGATTTACAGTCCCCAAAAATACGGGGCCAGACTGCGAAAATAGCAGTTGTTTCGGCTTGTAACAAATATTTTTATGAAAATATGGCGCACCTTCAGAGGGTTAAGGACCCTTTTGTTCAAAACTTGTTAATTTTGTGGCTTCCATAAAATAAGATGTCAAAAAAGAAAAACAGAAACAAATGGTCGGCGAAACTACGCAATAAGTACCGTCTGATCTTTTACAACGATACAACACTTCAGTCGGAGTGGACCTTTAAGCTGACGCCGCTGAAGCTTTTCACGGTCGTAAGCCTTTCCCTGGCCTTTATGATTTTCCTGGTGGTTTTCCTGGTGGCCTCCACGCCACTGCGCGAGTACATCCCGGGATATCCCCGTGAGGAATACCGCGAGATGTTACTGAAAAATGTGCTCCTGGTCGATTCTCTGGAGAATGAACTGGCCTTGAGGGACAAGTTTTTCAGTGATCTCAGGGCGGTGGTTTCCGGGGGAATGCCCGACGACAGGAGGACAACGGAAGAGTCGTCGGGTGACACAGTGGCGGCCGGCAAAACGGGGCGAAAGGAGTATAAACCCATTAATGCCGATTCGGTATTTCAGGATAAGATCCTGGAGGAGCGGTTGAACCTGTCGGCCAACAACCTCCGTGAAACAGGAGATTCACCCGAGAAGATCCATTTTTATCTTCCGGTGAAAGGGTTGATCACCGATAAATTCGATGCCCGCAAGGAGCATTACGGGGTTGACCTGGTGGGGCAGCCCAATTCAAGGATTTCTGCGGTGCTCGGGGGTACGGTTCTCTTTTCGGGCTGGACCCTGGAAACAGGCAACGTGATCTACATCCAGCATGAGAATAACCTCACTTCGGCCTACAAGCACAATGCAGAACTGCTGAAACGAACCGGGGAGACGGTAAAAGCCGGCGAGGCCATTGCCATCATCGGCAATTCAGGAGAACTGAGCACCGGACCCCATCTTCATTTTGAGCTCTGGTATAAGGGGAAGCCTGTCGATCCTGAAAAATACATCGTATTCTGACGACCATGAAGAAAAGAATAGCTCTCCTGGGGTCTACGGGCAGCATAGGCCGGCAAACCCTCGAGGTGGCGGAGAAAAATCCCGGCCGCTTTGAGGTGGAAGTGCTGACGGCTTATAACAACACGGAACTTCTCATTGCCCAGGCGCGTAAGTTCCTGCCCAACGTGGTGGTCATCGGGAATGAGGAGAAATATCCTCTGGTGAGGGAAGCCCTGGGAGACCTTCCGGTGAAGGTATTTGCCGGGGCCGGGGCCATTGCCGATGTGGCGGCCATGGAGAGTGTCGACATGGTGGTCACGGCCATGGTGGGATATTCGGGATTGCTGCCCACGGTCAGGGCTGTGGAAGCCGGCAAGGACATCGCCCTGGCCAACAAGGAGACTTTGGTGGTCGCCGGGGAGATCATCACCCGGCTGGCACGCGAAAAAGGGGTGGACCTCCTTCCCGTGGATTCAGAACATTCGGCGATTTTTCAGTGTCTTGCCGGAGAGGTGATGAATCCTGCCGAGAAGATCCTGCTCACCTGTTCCGGGGGACCCTTCCGGGGAAAGAGCGCCAATCAGCTGGCACATGTCACCCCTGCCGATGCCCTGGCCCACCCCAACTGGGACATGGGGGCCAAGATCACCATCGACTCAGCCACGCTGATGAACAAGGGATTTGAGATGATCGAAGCCCACTGGCTTTTCGGACTCGCCCCGCGCGACATCGAGGTGATCGTCCATCCCCAGTCCATCATCCACTCCATGGTCCGGTTCCGTGATGGTTCCGTCAAGGCCCAGCTCGGTCCCCCCGATATGAGGATGCCCATCCTTTATGCCCTGGGGTGGCCCGAAAGAATCGCCAATGACTTTCCGCGCCTCGATTTCACCCGGATGGCCTCCCTGACTTTCGAAAAACCCGACATGGAGAATTTCCGCAACCTGGCCCTGGCCTTCGAAGCCATCGCCAGGGGAGGAAACACCCCCTGCGTCCTCAATGCCGCCAATGAAATCGCCGTAGAAGCCTTCCTCAGCCAGAAAATCAGCTTCCCCGCCATTTCCATGATCATCGCCAAAATCCTCGAAAACGCCACCTTTGTCAAAAAACCATCACTCGACGATCTTATCCATACCAACAGCGAAACCAGAACCCAAACAGAATTGTTAATTAATTCAGGTAAATTTGCACATCTTTAATTCAGAATATGGAATCAATACTTATAAAAGCCGCTCAACTTATTCTCAGTCTTTCGCTGCTGGTGGTCATACACGAGTTGGGGCATTTTCTCTTTGCCAGGCTCTTCAAGACCCGGGTTGAAAAGTTCTATCTCTTTTTCGATCCCTGGTTTTCCCTGTGGAAGACCAAACGGGGAGATACGGAATACGGGGTGGGGTGGCTTCCCCTGGGAGGATATGTGAAGATTGCGGGGATGATCGATGAGTCGATGGACACGGAAGCGATGAAGCAGCCTGCGCAACCCTGGGAATTCAGGTCGAAGCCCGCATGGCAGCGTTTGCTGATCATGGTGGGAGGAGTCATGATGAATTTCATTGCCGCCTTCCTCATTTATGTGGGAGTCCTATATGCCTGGGGGGAAGAGTACCTGCCCACGTCAAGTGTGAAATACGGTGTCGTCGTCGATGAGACGGGTGAGCAGCTGGGCTTCCGCAATGGCGACAAAATCCTTTCGGTCGACAACCAGCCGGTGGATAATTTTGCCAAAATCGTGCCCACCATCGTGCTCGACAAGGCCACTTCGGTGCAGGTGGAACGTGATGGCGTGAAAACCGACATTCTCATCACCAATGAATCCCTGGCTCTGCTGTTGAAAAGCAAGGGGCTTTTTGGGCTCCGCTATCCCTTCAGTTTTACCATCGGTGATTTTGCCAAGAATTCTCCCGGCAAGAATGCCGGACTGCAGAAAGGGGACGAGATCGCCGCCATCAACGGGCAGCAGTTCCAGTGGCACGATGAGTTTCAGAAGGTGCTGGCCGCCAGCAAGGGGAGCCAGGTTACCGTGGGCATCGTCCGTAACGGTCAGCCCATGGATATCCCCGTCGTTTTGGGGGAAGACGGCATGATCGGCATCTCGAACAGTGTCAATTACAGCGACCTCTTTGAATTCAAAACCATCCGCTACGGCTTTTTCGAGTCGGTTCCGGCAGGTATTGCCCGTGGCGTGGAGACCACCTCCAACTACCTGAAGCAGTTCAAGCTCTTCTTCATGCCCGAAACCAAAGCCTACGAGTCACTGGGAGGGTTCATCACCATCGGCAACATTTTTCCGGGAAGCTGGGACTGGCATGCTTTCTGGAATATGACGGCCTTTATCTCCATCATCCTGGCCATCATGAACCTGCTGCCCATCCCGGCACTCGATGGAGGCCATGTGATGTTCCTGTTGTTTGAGCTGGTCACACGGCGCAAACCCAGTGAGAAATTCATGGAATATGCCCAAATGACCGGCATGTTTCTGTTGCTGGCCCTGGTTCTCTATGCCAATGCCAACGATATCCTGAAACTTTTCCGCTGACCACAGGAAAGCACTGAAAAAAAAGCTATTTTTGCAATAAATAAAAACTCACCGCTATGAATATGTTTGTCATTGCCGGCGTCGTAGGGCCCTGGCAGATCGTGCTGATCGTCGCCCTTGCCCTGTTGCTGTTCGGAGGAAAAAAGATTCCCGAATTAATGAAAGGTTTGGGCCAGGGGATGAAGGAATTCAAGAAAGCCACCAAGGAAGAATCCCAGGAAGAGACCAAAGATCAGGAAAAATAGTCGGTACAAGTGTTCAGGTACCCGTAACCCCGCTTTCTGCCATGCCGCAGTAAGCGGGGTTTATTGTGCCGGTACCCTGACAAAAGGGGTGGAAAAGCTCTCACGGGTGCTGATGATCCTGACCACGTAAACTCCCGGGGAGAAGTGGTTTATGTCGATTTTGAGCTCTTCTTCGCGGCTGAGGCTCCTGAAGACTTCCGATCCGGCCATATCGGTGATGATGACCGTTTGCGGCAGTGAGGGGTTACCCTGAATTCTGAGGTTCAGGAAACTGGCGGCAGGATTGGGCCAGAGGGTTAACCGGGCCGCCGGGTTCCCGGAAAGGGGGGAATCGTTGGCCAGATCCCAGATCAGGAGGGCATAGCGGGGATGGTCGATAAAGGGGTTCCGGTTTTTTTGCAGGGCGTAGACCGCATTGTTGCGGCTGGTCTCTTTGATGCTCACGGGATCATTTTCATGCCATTTCAGGAGCATCGCCAGGGCCCAGGGTTTCAGCTGCGAGCCCATGACCATGTCGCTGCCCGGCCAGGCACTGCCCTCTCCGTAATAGCGCGTGGCCATGTAAAAATAGGTGCGCGCCAGGTCTCCCTTGTATTCATCGACAGGTTCAAAAACATCTCCGGCATAGCCCTGAACGGAAGAGGGACCCAAATGGCTGCCGTTGAGGGAACTCCAGCGGGGCGCCATCGTCTCCCCGTAAGGGAGGTTGCCCCGCTTGTTATTGACCCACCCATCAGTGGCGTATATATGAAACAGGTCGGTGTACATGGGTTCTGCATCGCCAAACCAGCTCTTGGGAAAGGAGTGCTCCCGGTTGTAGCAATCGCCTTCACGGGCATAATTCCCGCACTGGTCAACGGAAAAGTGATACACATAGGGAGGCGTCTTTCCGGGAATATCGGAATAGATGTCCCAGACCGTGCCATCATCACGGGCATCGGTGGTTTTAAAGGCATCCCACAATTCGCTATAAGTCAAGATCTTATGTTCGTCGATAATATTGTGTAAGGCCTGTTGAAGCTCCTGTCCCGTCAATTCCCCGGCACTCTGGTAATAGCCGGCAGGGGGCTGTGCCAGCAGGGTCAGCCCCGGGGCCACCCGGGTCAGCAGCAGGAAAAGGAGGAGTCTCTTCATGTTCTTCAAATATTGCTAATCATAGATCATCATGAGGGTAAACAGGTCATGCCCTGCGGAATCTTTATTCCCGGGGTGAAGAACCGGAACGGGCCAGGGCTTCAGCTCCGGGG
>CAYWUJ010000008.1:0-69361 GCA_964461455.1 uncultured Prolixibacteraceae bacterium | reverse complement strand
GAATCTTTATTCCCGGGGTGAAGAACCGGAACGGGCCAGGGCTTCAGCTCCGGGGCCGGTTGTTGCGGTCCTCTATGTGGCAGATCCCCCATTTTCCACAGATCTACTTTTCGCCGACCAGGACATTATCGACTTCCCATGTGGTGGTTTTATCGGAGGAAGAGCCCGAGAGGTCGGAACCCCGGTATACCCAGGCGATATGGAGTTGTTTTCCCTTGTAGGGAGAGAGGTCGACATCACCCGAAGAGGCGAATTGGCTGTATCCTGAGGGATTGGACGCCGGACGGGTAAAGGAGAGTGTGGTCCAGGTGGCGGTCCAGGGAGTGGCAGATCCGGCGTAGTCCGTGGAGGCACGCAGTTCCATGGTGGCGCCGTTGTCATATCCGTTGGCGCTGTCAAAATTCAGGTAGGGTTTGACGGAGAGGGTAAGGTCAACCACAGGAGCGATCATCCAGGTGACCACTTCCGCCTGTGCCGAGTTGTAGGCCGTGGCCTGCACCCATTTCCGGCTGCTGACCTCATTACCATACCAGCTCTTTCCCCCGGCTTCGGCATATGTTTTCCACCCCGGTAACGTGGAAACGTCGCCATATTTGGCCAGGGTGGCGAAATCCTCCTGCAGGTAAACGACGCCCGCCACTCCGCAGCGGTCACCGGTCATCTCCAGTTCCTCAGAATCTCTGAGCAGGAGCTGCGCCTTGTTGAAGTGCGACACCACGCCACGGATGGTTCCGTTGCCAGTGGGGAGTTTTTCGCCCGAAAAGGTGGCGCCGGAACGGGTATAGACATCGAGTTCATCGTCACAGTCGGTCAGGATTTTGGTTCCGGAAAAAGATCCCGGATCACGGAACTGCACATTTTCAATCATGACGTATTCGGCCTGGTGTTTTCCGGCGAGCAGGTCGGCGATGGTGGTCTTTAGCGGTGCCGGAGGCTCCGTGGTGAGCTCGACCAGTTTGACCTGCTCCGAAATGGAGATGTCGCCGAACTGAAGCAGTCCGTTGTACTCGGTAAAGGAAGCCCCCCGGCACAACACATTGACCCGCGAGTTGAGGGCAAAGGTGTTGTCGCCGGTCACGGTAAGACAGATACCGGCGGTGGAATCCTGCAAATAGGCGACAAATTCAGGGAGATTCCCCAGTTCGGGGGTCAGGGTGATGATCCCGCTGACCATGACGTTGGTATCGACCGAGAGAACCCCCGCTTCGTGCATCTCACGCAGCTGGGCCACCGTTATTTTTGCGATGACGGGTTCCGGGGGAGGTACCGGCTCCTTGTTACAGGAGATAAAGAGGATGAGAAACAGAAGGGAGGTCAGGGATATCTTGATTTTCAGGTTCATAGCCGGTTAATTTGCAGGTTTAATGACAATATTATCGATCCGGGAGGTGGTGCTTTCGCTGTCGCTTCCGGTGTAACGGAAGGCTACGGTTCCCGTTTTTCCCGGCATCACCGGCAGGAGGATATCACCCGAAGGGATGAAGGTATGGTCGGGATCTGAATTCTGAGCCAGACGGCCTCCGGTAAGGGGGGTCCAGGTGGCCGTGGTGAGGTTGTTCCCGTTAAAGTCGGTGGAGAAGAGCACTTCCAGGGGCTGGTGGTCGCCGGTATGGTTCCAGTAAGCCTTGGCGGTCTCAAAGGAAAGGACTTTCTGGGAGGTGAGGATGACGGGGTTGGTCACCAGCCAGGTCACCATGCTGGCGAGCTGTGAGTTATACCCGGTCGCCTGGGCATAGGCATTGCCGCTGAAGAGCTTGGCCAGCCAGAGCCTTCCCCCGGAGGAAGCCAGATTCTGCCAACCGGCGATGTAAATGGTGGCATTGTCCTTAAAGGTATTGAAATCCTGACTCAGCGACTCCACGGGATTTCCCTGGGGCTGGGGCACATAGCCGCAGCGGTTGCCCTCCATCACCACTTCGGAATAGTCCCTGACCAGCAGCTGGTAATCGCCGTTGAAAACGGTGACGATGCCGGTGATGGTGCCGTTTCCGGCGGGAAGGGTCTCACCGGCAAACGAGGCATATCCGCTGGTGCGGACGATGATACTCTTTTTTGAGCAGTCGACCAGGTCGCGGTTGGCGGCCGCGGGAGGGTCGGCCTGAGCATCGGCCCAGGTTCTGCCCATCTGGTCATCGTCGAACTGGACATTCTCGAGCTTTACCAGCCGTCCCAGCCAGGCCGCCGATTTCACCTGCGGAATGGTGGCCGTCACCGGCAGGGTGGCATTTCCCGCCGAGATCTTGCTGATATGCTTGTCCATGTTGAAGCCCGCCACCCGCAGGTTTCCGCTGTCATCGGTGTAGGGCTCGCTGCCCATCTGTATGAAATTTCCATAGTCCCCGAGCCAGAGGCCTTTGACATTCACCAGCACCGAATCGCCGATATAGAGTCCGCTGGTGGCATCGAAAACCATGCGCAGGCCGGTAGTCGCATCCTGGATAAAAGCCTCCTTGTAAAGATTGCCGTCTTTCTTATCGCTGGCGGTGATCACGCCCCTGAGGGTCCACGCGCGGGTGATCTCTACCGGTAAACGCTGCTGCCAGGGCTTGGCCAGCTCTTCGGCATAGAGTGATTTGACCTGGTCTACGGTGACCACTTCCCCCGTCACAAAAGGAACTTCGGGGGGTGGCGTTTCGTTATTGTCGGCACAACCGGAAACCAGCAACAGCATTCCGGTAATGGCAGAAAGGGATATTATGCGTCTCATCTTCGTAATCATGTTGGTCACCATCGTGTTAATATCTGATGCTGAGATTAATAAAGTAGTTGAAGCCATTGTTGTAGTATACCTTCGGCTGGAAGAGTTCCGGCTTGTCGGGGTCGAAGCGGTACTGCTCATAACCGCCGGTCATCAGGGTCCGGTTATTGAGAAGATTACTCAGATTGGCACTGAGGTTGAGGTAAAAGTCGTCTATTTTCCATGATTTTCCGACGAAGAGGTCGAGGAGAAAACCGGGATCGGCTTTTTTCTGTGCCTCCCAATAGGGATAATATCCTGCCTCGTCGCGGGTTCTGCTCACCGGATTGAAGTCGAGATAAATATCGTCGTAATAGCTGCCGGTGATCCCTGCCCACCAGAACCGGGAGGAGTTGTATTCGAGGCCTGCGGCCAGGGCGGTTTGGGGTGTACCACTCTGTCTGAAATACTGGATCCACACCTCTTCGGTACTGAGCACCGTGCTGTTGTTGTCGCGGGTGATGGTGATGTCGGGATTGTTGACCCACAGGAACTGACCCAGGGAAGCCACGGCGTTAAACACCAGCTCCGAGGTGATGTTCACCTCGGCTCCTGCCTCAATGCCGTAATTCTCCTTGTCAATGCCGGTCATGGCATAGTTCACCAGGGTGCGGTATTCATCGTGGTAAAAGCTGGTTACCTCGCTCTGGTTCATGAAGCGTGTGTAATATCCGGTCAACCTTCCGGTGATGACCGGGGAACGGAGGATATAGCTGATGTCACCCGAGAGGATGGTCTCCTCACTGAGGTTGGGGGTCACGGAATTCCGGGTACGCGGGGAGAGGAAAGAGTTGCGGAAAAGCGGGGGCTGCGTGGCCAGAAAGCCGTTGGCCACCACCAGGTGACGCCCCGAAATGCGGTAATCCCCTCCGGCCTTCACCCCCCAGGTGAAATAATTGAGTTTTTCCGATTCTCCCAGCGAGTTGTCGGGGAAGAGCCCCTTGCGCATCAGCCCTTCGCGCCACATCGAGGTATAACGACCATTTCCGCCCAGGTAAACCGAATAACGTTTGTTGTCGTAACGTGCGGTGCCCCAGAGGGTGCCTCCGCGCTGATAGGCATAGTGGTTATTGGCGAAGATATCGCCTTCGGCCACGGCATTGTCGGGGTTGTTAAGGTCACTCTGGTAACTGTCGGGGTTGTTGGGGAAATCCCTTTCGGCAAACTGGTCGACATCGAGCCAGAAGTCACCGCCCAGAAGATCATCGATCACCGTAAAATTGTGGCCTCTGTAAATATCGGCCAGCACTCCCCCGGTGATGTTGAACTGTTCAGAGGCATCCCAGGAGATCCTGCTGTTGAACTGAAACTGCGAAACGTCATTCCGGCGGTCTTCAACGATAACCTTGGAGCGGTTCCCGGAGAGGGAATTTCCGGCGATTCCCCCTTCGTTCTGAACCGTATAGATATTTTTCCGGTTGGTAAAATAAAAATGGTCCCAGTTGACGTGGCTGACCGACGGGTCGTTGTTCCAGGCGCTGATGATCTGGTTTTTGTCGGTTTCATTGGAGAAATAGGTGGGGAGTTTCCGGTAATAATCGGGACGGGGATCCAGCACGTCGTACCAGTTCAGGGCGGTATAGCCACCTTTCCCGAACCAGTAACCCGTAGTGGTTTGGATATCCACTTTTTCGGAGGGTTTCCAGAAATGGGCCAGGGTGATGAGCGGTTTATTGTTGCTCCTCACGCGTGAATTGCGCACTTCACCGTTCTGGTAGCCCCAGTATGGATTGTAAAAATTGTCTTTGGCCAGGTCATACACCTCCTGGGTCGACCCTCCGGCAACTCCCCGGTTATAGATGGCATCGAGGGCTGTAAGGTTGAGGCTGTGGCGGCTGTTGAATTTCTTCTCCACAGAAAGGAAAAAAGAGTTGGCATCGTAAAAGGTCCCCTCTTTGTATCCTCTTTCGCTCCAGCGACGCGAGAAGCTTCCCGTAATCGCCCAGTTGTTATTCATCAATCCGGTCGAATAGGTGACCATGGCCCTGTTGCGATAGGTCCGGTTCGAAAGGGAATAAACAGCTCTGAGGCCCGACCGGTAATTGGAAGCCCGGGTGTTGATGCGGGTGGCCCCGCCTACGGGTTCAAAAAGAAAACCGATGGGTTCGGGACCGGAAGTCACCATGGAACTGCGCATCACATCGTTGAGGCCTCCCCAGTTGGAGAAATAGGGCGACCCCGATTCCACATCATTGACCACAAACCCGTTGAGACTCACATTCTGGGTGCTGTTGTCATACCCTCTGACCCGGTACATGAGCGACCCGAAGGTATAAGCGGCCGTGCTCAGAAAGATGTCGGCCGAAGAGCTGAGTACCCCCTGTATCGACTGGTTTTCAAAACCATCGTCGGAAATCCCTTCGGAGATGTTGACGGTTCCCTGGTCGGCCATGAAGTCGGTAGCCATGCTCATCTCAATCCTTCCGGCATCGGTGGTCTCCCCGGCCATGACCAGCACGCTGATGATCGACTGTTCGAACTCGGGAAAGTTAATGAACAGCATCTGCCGTCCCGGGTCCAGGACCACGTTAAACGTGCCGCCGGCATCTGAACGGGCCAGTTCTCTCCCCGAAGATGAGGAGATCACAGCGCTCTCCAATGGTGAACCATTGTTCCTGTCCACAATTGTCCCCCTCACATTTCCCTGTTGCGCATAAATGAATCCTGTGCTTATAAGCAACAATAACAGGACGTTAACTACTTTTTGATATTTCATTTCTCACAGTTCAAGATAGTTTCGAAAGATAGGGTTTTTGACTCAATTGAGAAATGATTTGAAAAGTACTAATTTTACAATCCTAAAAAAAACGGATATGCGCAGGATAGCCTTTCTGATATTGTTTTTGTGGATGGCGTGGGGAGCCGCCGGTCAGGCGCCGGTAAAGGCCGGGTTGATCGCCTTTTACAACCTGGAGAATCTTTTCGACACCATCAACACACCCGATGTCAGGGATGAGGAGTTCACCCCGGAAGGTCCCAACAAGTGGACCGGCAGCCGGTATTTGGAAAAGCTGGACCATATGGCCTATGCCATTTCGCGGATCGGCGAGGATGAAGGCTGGAGCGGCGGACCGGCGGTACTGGGAGTATCGGAGATTGAGAACCGGTCGGTGCTGGAGGATTTGGTAGCCCATCCCCTCCTGAAAGCCTCCAATTACCAGATCATTCATTTCGATTCCCCCGATTTGAGGGGTGTCGATGTGGGTCTGCTGTACCGGCCCCGGTTTTTCAGGGTCACAGCCGCCGCCAGTTATGATCTGCCCCTTTACAATGACGAAGGCGAGAGGATCTACACCCGTGACCAGCTTCTGGTTTCCGGGGAGTACGACGGGGAACCCATGCATTTCATTGTGGGTCACTGGCCCTCGCGCAGTGGCGGGGAACTCACCACCCGGCCACGGCGCAATGCCGCGGCTGCCCTGGCGCGCCATATCACCGACAGCCTCCTGACCGCCAACGGCGGGGCTAAAATCGTGATCATGGGCGACCTCAATGACGACCCCTCCGATGAAAGCCTCCGCAAAATCCTCAAAGCCGCCCCATCGGTTAAAAAAATGAGAGAGGGTGAGCTCTATAACACCATGTACCCTCTCTACAAAAAAGGAATCGGTTCACTCAACTACCGCGACGGTCTTAACCTTTTCGACCAGATCGTTATTTCCCCGGCCCTGACAGGTAAAGACCCCTCATCCTGGAAATTTCTGAAGGCCCGGGTATTCAACAGCTCTTTCCTGATGCAGAAGGACGGACAGTATAAAGGCTACCCCCTGAGATCATTCGCGGGAACCGTTTGGCAGGGAGGCTACAGCGACCACTTCCCGGTCTATATCGTGATCGTGAAAAAATAGCACTCCCCGGACTGTTTCCGCCTGCGCAGCGGACTTTCATTTTTTGATCCGCAGAAATACCGGCCGGTGGTCGGAAAGGTTATTATTGTAATCAGGATAACAGGGACTGACCTTGACCACATAGGTCGTGTCGATCACGGGAACCAGCTCATCAGACACCAGAATGTGGTCGATATGGCTGGGATAGGAAGGATAGGACCACCACAGGGCACTTCCCCTGGCAATCTCCATGTCGGCGAAGTGGTATCCTGCCACATCGGTGATGAAATTAAGGAAGGGGTTCTGGCTGGGGCTGTCAGAGGCAATTTCATCGTTGAAATCGCCCAGGACCACCACATTTTCGTCGAATCGCGATTGGTCGAGATACTCCTTCAGCATTACGGAAGCTTCCTGCCGCCGTTTTTCGTTGTCGTCGCCACCGCAGCATTTCAGGTGGAGGTTGATCAGGCAAATTTCGAGGTTCGTGGGTTTGTGCCTGACAAAAATCTCAAAGGGAGGACGCGGAAAGGCCCTGAATTCACCGGTGAAGAGAAGCTTCGACGAATTGGGGGAGATGGTGATTTCCGAATTTTTAAAAACATAGGCCAGGTTCCACTGGTCGTTGTCGATTTCATAGAATTCCCCGCTCCACCCAGGCATCTGGGCGATCATCCTGTCAAAATCGGCTTTTGAGGCCACCTCCTGAAGAGCCACCACGTCGGCGTCCATGGCTTTGATGAAGGAGGCCAGAGCCATCACGCTCACCGAGCCATTTTTGGGAAACCCCTCAGCGTTAAAGGTGACGATATCAAGGCCAGCCGGACTGCCGGGAGTCACGCAGGCCCCGAAAATTTCGGGGTCTTCAGGAGATGGGGGCAGGGGATCCTTCCGGCAGGAAGAAACGGCAAACACCATCCCCATCACCAGGAGAAGGAGAAAATGCTCCGGGAAAATTCCATTCCGGAGGGAAAGGTCGCTGGGAAATCGTTTGTTCAAGGTATGGGCCTATGAATGAAGGGACAAAAATAAGCACAAAGGGGACAGGAACATCCCCTTTGTGCTGAAATAAGTATTTACCACCGGCCACTTATGAATGGCGGCAGGTGCTGTTTCTGTTTACTCCTTGACGAATTTGCTGACCACGGGTCCTTCCGGTGTGGAGAACCTGACCAGGTAGATGCCCGGGGTGAGGTGCCCCACGTTCAGACGCATCCTCGTGGTTCCGGTGTTGGCCACTGAGAGGTGAAGGCGGCCCGAGAGGTCATAGAGATCGGCACGTTCCACCCTGGCGGCATGGTCGATGAAAAGCTCGGAGCGCGCCGGAACAGGATAAAGACGAAATTCTGAGGTGGCAGGCTGTTCCACGCCCGTACTCTTCACATATCCGGTCACCAGGAAGTCATCGACCTCCCACCCGGCAGCCCCTTCGGTGGTCGAAGTATACACAAAAGCGATATACACCTTGCCGGAATAGGAGGAGAGGGCATACTCTCCCGATGCATTCCAGTTGTACCCTCCCGTTGACAACTCAAACTGTGAGGTGATATCGGTCCAGGTGGCTGCAGCAATACCTGCCGCGGTATAGGTTCCCGCAAAGTTGGAGGAAATCATCACCTTCATGTCAGGACCCGTGTAATTCTTAGCCGTTCTGAAACTGACCATGATGTTTTCGGCGGTGTCGAGGTTAAGAGCCGGGGTGATGAGCCAGTCTTCGTTTTCCTTGTTGCCGCTGACATAACCATTCATGTAAGCATAGCTGTTGTTGTTGTAGGTAGCCTTTTTCCATTCCTGTTCACCGGTGATGCTCACCTGGGTGAAGGGTTCCAGCGAGGTTTCAAAATCTGCAGAATAGAGGATGTCGGGCTGTGTTTCGGTGTAAAGCTCCAGTTTGACAGGCTCGGCCTGTTTATTGGGGGTAGCCTCATCATCCTGGGCGACCACATAAATGTCGTAATCGGTTTTGGTGGTCAGGCCTGTCAGTGCCACGGTAGAGGGGGTTCCGGCAGCAGCCACATTCATGGAGCCCGCAGCAACGGGAGTCACAGCGCCATATGCCGCACCGGCGATGACCTGGTCGGCGGTGGGGGCGGCTGCATCGTTGGCAACCACCATGTAGAAGGCCTTTCCGGGTTCATCAAGACTAACCTCCAGGGTAGCCCCTGTGGCATTGATCGCACTGAGGGCCGGGAAACCAACGGCAAAGACAGGGGCAAAGGTGTCGCCGCCCAGGGCAGCAGTAACGGCATCTTCCCAGGAAGTAGCCACCCTGATGCCATCGACAAGAACATTCTGGCCAGCATTAAACTGACGTAAGGCAAGGCTCCCGGGATTGATGTCAGACTGACCCGAATCGGTAAGCGGTCCGATCGTGGGGGTGGCCGGTTCGGTAGCAGGTATGGCAGCATCCATGATATACAAACTGACCACATCGTTCTTTTCCCCATCGACAATTTCGTATTTCATGACCATAAGGTAAGTCTTCCCGAAAGCGAAAGCTCCCCCGGTTACCGGAGTCGCAGTATTTGACCCGACTGAGAGTCCGAAATTAAAGGGATCGGCAGTTCCCACCAGGAATATTTTGGGTCTAAAAGCAGAGCCCACAGGATCTCCGCCAAAATGGAGGAAATACCCGTCAACAGAGCCGTTCACCTGAATCATAAAGGCGGCATAGACCTTTCCGGCAGTTTGAACCGTGAATCTCCGGTGTACATCCTCCCCGTTGTTATCCATTTGTGCAGCCCCCCCGATATTGGAAAGGGGATATCCGGCAAAGGTCAGTCCCGGAACAGCCACATCGATAGCCTGGGTTCCGGCACCGCTGTGGGCGGTCCACCCCGATGCCGTCAGCAGGGCACCGGCTGCATAATCAAAATTTTCCACCATCAGGGGCTGTGCATTTCCACGCTGAACGGTGAAAACCAGGCACACAGCCACCAGGGAAATTTGTAAAAGATGTAGAATTCTCTTCATAATCAATGTTTTATAGTATTACTTAACGAAAATTTCTCCGCCCTTAAAATTAGCATTAATTACATTACCATGGTAAGAATATCACACTTCATCTGGTCAGAATATGGTTTTTTTGGAAGGTCTGTGTTGAAAATCGCGGCATGAAAACCGCACAATATTCCCGGGAACAGGGAGGATAAGGGCAAAAAAAAAGTCAGGTAAAAACCTGACTTTCAGAGTAGCGGGGGTACGACTCGAACGTACGGCCTCTGGGTTATGAGCCCAACGAGCTACCAACTGCTCCACCCCGCAATATATTTTTCATTCAAAGAATTTCAGAACTCAATTGCGGTGCAAAGATAATCAAAATTTGCACAAAAAGGAAATTCTTCTGAAAACAGGTCAATTATTTTTATTCCGCCATGGCCGGAACAGCCACGGGAATGGTTTCACCGATCTTCGTCAGCACAGCATTTCTGTTGCTTTCCTCCAGGGTGGCGATTCTGACGGAATGGCTTCCACCCTTTTGTACCACCTTGAGGATATTGCTATTCCGGGGCACCACCACCCCGCTGGCCGTCCAGGGATCATCACCGCCGTAGATAAACACCATAGGCAGGGAAGAGGAACGGAGGAAGCGGGCCGACTTGTCGGCCGAGGAGCGGTCAAAGGCCGGCCGGTAACCTTCCGGTAAAAAGAGGCGGGCCAGATAACCCCGGGTCGAGGGGATCTCCAGATATTTGCGGAAAGGCCGGGTTTCATAACCGTAATATCCCAGCTGGCGGGCCGCCTGCACAAAGAAGGAGCCCATACGTTCCAGTTCTTCCAGCGAAAAGTAATCGGGGGAGGCCACGCTCATCCAGTGGCTGAAGATCTCCTCATCGGTGGCGGTCAGGGGAGGTATCGTTGCGGGGTCTTTCCCCCACTGCCAGAAAGAGAAGCTGTATTCCAGAAGGGTATAGTCATAAATCTCAGCCAGATCAGCCCGGAAGGTGTATTTTTTCTCGGTCACCAGCTTCCCGAAAAGGGGCATCAGACGGTCACGGCGGCGGAGTACCTCGGTTTGGAACTCTCTGATCTTTTTACGGCTGACCCGGTCGCCCGGCTCCCTGGCAATATAAGACTCATGGCGCCCGTCTTCCACCCCGAAGTTCATGGGCGCCACATAAGAAACGGTCAGGTCCACGTCGCCGGGATAAAAAACCCGGTGAAGCAGGGCGGTCTGTCCCCCTTTGCTGATTCCGGTATTGACCCATTTCCCGGTGAACCAGGGTTTCAGAAGTCCGGTAATCAGATGATGATCAGCGGCGGCATTTTCCACGGTCAGGTACTGCCAGTCACGCCCCTCAGGCCACGACTCCCCGAAATAGCGGTGTTCCGCCACCACCTGATTGGCTCCCAGTAAGGGAGATAACTCGTTTAGGTACCGTGGGTTCTTCGCATAGCCCGCGGCGTACCCTTCGGTCACCAATACCACGGGAGCGCTTTGCTCCAACAGGGAAACAAAGACCCTTTGCAGAAAGGTTCCCTTTGCCCGATCGTGATGGTCGACAGGTTGCCTGACCCACACCAGCAAAGACTCCCTGAAAAAAGGATGGGCCTCCAGAATTTCCACACGCTCAACAGATTCCCGGCTTTTCAGAAAAGAGACCAGGTCCGATGCCCTCCCCTCCCACGAGGTCAGCACCAGAAAAAACAGAATAAGAACCCTTGATCTCATGTGTTTAAATTATAACGTTCATTTGGTAAATTACTGGAAACACATGTAATACCCATGTGGTTATTTTGGCGGTCCTTGCCCGTTTTCAGCGGTCGCCAAGAATAGCTTCGCTATTTCATCACGGTTGGTACAAAATAATGGCATGGGCATTTCATGGGGGCAAATTAGGAAATATTTTCGGGCCCCCTCTCTTTATGCGGCAAGATCTTCAAAAGCCTCCTTCACGATTTCGGGGAACTGGGTCCTGAACTGGTCATCACACCACTCCTTCAGTTCCTCCCGTTCGTCGGGTCTCATCCAGGTAATACACTTACGCAACTCTTTCCTGAACAGCATTTTGCTGAATATCACTTTTGGCAGAATCACTTTTGCATATTCCATCATGGCTTCTGGTTTTAAGACGTTATGAATATAACACTCAACCATGGGAAAAAGTATGCTTAAAAACACGGCTTAACATACTTTAACTATTAAATACCTATATGTCTTTTTTACAGTATTTGGCCGGGTGACTCAGGAGAATCAGCGCTTCGGGGGAAGGAGGTTTACCAGCAGAAGAGAACCATACCATTACCCTGACGGGCCACAGCAGGTCACCGATGACCGGTCGCCGAAGCGCAGGTCACCGATGACCCTTTTCCCGTCCGGGTTTACGTTCGACGCTCCACCCGAACTTCCCGATTTTTCTGCCCAGGCCGAAATAGTGGCCGTGATTATATACCAGCGGGCCTGCCTTGGCCAGGCTGAAGGCCCCTTTGTGGTCGATATAGGCTTCGTCGGCCTGGATATTGACAACCTCGGCGATGAACATGTCGTGGGTGCCCAGGGGAATGACCTGTTTGACCACACATTCGATGTTGACGGGTGATTCGGCGATCACCGGGGCTTTGACCTTCCGGGCAGGTGCCGGGGTAAGGTTCATCTCCTTCCACTTGTTGAATTTCCTCCCCGTGCGGCATCCGCACCAGTCAGTGGCCCTGGCCAGCTCCTCAGTGGTCAGGTTGATCACGAACTCCCCGGTCCGGCTGATGATCCCATGGGAATGACGCCCCGGCCGCACCGAAATGTAACACATCGGCGGATCACTGCAGATGGTGCCCGTCCACGCAATGGTGATGATATTGTACTCTTCGGGGCTCTCCCCGCAGCTGACCATCACCGCGGGCAACGGATAAATCATCGTTCCCGGCTTGAAATCTGTCTTTATCATATCGCTCCTGATTAACGTTTATCCAATTTGTGATGGACAATTTTAATTATTATTGTCAAACGCAGGTGACAATTTCCAAAAAATGATTGTTTTCATCCCATCGGTATCATTTAATACGGATGCTAATTTTCTTCCGGGCTGAACATAATTTACTAAATTTGCCGCGTGACGCAACACTCGGGCTGCTGCCCCGTCAATACAGAAAATCCAATAATTCATTCATCCCGGAAACTCTCTTATGAAAAAGTACAAATTTATGGCTTTGGCCTTTCTTTTCCTGTTGGTTTCGGGCTTTGACATCGAACCGGTGTCGATGTATGAGCCGGTTTTTATGCTCCGGAGCGAGATGGAAAAGGGAATCCGAATGGAGGGGCCCCGCGACATCCGGAACCCCGGAAAAATCTACCTGAAAGACGACCTTATTTTCATCAACGAAAAGTACCAGGGCATCCATGTGATCGACAATACCGATCCCGCGGAACCCGAAAATTTCGCCTTTATCCGCATCGACGGATGCATCGACATGGCCATGAAGGACCAGGTCCTGTATGCCGACAATGCCGTGGATCTGGTTTCCCTGACCCTCTCTACCCAAATGACAGGAATTGAGGTTTCCAGCCGCAATAAAGATGTTTTCCCGGAACTGCAGGCTCCCAACGGCAGGGGACTCACCCCCCGTGAACAAATGGCCCGCCCTGACAACGCAATACTGGTAAGATGGAAAGAAAGAAATTAACCCTTAAAAACAGGGTCACCCGGAGGCTCCTCCCTGCCATGGTTATCCTGATCCTGGCGGCCGGCTGCCAGATGGGAGAAAGTTTCGAATCGGACTTCTCTTCAGGCGAGGGAACTGGAGGATCCATGGCCCGCTTTACCGTCGCAGGCGATCATCTGTACACCGTCGACGACCGCACCCTGAAGGTATTCAGCCTGGCCGATCCGGAAAAACCCGTATTTAAAACCAACCGCAACGTGGGCTTTGGTGTGGAGACCATCTTCCCCCTCGACCAGAACCTCTTCCTGGGAACCTCCACCGGCATGTACATCTACGACATCACCTCCCCGGAGAATCCGGAGAAAATCTCCTTTTACGAACATATCTATGCCTGCGATCCGGTGGTTTCCGACGGCCAGTATGCCTATGTGACCCTCAGCTCCTCGAATATGCGGTGCTGGAGGGCCGGCGATGAACTGCAGATTGTGGACATCCGTGACAAGACTGCTCCAAGGCAGGTTGGCACCCATTCTCTTTCTTCTCCCCGGGGACTGGCCATCCGGAACGATACCCTCTGGGTGTGTGATGATGGCATTAAAGTCTTTGATGTGCAAAACAAATCGCAGATCAAACAGTTGGTCCACTTCAGTGATGTCGCGGCCTTCGACCTCATCCTGAAGGGCCGCCTGGCCCTGGTCACCGGCGAAGAAGGCTTTGTCCAGTACCAGATCGGAAACGACACCATCACCAAACTCAGTGAAATCAAAGTCATTAAATAACTGCACCTCATGATTCGTTTTTTCTCTCTTATTCTCCTGTTGCTTCCCTTCCTTCTGGCAGGGCAGGATGAAATTCCCGTTCCCAAAGAAAAAAGATTCGGCATTGGTTTGGTGCCCCAGTATGCCATCACCAGTGGTACCCGCATCGATTTCGACATCAGGCTGCCGGGAAGGAATCAATGGCTGGTAGTGGCCCCCCAGCTTTACCTGGTCACCGAAAATTCCAACCTGTGGAATTTCAACGAAATGACAGGCGTGGGCATTGACCTGCAGCACCGGGTCTTCATTGGTCAGGGGAAAGATCCCCGGGGAGCCTATCTGGCCTACGGACCGGTGCTCCAGTACCGTTCCGTCAGGGATGAAGGGCTGACCTCCTATCAGTACAGGGAAGATGACGCCACCTATTTCGGGCTCCACGAAGAGATGATGCAGACCGGCATCTGGAAAACCGGAGGAAACCTGATTTTTGGGTACCAGGCCCTGGCTTCCCGCTCTGTTTACTTTGATTTTTACCTCGGAACCGGAATCCGCTTCAGTTTCGACAACCGCAGTTCCGGATTGCATGGTTATTACAATGAATGGTGGGGTGACCTCGGATATTCAGGTACCCTGATGGTGGGAGGTTTCAGATTCGGCCTTTTCCTGTAGAAACGAAGACGAACACGCCCCCGGTGGCACCCTAAGCGTCAGCCCAGTCGCCATTCTCCCTGATCAGACGTTCCAGCTCTTCCACGGCATCTTCGAAGGGGATGGCCCTCTTGACCAACTGAAGTCCTTTGTAAAGGCTGATTTTTCCGTTGCCGGAACCCACAAATCCGTAGTCGACATCGCCCATTTCTCCCGGACCGTTCACGATGCATCCCATGATGCCGATTTTCAGGTGGTGCAGGTGGCCAAAATGCTCCTTGACTTTCCGTGTGGTCTCATGCAGGTCGAACTGGGTACGCCCGCAACCCGGACAGGAGATAAATTCGGTGCGGGAAACCCTCATGCGCGATGACTGAAGTATCCCGAAACTGAGGTCCTTAAGCTCTGTAAAGGTGATATTTTCATGATCATTCGAGATGCAGATCCCGTCACCATAACCATCGATAAGTAATCCCCCGAGGTCGGCCGACGCCTTGATCTGGAGATCCTCGAGCGACTTTTCGTTGTACCGGCGGTAGAGGATCACCGGCACTTTCCAGATATGGGTTTCCAGCATCATGAAAAAAGCCCTGAACTCAGCAAAGGGATTCCGGTTCTGGCTCTCCATCAGCAAAACGGTCTTACGGGTCTGCTTGAGCTTGGTCATGATTTCGGGATGGCGGTCCATGAAATGGTCAAACTCCATCTTATTGGTGCGGATGAACTTCATCCTGCCCCAACGGGTGCTCTCAAAAAGATACTCTTCAAGGGAGATCACCGGAGAACCGTTGCCCTGCATATCAAGAACCCTGTTCCCCGACAGGAAATACTCAGGAATGAGTTTGCCGCGAATGGGCAGGATTTCCTGCAGGGACCTCTCTCCCAGATCAGCCATGACCACCGGAAGGGACCTGCCTCCCATATTCAGCACCGGCCGTGTCGAACGCCGCTCGTACTCAAAGGGGTTGGTCTGGGCATGCAGGGGGGCCGTGATTTTCTGGTGATCGTGGTACGACTTGAAATGATTGATCAGCTTCATGGCTACCGGAATCTCTCGCTCCGGCTTTTCGGTCAGCGATACACGTATCGTGTCACCAATGCCGTCGGCCAGCAACGCTCCTATTCCTACCGCTGAGCGAATGCGCCCCTCTTCACCCTCTCCGGCCTCGGTAACCCCCAAATGAAGAGGATAATCCATATCCTCGAGCTTCATCTTATAACAGAAAAGCCGCACAGTATAAACCATCATCCGGGTGTTGCTCGACTTGATGGAAATGACCACATTATTGAAATCGACCCGTTTGCAGATCCTGAGAAATTCCATCACCGATTCCACGATCCCCGTAGAGGTGTCGCCGTAACGGCTCATGATCCGGTCAGAGAGGGATCCATGGTTGGCGCCGATGCGCAGGGCGGTGTTGCTCTCGCGTAACATCTCCAGAAATGGAATAAACAACTCTTCAATTTTCTGCAGCTCCTCGCGGTACTGTTCATCGGTATACAGCAAATGCTCAAAACTGGCCCGCTTGTCATAGAAATTGCCCGGATTGATACGTACCTTCGAGATGTAGCGCGCCGCAATTTCGGCGAGCTTCGGGTTGAAGTGAATGTCGGCGATGAGAGGATTGTTAAACCCCCTGCCGACCAGCGCCTTCTTGATATCCCTGAGGTTCTCGGCATCGCGGAGCCCCTTCACCGTCACCCTGACGTAATCGGCCCCTGCCTTGATAATTTCGATAATCTGATTAACCGTAGCTTCCGTATCCTTGGTATCGGTATCGGTCATCGACTGGATCCTGACCGGATGTTCACCCCCCAGGGGTATCGAACCTACCTGCACCTCACGGGTACGGTAACGCTGATACCTGCATAAATCGTTGATATACCTGAAATTGGGATTATCCATATATTGTGGTTTCAAAGCCCTGAATGCAAAATTAATCACATAACCCAAATTTAAAAAGATTCAACTATTTTTGTTTTTATTTAATTGGAATGGCATTAGAAATTAAGGAGATAACCCGGTACTTCGGAGAGCAGAAAGCGCTTGACCAGGTTTCATTTACCCTGAACAGCGGGGAGTTGACAGGGTTCCTGGGACCTAACGGCGCCGGAAAGTCGACGCTGATGAAAATTATCACCGGTGTTTTGCCTGCCTCCTCGGGTGAGGTGATCATCAACGGGGAGAAGATCTCTGCGGAAGGGGTGGCCATCAGGCGGCAAATCGGCTACCTTCCCGAGAACAATCCTCTCTACACCGACCTCTATATTGCTGAATATCTGGAAATCGCTGCGGGCTTCTACAAGCTTCCCCGGGTGCGTGACCGGGTCAGGGAAATGATGGCCATGACCGGCCTTGAAAAGGAAAGCCACAAAAAGATAGGGGCCCTCTCAAAGGGGTACAGGCAAAGGGTCGGCCTGGCCCAGGCGCTGCTCCATGATCCCCCGGTCCTTCTCCTCGACGAGCCCACCAGTGGCCTCGACCCCAACCAAATGGGGGAAATCAGAAGCCTCATCTCCCGCGTAGCCCGCGAAAAAACCGTCCTCCTCTCCTCCCATATCCTTCAGGAAATCGAAGCCATGTGCAACAGGGTGATCATCATCAACCAGGGAAAACTGGTCGCCGACAGTCCCATTGCACAACTCAGGGAGAGATCGCTGCTCTCTGTCCAGAAAGTATATGCCGAATTTGACGTTTCCCCGGCACCGGAACTGCTGGAAAAAATTCCCGGCATCAGACAAGTGGTGAAAGAGGGAAAGGGATGGCTCTTTTCGGCCCTCCCCGGAGAAGATGCCCGCCCACACCTCTTCCGGTTTGCCGTAGATTCAGGAATTACCCTGCTCGCCCTGACTGAAAAACAGGAAAACCTGGAAAACATCTTCCAGCACCTGACCGGGGGATGAACTCATCAGAACCTGTTCCAGAAGCGCTTTTTATTCTCCCATTTTCCGGGAACCCACACCCATCCTTTGCGGACTTCCTTCCAGTAACCGGGGGCCCACACCTTTCCCTTCGGGGGTTCCACCCATACGGGAGTCAGCCAGGCATACATCTTTGCAGGGCGATGCCATACCCACCTTCCGGGAAGAAGATGATAACCGTCGCCGGGTTTTTGCGGAATTTTCATCAATTCACGGGGAGGCACAGGTTTCTCGGCTACCCTGACCTGGGCATGCACACCCTGGGGAAGCAACGCCGGCAACAGCAACATAAACACCAGGCAGCCTTTGATAATTCCTTTACCCATATCGATGATCCTCCAAATATTGTACCCGGGGCGACAAAAGGGTCAGACTGCCGGATTACCGGCAGATATTTTCTCCTCCAGGGCCAGGAGTTCCCTTTCGTCGGGACTTTTAAACCACTCCTGCAATTTTTCGCGGGCCCTGGCTTTTATCGCCGGGGTAATGGTAGATGAGACCCTGACCAGGGCATAGATCAGCACGCCCAGGTCATCGGTGAATCCCAATATGGGAGCCAGGTCAAAAATGGCATCGGTGGGCACGATAAAATAACCCAAAGCAGCAGCAATGGTCAGCTTGGTCTTCATGCCCACCCCGGGATCCTTCATCACATAAAAGAGCAGCAACACGGCATAAATCACCTGCTGTCCCGCCTTCCGGGCGAATTTTCTGATCTTCGCCAGCAGGGAACGCTCATTGTACTTACGTGCATAGTGGTTTTCCATCTTTCAATTCAATGTGACATCAGTATAATCAACTTTCATGCCACGGTATTGTACTGCGATTTTATCAAGCAGTTGATTTACCGTCTGGTGGTCTTCGGCCTGCAGGAGGGCGATTTTCAGCTCCCTGAAATTGGGGAGGTGGGGAAAATACCTGGCCAGATGACGACGCATTTCCAGGATCCCCCGGCGTTCGTCCTCTTTCCAGCTGATGCTCAGATGAAGTTGCTCCCTGACATTTTCGACCACTTCTTCCACGGAAGGAGGGGGAAGAACCTCCCCGGTGGCCAGGTAGTGTTTTATTTCCCTGAATATCCAGGGGCGGCCGATGGCCGGACGGCCGATCATGAGGCCGTCGACTCCCGTTTGACGCCACAACTCTTGGGCACGCTGGGGTCCTTTGATATCCCCGTTGCCAATAATGGGGATATGGATGTGAGGATGGTTCTTCACCTCCCCGATAAGGGACCAGTCGGCCGGTCCGTTATAGAGCTGGCTGCGTGTGCGGCCATGGATCGCCAGTGCGCTGATACCGGCATCCTGGAGACGCAGGGCTGCTTCCACCACAGGCTTGTCGTGCTCGTCCCACCCCAGGCGCGTTTTGGCAGTCACCGGCAGTTTCACCGCTTTGACCACCGCCGTGGCCATACGCTGCATCGCCGGCAAATCCTGTAAAAGAGCAGCTCCGGCACCACGCCTGACAATCTTCTTCATCGGACAACCAAAATTGATGTCGATAAAATCGGGACCCGCCTCTTCGGCCACCTTCGCTGCTATGGCCATCGCTTCAGGATCATGGCCGTAAATCTGGATGGCCACCGGCCGGTCAAAATCAAACAAGGCCATCTTCAGCTTCGTCTTGGCCACATTCCTGACCAACGCATCCGAATTGACAAATTCGGTATACATCACATCGGCCCCGAATTTCTTGCACATGTAACGGAATGACTTGTACGTCACATCCTCCATGGGCGCCAGAAAAAGAGGCAGATGACCCAGTTCAATATCTCCTATCTTCATTTTTTTCTGCTTTCAGAAGGCAAAAATAGCCCATTACCATAACTTTCCTGCCATACTTCCCCGGGGAATCATGCGGTCAGGTGTTCCACCAGGATTTTCACCCCGATCAGGATCAGGATGATGCCTCCGACGATGACGCTTCTGTGGCTTTTTTCACCGGGAATATTCTTTCCAAAGAGGAGTCCCAGCATGGCCACGATGAAAGTAACGGCAAAGATGACCAGCAGGGGAAAGATGATGTGCACATTGGTAAAGCCAAAGCTGAGTCCTACCGCCAGGGCATCGATGCTGGTGGCCACCGATACTCCGATCAGCACCCTGAATACAAAGGGATCGAAACTTTTCTCTTTCTGTTTCTCACGGAAGCCGTCGAGAATCATCCTGATGCCGATAAATACCAGAAGGCCGAAGGCAATCCAGTGATCAAACCCTTCGATGAGGCTCTGGAGGGAGCTGCCTACCAGCCATCCCGCCAACGGGAAAAGGGCCTGGAAGAAGGCCAGGGAAAAAGCGACCCCGCAGGCCTGAATGAAGCGTATCTTTTTTTGAACGACCCCCATGGAAATGGAAGCGGCGAAGGAGTCGAAACTTAACCCGACGGCAATCATGAAAAAAGTGACCAACTGGGAGAAGGTGATCATGACCGGAATATTTCAACACGAAAGGTCATAACTACAGCTTATTCCACGGTCACCGATTTGGCGAGGTTCCTGGGCTGGTCAACATTGCAGCCTCTCATGACCGCAATGTAATAAGCCAGCAATTGCAGGGGAATGATGGACAGGAGAGGGGTAACGGCAGGATGTGAAGCAGGGATTTCCAGCACATAACCGGCCATCTCCTTCATCGCGGCATCTCCTTCGGTCACCACGGCAATAATATGTCCCTTCCGGGCTTTGACCTCCTGGATATTGCTGATGATTTTCTCATAATAGTGGTCACGGGGAGCCACCACAACCACGGGAAGGTTGTCATCGACCAGGGCAATGGGACCGTGTTTCATCTCGCCGGCAGCATACCCTTCTGCATGAATATAGGAGATCTCCTTGAGTTTGAGGGCTCCTTCGAGAGCCACGGGAAAGAGGATTCCCCGGCCGAGATAGAGGGCATCACCGGCCTGCATAATTTCCGCGGCCACTTCTTTCACCTTCATATGGTGGTTCAGGATGGTGCGTGCCTTTTCCGGGATGGCCGCCAGCTCCCCGATGAGTTCCTGGTAGAGGGGTTCCGGAATGGCCTGCCGGTCATGGGCGAGTTTCAGGGCCAGAAGGGTCAGAACCGTCACCTGTGCCGTAAAAGCTTTGGTGGAAGCCACGCCTATCTCCATGCCCGCATGGGTATAAACTCCGGCAACCGTCTCCCGTGAGATACTGGAGCCCACCACATTACAGATTCCCAGCACCAGAGCCCCATTTTCACGGGCCATCTTTACCGCCGCCAGGGTATCGGCAGTTTCGCCGCTCTGGCTGATGGCAATGACCACATCACCAGGATAAATCACCGGATGCCGGTATCTGAATTCCGAGGCATACTCCACCTCCACGGGAATGCGGGCATACTCCTCGAGCAGGTACTCCCCGATCAACGCGGCATGCCACGAGGTGCCGCAACCAAGGATAATGATCCGCCGGGCTTTTACCAGCTCAGGCATCACATCCATCAATCCTCCCAGAACAATCTCCGCCTGACCCGTCCTGAGCCTCCCGCGAAAAGTCTCTTCTATGGTGGCTGGCTGCTCAAAGATCTCCTTGAGCATAAAATGCTCAAAGGGTCCCTTATCCAAAGCCCCGATCGATATGTCGACCTGCTGGATCTTAAGGGTGACCGGGTTATTCTCGATATTCTTCAGGGTCAGGGACCCCTTTTCCATGATGGCCACATCGTAATCGTTGAGGTAGACCATATGATCGGTATGCTCAACAATGGGAGCCGCATCAGAGGCCAGGAAATACTCTCCCCGGCCAATCCCGATGACCAGGGGACTTCCCTTGCGGGCGGCAATCAGCATCTCAGGTTCATCTTTTGCCAAAACAGCAATCCCGTAAGCTCCTACCACCCTGGAAAGAGCCAGCCTTACCGCCATCTCGGCAGTGATCTCTTCCCCGGAATCATAGAAATACTCCATCAGGTTCGAAAGCACTTCCGTGTCTGTATCACTGACAAAGGAATATCCGCGGCGGACCAGGTCATTCTTCAGCTCGGCATAATTCTCGATGATCCCGTTGTGAACAAGGGTGAACTTTCCTTTCTGGGAGGTATGGGGGTGGGCATTCCTGTCATTGGGCTCCCCATGGGTGGCCCACCGGGTATGCCCAATGCCCACGGTTCCCGTCACATCCTTGTCGGAACAAAAATTCTCAAGCTCCGATACCTTCCCCATTTTTTTGAATATCCTGAATTCATGATTCGACAAAGCTATGCCTGCAGAATCATATCCGCGATATTCCAGTCTCTTCAAACCATTGATCAACAACGGAAATACATTCTTATTCCCGATATAACCTACGATACCGCACATAGGACTGTTCTGTTACTGGTTAAACTTGGAATAGGTGATGATCATCCTCACTCCGCTGGCACTGGTGGCTCCCTTGAGCACCGCCCTGCGCATCTCGCTGTTTTTGTTGGTAGGCGTCAGATAAAACCCCTTGTTGGGGGTCTCCTCATCGACGATACTTTGCATATGCTGCGTGATATTGAAACGATAGGTGAAGTCTTCATAGAGATATCCCCCGTAATAAGCCGGAAGGAAAGAGTAATCCTTGGGAAGGTACTCTTTTCCGTCATCACTGATATAGGTCAGGAAGAGCTGGTCGGGCAGGGGAAATTTCCGGAAATCGGATGCAATGGTATCCACGGTGAAGATCAGCTCGGCCTTGTTGATGGCCACCCGGGAAGAGTCTCTCCACCCCTCCAGGAAGGGAAGATAAATCTTGGACTGGATGCCTCCTGTGGACTGGATATAGAGGAGACTGTCGGAAGTATCCTCCTGGTTAAGCTTCGAGTGGAAGGCCGTACCTGAGTAATCGTGATGAAAACTGTTGACCCGGGCGCTGAATTCAGTGACGTAAAGGGCCAGGTTGGTCGTGTCTTCACTGTTATGGTAATAAAGGACCACTGCCGCGGCACTCATGTTGGTAGATCCCAGCAGACTCAGAGAAACGATGGCTCCCTGGCCCTGGGTACTGGCCGGTTTGATATATAATCCCTTGAAAAAATTGAGGAATTTTTCGTTATTGACCAGGTCGAGCGAATCGGCTGATATCAGCCGTTGGGCCAACGACTGGTCGAGCCTGATGCCCACCAGCTGGTAAACGGTATCGTTGTACGTCGAGTCGAGCTTCACCTCCGGTTTGAAATCATATTCCGCCAGCTTTACCGGGGAGGCAAAAGCCGAAAGATCAGCATCGTGGTAAAAACTGGCGTCGGGGTCCAGGGTGTTTTCCAGTTCGTATACCTCCAGCTTCTGTACCGAAGAGGTATCGCCGTAAACCATCCGGTAATAAAAGTATAAGAATATCGAATCGGGTACCGGATTACTTCCGAAATCGGGAAATGAGTTGAGACGGAACTGAAGGGCCAGGTCAGAAGTGGTCCTCCCGAAAACGGGATCGTTGAACACCCCGAGCAGACTCGTCGACGACTCGTCGGTACGAAGGGAATCATCACTGAAGGAATAAGCACGAATGGCGCTCTTCTCCGTCACGTTGCGCGTATTGATCAGATCGGTTGACGGCAGCAATTCAATGCCTGCCATTCCGGGATCATTACAGGAGGAAACCAGGAAGAAAGCAGCCATCGCCATGATGACCCCAGAAAAGAGATAGATCCTCTTCATAAACCGCGAAAATGAAAAACAGGAATAGTGTTCAGACTTTGTCATAAAAATCATTGTAAACATCAATATAGTTTTCTTTTCCCTGGTATTCCAGAAAGTTTTTGCCCGACTCGCCGATATACTGCGCCAGCTCGGGATTGATTTCCTGCGTTCCCTGAATAACGGCATCGGAATGATAAATGGCTAATTTGCTGAGATTGACATAGGTGGGATTATCGAGCGTCTTCACATCGCTACCCATGATTCCCTTCAGCATCAGCTTCTTCCTGAAGTTTTTGTTCAGGGCGCCGGCGAAATCGTCGTTATAAACGGAGTAAACCACCTTTGATTGCGCAAAGAGAGGGTCGTCATGATAATATTTCCGGATATACAGGGGGACCAGGGAGGTCAGCCATCCGTGACAGTGAATGATGTCGGGGGCCCAGCGCAACTTGATGACTGTTTCCAAAACCCCGCGGGCAAAAAATATGGCCCTCTCATCGTTATCGTCGAAAAAGTTGTTCTCCGGATCATACATCACGCACTTCCGGTGAAAGTAATCCTCATTGTCTATGAAGTAAACCTGCATGCGCGCCGACTGGATCGATGCCACCTTAATGATCAGCGGATGGTCGGTATCGTTGATGACCAGGTTCATCCCTGATAACCTGATCACTTCGTGCAACTGGTTTCTCCGCTCATTGACACACCCGTATCGGGGCATGAACGTCCTGATCTCCCGCCCCCTCTCCTGAACACCCTGAGGGAGGTAACGTGAAATTTCAGACATCTCGCTTTCGGGTAAGTAAGGGGTGATTTCCTGTGAAATATAAAGAATTCTCTTGTTTTCCATCACCTTCTTCAATGTAGTTAAAATCAGTGCAAAATTAACGAAAATATCCGGAAAATCAATTTAATCAGGGGCAAGGCTCCCCGGGCGCCCATTTTGAAAGGTTTTTAACTATTTTTATGAAAAAGTTCAAAGATGGACCATATCAGGAAGATAGAGGCGAAAATTTTCGGAGATACTGCGGCTTTTCTCCCGGTGTACAAGAGATGGAGGGCTGCCGGCGAGAAGATCGTATACACGAATGGATGCTTTGACCTTCTTCACCGGGGGCATGCCGAGGTTCTGGCCAGGGCGGCCTCCCGCGGTGACCGCCTGGTGGTAGGCCTGAACTCCGACGCCTCGGTGGCGCGCCTCAAAGGGCCCGGCCGGCCACTGACCGGCCAGGAATCCCGGGCCTGGATGCTGGCTTCCCTGGAACCGGTGGCCGCTGTCGTCATCTTTGAAGAAGACACCCCCCTGGAAATGATCAAAACCCTCCTCCCCGACCTCCTGGTCAAGGGAAATGACTACGCCCCCGAAGCTATCGCCGGCTACGATGCCGTCATCGCTGCCGGAGGACGCGTGGAAACCATGGAACTGGTTCCCGGGTTCTCCACCACCCTGCTCATCGAAAAACTCAGACTCCAGGGAAAATGACAAAGCTCAAAACCATCTATACCTGCCAGAATTGCGGCGCCGAATCTCCCAAATGGATAGGCCGCTGCCCTGCCTGCAACCTCTGGAATACCTATGTCGAAGAGATCGTGGACACCTCACCGAAATCAGGGGGAATGCCCGTGGTCACCGGTGACCATATCCCCCTGCCCCTGGAAGAAATCTCCAATCTCCACCAGGAACGCATCGACACGGGAATCTCCGAATTCAACAGGGTACTGGGGGGCGGACTGGTTCCGGGGTCTTTGGTGCTCCTGGGCGGAGAACCGGGAATTGGAAAATCAACCCTGGTCCTCCAGCTGGCCCTCGCCATGAAAGGGAAAAAAATCCTCTATGCCTCGGGCGAAGAGAGCCTCCAGCAAATCAAACTAAGAGCCAACCGGCTGAACCTGAAAGGGAAAGGAGCGCTGTTTCTCTCTGAGACCTCCCTTGAAATGATGATGGCCGTGGTGGAAGAGCATAAACCGGATATTCTGGTGGTCGATTCCATACAAACCCTGGCCACCGACAGAATAGAATCCTCGCCGGGATCAGTAGGCCAGGTCAGGGAGTGTACCGCCGCCATACTGCGGTATGCCAAGAGATCCCACATGACCGCCATCCTGATCGGCCATATCAACAAGGAGGGGAACCTGGCAGGCCCCAAGGTGCTGGAACACATCGTCGACACGGTGATCCAGTTTGAGGGTGACAACCAGCACTATTTCAGGGTATTGCGGTCAACTAAAAACAGGTACGGCTCTACCTCGGAACTGGGGATTTTTGAAATGCGCCAGAACGGTCTTGTGGAAGTCCCCAACCCTTCCGACCACCTCATCTCAGGCGATACCGGACCGGTATCGGGGACGGCCATTGCGGCCACCATTGAAGGAGTGCGTCCTTTTCTGATCGAGATCCAGTCGCTGGTGAGTACCGCCGCCTATGGAGTGCCCCAGCGGTCATCGACGGGGTTTGACCTCCGCCGCCTCAATATGCTGCTCGCCGTCCTTGAAAAAAGGGCGGGATTCAGGCTGGCCTCACGTGACGTATTCCTGAATGTGGCCGGTGGATTGAAGATTACCGACCCGGCTACCGACCTGGCGGTACTCGTGGCCATCCTCTCCTCCAGCCTCGACCTGGCCGTCGACCATCACTACGCCTTTGCCGGAGAAGTGGGCCTCACCGGGGAAGTCAGAGCCGTGGGCCGCCTGGAACAACGGATCGCCGAAGCCGCCCGCCTGGGATTCTCAAGGATTTTCGTGCCCCGCTTTAATAAAGGGTACGACCCCGCTTCTTTCCCCCTGGAAATCATCAGGGTCACCCGCGTCGAAGAGGTGTTCAAAAAACTCTTCCACTGACTCTCTCCCATCAGAATCCCCCTCTGTCCTTCACTACGGGGAACAACACCCCCCGCCGCAGAGCCGGCAGGAATGACTCCCTACGGAAGTAAAACTCCCCGCCACGGAGCATACGAGGAATGCCCCGCCGTAATTCAGGGAAATATTCCTATTTTTACACCTGCTGAAGAAAACTTCGCCTTCAGGAAAAGAAAAATGAAGATCTGCAGATTCCGGCTGAAACCCGTCTTCCTGATCGTTGTCACTGCATTTCTGGCCATGGCCTGTGATGACGAAGTGGTACAGAAACCCCGCCACCTGGTGAAACGCGACAAGATGATTTCTGTGCTGACCGACATGCACCTTGCCGAAGCGGTATACCAAACCAAAAGGTTTTCGAGCAAGGAACTGAATATTTATTCAGAATCCGATTTCTACTATACCATCCTCCGGAAACACAGTCTGGCCGATTCTGTTTTTGAGAAGTCGCTGATTTACTATTCCAGCAAGCCCAAGGAGTTTGAGAAGATCTACACCAGGGTGATTAACCGACTTACGGAAATGGAGAGTGAACAGAAGGAAAAGGCGCAGCAGCCTCTTAATATTACCAACACACAGGAATGAAGCAGTTTTCTGCATCCCTGGTTTACACGCTTGCCGGGGCGCCGCTGCCCCGGGGCACGGTAACGGTCGACGAAGAGGGAACCATCGTTGAAGTCTCTTCCTCAGAACATTCCATGGCCTCACCCGGGGTCACCGATTTTCCGGGGTCTATCCTGGTTCCGGGGTTTGTCAACGCCCATGTGCATCTGGAACTCTCCCACCTGGGCGGGGTGATTCCCGAAGGAACGGGAATCGGAGGATTCATCGGGGCTGTCAACCGCCTCAGGAATGGTTCTCAAGAAGAGATCACCGGCGCAGCCAGGAAGGCCACCGAAGAGATGATTCGCCAGGGAATCGTAGCTGCGGGCGACATTTCCAATACCGCAATCACGGCAGGGGTAAAAAAGGAAAGTTCCCTGGAATGGTTTACCTTCGTGGAGGCCTTCGGCTTTCATCCTTCGCGGGCCAAAAGGGCCCTCGATACGGCCCTGGCGGTGTGGCAAGCCTTTTTCTCCCTGGGTCTTCAGGCCTCGGTGGTCCCGCATGCTCCCTATTCCGTCAGCGACCCCCTTTTTGAAGCCATCGCGGCCCTGAGCCTTGAAAAAAGCAGCATCCTTTCCATGCATAACCAGGAGAGCGAGGCTGAGAACCTCTTTTTCAGGAACGGCAGCGGTTCCGTCAGGGAGCATCTCATCCATCACCTGGGCCTTGATGTCTCGCATTTTCAGCCCCCGGGAACGAGCAGCCTCGAGGCCGTCCTCCCTAAGCTGCCGGCAGGTAAGCCACTTCTGCTGGTCCATAATACCCACACTTCGGCTGCTGACCTTCAGGTCATCAGGAAAGGGCGCCCTCATGGCAATACCTGGCTGGTCCTCTGCCCCAATTCCAACCTTTACATAGAGGGTATGCTGCCTCCGGCCCGACTGTTCCGCAGCCATTCCCTCCCCGTTTGCATCGGCACCGACAGTCTGGCTTCCAACCATCACCTTTCCGTCTTCCGCGAGCTGGTGACTCTTCATCGCCACTTTCCTGAGATCCCCCACGAAGAACTTTTCACCTGGGCCTCCCTGAACGGGGCCCGGGCCCTGGGAATGGGCGACAGGCTGGGTTCCCTGGAACCGGGGAAAAAGCCGGGACTGGTCCTCATTACCCCGGGAAAAGGGACCAGCACCATCTTTGATTCAGGGAGTACCATCACCCGGTTGGCGTGATCATTTTGTATATTTGCAGCCTTAACTCAAAAGCATGGCTACCTTTCTCTTTGACAAGATCATTTTTGGTCCCGTGATCAGCCGCCGCCTGGGAGTCTCCCTGGGAATCAACCTGCTTCCGGCCGACAGCAAAATATGCTCATTCGACTGTATTTACTGTGAATGCGGCAGGAATCCCCGGGGCGGGGAGAACCGGGGGAAAATGCCCGACAGGGAGGATGTGGCCCTCAGGCTGGAGGAGACCCTCCGAAAAATGGAAGAAGAAAAAAGGCTTCCTGACGTGATCACCTTTGCCGGAAACGGGGAACCTACCCTTCACCCCCATTTTGCCGGAATCATCGGTGATACCCTCAGGTTACGCGATCTCTATGCCCCGCAGGCCAGAATCGCCGTCCTCTCCAATGCCACCATGCTCCACAAAAAGGAGGTCTTTGACGCCCTGCTGAAAGTCGACGACAACATCCAGAAACTAGACTCCGCCTTCGAAGAGACCATCAGGACCCTCGACTGCCCCACAGGAAAATTCAGCCTTCCCGAAGTGGTGCAACAACTGACCGCTTTCGCGGGTAGGGTGACCATCCAAACCATGTTCATCAGGGGAAGCCATAAAGGGAAAAATATCGACAATACCACCCCCGAAGAGGTGGAGGCCTGGCTGGGGCTGCTGAAAATTATCAGGCCGTCAATGGTGATGATCTACACCATCGCCCGCGATACCCCGGTCGATACCCTCGAAAAGGTACCCGCCCGACAACTGGAACGGATCGCCCGGCAGGCTGAAGCCGCCGGTTTCAGGGTCCAGGTTTCGGGATAAGAAAACCAGATGATGGGGATAAACAGCTCAGAGAAGTGGGAAAGGGGGTCCCCCGGGTGTGATCAGAGGGTAGTCCTGTACCACTCCGACTCACGGCCCAGAGCACGAATGCCGGCAACATAACCCTTCAGCTTCAGCACTTCCCCGTCCATACGGGCAAAACAGTCGTATGTCTTTCCCGTTTTAGGATCATAGATCTTCCCGCTGGCCCATTCTTTTTTTGACCCGTTGTATACAAATCCCGAAAGGATCTGCAGGCCTATCACCGGCCTCGTCTTCAGGGCGGAATCGGGATTTTTATCATCAAGGGGTGATTTGCCGTTCACCAGCTTGGAAGGAATCATATAGACAATGGTTCCTATATATTTCCCATCCTTTTTTTCAACCCTGATCTTCGTGGTTTTTTCATCGTTCCACCATATGCCGGCAATGGCATCGGCATTCTGGGCAAAACCCGCTCCCGCAAACAGGAGCAAAAAGAAAAATAAAAAGGTGTGCTTCATGTGTTTAAATTATTACTTTGACATGGTTGAATTCCTGAAACAGATGTAATACCCATGTGGTTATTTGGCGGTCATTGCCTGTTTTCAGCGGTCGCCAGGAATAGCTTCGCTATTTCATTCCGGTTGGTGCATAATTGATGCATGGGTATTTCATCATTTTTATGATTTTCAGTAACTCCGCTAAAATAGGAATTCCCCGGAATATGAAGCCAAATCACCCAAAAAAATGGCCGGTTGCCCCCTGAAATGGAGTCACCGGCCATCTGATATTTTGAACTTTTGAATGTTCCGATGGAAAAAGGGAAAATCAGAAGCCCTTCTGGTTGACCAGCATGAAGTCACGGTATGACTTAATCAGGTTCACCGTGTGGAGGAGCATATTTTTGGTTTCGGTCAGCGCCTTGAAGAAAAGCAGGGAATTCCGGGTGTTCACCTCCTTGTTTTTGATTCGCTTCACCTGGTCCTTTTCAATTTCGTAGAGGGTTTCGATGATGCGCAACCTCAGGGATACCAGATCATCAATGGCCTCGAATTTTCCTTCTTTGACAATATGGATGGAGAGATTAAAGAACTCATCGATTTCGGTGACCATCTGTTTCATTTCGTGGGCCTGGCTTTCAGTGAAAGGCTTGTGCTGGTTTTCGAGGTGTTCCCTGAGGGGGTCGACCAGGAAATGAAGGGAGTGGGCAATTTCACGCTGGTAATCGATAACCTGGATAAAGAAATACCCGGCGTCAACGTCGACCCGTTTCATCTTGGAGATGGTCTGTATGATCTTGTTTTTCTGTTTTTTGGTTTTAATATTCAGTTGGTTGTTCATCTCCATGGCTTCGCGCATATGCCCGACATCCTCCTTCAGGAAACTTTCCAGGGCAAAGGAGAAGATCTTATTGGAGGAGATGATGGTTTTGACCACCTGGCTGGTGCATTTTTCGATTCTTTTTCCGGCTTCGTCGACTTCGGAGATCAGTTCTTCATCATCGGGGAGGTTCTTATTTTTCCTGCGGAAGGAGATGTGGGTTCTGATGACCAGGACGATGGCCAGGATGATGAGGCCGATGATGACGGGCATTCCGCCGGCGCTGATGGTCCAGGCGATCAGGGCGCTCACCGTAAAGGCCACGATGGCGGTAAGGAACCATCCTCCGACCACGGCAAAGACCCCCGAAACGCGGTAAACGGCGCTTTCCCTGCCCCAGGCCCTGTCGGCCAGGGAGGTTCCCATGGCCACCATAAAGGTCACATAGGTCGTTGACAGGGGCAGCTTCAGGGAGGTTCCCAGGGCAATAAGGCTGCTGGCCACCACCAGGTTGACCGCCGCCCTGATCTTGTCAAAGGCCGGGGCATTGGGGTCATCGATGGCCTCCACAGGAGAAAAACGGTTCATGATGAAACCGTTGATCTTTTCGGGAAGACGGCCTTTCACCTTTTTGTTGAGTCTGACAGAACTGCGGACCACGGCACGGGCGATGGCCGACGAACCAAAGCGCTCAGCCCCCTCGGCCTGGCGGCTCAGGTTAACCCCTGTTTGGACCACAGCATGTGCCTTCTTGCTGGTAATCAGGGTGATAATCATTACCAGACCGGCAATCAGCAGGAAAATAAAGGGGGTATCCACTTCACCCAGGAGCATATCCATGCGGAACTCCCCGGGAGCCAAACCCCCTGAAGCCATCCAGGCCTGAAAGGAGTTGAAACCGGCCATGGGAACCCCGATGAAGTTGACCAGGTCGTTCCCGGCAAAGGCCATGGCCAGGGCGAAGGTTCCGGCTAAAACCACCACCTTCAGAATATCGATTTTAAACAACCAGTACAACACCTGGATGATTCCCGTCCACCCCAGCAAACTGGCCAGCAGCAGCAATCCGGTGTGGGTCTTGATCCATTCCCCCATGGGAATTTCCGGGGAGCCCACAGGAAATTCCGCAAATGAACTGCCGTCGATGCCCTTGATCAGGATAAAATAGGTGATCATGGTAATGGCAATTCCGCCGAAGATACTCCCCAGGTATTTGAGTTTCCGCTTGTAGCGGAAAGTGAAGATCAACCTGACCAGATACTGGACCAGGGTTCCGAAAGAAAACGCGATGATGATCGACAACAGAATCCCGGTGATGATGGCCAGGGCCTTGCCGGTATTGACATACTGCGCAAGGTCGGCAAAAGTACCCCCCAGGGTCTTGATCTTCACCAGGGAAACCGCCACCGCCGAGCCCAGCAACTCAAAGACCAGGGAAACGGTGGTGGAGGTGGGCAACCCCAGGGAGTTAAAGGTGTCAAGCAGGATGATATCCGTGATCATTACTGCCAGAAAGAGCACCATAATCTCGGAAAAAACAAACATGTCGGGATGAAAAACTCCCTTGCGGGCCACCTCCATCATGCCCGTGGAGAAAGTCGCTCCTATAAGTACCCCCAAAGCAGCCATGAGAAAAATAACCCACTTGGGCGCAGCTTTGGATCCAACGGCAGAATTGAGGAAATTAACGGCATCATTCGAGACACCTACGATCAGGTCGCTTATGGCGAGGGCGAACAGGATAACAACCAGAATCAGGTAGAAATTTTCCATGTATCGATTTCTTGATTGGGTGCAAAAGTAGGAATAATGACCTTTTTGTTCAATTCGAAAGATATTAAAAAAACATTAACAAAACATCAATTTACTAAATATCAGCGATTAATCACTTTAACCTTAAAATTCGCTATTTTTGCCCCTCTGTGATGTGATTATGAAATACCCATGCCATATTTATGCACCAACCGTGATGAAATAGCGAAGCTATTCCTGGCGACCGCTGAAAACGGGCAATGACCGCCAATATAACCACATGGGTATTACATGTGGCCGTTAAAAACAAACAATTTATTCACATGAAAACCTATTCGCCGCGACAGCTCTCGCTTTACATATCGGTCATTCTCTCTCTTTTTGCCGGATTTCTGGTTCTGACGGCCTATTATGTCAACGCCGGCTTTTTCATCATCCTTTTATTATTTGCCCTTTATATTGGCCTTTCCTATTTTGCTCTTCAGTACCTGCTTAAAAGGTTCATCAGTGACAAAATCAAACCGGTATACAAGACCATCCTCGATCTTCCGGGAGGAAACAGAAAAAACAGCCATAAAGACGACAGCAGCGGAAATCTTTTGTCAGAGGTGATCAGCGATGCCGAGGAGTGGGCCATGAAACAGACCCAGGAAATCGAGCGGCTCATTGAACTCGAACGATACCGGAAAGAGTTTGTGGGAAACGTATCCCATGAGTTGAAAACCCCCATCTTCAACATTCAGGGCTACGTACTGACCCTGCTTGAAGGCGGAATCGATGATCCCAAGATCAACAAGCTTTACCTGCAGCGCACCGAAAACAGCATCAACAGGATGATATCGATCGTGGAAGACCTCGAATCGATCACCAAACTGGAATCGGGGGAACTCAAACTTGACACCGGAAAATTCGATATTGTCAGACTTGTCGACGAAGTTTTTGAACTGGAACAGATGCAGGCCGCCGAAAGAAATGTCAGCCTGGAGTTTGTCAGCCGTCCCGACCGTCCCATTTATGTAAATGCCGACAGAAAGAGAATGAACGAAGTTCTCAACAACCTCATTAATAACGCGATAAAATACGGTAAAAAAGAGGGATATGTCAGGGTCGGCTTTTATGACATGGAAGATCATATTATGGTGGAGGTATCCGATAACGGGATCGGGATGGAGAAAAAAGATCTTCCCCGGGTATTTGAGAGGTTTTACAGGGTCGACAAATCACGGAGCAGGGAACAGGGGGGAACCGGCCTGGGACTCTCCATCGTCAAACATATCATCGAAGCCCACAACCAGCGTATCAACGTGAAAAGCAAGGTCAACGAAGGCACCACCTTCACCTTTACCCTTGAAAAGTCACGATGACCCGACCGGAATTCTCCTTTTTCCGCAGCGATCATTAAAAGATCATCAAATTGAGTAAATTTGAACTATAAAAGAAAATTCAGGCTCCATGAGTGACGAGAAATTAAAGATTTTACTGGTCGATGACGAAGATGACATTCTGGAATTCATCAGCTACAACCTTGAAAAAGAGGGCTTTACAGTTTTCACGGCCAACAATGGAAAGGAGGCCCTGAAAATTGCCGAGAAAAATCAGCCCCATCTGATTCTCCTTGACCTGATGATGCCCGAGATGGATGGGATCACCACCTGTGAGGAGATCAGGAAGATTCCGGTATTACAACATACCCTTATTGCCTTCCTGACGGCCCGGGGGGAAGACTACTCACAGATTGCGGGTTTTGAGGCGGGAGCCGACGATTACATCACCAAGCCCATCCGCCCCAAGGTTTTGGTGAGCAGGGTCAAAGCCCTTCTGAAGAGGCTGGGACCCGCCATCACGGAAACGGAAGCTCCCCATACCGAGAACACCCTGACTTTCGGAGAGCTCGTGATCGACAAGGAGAGATACCTGGTCAAAATCGGCCATGAAGAAATGGTGCTTCCCCGGAAGGAGTTCGAACTCCTCTCCCTGCTGGTCTCAAAACCCGGGAAAGTTTTCACCCGCGAGGAGATCTATTTTTCGGTTTGGGGGGATAACGTTGTGGTGGGAGATCGCACCATCGACGTACATATCAGGAAGTTGCGCGAAAAAATCGGCAATGACTACATCAAAACGCTCAAGGGCATAGGGTATAAGTTCAGGGAGTAGTCGCCGGGAATCTGGTGCGGGGGATAACCATCGGCCGGGAATATTTCAGGGAATGGCCCGGGTCAGAGCTCTTTTCTCAGGCGCGCCACCGGAATGTCGAGTTGTTCGCGGTATTTGGCCACCGTACGGCGGGCTATATTATACGATTTTTCCCTGAGGATCTCGGTCAGTCTTTCGTCAGTCACCGGGTGACGCTTATCTTCGTTATCGATACACTCCTTGAGGATCATTTTGATTTCCCGGGTCGACACTTCTTCTCCGGAGTCTTTCTGCATGGCCTCAGAGAAGAAATATTTCAGGGGGTATATGCCGAAGTGGGTCTGGATATATTTGCTGTTGGAGACCCGTGATATGGTGGAGATGTCGAGACCGGTACGTTCCGCGATATCCTTGAGGATCATGGGTTTCAGCCGGGTCTCGTCGCCATCCATGAAATACTCCTTCTGGAGGTCAATGATTTCTGACATGGTGACCAGCAGCGTTTGCTGCCGCTGCCTGATGGCGTCGATGAACCACTTGGCCGAGTCGAGTTTCTGCTTCACAAAAGAAGCGGCCTCCCGGGTGCCCCTGGCCGATCCGTTTTTTTCACGCGAAAGGGTACGGAGCATGTCGAGATAGGACTCGTTGATCCGCAGTTCAGGCATATTTTTCTGGTTCAGGCTCAACTGCAGCTCCCCGTCGACGACCTCGAGCAAAAAATCGGGCACAATATGCTGGTTTGACTTATTGAGAGGATTGCTGTAGGAACTCCCCGGCTTGGGGTTGAGCTTAAGAATGAGGTCTACAGCATTTTTCAGTTCTGCATCGTCGATGTTAAGACGACGGGAAATCTTGTCGTAATGCTTCCGGGTAAACTCCTCGAAATAATCCCTGATGATGGCGGTCGCCAGTTTACGCGATTCTCCCTGTCTTCTCTCCAGCTGAAGCAGCAGGGACTCCTGGAGGTCGCGGGCTCCCACCCCCGGAGGGTCAAAACTCTGGATCACCTGCAGTATCCTGGCCAGCTCCTCTTCGCTGACGCTCATGTTGAGATGAAAGGCCAGATCATCGCTGATGGAGGGAAGGTCACGACGCAGATACCCATCCTCATCGATATTGCCAATGATATATTCGGCCAGTTGCAGTTCCCTCTCGTTAAAACTGTCCATCCCCGCCTGCTCAAGCAAAAACTCATGAAAGGTATCGCCCACCGAAAAGGGAATGTCGGTCTGCCGATCTTCGGAAGAGTAGTTATTGGTCTGCAGCCGGTATCCCGGAATTTCATCCTCAGGCATATAGTCCTCGACCGAAAACTCCTCATTGTCCTTATCGTTATCGGATCGTAATTCCGGTGCACTCTCTTCCTCTCCTTCATAAGAGGATTCCTCCTCCGCATCAAGGGCAGGGTTCTCCTCCAGCTCTTTTTTGATACGCTGTTCAAGCTGAAGGGCAGGAATCTCCAGCAACTTGATCACCTGAATTTGCTGAGGCGAAAGTTTCTGGAGCAATTTCTGCTGTAATGAGAGTCTTTGTTCCATTCACCGGTTATTGGGCAACCTCAAAATTAGCAATTTTTTCAGAATTCTGCGTTTCTGGGAGTCCTGGGGAAGGCGATGACATCCCTGATATTTCCCATGCCGGTGATGAAAAGGACAAACCGTTCGAAACCGAGGCCAAAGCCGCTGTGGGGGACTGTTCCGAAACGACGGGTGTCGAGGTACCACCACATCTCTTCCGTGGGAATATTCATCTCCTGCATGCGGGCCACCAGCTTGTCGTAATCCTCTTCGCGTTGCGAACCGCCGATGATCTCCCCGATTTGGGGGAAGAGAACGTCCATGGCAGCCACCGTGGCGCCGTCATCGTTCTGTTTCATGTAGAAAGCCTTGATCTCGCGGGGATAATTAATCAGGATGACCGGTTTTTGGAAGTGTTTTTCCACCAGGTAGCGTTCGTGTTCGCTCTGAAGGTCAACGCCCCACTCCACGGGGAACTGGAATTTCTTCTTCTTGTAGTGGTTGGAGTTCCGGAGGATATCGATGGCTTCGGTGTAGGTAAGGCGCACAAAGTCGTTGTCGGCCACAAATTTCAGTTTTTCGATCAGGTCCATCGACTGCTGGTCCTGGGGTTTTCCCTTTTCCTCCTCTTTCAGGCGGCCGGCCATGAAGGCCAGGTCGTCGGCGCAGTGTTCCAGGGCATAACGAATGAGGGACTTCAGGAAGTCCTCGGCCAGGTCCATGTTGTCTTTGAGGTCATAGAAGGCCATTTCGGGTTCTATCATCCAGAATTCTGCCAGGTGACGGGTGGTATTGGAGTTTTCGGCCCTGAAAGTAGGACCGAAGGTATAGATGTCTCCCAGGGCGGTGGCTCCCAGTTCTCCTTCCAGCTGGCCGGAAACCGTCAGGTTGGTAGGCTTGCCAAAGAAATCGGCGCTGAAATCGACTTTTCCCTCCCCGGTCAGCGGGGGTTTCAGGGCGTCAAGCGTGGTCACCCTGAACATCTGTCCGGCCCCTTCGGCATCGGAAGCCGTAATGATGGGGGTGTGGAGATAGACAAAGCCATGCCGGTTGAAATAGTCATGGATGGCAAAAGCCATGGCATGTCTGATTCTGAAGATCGCCCCGAAAGTGTTGGTGCGGAAGCGGAGATGTGCATTCTCCCTGAGGAATTCCAGGGAGTGTTTCTTGGGCTGTATGGGAAACTTCTCGGGATCGGCGGTTCCCAGGACTTCAATCTCCCGGGCAATCAGCTCGAGCTGCTGACCGCTGCCCGCGGAAGCCGCCAGGGTACCACGCACCGCCAAAGAAGCCCCCGTGTTGAGGTCCCTGAGAAGATCCTCACTGAAATCATTCACGTCGGCCACCACCTGAAGGTTCCGGATGGTCGAACCATCATTCAGGGCTACAAAATTCACATTCTTACTGCCCCTGCGGGTACGTACCCATCCCTTGACCAGCACTTCGGCGCCGGCCTGGCCGTTTTCGAGGATCTCCCTCACCTTTTTCCTGATCATATCGTCACTCTTTAATAACTTGTAAGCTGTGTTGACCCGCCTCAGGCTGCGAAGCCCTGTTCCGGCGGTGGTGTTGCTGATTTTAGAAGTGACAAAAATACAACTTTGCCATGAATATTTATCGTGTTTTCTGGGGCACCTATGGTCGCAGGCCTCTGAGAGATCAGGGGAAAGGCATGGCAGCGGCGATGCGTGCTGTTCCCAAAAGAAAAATGCTGCCCTGTTTCCCGGGCGGAAAACAAGGCAGCATTACCCGGCGGAAGGGCATTCCCTGGTGTCAGAAAGCACTTAACGGATGATGAAAGCACTGCGGTTTTTCCGGGCCTTCCCTGACTGATTCCGGGGATCACCCACTATTCCACGATGGTGGTCCAGCCGAACTTATCGGGCTCGTCACCATACTGAATCGCCCTAAGTTTGTTATATAGCCTGGTACTCCAGGGCCCGGGGCCGGTGCCATAGGTAAATTCCTTATCCTCATCGGCATCGTAGATCCTTTTTATGGGAGAGATCACGGCTGCTGTTCCGCAGGCCCCGATTTCCTCGAAGGTGACCAGCTCCTCATAGGCCACCTTGCGTCGTTCCACCTTCATGCCGATTTCAGCAGCCAGGGTCATCAGGCTCTTGTTGGTGATCGACGGAAGAATGGAATCAGACTCGGGAGTGACATAAGTGTTGTTTTTGATGCCGAAGAAGTTGGCAGGGCCGCACTCGTCGATATATTTCTTTTCCTTGCTGTCGAGATAAAGAACAGCCGAATAGCCTCCCTTTTTGGCTTTTACACCTGCCACCATGCTGGCGGCATAGTTACCGCCGACCTTGTATTTTCCGGTTCCCTGGGGTGCGGCACGGTCATATTGCCTGAGGATGACCAGGTCGGTAGGTTTGAAACCCTCGGGGAAATATGGTCCCACGGGCATGACAAAGACGATAAAAAGATACTCACTGGCGGGTTTCACGCCGATCTCGGCACCCGTACCAATTAAGAGAGGTCTGATATAGAGCGAAGCCCCCGAATCATAAGGGGGAATATACTGCCTGTTCAGTTTCACGGCCATTTTCACCGCTTTCACAAATAATTCGGTGGGGAACTGCGCCATCATGATGCCCTCCGAGGAACTCTGCATCCTTTTGGCATTCTCTTCCAGCCTGAAAATCCTCACTTTGCCGTCTTTCCCCATGAAAGCCTTCAGCCCCTCAAAAGCCTCCTGGCCATAATGAAGGGCCGTGGCCCCTATGTGCATGTTGATCACTTCGGAAGAACTCAGCTCCAGCTCCCCCCATTTGCCGTCACGGTAAGTGCAACGGACATTGTAATCGGTCTTCCGGTAACCGAAACCCAGATTTTTCCAGTCTATATTTTCCATATCCAGATAAATTAATTGTTCACTTCCTGTGTCCTAACGGATCGCCGTTCAAATAAACAAAAATAGTGAGAAAGAATTCAGGAGATTGGTCAGTTTTAGCGAAAAAGAGAACCGCTTCACTCCGGAACCTACCGGTCCCTCATTCTGAGGTATACCCTGCCAAAGAAAAGGAGGGCGGCAATCATGAGCACCACCATGATGATCCACTGGGGGATCACCACCACGTGCAGGATATAGTTGATCACCATCAGGGCCAGAAGGGCCACCGACACATTGAAAGCTGCATTGATGAATTTCATCTCTTTATTTTTTACAGGTTGATGTTTCATTTTTTGAAAAGCGTTTCCGGTGTTGCACAATCTCCCTTCGCCGATGCCGGTTCATCAGTCCATCCCTTCGAGGGTGATCAGGTATCCGCTATGGCGGCGCATATTGATGACCTGGTCATGGCCGATCATCAGGTACTGCCCTCTTATTCCCGTCAGCACGCCTTCCACTACGGGAGTTTTGTCAAACGTGAGGCTGTTGATTTGCCGGGGAGGTGCGGTCACCGGGTAGTCGATCAGGGTGATGTCATCGTTGGCGGAGAGGTATTTTTTCAGTTCGGGAGTGAGCAGGGAGGCCGCCCTTTCCTTTTCCGTGAGCAGGGTTTCTGCCGGAAGATGGCGGCCCATGAGCATTTCCCTCCAGTTGGTCTTGTCAGAGTAATACTGTTTCAGCCACACTTCCATGATGCCGGCGATGTGTCGGTTGGGGGTGCGGGCCACGATGACGGCGGCGTTGGCTCCCTGGTCGATCCACCTGATGGGCACCTGGTGGTGACGGGTGACGCCGACTTTCACATCGGGCGACATGGCCAGGTAGACAACATGGTCTATCAGGTCGTGTTCCCGGGCATATGCGATATCACGGGCCACGCCGAAGTGGGCTTTGGAGAGTTCCGGCTGCAGCACCGACTCACTGGCCTCAGGGGCCGTTTGGAGACAGCTGTAACAAAAACCCTGACCGTAGGAGGTGCGGGTGACTTTTCCGCAGGAGATGCAGTGAATGGTTCCGCTGAAGGAGAGACGGATCCTGTGGCCGATCAGGTCGTTCATGCCGGTCTCCTCCTTCCCCAGGGGCAGGTAATACCTGACGGGGTGGTCATATTCCACCCGCATTTTGAGTATGTTTCCTTCGTACTTCATCGGCGATTCTTCATGGGGTCAGGGAACGGTCACCGGCAACTCCCAGGATTCCCAGAAAGAGCAGTTTGGCGGCGTCTTCCATGATTTCCGGGGTGAGACCGTCGATATTGTCGAGGGGCTGGTGGTAATAGACCGGTTTCACCGTGCCGGTGGTCCAAAGGTTCATGGTGGGGTATCCTGCCTTCAGGAAAACGGCGCCATCGGAGCGAGGTCGTCCGTAGGAGGGCCTGTTCTCTGATGTGCGCATGCTGCGGTGGAGATATTTCCCGTTGGCCTCTTCGAAATGGCGGGCCACGGCGGGATAGGAAGCGGCACCCTGGAGGAAAAACCCCGTTCCGTTGCCGACCATGTCGAGGTTCAGCATGAAGAGGACCTGTTCCCTGGGCCACCAGGGTTGCGTGGTGCTGGCCAGGCTGCCGTAAAGGCCGCACTCTTCGCCGCCGAAAAAGACGAAAATGACTGTGCGGGCAGGTTTCACCGGTGATGCCGCCAGGGCGCGGGCAGCCCCCAAAAGGTCGGCCACCCCCGAAGCGTTGTCAAGGGCCCCGGGAAACAGGGTTCCCTGGTGCCCTACGGCATCGAGGTGGGCCCCCACGATGATGGCTTCCCTTTTCAGCACAGGATCGCCTCCCGGAATCATGGCCACCACGTTGCAGGCACGGGAACCGGGGAAATGACGGGTCAGCGCCGATATGACCACCTCCCTGCCTGTGGCAAAAGAAGCGGGCTGCATGCTGGCGGTGATCTCCTTTTTCAGCTGATCAAAGGGTTTTCCGGAAATGGCGGTCAGCTCCCCGGCCACCTCTTCACTGATGTGGGCATAGACAAAACCTTCGAGGTAACTGGTATTCGGGTTGGCTGTCAGTCCCGTATACAGCAATCCCACGGCTCCCAGCTCCCTGGCGCGGCTGAATTTGTAACGGTGATAGCTGTAGGGCTCCCACCGTGCCAGCGTGGAGTCATTGGCGGTGTAAGGCACCCCGGGTTCCAGAAGAAGGATCTTTCCCTTCACACTGAGCCCTGCATAGTCGTCATACCCCAGTTCAGGGGCGGTGATTCCGAAGCCGGCGTATACCACTTCTGCCGAAACCCTGCCGGAAGAGGAGTGAGCTCCGGGGTAGTAATCAGCGGGAAAAGAGAGCCTGCGTCGCGGGGCCCCTGGTTTTCCCCTCAGGGGCTTCAGCGCCACGCTTCCGGGAGTGACGACTTCGGTCCAGGCATTCGGAAACCACTGAAAAAGGGAGGAATCGGCCATGACAGGGCGCAGGTCCCAGGAATCCAGCAACCCGGCCACATATTCCGCCGCCGCGATATATCCGGGTGACCCCGACAGCCGGCCACGGTAACGGGGAGAACTCAGCTCCGCGGCATACTCCAGCAATTCATGGCTCGATACCGTGTGGAAAGTCTCCATCACCGGATCTGCAGTCTGTTGTGAATTTCCGGGCAGGGAAAAAACGGTCATCAGCAGACCGGCAATTATACTCCTGACATTCATATATTTATGCTATTTCTTCATAAAGGTCCATCGCGTGAAAAAGATGCGTTAAGCTCCGCGGAACCCTGATTCCCGGGCCGGTCATGATTTCAGGTGATCGCGCCATTTTCGCGATGGGCATGGAAGCTCTTCGCGGTAAAGCCCTTGGGAATGCACTCACCGGAATTCATTTTATTCCGCTTTCAAAGGGTAAAAATAATCATTCCTCCCGGATTACGGCCACTCCGGGCACCGGCAGGTCTTTTACACAGAAGAAACAGCTTCACCGGGGTGAACTTCCGGAGAAAAAAATTTGTATTTTCGGAACTTCAAAAAAACAATAAACCAATGAGTATGGAGCGGAGGAGATTTCTCAGGACCACGGCTTTGGGGGCAGTGGCAGCAACAGGGGTGACCTTCCCGGGGAGCGGATGGGCAGGGGAGACGAAAACTTCCAACGGGGCACAATTCAGGCTGAAATATGCCCCTGGTTTCGGGATGTTCAGAGAGCATGCGGGAAATGACCCCATTGACCAGATCCGGTTTATCCACGACCAGGGATTCAGGGCCATTTTCGACAATGACCTGATGAACAAGGAGCCCGCCCTTCAGGAAAAGATCGCCTCGGAGCTGGCACGCAGGGGCATGGACCTGGGACCTTTCGTCCTCTATGCCGATTTCGGCACCCGTTCAATGGTCCTCAACGACCCGTCAGTCAGGGAAATGTTCAAAGAACGGATGTCCCGGGCCCTGGAAGTGCAAAAACGGACCAACGCCAAAACAGCGCTGGTGGTTCCCGGCCGTTATGATGAAAAACTGGCCTGGGATTACCAAACGGCCAACGTCATCGATACCATGAGAATGTGCTGTGACATCGTCGGTCCTGCACAACTGGTGCTGGTGATGGAACCCCTGAACGCCCACACCGACCACCCGGGATTGTTCCTGACCACCATTCCGCAAAGCTATATGATCTGCAAGGCCGTGAACCACCCCTCCTGCAAAATCGTCAACGACCTCTACCATCAGCAAATCAGCGAGGGTAACCTCATCCCCAACATCGACATGGCCTGGGAACATATCGCCACCTTCCACCTCGGCGACAACCCCGGGCGCAAGGAACCGACCACCGGAGAGATCAACTTCCTGAACATTTTCAGACATATCCACGCCAAAGGATACCAGGGGGTACTCTGCATGGAACACGGGAAAAGCAAACCCGGCAAAGAGGGGGAACAGGCCGTCATCGACGCGTACCGTAAAATGGATGCCTTTTAGCTTCGGACGTTAATTTTATGTTACGCCAAGGGCCCCGGACACGCCGTTGACAATCCTCATAAACACCTGAATACCTGCGCGTTATAACAACCCTGACACATTGTCGAAACTATTGTTAGAAATTTACGTTTCTCCCCCGACAACGGATGAAACAATGCATATTTTTGCGCAGAATTTATCTCTTCAAAAACTCTGGTTACAACGAAAAAAATTTGGTGCTGACACGCAAAAATGACATTTAAAGCAAACGAGACTGCTGCCACCGCGACAGATGGCAGCCTCACGGGTAGCTCCTCTCCGGAGGAGCCTGGCGGTAAATACGCCGGTTCTTTGAATCAAGAAGGTATCCCAGCTTTAGACCCCGACAACGACCGGATTTCTCTATTTCTTCGTACCTATTATCCTTTTACCGACCTCCAATCGTGGAACGACTGGAAGTGGCAGTTGCGTAACGTGGTGACCCGTGGTGACCAGTTATCCCGGTTTATAGATCTCACTGCCGGGGAGCGGGAGGCTATTGCCGGCCTGAAGGGGAGGCTACCGCTGAGGATCACCCCCTGGTACCTCTCCCTGATGACCCGGGGAGGCCCTGACCACCCTATTCGCAGGATGATGGTCCCCACTCCCGAAGAGCTGGTCACCTGGCCCGGGGAGAAATCCGACTCTCTGCATGAGGAAGCCTCATCGCCGGTACCCGGACTGGTTCACCGTTACCCCGACAGGGTGCTTTTTCTGGTCACCCAGACCTGTTCGGCTTACTGCCGTTATTGTACACGGTCGCACAGCGTGGGCCGGCTGACCCATGCCCCACGCTTTCAGTGGGAACGGGCCATCGAATATATTGCCAGCCATCCTGAAATCCGTGATGTGCTGATCAGTGGCGGAGATCCCCTGACCCTCTCCAATGCGCAGTTGGAATTTCTGCTTTCGCAGCTCAGGGCCATTCCCCATGTCGAGATCATCCGCATCGGCACCAAGGTGCCGGTGGTCCTGCCACAGAGAATCACCCCGGAACTCACGGCCATGCTGGAGCGGTATCACCCGCTGTGGATGAGCATCCACTTCAGCCATCCCGATGAGATCACCCCGGAAACAGCCGCTGCCTGTGCCCGGCTTGCCGGGGCCGGCATCCCCCTGGGAAGCCAGACCGTCCTGCTCCGCGGAATCAACGACGACCCCCTGGTGATGCGCTCCCTGATGCACAAACTCCTCAAAATAAGGGTACGCCCCTACTACCTCTACCAATGTGACCTGGTCCCCGGAAGCCACCACTTCAGAACCCCGGTTTCCAAAGGCCTGGAGATCATCCGCAGCCTCAGGGGTTTCACCTCGGGATATGCCATCCCCCATTTTGTCATCGACGCCCCCGGAGGTGGAGGAAAAATCCCCCTCATCCCCGATTACGTCAGGGAAATCACCCCGGAAGGCATCACCATGACCAACTATCTCGGCAAAACCTGCTATTATCCCGGTTTCTGAGCCTTATGATAACAGTAGGAATGTGTTACGACCTGAAGTCGTGGTACCTCGACAAAGGTTTTACCGCCGAAGAAGCCGCGGAATTCGACAGGGAGGAGACCGTGGAAGCCCTCGAAGAGGCCCTCAGGGACCTGGGCTTTCTGCCCCTGAGAACCGGAAACATCTATCAGCTGGTGAACGCCCTGGCGGCAGGAGAAAGATGGGACCTGGTCTTTAACATTACCGAAGGAGCCTATGGCCCTTCACGCGAATCGGCAGTGCCGGCGCTCCTTGACCAATATAAAATCCCCTATGTCTTCAGCAACGGGGAGGTGCTCGGGGTTTCCCTGAACAAGTACCTGGCCAAACAGGTGGTCGCAGAACAGGGAGTTCCCGTGGCTCCCGGGGTAGTCATCAGGGAAAAGGAAGAAACGGAGAAGATCACCCTTCCCTTCCCCCTCTTTGTCAAACCCCTGGCCGAAGGCACGGGAAAAGGAATTTCCGAAAAATCGCTGGTGGAGACTCCGGGGCAGTTGAAGGAGGCTGTGGCGATGATTCTGGAACATCACCGTCAGCCGGCCCTGGTCGAGGAATTTCTGCCCGGGCGCGAGTTCACGGCAGGGATCGTGGGCAGCGGGCCGACGGCACGGGTCATCGGGGCCATGGAAATTTTCACCACCCGGGGAGCCATTTACTCCATGGATGTGAAAGAGAATTACGAGATGCTGGCGCGTTACCGGCAAGCCGGAGAAGAGGAACTGAAGGAGTGCACCCGGGTGGCCCTGGGCGCCTGGAAGGCCCTGGGAGGTGCCGATGGAGGACGCATAGACCTCCGGTATGACAGGCACGGACGCCTCTGCTTCATAGAGGCCAATCCCCTGGCAGGCCTCCACCCCATCCACTCCGACCTCCCCATCCTGGCCCGCATGGCAGGGATCTCCTATACTCAACTGATAGGGTTGATCATGACCGCAGCCCTCACCCGACTGGGAATCACCGGCTAAAATCCTCAAATCATCAGCCAATTATGACCATCAACGCAATCACCATCCTCTATAATGCGCCGGTTCCCGGTTCGGGAGCCGACGACTGGGACGTCCTCGACCAGGTGGAAGCCGTGGAGAAAGCCCTCGGGGAGCTGGGGGTCTCAGTCAGCAAAGCCACTATTGGCGCTGATTTCATGGAAGAGACAGCCCGCCTGAAACAACAAGGGATTTCTCATGTCTTCAATCTCACCGAGGCCATCGTAAACAAAGGGGAACTCAACTATTTCATTCCGGCGCTGCTCAATATGCATGGCATCGCCTATACCGGGAATCCTCTGGAGGCCCTGTTCCTGACCACCAGTAAGCGGCTCACCAACAGGTTGCTGCGTCAACGGGGGGTTAATGTACCCGGAACGCTGAGACCGTCAGCGTGGAAGGATATGGTTCCCGGCCGGAAGTACATCCTCAAACCCGTGTGGGAGGAGGGCTCCGCGGGAATTACCGCCGCCTCGGTATTCACCTTCGATGGACAGCTCCCTGCGATTTTTAAGGCCCTTTCCGGAAAAACGGGAGTTCTTCCTGACCACGCCTGGCAGATCGAGGAATTCATTGACGGCCGTGAATTCAACATCAGCCTCCTCGACAGGGAGGGAAACCCCGAAATCCTTCCCATTGCTGAAATTATCTTCCGTGATTTTGAAAAGGAGAGACCCCGGATCGTCGATTACCATGCCAAGTGGACCCCCGGGAGTTTTGAATATGAAAACACGCTTCGTGATTTCCCCGACCTGTCGGGAGATCCCCGGCTTGCCACGGCCATCAGGGAAGCCGCCCTGGCCTCATGGGAAACCCTGGGCCTCAGGGGGTACGCACGGGTCGACATGCGCGTCGACCACCAGGGAACGGTGGTCGTCATTGAAGCCAATGCCAACCCCTGCATTTCCCCCGGAAGCGGATTCACGGCAGCCACCCAACAGGCAGGATATTCCTTCTCAGGCGTCATCCAAAGAATAGTGGACCACATGAACAACCCTTAAGCCATGGAATTAAGAGCAACCATCAAAAAAAAGGATAAAGAGGCCATCAGACGTTTACTTGATGAGTCGGGATTTTTTTACCCCTTTGAAACAGAAGTGGTCATGGAGATCTTCGAAGAGACCCTCGGGAAAGGAGAGGAGGATTCGGGCTATCACTGGCTGATCGTGGAAGAGGAGGGACAGCTGGCGGGATTTGCCAACTTCGGGGCGAACCCGGTTACCCTGCACTCCTGGGATCTTTACTGGCTCGCCATTACAGAGCAGCGCAAAAACAGCGGCCTGGGCACCCTGCTGCTCACCCGCACCGAAGAAACGGTCAGGGAAAAAGGGGGGAGGATCCTCTGGATTGAGACCTCAGGAAGACCCCTCTACCAGCCCACCGTAGAGTTTTACCACCGCCGGGGATATACCCTGGAAGCCTCGCTCCCCGAATATTACGGCCCCGGCGATCCTAAACTGATCTTCAGAAAGTCCCTGGACTAAAAGGCATCGGCCCGTTACCGCTTCATGATGCCATAACAGATGATCCTGAGGATGACATCTACGCTCCTTTCCAGGTTCATCGTGCCGTAGGTTCCGGCAGAAAGGGGCATCTCGAGTCCTTTAATGGCCATGGTGATCCCGATGGCCGCCAGGTTAAAGTCGTAAATCTCGAACTCGTTCTTGCGGACCCCTTCAATCAGGATCCTCTTGATCATCCTGATCTCATCCTGCTCATACCGGTTTTTCACCTCTTCAATGAAACCGATAGCCGTCACGTCGTTTTCCAGGGCATTGTAGAAATTGGCCAGATTCCTGAAAGTGTTGATCTTGGTCAGCAGGTAATCCCTCAGCTTGTCGACGGGATCGGTATTGCGGTTGACCACCTTGTCGAGTTCCTTGCGCAGCAATTCCACCTCTTTCATGATCACGGCCTGAAACAGGTCTTCCTTGCTCTTGAAGTAATAATAGAGCGAACTCTTACCCTTTCGCACGGCATTGGCAATGTCGTCGAGCGTGGTCTTGCGGTATCCGTATTTACTGAAAATCTCCTGGGCGATCTTCAGGATGCTCTCGCGGTTCACATCCTTTTTTGAACCGTTATCTGTTCCGTTGTCCATGAACCTCTCCCTTAAGTTTGATAATGTTAAAACAAAGATAGATCAAAAATCTCAGTTTTTACTTTTTGTGCGGGAGTTGTTACCATTGTCACCTTCGGTGTCCAGCAGGAAGTCGAGTTGTTTCTTCTCCAGGTTGGTGCGCCAAATCTTCACCTTCACAGGGTCACCCAGCTGGAATGTTCTGCCGGTATGGCGCCCTCTGATCAGGTAGTTTTTCTCATCAAAAATATAGAAATCATCATCGAGCTGACTGACGGGGATCATACCCTCGATTTTGTTTTCGAGTTCCACATAGAGTCCCCAGTCGGTGACCCCGGAAATGACGCCGGCAAAGATTTCGCCGATGTGGTCCTGCATGAACTCCACCTGTTTGTACTTCACCGAGGCTCTTTCGGCATTGGCGGCCCGGGATTCCATTTCCGAGGAGTGGCGGCACATCTCGGCATAGTCTCCGGTATGGGAAGAGCGGCCTCCTTCCAGTAATTTTTCGAGAAGACGGTGGACCATCATGTCGGGGTACCTCCTGATGGGAGAAGTGAAATGGGTGTAATAGTCAAAAGCCAGCCCGTAATGGCCGATGTTGCGTACCGAATATTCAGCCTTGGCCATGGCCCTGATGGCCAGCATCTCCACCACGTTCTGCTCTTTCTTGCCCCTGACATTCCCGAGCAGCTGGTTCATCGACTCGGCCACCCCACGTGGCGTCACCGTCTGAATACCATACCCGAACTTATGAATGAAATTATTGAAATTCTCCAGTTTTTCGGCATCGGGGCGGTCATGGATACGATAAACGAAAACCCGGGGACTTTTTTTGTCGCCCCCCTTACCAAACAGTTCGGCCACTTTTCTGTTGGCCAGCAACATAAACTCCTCAACCAGCTTATTGGCTTCCTTCGACTCCTTGAAATAGACCGAAAGGGGCTTCCCGTTTTCGTCGATATTGAATTTGACCTCGACGCGGTCGAAGGCAATGGCTCCTCCGCGGAACCTTTGTTCCCGCAATTTCTCAGCCAAAGTGTTGAACATCAAGATCTCCCCGGCCAGGTCACCCTTTCCGGTTTCTATGATTTCCTGGGCCTCCTCATAGCTGAACCTGCGGTCCGAATTGATGACCGTTTTCCCAAACCATTCGTGGAGCACCGTGGCTTCCGGGGTGATCTCAAAAACTGCCGAGAAGCAGAGTTTGTCTTCCCGGGGCCTGAGGGAGCATACCCCATTCGAGAGTTTCTCAGGGAGCATGGGAACCACCCTGTCGACCAGGTAGACGGAAGTTCCTCTTTCATAGGCCTCCTCTTCAAGCAGGGTGCCGGGCTTCACATAATGGGTGACATCGGCGATATGGATGCCCACTTCGTAATTCCCGTTGTCCAGAGGACGCAGCGAGAGGGCGTCGTCAAAATCCTTGGCGTCGGCAGGGTCGATGGTAAAGGTGGTCACTTCGCGGAAGTCGCGCCTGCGGCCATATTCTGCCTCGGGTATCTCCTCAGGGATCTTCTCCGCGGCTTTCTCCACTTTTTCGGGGAAACGCCGGGGAAGCTCATATTCGGCGAGGATGGCGTGCATTTCGGTTTCGTGAACCCCGGCATCGCCCAGCACCTCGGTGATGATACCCACGGGATTCTTGGCATTGGCAGGCCATTCGGTAATCTCGGCCACCGCCTTCTGCCCGTTCTTCGCCCCGCCGAGGTTCTCGGCAGGAATGAAAATATCGAAACTGGCTTTCCCGGTGGGGATCAGGAAAGCATAATTGCGGGAGATCTCCAGGGTGCCCACCCAAGTCTTTCGTGAACGTTCCAGAATCTCCACCACTTCCCCTTCCTGGTCATGTCCTTTCCGGCGGGCAAAAAGATGAACCCTCACCTTATCGCCGGCCATGGCATGCATCAGGTTACGCGCCGACACATACACCGGCGTTTCGGCCTCGTCACTGTGTACATAAGCATATCCGGTGGGTTGCATGTCGACCTGCCCGGTGATGGTGCCCCCGCGTGTCCGCAACCGGTATTTTCCACGGGCCAGCTGCTCCAGGTATCCGCTTTCATGCAATTCTCCCAAAACAACGACCACCAGCTTCCGCGCTTCCTCATCCTTGATGCCCAATACAGATCCTATCTGACGGTAATTGAGCGGCTTCACAGGATCGTCGTACATCAACGACAGGATGGCCGATTTGAGGTTCTTTTTGTTGAAAGCCACCATCTTCCTGCTTTTCTTCTGCTTATCTTTCTTCGACATCTTTGAAAATTTGGTTGAAAGTATAAAAGCTAATCGGGAATAAAAAAGGTTTTTCAGGGAATTTGTATGTTTGTAGCACGAATTATACCACCATCTGACCGTAAGAAGATCATGAACAACCGATTGCTGAAAAGAGCAGGGCGGCACTGTCCCATCGTGGCGGCCATTGTCCTGTCAGGATTATTATTCTTCGGCAGGTGCGCCAACCAGGGCATGCCCACCGGCGGTCCCCGTGATTCCATTCCCCCGGTGCTGGTGGAGACCTTCCCTGCCCTCAGAAGCACCGGCTTCTCGGGAAAAGAGGTGCGGCTGACCTTTAACGAATATATTATCCCCGACGAAGTGTCGGAAGAGCTGGTGGTCTCGCCTCCCCTGACGAAACGTCCTACCGTGAGGACCAAGGCAAAATCACTGATTGTCTCCTTTAACGAAGAGCTGAAACCCGGGGTGACCTATTCCCTCGATTTCAAGAATTCCGTGGCCGACAACAATGAGAGAAATCCCTATCCGGGGTTGCGGATGTTGTTCAGTACCGGTGATGAGATCGACACCCTCAGGGTGGCGGGGATGGTCAAGGATGCCGCCCACCTCGACCCCATGGAAAAGGTGATCGTCATGCTCCATGCCAGTCAGGAAGATAGCGCCATCACCCGCACCACTCCCGACTATATCGCCCGCACCGATGCCCGGGGTCTTTTTCTGTTCGACAACATCAAGGCCGGGAGCTACCGTCTTTATGCCGTCAATGATGCCAACAACAATCTGCGCTATGACCCGGGAGCCGAGGAGTTTGCCTTTGCCGACTCCCTGGTGATCCCCACGGCAGAATATGTGGCCGCCCCCGACACCCTGGCCGTGGGCGCCGACTCGCTGCTCATTTCCGGCCATACCACATTCAAACCCGACCCCATCACCCTGAGAACCTTTACCGAGGATTTCTACGAGCAGTTTCTCGACAAATCGGTGCGTGACACCCGCTACAAGTGTACCTTCGTTTTCGGGGAACCGGTCAGGGATACCCTGGGACTCCGTTTGCTCAGCCACGATGCGGAAAATTGGCACATCATCGAACACAACCAGGAGTGGGACTCGCTGACGGTGTGGATCACCGACACCCTGGTGGCCCGCATGGACACCCTGACCCTCGAAATCTCCTATAACCAGCTCGACTCCCTTCGCCAAAATTACCTGCAGAAGGATACCATACCCCTGATTTATACCGACAAGGAAAAACAGGAAACCCGGAAGCGCAAAAAAGAGGACGGCACGCCCCAGACTCCCCTGTTTTCCTATTCCGACAACATAAAAACCGCAGGCTTTGACCTGAACCTCCCCATTCTCCTGCTGGCTCCCGAACCGGTGAAGAGCTTCGACACCACGGCGGTACGTCTGTACAGCATCCTGGAAAAAGACACCACCCTTCTGAAACCCGTCATTTCCGAAGATACCCTGGCATGGCGCACCACCCGCGTTGAATGGCCCTGGGAGGCCGAAACCAGCTACCTCCTGGAAATCGACTCAGCAGCGGCCACCACCATCTACGGGGTGGTCAGCCAAAAGGTCAGAAAACAGTTCACCACCCAGAAAGAGGACTTCTACGGAAAGATCATCCTCAACCTGACCTCGGCCGAAGGCCCCCTTATTGCGGAACTCCTCGACAACAGCAAGGAGGAAAAGGTCCTCCGCCAGCTTCGTGTCACCGGGAACGGCCAGGTCACCTTTGACTTTCTGTCTCCCTCAAAATACAAGGTCAGAATCATCTTTGACCGCAATGGCAACGGCCGGTGGGATCCCGGGGTTTTCACAGGCCGGCAGCAACCCGAAAGGGTCGCTTATCTTCCCGAGATCGTTAAAGTCAGGTCCAACTGGGAGAACCAGTTCCAGTGGGACCTGAAGCCCGATCCCACCTTCCGGAAACAACTCATCGACAAGGAAGAAGAGGAGCTCCTCCTGAAACAGCAAAAGGAACAGCAACGCCGTGACTCGGAAATGGAAAAGGAAGTCCCCGGCAATGAAGAGGGAATGCCCCTGGGCCTCCCCGGAAGATTCTGATATCACTTGGAAGATTCTGACATCACTTGGAAGATTCTGTTCCCCGTCGGATTCTGCTCCCCGGAAGATTGCAAAAAATGATTAAGTTTGGGAAACTAAAAATTATAGCCATGGCCAGTATCCGTTCCCTGAAGAAAGACATCGACCTTTTGCTCTCGCTGGTGCTCGAAGATTGCATGTTTGTACAGGAGCACTATCCCGAGGCAAACAAGGAGAAAATCAATGCCATCGCCCGGGAAGTGATGTTCCGTCACCGGGAACTCCGCACCATGGTCAACCACCCCGATGGTAAGGACAATCCCGCACTCAACAGGCAGTACCTGAAATCAGTGGTCGACAAACTGTATGAAGTGGCCGACAATGCCCTGGATCAGCTCTCCTCGGAGGTGAAAAAATGACGATCCCCGGGGGATATAAATACACCCCCCGGACAGGGGTCAGGCAACAGGTACCGGCGCAACCTCCCCGGCGCATGTGATTAGCCGGTTCGCGATTGTCCGGTCCCAAAAAAGTTACTACTTTTGGAACGGAATAAATGAATTGATCGGTAATGAATTACGAGACCGGAAACAAAGGCGGTTTCTTAGGGGCCTCCCCTAAAGACCGGAGGAACAACATCATTGTCATCCTCCTGGTGGTCATCCTTGCGGTGATGCTTTTTCTCTTTTTCGCCCAGAGGAGGAGCAACCGGATTATTGTCGGGCAGATCTCGTCACAGAAAGATTCCGTTCAGGTGGAGCTTACCCGTATCATTGAAGGCTACGACAGTCTGAAGGTGGAAAACGACACCCTCAGTCAGCAGATATACATGGCCCAGACACGGGTGAAGGACCTGCTCCTGGAAGTGGAGCAGACCCGCAGGGTCAGCCTCGACAGAATCGGCAAGTACCAGAAGGAGGTGACCACGCTGCGCGACATCATGCGGAATTATATTGTCCAGATCGACTCTTTGAACCGCCGCAACCAGCTGCTCATGGCTGAAAACCTGGAGGTGAAGGAACAGGCCAGGGAGGTGGAGACCCGGAATGTCGCGCTGACCCAGGAAAAGGAACAGCTGCAAGAGAACCTGAAACTGGCGGCTACCCTGGAAGTCAGGGAGCTGACGGCAGCAGGCATGAACGACAGGAATAAGGATACCCGGTTTGCCGACCGCACGGTCATGATCAGGGTAAACATGATCATCGGCCAGAATGTGACCGCCAAAAGAGGCGCAAAAAATATCTACATCCGCATCATGCGTCCTGACCAGCTCCTGCTTAACAAGAACCCCAACGACACCTTCCGGTTCGAAGACCTCAAAATCCCCTATACGGCCACCAGGGAGATCAACTATGAAGGAAACGACATCCCCGTGGCCATATATTGGGATAATAAGGGCGAATCAGCGCTCGTTCCCGGGAATTATTCCATTGATGTCTTTGCCGATGGAAACAATATCGGTACCACGGTACTGGAATTAAAGTAGGGATGTTATTTTTGCATTTCAAAATTCCCGCAGATGTTAGAAAAGATCAAGGCCCTGAAAAGGGAGATAGAAGCGGCAGCTCCCGAAACGGTGGCCATGCTTGAGGAGTTGCGCATCCGGTATATCAGCAAGAAAGGGATCATCAGCCAGCTTTTTGATGAGTTCCGTGATGTGGATCCGGCGATGAAGAAGGAAGTGGGGAAAGCCCTCAACGAGCTGAAGAACAGCGCCCAGGAGAAAATCAACCAGCTGAAGGAGATTTTGGAAACCCGCCATGAAGGAGAGAGCAGTGGCGACCTTACGGCTCCCGGCGATCCGTTGGGCCTGGGGTCACGGCATCCCCTGGCGATTGTCCGCAACAGGATCACCGACATATTCGGGCATCTGGGGTTCACGGTAGCCGAAGGTCCCGAGATCGAGGATGACTGGCATGTCTTCTCGGCCCTCAATTTTCCCCCGGAACACCCGGCACGCGACATGCAGGACACTTTTTTCATTGAGAAGGATCCCGACGTATTGCTGCGCACCCACACTTCCAGTGTTCAGATCAGGGTGATGGAGCGCACGCAGCCTCCCATACGGGCCATCTTCCCCGGAAGGGTATTCCGCAATGAGGCCATCTCGGCACGTTCACACTGTATATTTCACCAGGTGGAAGGCCTGTATGTCGACGAGAATGTCTCCTTTGCCGACCTGAAGCAGACCCTGCTTTATTTTGCCCGGGAACTCTTCGGCGAGGAAACGGAAATACGCCTGAGGCCCTCCTATTTTCCCTTCACGGAACCCTCGGCAGAAATGGACGTGAGCTGCTCCATTTGTGGGGGAAAGGGGTGCAACCTTTGCAAGTATACCGGGTGGCTCGAAATCCTGGGATGCGGCATGGTCGACCCTAACGTTCTGGAAGCCTGCAATATCGACAGCAGGAAATATACCGGCTATGCCTTTGGAATGGGCATCGAACGCATCACCATGCTTCTCTACGGCGTGAAAGACATCCGCCTCTATTTCGAGAATGACGTCCGCTTTCTGCGGCAGTTCCGGTCAGCCCTGTAACATCAGTTGGCCGAGATCACCGTGCCCGGGGTGAAATAACGGGCATAAGCCGCCTGGTCTTTCAGGATCTCCCGGGCCCTGAGAATGTCGGGATCTTCGCCCAGGGTAGCCCTGATGGCCCCCTTTTGGTAATAATACCTGCCCACAATCTCATCCTTGAGCAGTTGACTGATCTCCTTTTGGAAGAGCCGCAAATCCTTGTCGAGGTCAGGGGTCAGCCTGGCTTCCAGGGCCTTGAACTCCGCAGAGGCCACATCATAATATTTCTCATCGCGGGCCGTTTTCAGCAGGCTGGCAAAGGCCTCCTCCGTGTCAGAGTCATATTTGAAACTGCTGTTTTTTACATAAGCAATAAAATCGTCGTAGATATCGCCGGTGATGACAAACGCTTCGGGCTGGGGAATCGTGGGGGTTTTGGCGGCATAGTGGGTGGCATAGTCGAAGAGGATGAAACTGGTGACCAGCTCAATGGCGAGGCTACTCAACTCCTCCTGGTCCACCTTGATGTCGGGAACCACGCCTCCTCCGTCAAACACCTTGCGGCCGTTCTTTGTGGCAAATTCCGAAATCAGGGAATCGGGAACCACGCCGACACTTCCGTCCTCATTGCGGTGGGAATAGTCAAGAGCCTGGATGCACCGGCCACTGGGGATATAATACTTGGCGGTGGTCACCTTCAGCTTGGTGTTGTAACTCAGGTCGCGGGTGGTCTGCACCAACCCCTTACCAAAGGTCCTGGTCCCGATGATCAATCCGCGGTCCAGATCCTGCATGGCCCCGGCAATGATTTCCGACGCCGATGCCGACCCCCTGTTGGTGAGGACGGCAATCCGTACCGTGGTATCAAGAGGCTGCTGCGTGGCTTTGTATACATTGTCCCACTCCTTCACCTTTCCGCGGGTGCTCACGATCTCTGATCCCCGGGGAACAAACAGGTTCATGATCTTCACCGATTCAATGAGCAATCCCCCGGGATTGGAACGCAGATCGAGGATCAGGGACTCCGGGGCATGCTCTCTTTTCAGTTCCGTATAGGCCTTTTTCACCTCATCACCGCAATTCTGGGTGAAATTGGAAAGCCTGATGTAGGCCGTCTTGTCATCGACCATGCCATACCAGGGAACAGGATCGATGGTGATTTTCTCCCTGACCACGTCGACTTCAAAACTCTTCTTCTCGCCGGGGCGCTGTATCTTCACCTTTACGGGTTTCATGGCCGGTCCCTTGAGCAGGTTGCTGACATCCTCGGTAGTCATGGTTGCCGTGGTTTTTCCCTCCACCTCCAGGATAATATCACCGGCTTTCAGTCCGGCTTTCTGGGCAGGAAACCCCTCATACGGCTCGGCAATGATGATCTGGTCCTTCTGTTTGCTGATCAGGGCACCAATCCCGGCATACTCCCCGGTGGTCATGAATTTGAAATCCTCCACATCGGCCTCCGAAATGTAATTCGTGTAAGGATCGAGTGATTCCAGCATCTTGTCGATACTGGTCTTTACCAGCGTGTTAGGATTTATTTCATCGACATAAAAGGTGTTCAGCTCCCTGAACAGGGAGTAGTATATATCGAGGTTCTTGGCAATTTCAAAATTCTTCTGATCATTGGTGAAACTGAACAGGGCAATGCCTGAGGCCGCGACCAGAATAAAGGCAATTAAAAATCTCCTGATCTTCATGTGTTTAAATTTTATTATGGCGGCAAAATTAGCAAAACCGGCGGCAATAATGAGGTTCACCGGTAATTTTCCCCCATTCGGCGAAAAGTAGTGCTGTTTTGAGGATGATGGTGATATGTTTGTAAGACATAAAACGGCAACAAAGAAATAAAGTTATGAGGCGGTTGGTTTTATTTGTAACGATGATTTTCACGGGCACTCTCATGAGTTCCTGTCTCTTTATGGGGCCTTCGGTCAAGGGTGACGGACAGGTAAAGAGTGTTGAGCGGAAGGTGGATGAATTCACGGGTGTTAGTGTGACCAGCGGGATGGAAGTGGAGCTGGTTCAGGGCGAGGAACAGAACGTGCGGGTGATTGCCGATGCGAATCTGCACAAGCTGATAGAGACCCATGTGGAAAACGGAATCCTGGAGGTGAAGGCACTGGCCAATATCTGGAAGGCCAGCGAGAAAAAGGTGGTGGTCACCGTGAAGGATCTGGAAGAGATTTCCGGGACTGCGGGGAGCAGCATTACCACGAAAAACCGGCTGGTCAGCGAAAATCTGACCATCAAGGGATCGGCAGGGAGTAACCTGAGGCTTGAAATCGACGGCCAGCAGGTGGAAGTTCACGCCTCCTCGGGGTCCAACATCCGCATGGAAGGATCGGCCAGGGAATCCTCCATCAGGACCTCCTCAGGGGCCAACATCAGGGCGGGGGACCTCTTCTCCTCAAAATGTGACGTATCGGCCTCCAGTGGTGGGAACGTATGGGTTGCCGTGAACAACGAACTCACCGCCGACGCCTCCAGTGGCGGAAATATCTTCTACTTGGGCACACCAAAACAACTCAACATCAACACCTCGTCAGGCGGAAATATCATTAAGAAATAAAAAAGCATTAATTTTGCCCCCGCAAATCGCATTGTGCGATTGCATTTAGATGCTGAATTAAAATGACCCTTTTTGTTTTACTGACCATTGTTTCTTTTCTCAGAACCCTGCTCATTATCATGGTGATCTGGTATGGGTTCAGGCTGGTTTCCCGGTATGTGCTCCCCCTTCTGATGAACAAAACCATGAAAAACATGCAGTCGCGCATGGAAGAGCAGTTCCGGCAGCAACAGCGCAGTCAGCGCTCTGAAGGAGAGGTGACCCTCGAAAACAACCGCAATAAGAATCATCCCGCCAAAAACAGCGAGGGGGAATACGTTGATTTTGAAGAGGTCGAATAAACCATTCCCTCAGGTGGCTTTCCTGATTTTCTGTTAAACACACCCCGGCCCCCACAGGATATTAAATCCCCGGCATGCCCTTTGTGTTGATTTATCCCTTATTTTTGCCGGTCTAAAATTCAGAAATAATATAACATGGCTCAGGAAGATCTCTTCAAAAAACTGGTAGCCCATTGCAAGGAGTATGGCTACGTTTTTCAATCCAGCGAAATCTATGACGGCCTTTCAGCGGTATACGACTACGGCCAGTATGGCGTTGAGCTGAAGAACAATATCAAGAAATACTGGTGGGACAGCATGATTCTGCTGCATGAGAATGTGGTGGGCATCGATTCGGCCATCTTCATGCACCCCACCATCTGGAAGGCTTCGGGCCATGTTGATGCCTTCAACGATCCGCTGATCGATAACAAGGACTCCAAGAAGCGGTACCGTGCCGACGTGCTCATCGAGGAGCAGCTGGCCAAAATCGAAGACAAGATCACCAAGGAGGTCGATAAAGCCCGGAAGCGGTTTGGCGATGCCTTTGATGAGGGTCAGTTCAGGGCCACCAACGCGAGGGTTCTTGAAAACCAGGAGAAATGGGACGGGCTGCACAGCCGTTTTGCCCGGGCCCTCAACGACAGCAACCTGGAGGAGCTGCGCCAGATCATCGTCGACCAGGAGATCGTCTGTCCGGTGTCGGGAACCCGCAACTGGACCGAAGTGAGGCAGTTTAACCTGATGTTTTCCACCGATATGGGCTCCACTGCCGACGGAGCCATGAAGATTTTCCTGCGCCCGGAAACCGCCCAGGGCATCTTTGTCAACTACCTCAACGTCCAGAAGAGCGGGCGTATGAAGATCCCCTTCGGAATCGCCCAGATCGGCAAGGCTTTCCGTAATGAAATCGTCGCCCGGCAGTTCATCTTCCGCATGCGCGAGTTCGAACAGATGGAGATGCAGTTTTTCGTGGAACCGGGGACGGAACTCGACTGGTTCCGCACCTGGAGGGAAGCCCGCATGAAGTGGCACCAGGCCCTGGGCTTCGGCAGTGAGAACTACCGCTTCCATGAGCACGAGAAACTGGCCCATTACGCCAACGCCGCCGTTGACATCGAATACCGCTTCCCCTTCGGGTTCAAGGAGGTGGAAGGCATCCACTCACGTACCGATTTCGACCTGTCGCAACACGAACAATATTCGGGAAAGAAGCTCCGCTATTTCGATCCCGAGAAAAACGAATCCTACATTCCCTATGTGGTGGAGACCTCCATCGGGGTCGACCGCATGTTCCTGCAGGTGATCGCCGCCTCCTACCATGAAGAGGAGGTGACGGGCGCCAACGGGGAAAAGGACATCCGCACGGTATTGCGCATTCCTCCGGCCCTGGCCCCCGTGAAGCTGGCGGTGCTTCCGCTGGTGAAAAAAGACGGGCAGCCCGAAAAAGCCCGCGAAATCATCGACAGACTGAAGTTCGACTTCAACTGCCAGTACGACGAAAAGGACTCCATCGGCAAGCGCTACCGCCGCCAGGATGCCATCGGCACCCCCTTCTGCATTACCATCGACCACCAGACCGAACAGGACGATACGGTGACCATCCGCACCCGCGATACCATGGAGCAGGAGCGGATCCCGGTGGAAAGGATCAGGGAGATCGTGGCAGAGAAGGTAAGCATGAAGAATCTGTTTATGAGATTGAAATAAAATAAAATTGGTTGTCCGGCCGGGACTATTTATAAAACATTCAGATTACTGCTGATCCGGTTTTTCAAATCACTTCTTACACCGGCCAGCGCGGCATATTTATTCCATGATATGATCTTGTGAATGAGATTTCATGCAGAAACTGCAAAAATGAACAATTCGAATGAGTTCTCATTCATGCCAGCCGGTCCGCGAAAACTTATCCGGCAGATTCGGACTCTGTAATTGTTGCTTTTGCGAATGAATTATGAAATGATATCCCCATATCACTAACTTTGGGGTTATGAAACGGGTGCTGATTATAACTTATTACTGGCCTCCGGCGGGGGGTGGCGGCGTGATGCGGTGGCTCAAGATGTCGAAATACCTGCCTGAATATGGCTGGCAGCCGGTGATTTACACCCCTGAAAATCCCGACCCTTCGGTGATCGATGAGAGTCTGCTGGCGGAAGTGCCCGTGGAAGCGGAAGTCATCAGCACCCATATCTGGGAGCCTTACGACCTTTTCCGGAAACTGACGGGAAAATCAAAGGAGAGCCGCTTCAAGTCGGGGTATATTTCCGAAGCCTCAAGGGGCTCCCTGAAGGAGAGGGTGGCGGTATTCATACGCGGCAATCTGCTGATCCCCGACCCGCGCGTTTTCTGGGTAAATACTTCCGTGATATTTCTCCGTAAATACCTGGCGGAACACCCCGTCGACCTGATCGTTTCCACAGGCCCTCCCCACAGCATGCACCTGATCGCCCTGAAGCTGAAGAAGCAGGTGAAGGTGCCCTGGCTGGCCGATTTCCGGGATCCCTGGACGGGCATCGATTTTTATCACCGGCTGAAACTGACCGCGATGGCCGACCTGATACACCACCGGCTGGAGAAAAGAGTGCTGACCACCGCCGACGTGGTGACTGTGGTGAGTCCCGGCATGAAGCGGTCGCTCGAAGCCCTCGCCGGCAGGGAAGTCCACGTGGTCTACAACGGCTTCGATCCTGCAGATTTTGAAGGACCCGGCCATTCTGCTGATTATGGTGAAAATGCCGTGGGTGCTTTTGCCAAAGGTTCCTCCGGGAGTGGTGCCGAGGGAAGTTCCATAGTTCATCACGGTGCGGAACACTCATCAGGCCAGTTTACTATCAGCCACTTCGGGGCTTTCAGCCGCGACCGGAATCCCTCTGCCCTCTGGACTGCCCTGGAACGGCTTGTTTCTGAAATCCCCGCCTTCGGGGAAAAACTGAAGATCAGGCTGATCGGACAGACCGATGAGACCATCCTGCAGGAAATAAGGAGCCATGGCCTCGGGGAGCAACTTGAAGTCCTTCCCCACCTGGAACACCGGGAGGGGCTGCGGATGCTGAGCCATTCACCGGTTTTACTGCTGCCGCTCAACGATTCCCCCAATGCCCGGGAAATTCTTCCCGGAAAGATGTATGAATACATGGCCCTGGGACGGCCCATCCTGGCCATCGGACCTGAAGACAGCGACTGCCAAAAGATCCTTACCCAAACCGGTGCCGGCAGCTATCATTCATTCTCCGATGTGGAGGGGATACAGTCTGCCCTGGAGAAAGCATTTCTGATGTGGCACAAGGGGGAAACAGCCGAACCCCCAAAGGAGATTGAAAAGTTCTCACGCCGCCACCTGGCAGGGGAGATGATCAGACTGGGCACGGCTCAAAAATAAGTGAAATTACCCGGACTGGCATTCCCGCTTTATGGATACCAGGGGATACAAAATGGGTATATCTGATCACATCTGGTCAAGGAAGGGTTTATACTTAAAACCCGTTAAGGACGCGGAGTACACTATCATGCAATGGATTAAACATAACACACGATGTACTGAATTTCTCCGAACTGATACAATTTGGAGCTAACATCGGTTAAGTCTACTTAGCCTCAGGCCAGCATGGGAGAAGGGCCCGAGAATTTAGTGACCATGCCCCCTTCGAGCACGTACTTCTCGCCGGTGAGGGGGCACTGGGCGTAATGGCCATCGAGGAAGAGCAGTTTTTCGCCGGCTTCGCTCATCCAGCCGCTCTGGCGGGCCGGGTTACCCACCATCAGGGCATAGTCGGGCACGTTGCGGATCACCACGGCCCCGGCGCCGATGAAGCAGTAACGCCCCAGGGTCACCCCGCAGACAATGGTGGCGTTGGCGCCGATGGTGGCCCCCCGTTTCACCAGGGTCCGCCGGTACTCCTCCTTCCGGTTGACCCCGCTCCGGGGATTCATCACGTTGGTAAAGACCATTGAGGGGCCCAAAAAGACATCATCCTCACATACCACCCCCGTGTAAAGCGAAACATTGTTCTGCACCTTCACGTTGTCGCCCAGAACGACGTCGCCCGCCACGAAAACATTCTGCCCCAGGTTGCAGCGACGGCCGATCTGCGCCGTGGACATCACATGGCAGAAATGCCAGATCTTCGTTCCCTCGCCAATAAGGGCTCCTTCATCAATAACGGCAGTCGGATGGGCATAATAGTTTTCCATGGAGTCTTATTTTTCAACACAAAGATACGAAGACACAAAGTTTTGAAAAACATTACTATGTCTTTGTGCCTTTGTGTTTAAGATTAATAAAAATTCTTTATGGTCCCGGTGATGTATTCCAGTTGTTCCTCATCGAGTTCGGTGTGCATGGGGAGGGAGAGGACGTTTTCGGTCAGCATTTCGCTCACCGGGAAGTCTCCCCGGCGGGTGCCCAGGTATTGGTATGCCTCCTGCAGATGAATGACCTTGGGGTAATACACCATCGAGGGGATTCCCTTTTCCTTCAGGTACTGCTGCAGGGCGTCCCGTTGCCGGGTTCTGATGGTGTACTGGTGATAGGAATGGGTCGACCAGGGCCGGTGCACGGGAATGATGATATCGCCCACCCCCTGCAGGTGTTGGTCATACCACTCCGCAGCCTTTTGGCGGGCAGCCACATACTCATCGAGGTGCCTGAGCTTGACATCGAGGATGGCCGCCTGGAGGCTGTCGAGGCGTGAATTCATGCCGATCCTGTCGTAATAGTAGCGCACCTTCATGCCATGGTTGGCAATCGAGCGGATTTGGGTGGCCATCTCCTCATCGCGGGTAAAAAGGGCCCCGCCATCGCCGAAAGCCCCCAGGTTCTTGGAGGGGAAAAAGGAGGTACACCCGATGATGCCCATGGTCCCCGACCTGCGGCGCTCCCCATTGCTGAAGATGTAATCCGATCCCAGCGACTGAGCGGCATCTTCCACCACCGCCAAACCATGCCTATGGGCCATCTCCATGATCTTTTCCATGTGGGCATGCTGTCCGAAGAGGTGAACCGGCAGGATCGCCCGGGTGCGGGGGGTGATCACCCCTTCTATCAGGGAGACGTCGATGTTGAAATCATCGGAATCCACATCCACAAACACGGGTTTTAAACCGAGCAAGGCGAGGACTTCCACGGTGGCCACAAAGGTAAAGGGCGTGGTGATCACCTCATCGCCGGGCTGTAACCCCAGGGCCATAAAGGCAATCTGCAAGGCATCGGTGCCGTTGCCGCAGGCAATGACCTGCGACTGCTGATAGTCCGAAAGGTGCCGCTCAAATTCAGTGACCTTGCCGCCCTTGATAAACACGGTGGATCGGATCACCTCCTGCATAGAGGCATCCACTTCATCTTTGATTTTCAGGTACTGGCCGTAAAGATCGGCCATTTGGATATGGGTTGATTTTTCCATGGGTATTATCCTGGGTTAAATACGCAATCACAAAGATCACATTACACTATTTTCATTCATGGTTTTTCAGGATTTCCGCGATTTTTACCGCTGCGGTGCCGTCACCATAGGGTGTTTCCCGGAAAGAACGGTCAAGGCGGGTGATTTCTGCTGCCGAGGCCACTATTTTTTCCTTGTCGGCACCTACGACCAAATTGTACCCGAGGTCGACCAGTTCGGTCCATTCGGTCTCATCGCGCAGCACCAGGCAGTGCTTCCGGAAGAAAAAGGCTTCTTTTTGGACCCCGCCGCTGTCGCTCATCACAAAAGTGCAGTTTTTGAGCAGCTCCACCATGTCGAAATAGCCCACCGGATCAATAGGGATAAAGCGGAGTTTTATTCCGTTGGCAGCCAGCACTTTTTGGGTGCGGGGGTGGAGGGGCAGCACGATGTCCATGGTGCGGGAGAGATCGTTGAGGGCCCCGATGATTCCGGAGAGGCGCGCCAGGTCGTCGGTATTTTCCTGGCGGTGAAGGGTCACCAGTACGAAGGGGCGTCCCTGGAGCCGTAATTGCTTCATGATCCCCGATTTCTCTTCCGCGATCCGGCTGGCGTGAAGGGCCACGTCGTACATCACATCGCCGGTACGGAAAATTTCCGCCGGAAAATGGCCGAATCCCTCGTTCCGCAGGTTGGCCACGCTCGTCTCCGTGGGACAGAAGAGCAGGGAGGAGATCCGGTCGGTAAGGATTCGGTTGACCTCCTCGGGCATTCTGAAATTAAAACTGCGCAGGCCTGCCTCCACGTGAGCCACCGGAATATGCAGCTTGACGGCTGCCAGGGCTCCCGCCAGCGTGGAATTGGTATCGCCGTAGACCACCACGGCCGAAGGCTTCCCGGCCAGAAGCACCTTTTCGATCTCCTCGGTCATACGGCCCGTCATGGCCCCATGGCTGAGCGAGTGGATACCCAGATGGTAGGCGGGTTCAGGAATTCCCATCTCCCTGAAGAAGATATCGGCCATATTGTCATCGAAATGCTGCCCGGTATGAACCAGCACTTCGGCGATTCCAGCCGCGCTGAGGGCACGGCACAGCGCCGACGCCTTGATAAACTGGGGTCGCGCCCCGACTATGGTCACTATTTTCTTCATCAGATGATTCTTCCTCCTTTCGTAGCTCCTGCCATTAATCCCTCAAAAATAGTTATTTTTATCGCCAGCCCGAAAAGCAGCGATCCTTTTAAAGAATGAAGCCGAAAAAGCTCCTCCTGGTCTATACCCACTATTCCAGCTTCGTCGCTACCGATGAGCAGATCCTCTCATCGCACTACGAGGTCACCCGTTACCGGTTTGTTCCTGCACGGGGGGCCCTGGCTGTGGCGAAAGCCCTGATCCGCCAGCTCTTTTTCCTGGCCCTGAATATCCGGAAATTCGACCTGGTCTACATTTGGTTCGCCGACCAGCACTCCCTTCTCCCCGTCCTCTTCGCCCGGCTGATGGGCAGGCGGAGTTTTCTGGTGATTGGCGGGTATGATGTTTGCCGGATCAGGGCGCTGAATTACGGGGTTTTCTGTTCAAAGCCCCGGGGATGGGCAGCCGTCACTTCCATGAAAATGAGCACCCTTAACCTGGCGGTATCCCACCATGTGGCCCGCAAGGTGAAAGCCCTCACGCGAAAAGAGAACCTGCAAATGGTACACAACTGCGTTAACCTGCCTGAAAACCGGAGCGAAGAAGCCGGCATGGCAGAGCCCCGGACAGGAGAAGCGCCACCCACCGGCAAGGACCTCCGGAAGAGAGAGTCTTCGGGAGATGATCCTGATGAGCGCCGGCTGGTGCTTACCGTGGCCAAAATAGATGCGGAACGCACCTTCAGGCTGAAAGGCATCGACACTTTTATCGGGGTCGCCCGCCTGCTGCCGCATATCCCCTTTTGCATTGCCGGCTTCAACAGGGAAAAAGCACCCTGGCTGACCACAGAACTTCCCCCCAATGTAACAGCTATCGGAGAGGTAGACCACGACCGGCTTCCCGCATACTACCGCCAATCCAGGGTTTACTGCCAGTTTTCCCGTTCCGAATCCTTTGGCATCGCCCTGGCCGAAGCCATGCTTTACGCCTGCATACCCCTGGTGACCAACGAAGGGGGCATGCCTGAAGTCGTGGGCGACAAACAACTGCTGGTGAAAAGAAATCACGGCGAAATAGCCCTCAAAATCGACGGAATCTTTCAGGAAAAAAATAAAACAGGTAGCTTTGCCTCCCTGAGGATCCGGGAGCTTTTCAGCGTGGAAAACCGCAGCCGCCAGCTTATGGAACTTCTGAAATAGCAACACGGGAGACCCCTCTCCCTTCACCAAAAATAATTGCACCATGCGTTTGAAGCATCTTTACGGCCGGTTTGTCATGAGAGTCAAACAAACATTAAAGATCGGCTCATTTCCCGGTTCAGCCCTGTATTGGGAGGAACGTTATAAAAAAGGACGTGATTCGGGACCTGGCTCCTATAACCGTCTGGCCATTTTCAAATCAGAAATACTGAATGATTTTGTGGAAAAGAACCGGATCTCTTCGGTCATCGAATTCGGGTGTGGTGACGGCAACCAGCTGTCGCTGGCAAAATACCCCCAATATACCGGGCTTGATGTTTCTCCTTCAGCCATTGCCCTGTGTGCTGACAAATTCAGGGATGACCCGTCAAAGAGCTTTTTCCTGTACCATTCGAAAGCGTTCGTCGACAACCATGCCCTCCTGAAAGCCGAACTTGCCCTGTCGATCGATGTGATCTTTCATTTGGTGGAAGATGACATTTTCGAAAACTACATGTCCCATCTTTTCAATGCTGCAGAGAAGTATGTGATCATCTATGCCAGCAACTTCGACAAAAAACAGCTGTTCCATGAAAAAGACAGGAATTTTACGGCATGGATAGACCAAAACAGGAAAGAGTGGAAACTGCTGGAAAAGATCGACAACATTTATCCGCAGAACCCTGAAGATCCTGAAAATACCTCAAAGGCTGACTTTTTCATTTTCAGCAGGGGTTGACCGGGGGTGCAGGGCGAATGACCTGATTCTGGCTTTGCGTAACAGATAGCCGGTCAGCTCGTAGGGTGCAGGGCAAATTATCTGATTCTGGCTTTGCGTAAGAGATAGCCGGTCAGCTCGTAAGGTGCAGGGCAAATTACCTGATTCTGGCTTTGCGTAAGAGATGGTCGGTCAGCTCGTTGGCTTCAGGCCAGATTTTAGAAATCCATACCAATCCCCCGAAAACCAGAACCACAGCCCCGCTTCTGACCACGATGTCGGCAACAAGGGGCAGGCGTGGTATCAGCCAGCCGGCAACAAATCCCAACACGCCGAAGAGAAGGACCACGACAATACTGCGGCTGATCCCCGAAATTCCGAAGACCACTTTTTGCAGGACCGCCTGGGAGGTGAAATAGAGAAATAGGGTGGCGATGGTGGCGATGGCGGCACCGGTGATTCCCAGCCGCGGGATCAGCAGGAAGCTGAGAAGGAACTGCACGACCACCGACACCAGCTGGAATATCGTAGTGAACCGGTAATAGGTGGAGGTCTCGGTGATGGTGCCTGCCAGTCCGATGATGGTGATCCAGAGCATTCCCGCGGAATAGATCACCAGCACCCATTTGCCGCTGCTGTAAACCGGAGGCAGGATGTCGAAAACATTATGCAGGTTGACCATGATCCCCACAAATATCAGGGTTCCGGCAATGGCCTGGCTTAAGGATGATTTCCGGTAAATTTCGGTGATGTGCGCCCTGTCATTCCTTTTCCAGGCTTCAGCGATGATGCCAGTAGCAATTTTGGAGATCGAATTATAGGGCACCTTGATCAGCGTGGCAAAAAGGGCGCACACGCCGAAGATTCCCACCTCACTGAGGGAAAGATACTGGTTGACAAACACCTTGTCGACATTGACGAGCAGGATGGCAGCAAGACCGTTTACGAAGCCGTAGGCCATGACGCTTCCCGTTTCCTTTTTCAGCGCAGGAGAGAGAAAGGCCCGGTCAGGCTTCAGGTGAAACTGGCCACGCCGGAATAAAACGATGATCACCGGCACCACGGGCAGGCTCATGGAGACGAGGTATCCGTAGAAAAACACGGGGAAGCTGATCGACCCCAGGGCGAAGAGCAGGATCAGCACCAGGTTGATGACCTTGTGCATGAATTCCAGCCAGAAGGTTCCGGTCACGGCGTCGTACAACATTTTGTTGTAGTTGTCGAGCAGGGTAAACATGATCCGCATGAGCACCAGGGGAAGCAGTAACCAGAGATAGTCCACCAGCAGGGGGGATTTTTCGATATTGGTTTCAACGATCCAGGGATGAAGGAGTACAAAACCGGCGACAACCAGGGTAAAACCCAGAATTCCCGCGACCAGGGCCAGAAAAAGAAACCCGTGATGCTGCTGCCGGGGATTGCGGAAACGGGGGAACATCCTGTTAATGACGCTGGTAAATCCCAACGTCCCAAATTGGGCAAAAATAAGGGAGACCGAAGCGAATAACTGGACCAGGCCGACTTGCGCGGTGTCAAAGAATTGCGGCATGATGATCCCCACATTGATGTAGCCGATCACAATGCCCAGGTAAGACCAGAAAGCGCCTTTCACCGATTGCCTGATGATAATTCCCATAACTGAGGAACAAAACTAATAAAAGATTGCTTTAAAAGCCGGGTGCCCCTTTTCCCAATGAGCTGTAAATTCGCTACTTTTGCCTGAAGGAAAAACTTAATCTGAATAGAATGGAAAAGCAGGGCTTGCTGCAGAAGCGTGGCATTTATACCATATTGATTATACTATTTTTCATTGCCGTATCCTACCTTTACCTGTTTCCCCTTCTGGAAGGGAAAACCATATCGCAGCACGACATCCAGAGCCATGTGGGCATGTCAAAGGAGCTGGCCGATTACCGGGAAGCCACGGGTGAGGAGGCCATCTGGACCAACTCGATGTTTGGGGGAATGCCCGGCTATATGGTTTCCGTGAAATACGAGAGCAACCTGCTCAACGTGGCCCATGCATGGTTTGTGAAGCTTTTTCATCCTGCGGCGATGATTATCCTCTACCTCCTCGGATTTTATGTGCTGCTCACCAGCATGAAGGTGAACCGCTGGCTCAGTGTGGCCGGGGCGCTGGCATTCGGCTTCTCCACCTACCTGATCATCATCATCCAGGCGGGGCACAATTCCAAGGCCTATGCCCTGGGATACCTGATGCTGGTGGTGGCCGGGGCACTGCTGGCCTACCGCCACGACCGGAAGAAAGGAGCCCTGCTCTTCACTGCAGGGCTGGCCCTGGAAATCATGGCTGGCCACATCCAGATCACCTATTACGGCATGCTGGCCCTGCTCGTCTTCGGAATCACAGAACTGGGTTTTGCCATCAGGGAAAAACAGATGGTCCCCTTCCTGAAAACCACAGGATGGCTTGCTGCCGGGGTAGTGATAGCCCTGGCCGTCAATTTCTCCTACCTGTACACCAATGCCCGATACTCGCGGGAAACCATCCGCGGAGAATCGGAACTGACCCATAATTCCGAAAACCAGACTTCGGGACTCGACAAGGACTATGTGGTGCAGTGGAGCCAGGGGATTGACGAAACCATGACCCTGCTGATTCCCGGATTTATGGGAGGGAGCCACACGACTAACCCGGGACTGGAATCGGAAAGTTACAAGACCCTGCGCGACAAGGGGGTGGAAAATCCGCGCCAGGCTTTGGGCAGTGTGATCCTTTACCACGGTGACAAGCCCTTCACCAGTGGCCCCTATTATGTGGGGGCTATCGTGGTCTTCCTGTTTATCCTGGGACTCTTCGTGGTCAGCGGTGCCGACAAATGGTGGCTCCTGGTGGCGACCCTCCTCTCCATCCTCCTCTCATGGGGGAAATATGTGATGCCCCTGACCAGCTTCCTGCTCGATTACCTGCCCTTATACAATAAATTCAGAGCTCCCGAAATGACCCTTATCATCGCGGGCTTTACCATGCCTCTGCTGGGATTCCTGGGACTCCGCGAAATCAGCAGCGGTAAGGTGGAAAAAAAGAAACTCCTGAAATCCCTGAAATGGGCCTTCGGGATATCGGGCGGCATTGCCCTTCTCTTCGCCCTGCTGCCGGGAATCGCCGGGAATTTTTCGGCTCCCTTCGACTCCTCTTACCCCGACTGGCTCCTCGAGGCGGTCACCAGTGACCGGCAGGCCATGCTCCGCTCCACCGCCTTCCGCTCCTTCCTGTTTATTGCCCTGGCGGCAGGAGGACTCCTCCTGTGGCAGCTGAAAAAGATCAAACCCGTGTGGTTTTACGCTCTCCTGGCCCTGCTGATCCTTTCCGACCTCTGGTTTGTCGATAAGAAGTACCTCAACAAGAGCCACTTCACCTCTCCGAGGCAGGCCGCCGCCCTTTACACCCCCACTGTGGCCGATACAGAAATTCTGAAAGATAAAGACCTCAGCTTCAGGGTCCTTCCCTTGCAGAACCCCTGGCAGGATGCCCGCGCCTCCTATTTCCACAAAAACCTGGGAGGATACAGCGCCGTCAAACTGCGCCGGTACCAGGAGATGATCGACCACCACTTCTCCCCTGAAATGGAAATGATGGTGGAGGGATTCCGGAAACTGCCCTCCCCCGATTCCGTTTTCCGCACCCTGCCAGCCCTGAATATGATGAACACACGGTACATCATCTACGACCTGAACGCCCCCCCGCTCGTGAACCCTGAAGCATGGGGCAACGCCTGGTTCTCCTCCCGCTTCAGGATCGTCGCCAACGCCGATGAGGAGATCGAAGGCCTCAGGGAAGTTGCAACACCCGATCAGACGGTGATCGACCGGCGCTTTGCCTCCTTCGTGGAGGGGAAAACCTTTCCCAGGGATTCCACAGCGACCATTATCCTCACCGAATACCGGCCCAATTACCTGAAATACCAGTTTTCCTCGGCCGCGGAACAGTTGACCGTTTTCTCGGAAATCTACTACGATGATGGCTGGAAAGCCTATGTCGACGGGAAGGAAACCCCACACTTCAGGGCCAACTACATCCTGAGGGCCATGGTTATTCCCGCCGGGGAACATACCGTGGAATTCAGGTTCCATCCCGCATCCTATTATACAGGCAACAAGATCTCCCTGGCCGGGTCACTGTTGCTCCTGCTGGCCGTGGCAGGGTTCTTCCTGTGGGATGTCCGGAAAAAGAAAAGCAGCACCATCAAACAGGAATAGTCATCAGAAGGTTATTGCATCGTCATGCAGTCGCCGGTTCCCATGCTTCTTTGGTCATTCAGCCGGCATTCAGTGGTTTTTCAAAGGGCGTCAAGACATGATGGACACTTTCCCGGGCGGAAATGACCGGCGATATGCTGCTGATAATGAAGGACATACAAAATCCATTCCATGGAGTATTCAAGATTACCGCGTGATTTTTTCCTGCGTGACGTATTGGAAGTGGCTCCGGCACTGATCGCGAAGACGCTGGTCAGGAGATTTGACGACGGCACCTATGGCCGTTATACCATCACGGAGACGGAAGCTTACCGGGGAGCCGGTGACAGGGCCTGCCATGCCAGCCGCGGAATGACCCCCCGTAACAGCATCATGTTCGGGGAAGGCGGCACGGTCTATGTTTATTTCATCTACGGCATGTACTGGA
>CAYWUJ010000007.1:0-85458 GCA_964461455.1 uncultured Prolixibacteraceae bacterium | reverse complement strand
CTTCCCTTCAGCCAGTTCTGCCGTTTTTTTCATCTCCCAAAAGAAGACAAATTTACAGAAATGGATAAACCGTGGCGATGAATCCCTCATTTCGTACGATAAAAATCATCCATTCTCCCTTTGAGACCGCCTTTGAGGCCTTTACCGTCATCGGGAATATGGATCCCCGCCGCACCGTGTGTTGCTCCGGCCAGGTTACTCTTCCCGGCGTTCACCGCAATGACCGGAGATCCCGGGGCCCGCTGCCCCTGCCAAAAGTGGCCGTAATGGGGAAACTTGTGATAATCCTCAGGGAAACTTAGGGGAAAAAGGTGTAAATTGCACCCCCGGCAAAACAGACGAAACAGACATGATCATTCAATCACCGACCGTGATGATGAACCACATGGCTTTTATATCTGTTTCGCGGAATGAATCATTTAACGCAATAACATAAGTACATGAAATACCCATGCATCAATTATCCTCCAGCCGTGATGATGAACCACATGGGTATTACATCTGTTTCACGGATTTTACCATAGTAACTAAATATTTTTAACAGATGAAGAACGTGGTCGTAATTTTGCTGATTTCTGTGGTGGCGGGTTCCTGCGCCCCCAAACCCCGGATCACCTATCCCGAAACCCGCCGCGATGAGGTGGTGGACACTCTGTGGAATACCCCTGTGGAAGATCCCTATCGCTGGCTCGAGGATGACAACTCAGAGGAGACCGCCCAATGGGTGGAGAAACAGAATGAGGTGACCTTTGCCTATCTGAATGGTTTGCCGGGCAGGGAGGCCATCCGCACCCGGCTGACCGAACTGATGGACTATCCCCGGATCTCGGCTCCCTATAAACGCGCCGGGAAGTATTTCTTCAGCAAGAATGACGGTCTCCAGAACCAGAGCGTCCTTTACATGGCCGACTCCCTCCGCGGGGACCCCCGGGTGCTCCTTGACCCCAATACCCTTTCCGACGACGGCACGGTAGCCCTGGCAGGAACAGAAATCACCCGCGATGGCAAGTACCTCATATACAGGATTTCCCGTTCGGGTTCCGACTGGCAGGAAATCTTCGTTAAGGATATCATCACCGGAGAGACCCTGGGTGACCACATCAAATGGGTCAAATTTTCGGGAACTTCCTGGTATGACGGAGGCTTTTTCTACAGTTGCTACATCGAACCCAAAGCCGGCAGCGAACTCTCACGGGCCAACGAAAACCATCTGGTGAAATATCACAAACTGGGAACCAACCCTGCCGATGACCCCCTGGTTTACAGTGATCCCGAACATCCCCAGCGCAACATCAGCGTGGGCATCAGCGACGATGAACGCTTCATGTTTCTGGTGCAGACCGAATCAACCAGCGGAAATTCACTGGCATTCAAGGAAATGAGCCAGAAAGACGCCCCGTTTATTCCCCTGATGGAAACGTTCGGCTCCGATTTCACCCCTGTCGACAATCTGGGAGACGAGATTCTGGTGATTACCAACTACAAGGCTCCCAAATACAGGCTTCTGAAAATCGACGCCAAAAATCCCGGAGAGGAATTCTGGACGGAACTGGTACCAGAAAAAGAATATGTGCTCACTTCAGCTTCCCTTGCCGGGGGAAAACTGGTCCTTAATTACCTCAAGGATGCCTTCAGCCACATCGAGATATGCCATTATGACGGGTCATCAGACTATGAGTTTGTGCTTCCCGGCATCGGCACCTCGGGTGGTCCCAGGGGCGACAAGGACGACCCCGAGGCTTTCTACACCTTCACCTCCTACAATACCCCCGGTGAGGTGTACCGCTACGATTTCACCACCAAAGAATCGTCGCTTCATTACCGCCCTGAAGTGAAGTTCAACCCCGATGACTTCCAGGTAGACCAGGTGTTTTACACCAGCAAGGATGGCACCAAAGTGCCGATGTTCCTTTTCTACAAAAAGGGAATGGTCAGAAATGGCAGCAATCCTGTTTTACTCTATGGTTATGGAGGATTCAACATCAGCCAGATGCCGGGGTTTTCGGTGCAGCGGCTCTTTTTCGCGGAAAACGGGGGCATTCTGGCCGTGGCCAACCTCCGTGGCGGTGGCGAGTATGGTGAAGAGTGGCACAAAGCAGGCACCAAACTGCAGAAGCAGAATGTCTTTGACGATTTCATTTCGGCAGGAGAATACCTGGTCAATGAAAAGTATACCAATTCCGGGAAGATGGCCATCCAGGGAGGCTCCAACGGTGGATTACTGGTGGGTGCCGTGGCCAACCAGCGGCCTGAGCTCTTCAGGGTTGCCCTTCCGGCGGTCGGGGTTATGGACATGCTGCGCTATCACAAGTTCACCATCGGGTGGGCCTGGGCTACCGATTATGGCACCAGCGAAGAGAGCGAAGAGATGTTCCGCTACCTGATCAAATACTCCCCATATCACTCTATCCGTCATGGTATTAAATACCCGGCCACCCTGGTGACCACTGCCGACCACGATGACAGGGTGGTGCCTGCGCACTCCTTCAAGTACATTTCCAGGCTTCAGGAGTACAACAGGGGCAAGTTGCCGGTGCTTATCCGCATTGAGACCAAGGCAGGACACGGCGCCGGAAAACCCACGGCCAAAGTCATTGAGGAGTTAACCGACATCTACGCCTTCACATTCTATCACCTGGGAATCAAGATCTGATGACGGAGTTGCGATATCTGGTCATTGAGGGGAACATAGGGGCCGGGAAAACAACCTTCTCCTCTATGCTGAGTGACGAACTGAATGCCCGCCTGGTGCTGGAGCAGTTTGCCGACAATCCCTTTCTTCCCAAATTCTACGCCGACCAGGAGCGCTATTCCTTTCCCCTGGAACTCTCCTTCCTGGCCGACCGTTATAACCAGATCAAAAAGGAGGTTCTCCAGCCGGAACTTTTCCGCTCCCTGATGATCTCGGATTACTACTTCACCAAATCGGCCATATTTGCCCGGAATACTCTCCAGGAAGATGAATACCGCCTCTTCAGGCGCCTTTTCAATATCGTCTTTGAGTCGCTTCCCAAACCCGACCTCTACGTCTATCTATACCTTGACATAGACCACCTGATGCAGAACATCAGAAAGAGGGGAAGGGACTACGAACAGGAGATGGACCCTGCCTACCTGGAGAAGATCCAGAACGGTTATTTCGAGTATTTCAGACAGGGAACCAATTTTCCGGTATTGATTATCGACACCAACCGTATCGATTTTGTGAACAATCCCGAACACTACACGTTGCTGAAAAAGGCCATCCTGGAAAACGATCACAAACCCGGGGTAACCAGGATGATCCTTCCCTGACGGGAGGGATGCTTCCGCAACGGCGGGAAAATTATGAGCATATAATTATTAAATAACGTGATATACACCCATGAAGAAGCAGATCAGATTAGTTATTTTAGCAGGTATGGCGTTGTCGGTAATGACGGGCTGCGCCGGACTCGAGAAGATGAAGAAGAATGCCGGGGGCATCAGGTTCCGGGTCACCCCGGAAGTTCTGGAGGCCCACGCCGGCAAGGTGGATGTGGCCGTTAACGGGATTTTTCCCGGTCAGTATTTTGACAAAAAGGCCACGCTGACGGCCACGCCGGTGATCAGGACCAGCAGTGGGGAAACCCCTCTGACGCCGGTGACCCTGCAGGGCGAAAAGGTGCGTGACAACTACCGCGTCATCACCTACAACGCAGGAGGCAATTTCAGCTATAAGGAGGTTTTTCCCTATCAGGAAGATATGCGCCTGTCAGAGCTGGTGGTAAAAATGGAAGCACGCCGGGGGGCCAAAAGCGTCACATTGGAACCGGTGACCATCGCCCGGGGCATCCTGGCCACCAACACCCTGATGGCCGTCACCCCGAAACCCATTACAGGGGTCAGCCGCGAAGCCAACACTTCCGGAAAATATGACCCGGCCGTCGACCCTTTCCAGAGGATCGTCCCCGACGAAATGATCGCCGATATCTATTACCTGATCAACAGCGCCAATATCCGTAAGGAGGAGATCGCGGCCGCCGACGTCCGTAACTTCCTCGACTATACCACCGACGCCCACAACGACAACAAAAAAGAGATCAAAAAGGTGGAAGTCTCCGCCTATGCCTCTCCCGATGGCTCCATCGACATGAACACCGACCTGGCCTCCAAAAGGGAAAAAGCCTCGACCGCTTTTGTCGAAGATCAGATGAAAAAGGCCAGTGTGGAGGCCAACCTGAGAAGCCGCTATACCCCCGAAGACTGGGAAGGCTTCAGAGAGATGCTGGAAAAATCAGACATCCAGGACAAAGACCTCATTCTGAGGGTATTGTCGATGTATACCGATCCTGAAGTCAGGGAACGGGAAATCAAGAATCTCTCGTCGGCCTTCACCCAGGTCGCCGATGAGGTGCTCCCCAAACTGCGCCGTGCCAAACTGCTCACCTCGGTGAACATCATCGGAAAAAGCGACGAAGAGATCGTGGCCATTGCCGAGAGCGATCCCTCCTCCCTGAACCAGGCAGAACTCCTCTACGCCGCCACCCTCACCGAGATGCCTGAGAGTAAACTAAAAATCTACAATGCCTTTTCACAGATTTACCCCAACGACTGGAGGGGTCCCAACAACGTCGGAATGGTGCTGGCCCGGCAGTTGAAATATGCCGAAGCAAAACCCTGGTTCCTGAAGGCGGAATCCCTGAAAAACGATGAGCCGGTGATCAAGAACAACCTGGGTACCATCGCCCTGTTCGAGAACAATATAGCCCGGGCCGAGGAGTATTTCGGTGCTGCCGCGGGTTCCGGAAACGAGGTGAGTTACAATCTCGGACTGGTCCACATCCGTAAGGGGGATTACAACCGTGCCAACCAGTATTTCAGGGCCGAAGCCGACCCCAATACCGCTTTGGTGAAGATCATCTCAGGCAACTACAACGGCGCCCTGAGTGACCTGGAAGACTACGACCGTGAGGATTGCTACCTGAAGGAATACCTCAGGGCAGTAGCCGGCGCTCGCACCAACAAGGAGGAGATGGTCTACGAAAGCCTGACCAAGGCCATTGCCATCGACCCCAAAGCCAAAGAACTGGCCGCCACTGACATGGAATTCCTGAAATATTTCGATAACCCGCGTTTCAGGGCGATCGTTGATTAATTTTCCTTCCGGCAACCACTGAGTCCTGATTGGTCAGTAGGGCCGGCCGGAATTTCTTTAACCAAAAACAGATGTACAATGAAAGAGATCAATCAATATATCGAGCAAAACAAGGAGCGTTTCCTCACTGAGTTGTTCGGACTGATCAGGATTCCCTCCATCAGTTCCCAGTCAGAAAATAAACCCGATATGTACCGGGCCGCCGAATACTGGAAGAAGATGCTTCTGGAGTCGGGAGCCGGCAGGGCCGAAGTTTTTGAGACCGACGGAAATCCTGTGACCTACGGAGAGAAGATCATCGACCCGAAGCTTCCCACGGTGATGGTATACGCCCATATGGACGTTATGCCCGTCGACCCCATTGAGAAATGGGTTTCTCCCCCTTTTGAGCCGGAAATACGCGACGGGAAAATTTATGCCCGTGGTGCCGACGATGACAAGGGGCAGAGCATGATGCATGCCAAGGCGTTTGAGCTGATGGTAAAAACCGGTACCCTGCCCTGTAACGTCAAGTTTATGATTGAAGGGGAAGAGGAGATCGGCTCCCCGAACCTCGGGAAGTTCTGTGAGGAGAATAAGGAGATGCTCCGTTCTGACATCATCCTGGTCAGCGACACCTCGATGATCGGTCCGAAGATACCGAGCATCACCACGGGATTGCGCGGACTGGCATATTGGCAGGTCGAGGTCACAGGACCTTCCCATGACCTTCACTCGGGCCTCTTCGGAGGCACCGTGGCCAACCCGGTCAATGTGCTGAGTAAGCTGATTGCCGGACTGACCGACGAAAAGGGAAAGATCACCGTTCCGGGGTTCTATGATGACGTACTTGAGGTTTCTGCAGAAGAGCGTCAGATGCTGGCCAGGGCTCCCTTTGACCTGGAAGCCTTCAAGGCAGGCATCGGCGTGCAGGAGCTCCAGGGAGAAGAGGGATACTCACCGAAGGAACGTACCGGCATCAGGCCTTCGCTCGATGTGTGCGGCATCTGGGGCGGCTATACCGGTGAAGGGGCCAAGACGGTACTGCCGTCCAAAGCCTGCGCCAAAATTTCGACGCGGCTGGTCCCGCACCAGGACCACACCAAAATCGAAGGGCTCTTCAAGGAGTACCTCGAGTCCATAGCCCCGGCTTCCGTAAAGGTGGAAGTGACCTACCTCCACGGGGGCCACGGATATGTCTGCCCCATTGACCTGCCGGCATACAAGGCCGCCGAAAAGGCTTATGAAGAGGTCTATGGCATCCTTCCCGTGCCGGTACGCTCAGGCGGCAGCATCCCCATCATCAGCACCTTCGAAAGGGTCCTGGGGGTGAAATCGGTGCTCATGGGGTTCGGACTGGAGGCCGACGCTATCCACTCGCCCAACGAGAACTACCCGCTGGAACAGTTCTACAACGGCATCCGCACCATTCCCCTGTTTTACAAGTATTATGCTGAGCTGATGACTCCTCCGCAATCCTGATCCTGAAAAATGGGGGGCCTCCCCTTTCGTTCATCCAAAGCCCGGCCTTCCACAAAACATAAAAACAGCTTCCCGGCACCGGAAAGCTGTTTTTTTTTTGATTCAGCGGGAAGCGTTATTCCCGCGACGCCAGTTTCAGGGCTTCCGTGGTGGTATAATACTTGACCAGCATATTGGGGACCTCCCATTCGGGCATTTCCCCTTTGACCAGGAAGCCGAGGTATTTCTCCATCACCTGGGAGAAGTGGGCTTCGTGGCCCACCTTATATCTGGCGGGGATTTCCAGCGCCCAGCGGTTTTCGCCGGCGGTGACGAGCTTCACTCCCGGCCAGGCGGCCGCCACCTTTTCCCCGACGGCAGCGGCCAGAACAACCCCGAAGGCGGCGGCATCTTCCCCGGCGGCAGGCTCAATGTAGAGCACCGGCTGATAATTCTCCCCGGCCCCCTGCCTGATGACCAGGTTACAACGGCTGCCCCGCATGATGCTGTAATGCGTGTCCCCGGCCCCCGCGGGAGCACTGTAATTCCAGACGACCGAAACACGGGCATGGACCCCTTTCAGGCGGTAATTAATCTCCCCGTTGCTGAAAACCCGGAGGATGCCCTCCTTCACGTTCTCCTGCAGGAAATCAGGAACCTCTTCCAGGCCGGTGACCCCGGCAAACTGCTCAGGGGTCAAACCGGTACTCCACCGGCGGGCGTTGATGAGCTCCACATCTTCCTTTTTCAGGGTAACCTCCGGAAAAGCCTCCCACTGAATCAGGTCGACCAGGTGGGTGGTGACATCCACGATGCCCTCGCCCTGCTGCGAGGTATCGAAGTACCACACCGGACGGCGCAGAGGACTCCCCGACACCATCTTGCTGAAATGGTGGACACTCTCCTTGGTAATGGAGGGTTCCTCAGGAGTCCCCGGCAGAAGCTCCCCGAAAACTTCCCTGTTCATGGAGAGCTCCCTTTGCAGGATGGTGGTGATTTCATAACGTTCGGTCATGATATCGTAAAGGAGCACTCCTTTTTCCCGGGCCACGGCAAAGGCCTCTTCCAGCATGGAAAAACCCCCGGGGGTGATCACCATAGGCTTGTCGGAGAGGACGTTTAACCCTTCCTTCACGGCAGTGAGGATATATTCCGTTTTCCGTGCGTTATTACCGGCCAGGACCACCAGGTTCCCCGGTTTTTCCGCCACCATCTTCTCCAGGAAGTCACTTCCTGTATATATTTCCTCCTTCCAGTCCGTGGGGTTGTCGTTACGCCCGTTGTAGCCCTCTATCCTGGCCAGATGCTCCGTCACGTCGTTCCCCGGGGGAGCATAAACATGCACCACAGGGTCAATCTGCGGGTACATGGCCTTCTGGACGAGGGCGGCATGGAAATGGCCGGGATCAAGGGTGATCAGCCTGACCTCCCCGGGGGCCCCGGAAAATGTTGTTTTTACTTTCCCTTCGGGCTGTTTCGGTCCACAGCCTCCTGTGATCATCAGTAAAACCATGACCGGTACCATTAATCTTTTCATTTGTCGAACCGTTATAATACTCTTTTTAAAATATCTCCCATGTCTCCGCTCCATCTTTTCTGTTGTGCCGTTACCCTGCCGGCCGATGATCCCGGAGTGATAAGCAGGCGCCGGTTTTTTGCTCAGGGGGTCATTCTCCCCTGAGGCCCTGCAGGAAAGCCCTGATGTTTCCGGAAGAGACATCGGGGGGCATCCCTCCGCCCACCGACCAGAGAATCCGGGAATGGTCGTCGATCGAGGCCACCATTTTGCGGGTTTCCTCCCTGACGACGTCAGGGGTACCGGCAGCCAGGACATCACGCGGCGGCAGGTTGCCCAGCAGGGTGACCGTGGGTCCGGCCAGGGTGCGGATCTCCTGCAGTGAGTGTTCAAAGCTGAAATTAAAGAGGTTAACGCCGATCTCCTCAAGGTACGGGGTGCTGACCAATCCCTGGGCGTCGTTATGGAAAAACTTCACCCTGGCGGGGAAAGCCTGGAAAATGCGCTTCAGATAAGGGACGGCAAACTCGCGGCACTCCTCGTCACCGACAAATCCCACGATGTCGTCAAGGAGGAGGATTCCCTCGATGGTGGGGAATTTCTCCTTCTGGAGGCGGATCCAGTTGATGGAAAAGCGGGTGATCTTTTCCAGCAGGCGATGCACCCGTTCGGGTTCCATCATCATGCCCATCATCAGCTCGGTAGTGCCCATCAGGAAAGAGGCGATATTGAGGGGTCCGCGGGCAATGGCGAATTTAATCTCATGGCCTGCCTGTTCTATCGCCGGCTGGCATTCGGCAAGCCGCTCAATGATGAAGGGAAGGAGTCCGTCGGTCCTGGGATTGGGCTCTTTGATCCGGTCAATATCTGCAAGGTCGGAAATGATCCTGTCGGCGTGCGGAAGAGCATGGGTTGTCCAGATGGTTTTGGCGCCGAAGGCCGAAGGCTCGGTGCACATGCCGAATTCCGACCAGAAACCCGGCAGGAAAAGCACCCCGGGGAATTCTTCCTGGGCTTTCAGATTAGCCTCCAGCCATGCCTTCTCAGACGCATAATAACGGAGGGTCGAGATCCCCGCCCAGCCGGGAAGCCAGGGACTGTCGATGATAAATCCCGCAACGGGTGACGGCGGCACTTCTCCTTCCAGAATCCTCAACAGAGTCTGCCAGTGTTGTTCAGTCATAATACTATGGTTATTGGTTATTGGTTATTCCTTCATATCAGTTCCGCTTCAAGAAGTTGTTCTTCCATTTCGATCTGAAGATTCAGGGCCTCATTGCGGGCGGCTTCTGCGAAATCCTCGCCTGCTGAGGCGTAGATGATACCCCGTGAGGAGTTCACCAGGAGTCCGCACTGGTCATTCATGCCGTAACGGCATACCTCTTCCAGGCTTCCGCCCTGTGCTCCTATGCCGGGAACCAGCAGGAAGTGACCGGGAATGATGGTGCGTATCTCCTGCAGTTTTTCGGCTTTGGTCGCTCCCACCACGTACATCATGTTTTCGTCGTTGCCCCAGGCCAGTGAATGCCTGATCACCTCTTCGTAGAGGCGATGGCCTGCGGCATCCTCCCTGAGCTGGAAGTCGGCGGCTCCCCGGTTGGAGGTGAGAGCCAGCAATATGGTCCACTTCCCGGGATAATCGAGAAACGGCCGCACCGAATCGTCCCCCATATAGGGCGCCACGGTGACGGCATCGAAATCCATTTCCGAAAAGAAAGCCCGGGCGTACAATCCCGAGGTATTGCCGATATCGCCTCTTTTGGCGTCGGCGATGACGAACATGCCCGCATAGTGGCTCCTGATATGGCGCAGGGTCTTCTCCAGGCTCACCCAACCGGCAGAGCCCAAGCTCTCATAAAATGCCAGGTTGGGCTTGTAGGCCACACACAAATCATGGGTGGCATCGATGATGGCCCGGTTGAAGGCAAACAGGGGATCCTCAGCGCTGCGCAGGAAAGGGGGAATCTTCTCAATATCGGTATCGAGGCCGATACACAGGAAACTCCGTTTTTCCCTGATCTGAGCAAAGAGTTCATTTTTAAGCATGGCAGGAAATTTGCAGTACAGTTTCAAATTTTAAAGATACAATTTCGAAAGAGATAATTATCGTTAACTTTGAACAAAACAAAATCCGGATAATGGAAAAAGAGATCATTACCGCTGTAGCCCTGGGGATTGGGTTAAGTGCCAGTACCGGTTTCCGGGTATTTCTTCCGTTGCTGATTGCCGGCATTGCCGGTCGTTTAGGTTTTTTGCCGCTGACCGAGAGTTTTGCCTGGCTGTCGGGAAATACAGCCCTTATGGCCCTGGGCGTGGCCACCCTGGTGGAGGTGGGTGCCTATTACCTTCCCTTTGTGGATAACCTTCTCGATACCATATCCACGCCCCTGGCCATCGGGGCGGGGACCCTCATTTCGGCATCGGTACTGCCTGTTGACAACGAACTGGTGAGATGGATCACTGGGTTTATCGTGGGAGGCGGCGCCGCCGCTGCCGTCCAGGGAAGCACCGCCGCCCTGAGGCTGGGGTCGAGCAGTACCACGGCAGGCACAGGAAACGTACTGGTATCCACCGGTGAGAACATCCTCGCCGTGGTCACTCCGATTATCACCATCATCATTCCCATCATCATTGCCATCATCATCCTGATCCTCTTTTTCTCGATTTTCAGGTGGGTGATCCAACGAAAAAGGAAAAAGGCCACGATGGCTGGCTGACCAGGGGGAACACGCCGGCCATACCGGGTTCCCGGGAATTCGGGCTCCGTCATACCGCAGAAAGGGGAAGAGGCTTCGCAGGTTTATTGGTGCTCAGCGCTTGTTCGATGATGAGGTGGCTGCGGGTCAGATTTCCGCTTCCTTAAGCCGCTCTGAATTCTCTTCGATCATCAGTTTTTCGATGATTTCGTCAAGGTCACCGGCGATGATGGCCGGAAGATTGTAAAGGGTAAGTCCGATGCGGTGGTCGGTGACACGACCCTGCGGCCAGTTGTAGGTCCTGATCTTTGCCGACCGGTCACCCGTGGAAACCATGGTTTTCCGGCGTTGTGAAATTTCGTCGATATACTTCTGATACTCCATGTTATAGATGCGGGTGCGCAGTTCGGTCATCGCCTTGGCCAGGTTTTTCAGCTGTGATTTTTCATCCTGGCAGGTCACCACGATCCCTGTCGGCATGTGGGTCAGTCTGATGGCCGAATAGGTGGTGTTCACCGACTGGCCTCCCGGTCCCGAGGAACAGTAGGTATCCTTGCGGATGTCGCTTTCCCTGAGTTCCACGTCAAATTCTTCGGCTTCGGGCAGGACGGCCACGGTAGCCGCGGAAGTGTGCACCCGGCCCTGGGTCTCGGTTTGGGGCACCCTCTGCACCCTGTGGACTCCCGATTCGTACTTGAGGATTCCATAAACTCCCTCACCGGTGACCGTGGCCACGATTTCCTTGAAGCCTCCTGACGTTCCTTCGCTCACGTTGGTGACTTCCAAACGCCATCCCTTACGTTCACAGAATTTGGAATACATCCGGAAAAGGTCTCCGGCAAAAATACTGGCTTCATCACCTCCTGTCCCCGCGCGGATCTCCAGGATGGCATTCTTGGAATCTTCAGGATCAGCAGGAACCAGCAGAAGCTTCAGTTTCTGTTCCTTCCCGGGCAGCAGTTGCGTCGACCGCTCAATCTCCTCGCGTGCCATCTCTCTCATCTCCGGGTCGCTCTCCTCATCCAGGATTTCCCATCCCGAGTTTATATTATCGACGGTCGCCCGGTAGTCGCGAAAGGCAGCCACCAGAGCCTCCAGTCTCTTGTATTCCTGATTCAGCCTGATATAGCGTTTCATATCGGACATGGCTGCAGGATCGGTGATCTGCTGGGAGACCTCCTCGAACCGGTGTTGTATCGACTCGAATTTTTCCAGTAAAGGATGTTCTGACATATGATAGGAGAGTTAATATTCGAATATTCCGGCTTCAGTATGGATGGTCAGTTTTTTCCCGGAGAATATTTCGACGCGGCCGATGATGCGGGCGTCGATACCAAAGGAGGCGGCGATGGCCACTACCCGTGAGGCGGTGGTCGCATCGGTGTATACTTCCATGCGGTGCCCCATGTTAAAGACCTTGTACATCTCTTTCCAGCTGGTTCCCGACTCTTCCCTGATGATTCTGAAGAGCGGCGGCACCGGGAAGAGGTTGTCCTTGATGATGTGCACATTCTCCACGAAATTCATCACTTTGGTCTGGGCGCCTCCTGAGCAGTGGATCATGCCTGAGATGGCGTTCCGTGACTCCTCCAGTACTTTGCGTATCACGGGGGCATAGGTGCGTGTGGGTGACAATACCAGGCGTCCGGCATCGAGGCCGGTATCCTGTACGGGAGTTTGCAGGCCATAGCTGCCGGCATACACCAGGTCACGGGGAACCGCAGGGTCGAAACTCTCGGGGTACCTGGTGGCCAGGGAGTGGCTGAAGATATCGTGACGTGCCGAAGTAAGACCGTTGCTTCCCATACCTCCGTTGTATCCCTTTTCATAGGTGGCCTGTCCGTAAGAAGCCAGTCCCACGATGACATTCCCCGGGGCGATGTTTCCGGCATCGATCACATCGCGGCGACGCATGCGGCAGGTCACCGTGGAGTCCACGATGATGGTCCTCACCAGATCGCCCACATCGGCGGTCTCCCCACCTGTGAGCCAGATGCCGATTCCCATGGCGCGTAATTCTGCGCACAGCTCCTCAGTACCCGTTATGACGGCACTGATGACTTCACCGGGGATGAGATGCTTATTCCTTCCGATGGTCGAGGAAACGAGGATATTATCAACAGCCCCCACGCACAACAGGTCGTCGAGGTTCATGACCAGGGCATCCTGGGCTATTCCCTTCCATACCGAAAGGTCACCCGTCTCCTTCCAGTAAAGGTACGCCAGTGATGATTTGGTCCCCGCACCGTCGGCATGCATGATATTGCACCAATCGGAATCGTTACCCAGAATATCGGGGATGATTTTGCAAAAAGCCCGGGGATACAACCCCTTGTCGAGGTTGTCGACAGCGTTGTGCACGTCCTCTTTTGAGGCCGACACACCACGGGCAGCGTATCTTGAGCTTTTTTCCATATAAAAAGAAACCGTGGCAAAAGTAATATTTTCCACGGTATCCCGAAAGTCACCACACGGGCTATTTCTCCTTAGCCTCGTTTTTCTGGTGATAGAGAAAACGCTTTATTTTCTGTGTCGGGGTTTTCTCAAACGGGTCTTTCTGGAAGAGCACCTGCTGTAATTTGCTGAATTTGTTGACCTGGGCATTCACCTTGTCCTGTATTTCCCTGAGAATCTCATCTTTGCGGTCGCTGATTTTATCGGCGAAGAGGGAGGCGTCCTGGCGCATTGACTGATACTGGTGTTCTATCTCCTCCATATTGAGGTGGATCAGGGCCACCAGTTTGCCTTTCTTTTCCACGACCAGGGATTCGAGCACAAAACGCATCCGGTTGATGACCGATTCAATCTCTTCGGGATAGATATTTTCACCGCTGGCGCCGATGATGGTATTTTTAATTCTTCCCTTGATGCGCAGGAAGCCATCTTTGTCGAACGACCCCAGGTCGCCGGTACGGAACCATCCGTCGGGGGTAAACACCTGTGCTGTCACTTCGGGGTTCTTGTAGTATCCTTTCATGACGTTGGGGCTCTGGGCCTGAATTTCACCCTCTCCCGTATCGGGGTCGGCGTCGGCCAGGCGTAGTTTGACCCCCTGTAGGGCCGGGCCTGTGGAGCCTATCCGGGGTGTGCTGGGTTTGGTACCGGCCAGCAGGGGACTTGTCTCGGTCAGCCCGTAGCCGATAGCATAGGGAAAACGGGCCTCCTTGAGGAAGCGCTCTACCGTGCCATCAAGTTTGGAACCGCCCACCCCGAAAAAGGTGAGTTCCCCGCCAAAAGTCTTCATCAGCTTCTTCCCGGCCACACGGTGCAGCACCTTGCGCATAGGAGGAAAACTGTAAAGCGTTTTGATGACCCCACTTTTCTGGAACTCGGGATAAATTTTCCCTTTGAAGATCTTTTCAATCACCAGGGGTACCGAGAGCAGTTTCGTGGGTCTGACCAGCTGAAGGGCGGGCAGCAACACCGGAGGTATCGGGGGTTTCCGCAGATACCAGGTGGAAGCTCCGTAAAACAAAGGGAAGAGGAGACCGAGGGTATTCTCATAGGTGTGTGAGAGCGGCAGGATACTGAGGAACCGGTCGGTGGGAACAAGGGGTTCGATAGTGATCGACTGCAGGGCGTTCCAACTGATATTTTTATGGGTCAGCATCACTCCCTTAGAATTCCCCGTGGTTCCTGAAGTGTAAATGATCGTGGCCAGATCCTCCTCTTCTACGGAAGGGGCGGGAGCGGCCTCCCCGGGAGGGGCCGTGTAGGGAACCAGGGCAGGCAGACCGCTGACCGGCGTTCCCCGGGGGATCAACGCCAGCCGGTCGGTGAGTACCATCGCCTCAATTCCTGACAAATCCTCTTTTTCCACTTTATAATAAAGGTTCTCGGAGACAAAAAGCATCTTCGCCCCGGCATGCTCCAGGATGGTCTTAATCTCGTTGGAATGAAAATCGGGAAGTATGGGCACCGCCACCGCACCTGAACGGAGTATGGCAAAATAAGAAACCCCCCAGTTGGGCATGTTGGTGCTCAGGATAGCTACCTTATCGCCTGCCACAATGCCCTGACTTGACAACAGCCGGGATACTAACCCGATCATTTCCTGCAACTGACTATATGTCAGCGGCTCTTCCCCGGCGAACCCCAGGGCTGGACGGCCGGCAAATTTCTCAAAACTCTCATCCAGCAACGCCGGAACAGTGTACTTTGTCATTCTGATGCTTTTCCTTGTAACCGGTAACAAACCGTGTGCAAAATTGTTGCACCGCAAAAGTAAGAATTTTTCCAAAGTCTCCTTTTGTATCTCATCGCCCGTCTGAAGGGATCGAATCGGCTACGACATTCCAACATACGCTATAACAATATAATTATCAATACATTGGAAGTCATCACAAAAATACTGACCCTTTCTCCAGCCTCCTGACCATGGAAACATAAAAATGGTTAAATATTGAAAAGATTTCCCGTCAGGCCGACTATTTGACAGTAAAAGTTGAAAAAATGAAATGCACGGTTTTTATAACCCTGTGTCAAAAGGTGCGTACAATCAAACGTCGAACGAAAACCAACCCATTATGACCATTGATCATTTAGCGATATGGACGTATAACCTGGAAGGGATGCGTAATTTTTACGCGCATTACTTTGATGCCACCCCGGGGCATGCTTACTACAATCATTCCAGGGAGTTCCGTTCCTATTTTCTCTCTTTCAGCGGGGGTACCAGGCTTGAAATCATGGAGATGCCCAATGTTCCGATGAACAAGAACAACAACATGAAGCAGTACACGGGGCTGATTCACTTTGCCATCAACCCCGGCAGCCGTCAGAAGGTGAATGAATTGACCGATAAGTTGCGGGCCGACGGTTTCAGGGTGATCGGGGAGCCCCGGGTCACCGGCGATAATCTCTATGAGTCGGTGATCCTCGACCCCGATGGCAACAGGGTGGAACTGATGGCCTATTGATTATAGCGTGCGGCAGCTTCCAGGGCGAGGTACCACTCTTCGCCGTAACGGCGGATCAGCGGTTCCCTGAGGAATTTCCACAGGGGAAGGTGATTTTTTTTGCCACATTCGCGACCCGGCCGGCAGATCTCCAGTTTCTGAACATTGACTGCGTCAAAATGGCGGTATTCCTGAATTCTTACCGGAAAGAGGTGGCACGAGAGCGGTTTGCGGAAGGGTGTTCTTCCTTCCGCCCAGGCTTTCTCGACGGCACAATGCAGAATCCCCTCTTCCGTGGTGAAAGAGTAGGCACACTGCCGGTTATTCACCAGCGGCGTGACCAGATCCCCGTCGGCATCAATCACTGAAAATCCTGTTTTTTCAATGATTTCACGATGGTCAGGGGGCAGGGCATCGCAGTAAGCCTGGTAGCCTTCTTCGAGGAAACGGGCTTCCTCCTGTGACAGGGGTGCCCCTGAATCGCCTTCAATACAGCAGGCCCCCTTGCATTCTGCAAGGTCACAAAGAAAGAAATCCTCCAGAAGGTCCATACTGATGATGGTACGGCCGATCTCGATCATGACAAAACGGTATTCTTATTCTTCAATAAGTACTTTGCCGGTCATTTCCCGGGGGGTCTCCAGTCCCATGAGGTTCAGGAGTGTGGGTGCCACATCGGCGAGGATTCCGTTTTTGACGGTGACGTCCTTTCTGTCGCCCACATAAATGCAGGGAACGGGGTTGAGGGAATGGGCGGTATTAGGGGAGCCATCGACATTCACGGCATTGTCGGCATTTCCATGGTCAGCAATGATGAGCACCTCATATCCGTTGGCGCGGGCGGCTTCCACCACCTCTTTCAGGCATGCGTCGACGGCATTCACAGCCTTGTAAATAGCCTCATAAACCCCGGTATGGCCCACCATGTCGCCGTTGGCAAAATTGAGGACCACGAAATCGGCCGACTGTTTATTGAGTTCGGCGACGATGGCGTCTTTGACCTGGGGTGCCGACATTTCGGGCTGAAGGTCATACGTGGGTACCCTGGGCGATTGCACCATTATGCGGCTTTCTCCGGGGAATTCCGCCTCCCTGCCTCCGCTGAAGAAGAAGGTCACATGGGCATATTTCTCGGTCTCGGCGATCCGTATCTGTTTCAGTCCCGCGGCAGAGACCAGCTCTCCCATGGTGTTGATCACGTTGTCCTTGTCGAAGATGACATGGATTCCCCGGAAGTCCGCTTTGTAGCTGGTCATGGTGTACCACTGCAGGGGCATGGTATGCATTCCGTATTCGGGAAGGTCCTTCTGGGTAAAGGCGATGGTGGTCTGGCGCAGCCGGTCGGTGCGGAAATTAAAGCAGATGACCACATCGTCTTCGCGGAAGATCCCCAGGGGTTCTCCAAGGTCATCGGTCACCACGATGGGCTGCAGGAATTCGTCGGTCACCCCTTCGTCGTAGCTTTCCCTGATGGTTTGTAACAGGTCGGTGGTTTTCTTTCCCTTTCCCGTGGTGTAGAGGTCATAGGCCAGTTTCAGCCGGTCCCAGTTTTTGTCGCGGTCCATACCGTAATAACGCCCGATCAGGGAGGCAAATTTACCGTTGGTACCCTTGAGGTTTTCCAGGTCGTCGGCCACGAAGCCCAGGCCTGAGCGGGGGTCGGTATCACGGCCGTCGGTGAGCCCATGGACGAATATCTTTTCCACCCCCATGTCGGTGCCGATCTGGCAGAGGGCGATCATATGGGAGCTCAGGGCGTGGACCCCTCCGGGGCCTATGAGTCCGATGAGGTGGACCTGTTTCCCGTGATCACGGGCATAGGAGAAGGCTTTCACCACCTGGGGATCTTCCCACATTTCGCGATCTTCAATCGACTTGGTGATCCGCACCATGTCCTGGTAAATGACCCTTCCGGCGCCGATATTAAGGTGTCCCACTTCGGAATTGCCCATCTGGCCGTCGGGAAGTCCCACATTACGGCCGCAGGTGAGCAATTGACCATGCGGATGGTGCGCATGCAGGAAGTCCATAAAGGGTGTCGGCGCCTGCGATATAATATCACGGCTGCTGCCATCCCCGATGCCCCATCCGTCCAGAATGACCAATATTGCTTTTTTCGTCTCTTTCATTTCAGTTAATTTAAGGGAAACGGATTTCCCGGTAAACAAGAGGGGCACCACAGCGCCCCTTATTTTTCATTAATAGTCGTCATCGTCGCCGTCATCGACCGGCTCGTCAAGAGGTTCATCCTCCTCCTCATCGGCCGCCGCCAGCTCCATGTCGGCATATTTATCCTCGTATTCTTCCCTGACATGATCCTTCAGGAAGCCGTCGTCATCGTAATCATCGTCATCTTCAATGATTCTTTCGGCCTCACTGAGGGTCATCCTGATCAGGTAGTACTTGTCTTCAGTCTCAAAGGGAAGGGCGCTCACATTTTTGCCGTCCTTGTCAAAGTAATATAGCAGATGGTCGCTGAAACCCGCAGGATAGACCAGTTTGATCTGTTCCTGAATGGCAGGGTCGAGTTTGTCGTAATCCTTGATGATTCGTGGTTTGCTCTGGTTCATTGTTTTCGATTTCTCAATAAAACTTAGATGTTTTCCTACAGGCGGGGTTGCCATGTAAAGATGGGGTGAAAATAAAAACTTTTTAATAAAAAACAGACCCTTCAGAAAATAATGGACTTTTTTTTAACAGTGATGGGGTCACCATACCATCAGGGGGGACGACCAGGAGAATTCCGGCGTGGTCAGTCTGACGAAATAGCTGCCTTTCTGCCAGTGGCTGACGGGGATTTTGGTGGTTCCCATTTCGAGGGCCGATGCATCGAGGTGGCGGCGGAACAGAAGCTTTCCGGCGATATCCCTGACTTCGAGGGTTCCCTCGTGCCGGCATGAGTGACTCCACACCACCCGGCATTCCGTGGTGGCGGGGTTCGGGAAGAGTTTCACGGAAGGCTCTTTCCCTGGTTCCTGCGGAAGCGCAGAGGCTGCGGTTAGTCCGCCCGGCACCATCACGGCAGTGACCGTCAGGGGCGGCAAAACAACACTGAAACCCGCCTCTCCTGCCTCTGTGGTTCCCGCGAGAAGGCCATTTTCAGAAGCAGACACGAAGGTTTCAGTAGCGGGAAGGCTCTTGAGCTGCCGTGTCGACAGCGTGGTTCCGGCCATCACAAAGTTGCTGAGCGAAACATTGACCTGTCGTGATTCCGTGAGATGACGGTTCACCAGAATAACGGTGACTGAGTCGGAATCTTCGCTGATGCTTGAGTAAGCCGACACCAGGGTCTCATCGGACGACACACCGGGAATCGCATGAGCATGGGAGTACCGGGTAAAAAGGTGGACCACCTCATACATACCGACCCTCCAGTCCCAGGGAGTGAAGACTTCCACTCCCCGTTGGCCGAACTCTCCCAGCATAGAGGCATACCAGAGGGTATTGACCATAACGGGAAGGTTTCCGCTGACCGAGGTTTCGGTCACCGAGAAAGTCACCCCATGGTCAGGGCCCATGTACTTTTCCAGCCACTCCCGGCATCTTTCGAAGACATACTCCTTGTTGATGGAGGTATTCCACCCGCCGATGCGGTGAACCCCGTTATGGCCGGGGTAGACATAATTGCGGTCGAAATAGACCCTGTGGAGCTGCAAAACCTGGGCAGGATCTGTCTCTCCGGGATAGAAATGAATGTCGAGGAGGTCGAGAAGCCTGACGCCTGTAGCCTTTTGTTCCTCGGCGACTCTCTTGATGAAGTATTCGAGCCATACATAATTCTTACCCTCTGAGGCGATGGCATTGTTGTTCCAGTTGTACCACTGCCATTCATTGGCAGCGAGGGGTCCCATCAGTTTAATATCAGGGAAGAGGGCTCTGGCCTTTTTGGCGGTCTCAAAATAGCGTTGCATGAACTCCTCAGCTGGAATCTGCTGAGTCATCACGTCATCATGGGTACCACTCCAGATCTCAGGCTCATTGTCCATATTCCAGTAAAGGAGACGGTTGGGGTCATAACCGAGTCCCCCCTCTCCCATCCACTTTCTCAGGATTTCCACCACCGAATCGGCGGGCCACTGTTCCAAATATTTGGTGGGATCGCCCGCCTGCAATGCCTTACTACCCCCATCGGGATTCACGGTTCCGCCTCCCGCCAGGTTCTGGTGCACACCGCTCCACCAATTTGAAGAATTGTAGTTCCAGTCGTTGAAGTTGTTGCTCTTGTTTGAGGCGGCCCAACCCAGGAGGGAAAGGGTCCACATCCCCTGTGCCGCGGGGAGGTTCTGCTGCAGCGAGCGTGCCGCGTAGTCCCAGTCATGGGAATAGACATTGTTATACCAGTCGGGGTGACTGCTGAGCTTCTTACGCCAGTTGTATTTGGTGGAGTTGTTACCCCCGCTCTCCCTGAAGATGGTGATCCCGGCATCACGGTAACGCTGCCAGGCAGCCGCAGTAACCGGTGACGAGGGATTATCAGAAAGGGAATTGTTCTTTCCGTAGATATTGGGGGAGATCACCTTTCCCGGGGCCCTGGCATCAATGGTTACCTCAACGGAGGTTTGGCCCGTTAACGATGGGACGAAAAATCCATGCATCATAACCGCCAGCAGCAACACCATAAAAAGTGACTGACGCCGGCCTTTGGGGTTCACTTGACTATTTGCCATTTAATGGTTCTTTCTTTAGTTTGTTATTGTTTTCAGGCAAAAATAAACCAAAAATCAAATCAAACTGTAAATTTCACAAAAACATGCATTTTGCAGGCAGGAGAATCAGACAAGGGGGTTCCTGATTCTGCGGTAGATGCAGGTCTTGTCGGTACATATATGGCAGTGATAGCCCGTTCTTTTCACCCGGGGTCCTGTGCCGATGACCCCGCTGATTGATTTCACGGGACTCATCAGGGATGAAGGAGACAGGGTAATTCCCAGAAATCGGGATGGGAAAAAGGAGAACAGTTTTTGTTGTTCCGCCACATCCCAGTTGCAATATCCGGGGCTGTAGGATTCGGTAATGGCCCATTGCACGGGAGCCAGACGGGTTTCCAGCCACTCCATCATCCTTTCGGTGGCTTTTTCTGCCACCAGCGACCCCAGGGCGTCGAGGACATAACTGTAGACCTGATCCCCGGCATCGTTGAGTTCACGACACCTGAGCGTTACCGCACTCCCTGCCGTGGCAGCGAAAAAAAGCACGCCTTCGGCATTTTTGATTTGGGAGAAGATGATTTTCCCCGGCGAAAAGGTGTGGGTTCCCACTGACAAAAGCCGCCGGGAGGGATCAAAGAGCACAGGGGACAAAGCCCTGAAGCCTGCCCTGGGTTCGAATAGTGAAGGAGCTTCCTTGAGGGCCGACAGGACCATTCCGGCAAACGGTTCCGGGGTATGCCCCGGTGAAAATCCCAATTCGCGTTCCAGCTCTGCAGGAGAAATCTCTAACCCGGCCAGGGACCAGGCAAAGTCACGAATTCCGGAGAGGGTATTTTTCGGAGGTTCTCCCCCGTGGTTGGCGAACAAGAGACTGAAAATGTCGCTGACAGAACCTGGTTCTCTGCCGGCAGCGCCCCCTGGGGTTTCTATTTCCGGGATGCTCATCAGCTAAGGGTTCATCTTGTATTCCCAGCTCAGGTAGCGGGTTACAGGCAACGTATTTCCCTGGAAATCGAAAAACGCGGCATTTTCCCAGGAAGAACCGGTACCCCAGGAGTCTTTCATTCCCGAGGTGATCCAGGCGGGTTCCCAGTAAAAGACACCGCTGGCACCGGCAGATATCATCTCCTGGGTCAGCATCAGCATAAAATCGAGTTGTCCCTGCTGGTTGAAGGGAAAACCGGTCAGGGGTTTCTGGGAACCGAACTGGTTGTTGTAGTTGTCAGCGCCCGAGATACTCCACGGATAGGCCGTTTCCAGCACCATCACCTTCTTGTCGTAGGTGGTTTTCATTTTTTTCACCAGGGCGGGGAGGGAACCCAACGGAATGGTGGTATGCCAGAGAGGGTACCAGGAAAACCCGATGATGTCGAAATCGCTGATCCCTCCGTCGGTTACGGCTTTGGAGAACCACCACTCCAGGTTTTTGGGGTCTGCCACATGAAGGGCGATTTCAGGTTTGACAGCAGAGGGTGCCGAGGCATCCCTGACGGCACTGATGGCGCTGTTGACCAGGATCCCCAGGTTTTGCCACTGGCCGTTGCAGGCGTTCAGGACGGGAAAACCGCTTTTGGTGCCGGTCATCATGAATCCGCAGTTGGTCTCATTGCCGATCTGCACCATTTCCGGCATCAGACCAAGGTTGTCAAGGTTGCGCAACACCGTGAAGGTGTAGTTGTATACCGAATCTTTCAGCACATTGAGGGAAGTGATATTCTCCCATGCCCTGGGAGGTTCCTGGCGACCGGGGTCGGCCCAGAAATCGGAGTAGTGGAAATCGAGAAGCACCGCCATTTTAAGATCTTTGGCCCTGCGGATGGACTTTACCACATCGCCATAACCACTATACAGGGGCTTGGCAGGATCGCCATAGACCTCCCTGACCCACTGCGGATGATGCCATAACCGCACCCTTACGGTGTTGGCGCCGAGTGATTTCAGAATGGCAAAAGGATCCTTCGCTTCCCCGGAATCACGATAAACCCCGCCATGGTCCTCTATCTGATTAACATAAGAAAGATCCACCCCCATGGCGAATAAGGAGGCAGGAATTACCGGATCAGGTTCTTCGAGCGGAGGAGGTTCGGGAGGGGGATTTTTATCACTGCAGGAAAAACCGGCCAACCCCACCGAAAGAAGAAGCAGGAGAGCAAGGGAAAAGAAGGGCCTCATAGGATCATGCTTTACGATAGTGACGGCAAATATACCAATAATCCGGGTCTCGTAGTTTAAAAATCGGGGTTCAGGTTTTCCCATTTCACCTTCCATTTCCCATCGGTGGGGAATCCCGGATTTTTATGGTCACAGCCTTCCCAGCCTGCGCACATGAGGGCTATGGCTTTCAGCAATCCGCCGTTCCCCGGGAGGTAGATTCTCAGCCGTTGGTCCTGGTAATTATGACCATTGACTAAATAAGTATTTTTGGGGGTTTCTTTCAGAAGGGCTTCGAGGGCCTTTTCGGGTTCGCGCAAACGGGTGGCGCACATGGCCACCATTGGGTAATCCCAGCCCCAGGTATGCTGCCAGTCCCAGTTCTGCATGACATAATCCAGGGTATTTCTCATGATCTCCGGGTTCACTTTTTCCCATTGGGGCAACATTCCCAGGGTTCCCAGGACCATGGGGTGATCACGCATGTTTTCACTGCGGGTATAGGAATCGGGGCCATTCCCGATGCCCAGGTAAAGGTTATCGACATGGGCCGGGGCGGGAAGGTTGTTGCGGACCTCCTCCCACCGGGGATCGGGAAGTTCTCCCAGGCGTTCCTTCCATTTCCGGGCGGTGGTCAGTCCCCAGTACCAGTAAGCCAGTTCGAACGGGGGGTCCATGGTCGTTTCGCGGTTCCAGTGTTCCTGGGCGGGGATCAGGGGCGGTGCGAGGTGATAAAGGCGGGAAGTGGTGTCGCGAAGCGGGAAATCGGCCATGAATTCCGCCGTGGCGAAGACCAGTCCGGCCCATTCCCCGAGAATCTGCGGGGATGGGTTGGCCTGGTAGAGCTGTTCCGCCAGGTAGATCAGGTGGGGCTGCTGCCAGATGAGGTATGAACCGACCGAGGAGGGGCTGTTCTGTCCCTCAGGGCCCACCATCTTGGGCCAGCGCACCCCCCGGTATCCCTGCAGCCGCGCCGATTCGAGGGAATGCCCGTAAATATCACGGTAATAAGCCAGCTGACCGGCCATGTTCTCCTCTCTTTGCCAGTTATAATAATGTGCGCTGTGCCACCAGATCATCTCGAGATGGAATTTCCCGTACCAACTGTTGAAAGTCAGTCCGGTTTCCTGGGGGGGCAGGTTCCCTGAGCCGTTGATTTTCGTGAGGTATTGCGAGAGAACGACCCTTCTTTCCAGTTCCCGGGCCCGCAGATCGGTGCACTCCGAAAAGTCGACGGCACCCCCGGATTCCCAGAAACCAGGCCAGCGGATCTCATTCTCCTGCTTTACCGCACTGAAATCAGGCACCTCTTCATGTGCCCGCTCAGGCGAAAATTCACAGCTGAATTCCAGTATATCGTCTTCATGGCCGGGCATCAGTAAAAAACGGTGCCTTTCCGTTTCCCTGAAGTCGGCTTTTCCTTCCCAGCTAACCGATGCAAAATAGGAATCCTGATCCAGCTGTCTATGAATGATTGCTGACGCTTCTCCCTTTTCAGCGAAGCTGGAGGTGTGTTTTCCGGGAACGCTGAAATCGTATCCGGGATCGGTATGGACGGGGTTTCCGTATGGGAACAGCCACTCCACCCCCAGTCGCCCCAGCCCGATCAGCTCAGACTCGACCCTGGCCGCCACCACATCACGGTCAGGGTGGACAAACACCGTCACCCTCACCGGGGTTCCTTCCACACGGAAATGGCTGGTCACTTCACCCCGCCACAAATCCAGGCTATGCCGGGGCTCCTGAATGTCGGAAAGGGTGATCTCATCCCCGTTTTGCTTTTTTACCACGAGCCTGACAATGCCCAGATGGAGCCGGTGGGGATTCTCCCTGAAATAATCGGAAGCCTGCCGTGCCCTCTCTGTGGTCTTTATCTGATGTTCATAGGGGACGCTCCTGCCCCTGACCTCGTGGAACAGGTAACTTTCTGATATCTTATACTCCCCGTCATTGGGAAGGGTATGCCAGCCCCAGTTGGAGAGGGTCCCCAGGGGAATCCCGTTTTCATACTCCTTATAAAAGGTTTGTAACCCGGTAATATCCGTGGTAAAGGCAAAATTGCCGTTGCCCACCGACAAGGAAGCCAGGGGGTCAAACTTTTCAACCAGAATGTTATGGCGGTTGACCAATGCGTATCTGTTAATGCCTGCTGTTTCACGGGGGGAATGGCATGAACCGGCCATGAAAGCAAGCCAGGCTGTAAAAAGCATAATCGTGCAGGAGGGGCCCAAAATGGTCTTAACCGGCTGTTTCATGATGATTAAGTAACGGATTTTCAGAGGTAACAAATCTAATCATTTCGGGCAAATTAGTAAACCCTGACAGCCAGGCTCAACGGACCAGCTGTATAAAAACAACGCCGGGGGGTCACTGGCAGCCATCAGCGTTGCTGCAGGAGGAGAACAGGTGAAGCCGGGTAAGTAAAGTTAAAGGGCCGTCTTACAGAAACAGCCCTTTAACCTTAGGATAAACGGGAGTTTAGCCCGCGATTTAATAGCCAGGGTTCTGATACGCCGTTTTGGCTGATGCGTCAAGGGAATTCCCCTGCTCATCGGTCAGCAGGTCAAGAAAGGACTGGGTCCAGGGTTTGAAAGTGTGGTATTTCTGGAGTTGTCCCTTGCCCATCCCCTGGGCTCCCACGGTGCCTGCGTTAACGGTATCATCAACCGGGAACGGGAAGTGATTTGTTCCTGTTGACGAGGAGGGGGCTCCCATTATGTCGCGGTCGCGTACCCTTTCATACCAGATCCCGGCATTATGGAGATCTTCGACGGTCAGCAGCTCAAAAATCAGCTCACGTGCCCTCTCGTTGTAAATGAAGTGTATGAACCGCTGGTCGTCAGAGGCAGCTTCTGCGGGATAGTTCTCCCTAATGGCGCGGGGCGATCCTCCCTGCCATTCGGTACCGTCGATCATGATTTTGTCATAAGAATCGATCGTCACCTTAAAAGGAGCGACTTTGTCGGGTGCGGGAACATCGAGGCGGCCGGTGAGGACTCCCGGTTCATACTTCATCAGGATTTCAGAACGGGATTCCCCGGTGTGGAAGGCCGCCCGTTTACGGATGACATTGAGGTCGGTGATGGCAGCCCCATAATTGCCCTTGCGGCCGTAAGCCTCAGCCCTGATAAGATAGGTCTCGGCGAGACGCATCAAGGGAACGTCGATAGCCCCGGGGTTGTTGGGAAGCGTTCCGGTCCCCCTGTTGACATCAAGCCATTTCCGTGGACTGAGATACCATTGTGCCACGCCAGTGCCACGGTCCAGACCAAAGGGTTCCCCGGCATCCCCGCTGCGCCGGTAGTAGATCTTCCTGTTTTGCTGACCGTAGTTGACGATCACCGAAGGATTCCCGGGATCGACGGCTCCCGGTTTGAAACCGGTGACATTATTCCCCTCCCTGATCACATACCCGGCGTTGTTGGGACTTCCCACCATCCAGCGGGCCATCATGATAAAGGGCTGGCTGACCACCCAAAGGGAGTCCAGGGGCTCTTCCCTGGAATTCTCAATATAGACCAGGGCCGTTTTTTTGTACTGGATCTTGATTTTTCCGCTGACGGCTGGCGGATCGTTGGGCCCCTTGATCACATTATTATAATAGTAGGCGGTTACGGGGTCCCAGGTTTTACCCCCCGTCACCTCGAGGGTGGTGGCGTTATAGGAGGTGTTATTGGCAAAGTAGTCGGTCAGGAAGGTTTTGTAAAAGCGGGAGTCGTTGGCCTTGTCGCCGTACATGTCACATCCCCAGTCGGTAGGTCCTGCTGTGGCATAGGGCCTGCCGTAATCCATGAGGTTTCGGGTGACCCCGCATTTCAGGGTGGTATAATTGCTGTTGTACAAATGGACCAGGGTATTGCCGTACCTGTCGTTATACGTTTGTGTCGGTTCATACTGGGCCGACAGGAGAATCTCCTTGCAGTTGTCACGGTCGTAGTTCCCGCTCACATTCTTCCACAGTTCTGCGAAATCGGTCTGCAACCCGCCATAGGCGGCATTGTTGCCTTTTTTCATATCTATGACCATGGTGGCATAATGAATGACCGAGTCGAGATCGGTGGTGACATTCCCTTTGTAGAGCATCTTCAGGTGGGTTTCCCCGCTATTGCCCCATCCGGCAGCCTGTGCCCTGTGAAGGTACAGTTTGGCAAGGAAATGGGCAGCCGCAGGTCTGGAAATCCTCCCCAGGTCGGAGGTGGGAACACTTTCGGGAAGAAGGGTGATGGCAGTGCGCAGGTCCCCGATGATCTGCTTGTAGATCGCCTCAAGGGAGGCCTTGGGAAAGGCGAAATTCTCAGGCATCCCCGAATAGCTTTTCAGGATCAGGGGAACAGAACCCAGCGTATTGGTAACCAGGTAATAAGCATAGCTCCTCAGGAAGAGAATCTCTCCCTTGCGGGGGGCCAGGGTAGCCTTGTCGGTTTCAGAGAGACCCTCATAGTTCTCCAGAAAGAGATTACACCTGCTGATGGTGGGGAAAGCGCCCTCGGTGCGGGAGCCGCCCTGGGCGCCAATAAGCATGTTCACCTGGGCTGAATAACTCTGTCCGGTTGTCGTGGCTGCCCATCCACTGGGGGAATAACTCCCCATGTTGATGCGGTCGGCATTCGACCAGCAGTAGGATTCAACATCACTCCCCACACCACAGATATAATGGCCCTGGTTGTAATCAGGCTTGAAACGGAGGATCTGGTACGTTCCCTTGACCAGGATATCGAGGCCTTCGGTGGTTTTATAAAAATCCTGTGTCAGGGTCGTTACGGCTTTCTCTTCCAGGAAATCCTCACTGCATGATCCGAAAGCAAATATCAATGCGATCAACAGAATATATTTTTTCATAACATATTGATTTTAATAGTGAATTAGAATCCTACCCGAATACCAAATACAGTGCTTTTGACGATCATGGTATTGTTGTTGGTACCCCCGTTGAGGTCACCAATGGAGTTGGTGGAAATCCATCCGTTGGTGTCATCGGGGTTGATGCCTGATTTCACCACCTCTCCCCCGAAGAGGAAGGGGTTAAGCACCTGGGCATAGATCTGGAGGTTTTTCAGCTGGACCTTATTGAGGATAAGCGCGGGGAGATTATAGGCCAGGGAGATGTTCCTGACGGCGACAAAGGAGCCGTCGTTGATCCAGTTGGCCCTGTTAACGGCGTCGACCGACACCTTGGGTGTTGTTGTTGGTTGAGGCCATTGGGCACCGGTATTGGTGGGAGACCAGAATTCCGAAGGATCGGCACTTCTGACGTAGCCTACGAAATTACCTCCGGTGATTCCCCCGGGGACCAGCGGGGAGAGGTAGGATTGCCCGATGCGGGCATACATGAAGAAGGAGAGTTCGAAATTATGGTATGAAAAGGTATTGGTCATGCCGGCCACCCATTTGGGGCGGATAGTTCCGCGGATGACCATGTCATCGGTAGTCAGTTTATAGTCGGGAGTTCCCTGTTCCACCGGTTTATACTGGCCGGGGGCAAAATTGACCCCGTTGGCCGCCCATTTGGCGATTTCCGCCAGGTCTTCAGGAGTATCCTGCCATAACCCGGCGACCTCATAATCGCGAAAAACCTGCAGGGGATGGCCAATGAACCATCCGTTGGAGACCATGTCCTCCTCGCCGTTTACCAGTTCGACAATCTCCTCCTTGTTGGCCGACCAGTTCAGGTCGGTCATCCAGCGAAAGCCCCTGCGGTCAATATTGACGCTCGAAAGGGAAATTTCGATTCCCTGGTTTTTCATCTTGCCGATATTGTACCAAATACTGGAGTAGCCGATGACCGGCGGGAGATCGCGGGTCATCAGGATGTCGCTGGTATTGGACTGGTACAGGTCGACCGAACCCGAAATCCTGTTATTAAAAAACCCGAAATCTATTCCGGCGTTCCACTGGGCTGTCTTTTCCCAACCAAGTGCCGGGTTGGCCATCATCATGGGAATATAACCAATGGCAGGAGCCGTGCCGAAGACATAGTTGTATTGGGTGAGCGGGCCCATGGTGGTATAAGAACCCACGCCACTGTTACCGGTGACGCCCCACCCTATGCGGAGCTTCAACTCGTTGACAGCCTCCGCCGGTTTCAGGAACTCCTCCTCCTGAATTTTCCATGCCACGGCAAACGAAGGGAAGAAATCCCACTTATTGCCGGTGGCCAGCACCGAGGAACCATCCCAGCGTCCTGTGGCCGTAAGCAGATAGCGGTCCTTCAGATTGTAATTGAGGCGGGCCATGTATGACTGGAGTGAGCTTTCGTTGAAGCCTGTGCCGTAGCTGTTGGGTTTCCCGTTGAGGTTGGCGCTGAGGTTATACCACTTACTGGAGTTGTAGAGGATCTTGGAAGCAGCGAGGTTCGAAGACTCGCTGGTATAGTATTGTGCCGACTGCATCAGTGTCAGACCCAGCGTATGAACGCCGAAGCTCTTGTCGAAGAAGAGCAGGTTTTCCACCATATATTGCCACGATTCTCCGGAATCATAGGAGGCCGTGGAGGTGGGAGGTGTTGCCTTCCGCAGGAGGGTCGACTGGGACCCCTGAAAGGTGGCATTGCGGTAATTCCGGAGGCCGGTACCGAAGTTGAGGCGGTAGCGGACCCAGGGAGTGAACTTCAGCTCGGCAAAAAGGTTCGCATTAAAATTGGTGGCCTGACGCTGGTCTTCGGCATGTTCGATGTCGATCAGGGGATTCCATACAGGAATAGTAGTATTGTTCCCCGGGAACTCAATTAGTTTTCCGTCGTTGTCGTAGGGTTGGGCCATCAGATACTGGCTGAGGGCATTACCATAGGCATCCTTGGGGTAAGTGGCCGTTCCCGTGCGGTTACTGGCCCCATACTCCTGAATGGAACGGGAAGCGCTCAGGGAGGCTCCCACGTTCAGCCATTTGGTGGGGGTGAGGTCTCCGTTGAGACGGAAGGTGTACCTCTTGTAGGACTGGTTCTCCTGGGTTCCGTCGTTATTGAGATACCCCACTGACATATAGAGCCTGGAAACCGGGGTACCCGCTGTAAATGAAAGAAGATGGTTGTGGGTCTGGCTGGGTTTGGTCAGCAGGCCAATCCAGTCGGTGGTGGGAATATTGGAGGAATTGTAGAGCGGGATCTGGTCGGGCCATCCCAGTGCTTTCTCCTCGGTAGTGGCAGCACGGGTCTTCACCGAGGTATAGCTTCCGGGGTCATTCCATTCATACCCTGCTCTGATGGCTTCAATAGTCATGGCATCGTTGTTCCCGAACATCTGGATGTCGGCAAACGGATCGGGATATTTCAGGGCATTGGCCCCCGATTTATACGTCCCTCCGTTGACATGCGCCAGCCTGAAACGGTCAATGGCCTCCCCTGCCGACGCCCAGTCGGTCACCGACCTGATGTTGTCTATGGAGAGGGTGGCATCGTAATTGACTGAGACCATACCCCTTTTGCCTGATTTGGTCGTGACCAGGACCACCCCGTTGGCGCCCCGTGATCCGTATATCGCTGTCGCAGAGGCATCCTTTAGAATTTCGATGCTGGCGATATCGTTGGGATTGATATCGTTGATGGTTCCCATCAGGATGATCCCGTCGACCACAAACAAGGGAGAGTTGGAACCGTTGATCGAACGGGTCCCCCTGATGTTAATGGAGGCCGTTTCCCCGGGACGCACATTGGAGACAATGTCGACCCCTGCCGCTTTCCCCTGCATGGCCTGAAGAGCATTCTGTACCGGCCGCTCCTTGATCGCCTTCTCCGTCACACTGGTGAGGGCGCCCGTCACATCACTCTTCTTTACCGTACCATACCCTACGACCACCACCTCATCGAGGCCTATGGTCTCCTCCTCCAGAACAACATTGAAAACCGACTGGTTTCCGATGATGATCTCCTGTGATTTCATTCCTACAAATGACACCGACAAAACAGCGGCACCTGAGGGAATCTGAATGAAGAAACTCCCGTTCACATCGGTAGTAATACCCGTTGTGGTCCCCTTCACCACTACCGATACTCCGGGAAGCGGCTGGCCTGCCCGGTCGGTCACTGTCCCCCTGACCGACCTTTGCTGCTGTTCCGCTGAAGAGAATGGATGAACTCCGGTAGTGTTCATAGCCATCTGGCCATACACCCGGCTTCCTGTGAGAAATGTCATTAAAAACCCAAAAAACAGCACACATAAGGTGCTTTTGGTAAACGTCACAACTACATCCCCCGATCCGGGAATGCAAAAATTCCGGCTTTTTTTCATAGGTTTTGTTATTAAGATTTGACCTTTGCAGAACGGTTGGTCAATCATTCCCGGGAATTCACTCCCAGAAGATTTCCCGGAAGAGATTTAACCTAACTAAAAATAGTAAAAAATACTCATATTGCAATCAAACGAGGCTATTTTCTTTCAGTCTGAAGGTTGATTTTCCGGAAAGGCCGCAAAGGGCACCGGGGAGGAGAAAAGGAGGTGAGGGTGAAACTGACCGGCAGAGTGTTACCGGAATTCCAGGAGGTATTGGTCGACCTGGCTTATCCTGTTTTCTATCCAGGAGAGCATGTATTGGGTTTCGTCATCAAGAGGGGAGATATTATCGGGCCATTTTTGTTTTTCGCGGTCGTAGGCGCCTGAGGTGAGGAGTTGTTGGCGGTAGGTGTCCATGCGTTGTGACAGGCTGGTCATGGAGAGCTCACCCTGGCGCAGTTCCAGCCACCGTGATTTGAGGAGGCTCCTGAAACCTGCAGGGTTGAGTGCGGTCATGCGCATGAAAAAGGCATTGGGGCGGCAATAGCGCGAGTTCACACCGGGGATGCCCGTCACTCCAATGAAATCTCCACTGCGAAGGTCAAGGAGAGTCCCGTCCGATTTTCTACCCCATGAGGCATCCAGATCCCAGGGAGTGATGAAAAACTTCTCCCAGCCAGTGCCATAGAAGGAAAAATAAATGTTCTTTCCCGAGTTGTCATCGGCGCCGATGGCGTTGATGAAGAGGAGGTAGTCGGCCAGGTTGGCGAGATCCATGCGCTGGGGGATGTTGGTCATAAAATCGGCATTACCCGACATCACGGTATAGCGGATGAAATTGCGCAGGGGTTCCCATTTGACCTGGGGTGAGGAGGCCATTCCGTTTTCGGCCTGGTATTCCAGTTCCCAGCCATCCCAGTCATTCATATTATTATTATATGCGGCATCGCCGTTCACAAATTCCGTTGACGGACTCCATTCGCTGGCCTTGTAACAGTATCCCTGTTTTTTATTCAGCTGCAGCTGTTTGCGGTCGATGCGTTCAGTGAGGCAGTACAAACCCTGGTAGTTGTCATTGATGAAAAGTTCCACGAAGGCGCCGTGTGTACCATTGACTGCTTTTGGTTCCTTTGAAAAATGGGGCACCTTGTTGATGGCCGTCCAGATATCGGTGGAGAGGCGGTTGCGCATTCTGGCATGGTCGATATACATGGCATCAAGGATCCAGTCGCCGTCATCACGGAGCCCCAGCAGCCTGGTTCCATCGGGCACTTCTTCGGTGCCCGTGGGCATGCGGAATTCCAGGCTGTATGACTTCTTGGGATACTCCTGGGCCTTTCCCCCGCGGATTTCAATGCCGGCACGATGGGCAGGGAAATAATATAATGAGTCGTTGGTCTTCCCCGCCGGATCAATCAGCGCAATGTGACATTCGGTCTTTGGATTGTTGACGATGGTCCCCTGTGCTTCCACAACGACCAGGGGCAGGGAGGTGAGCACCAGTTGCACGGGGGTTCCCGTTTTCCCCGACTTGCTCCGGGGTATGATTTCCAGGGTGGTGCCTGCGGCAAAACCGGGAATAGTCACCACGCTGTTGTTGGAAGCGGTGACACCGCCCACGGTAAACTCAGCAGTATTCTGACCAATGCAAAAAACCCTGACCGCGGAAGTTCCTCCGGGAGCCACCGAAAAGAAATATCTGCCGGAAGCCTGGTCGACCGGACAAGGGATGTTATTGATCCGCACTCCCGTGACCAGAGGTTCTCCTCCCGGGTAGCTCAGCGATACGGTATAGTTTTTCTTCACTCCCGAAGGAGCCGTAATGGTATAGGTTACCGGCGAGGCAAAGCTTACCGCCACTCCCGAAGCCGGGGAAACCACAGCACCCGGGGAAACTCCGATGGTTGGGGTCAGCAATCCGGAATACTCCTCATCCTCAAAGTAAAGCGCAATATGTTGTGCCGGCTGGTCGATGACCCCGGCATAATCTTTCGTGAGGGAGGGATTCTGGTTTTTGGCGATCATGAATGACACGATATCGGCCTCATCACTCAACTCCGGCGGGTCGTCCTCACGGCATGCCGTGAAAAATAAGGCCAGTAACGACGTCAAAACTATAAGGGAGTACCGGAAAGTATTCATTTTCAAAACTTTTTATCCGGCCGGTTATTTCCGGCCGGTCAGCAACATTCGGTGACGGCTTTCAGAAAAAGCTTGGGTTGTTCGGCATGCAGCCAGTGGCCGGCACCGGGAATATCCACAATGCGGGCTTCCGGATAGATTTCCCTGATGGCCGGAATATCATCGTCGGTGATATAGCGTGAGAGGAGACCTCTGATGAAAACCACGGGATAGGTGGTGATAGGGATGCGGTCATCGATCCACCGGCGGTTCACGCCGCCCACGATCTCTTCCAGGTTTTCATAAAGGGCCACGGCGTTCAGGCGCCACTTCAGACGATGGGTGACAGGCTCACGTGCGGTATTTTTCAGCAAAAACTGAATGATGCGGGGATCGGCGATCTTTTCGGCAAGTCTCTCCTCTACCTGGCTCCTTTCAGTATACCCTGAGATGTCGAGTTCCTGCAATGCCAACAGGATATTACGATGCAGGTAATACTGGCTTTCATCCTCCATGGTCAGATAATCTTTCGGGGCAATGTCGGCGATGATCAGCTTCTTCACCTTTTCGGGATAGTCGGCAGCAAACAGCATGGCCACCTTACCCCCCATGCTGTGCCCCAGGATCACTGCGGGTCCCAGGTGGTGGGTCTCAAAAAACTCAGCCAGGTCATCACGCATGGCGGCATAGCTATGTTCGGGATGGTGGGGGGAACGCCCGTGGTTGCGATGGTCTACCGACCATACGGTATAGCGCTCCGACAGCTTCCTGGCTACCGCCAGCCAATTGTCAGAGGATCCGTATAATCCGTGGAGAATCACCAGGGGCTCTCCCTCACCCTCTTTCCTGTAATAGAGTTTCATGTGAATAAATTGTTTGTTTTTAACGGCCACATGTAATAGCCATGATTGATTTATTTTTGCGGTTATTGTCGCCTTTCAGCGGTCGCAAAAAATGGCTTCGCAATTTCATCACGGTTGGTGCAAAGAAATGGCATGGGTATTTCATGTTCCGCAATTTTCCATGAGAAAGCCGGGTTCAATCTTTCAGGCAATCGAGGTAGCGGTGAATGGTCTCTTCCAGTCCCAGGTATAGGGCATCGGCGATAAGGGCGTGGCCGATGGAGACCTCATCGATGAAAGGGATGGCCTGTTTCAGGAAGCGCAGGTTGGTGAGGCTGAGGTCATGCCCTGCGTTGAGGCCAAGGCCCAGTTCGCGGGCTTTCAGGGCAGCTTCCAGAAAGGGAAGGAGTGCCTTTTCGCGATTGGCGGGATACCCTGATGCATAAGGCTCGGTATAGAGTTCTATGCGGTTGGTCCCCGACAGGGCGGCAAACTCCACCAGTTCAGGGTCAGGGTCAACAAACAGGGAAGTGCGGATTCCCTCATCCTGCAAACGGGCCACGGTCTCCTGCAAAAAGGAGAGGTGACGGCGGGTATCCCAGCCATGGTCGCTGGTGAGCTGCCCCGGAGCATCGGGAACCAGGGTGACCTGATCGGCCTTCACGGCAATTACCAGCTCCAGAAACTCAGGAGTGGGATATCCCTCTATGTTAAACTCGGTAGTGATCACCGGCTTCAGGTCAAAAACATCACGGCGTCTGATATGCCGTTCATCGGGACGGGGATGGACGGTGATTCCCTGGGCGCCAAACCGCTGACAATCCACGGCTGTCTGAACCACATCAGGAACATTACCCCCCCTGGCATTGCGCAGGGTGGCAATTTTATTTATATTTACACTTAGTCTTGTCATTTTACTAATTTTGACGCTGCAAGGTACAACTTTGACTGCGAATAGAAAAATTATCCCATCTTTAAGGTGTGCTAGCGGAAAAACTGATATCTGAGAGTCTGCCGGTGGTCACACCCGCCGACACGGGGCAGCAGGCGCTGACCCTGATGGAACTGTACAGGGTGTCCCAGTTGCCCGTGGTCAAGGAAAGGGAGTACCTGGGACTGATATCCGACCGGCTGATCGATGATCTCAACCTGGCCGGCGAGAAGATCGAGCAGCACACCCTTCAGCTCCACACCCCGCATGTCCACGCCCACCAGCACCTCTTTGAGGTGGCTGCCGTGATGTACAAGCTGAACCTCGATGTGATCGCCGTGGTTGACGAAGAACACAACTATCTGGGGGCCATCACCCTCGCCGGCGTATCGGCCAGGCTTGCCCAGCTCCTTTCGGTGACCGAACCCGGAGGGGTCATTATCCTCCGCACCACCTGGAACAACTACTCGGCCAGCCAGATCAGCCAGATTATCGAAGGTAACGACACCCGCATCCTCGGCCTTTTTGTGAACCGCACGGAAAATAGCGACAGCATAGAGATCACCATGAAACTCAACAAGGTAGAATTGTCAGCGGTCATCCAGACTTTCACCCGCTACGACTATGAAATCGCCGCCGTTTACTCCGACGAATCCATGCTCAGTGACATGTACGAAGACCGGATGGAGCAGTTTCTCCGCTATATGAACATCTAAAGCCCCTGATATGAAAGTTGCCGTTTTCGGAACCCAGGTCCAGGAAGAGTACCTTCCGGTGTTGAAACAGTTTTTCCGCCACCTGAACGACAATGACGTGGAAATCATCATCTACCGGCCTTTCGATGAGTTTCTCAGCAGGGAAATGAGTTTTACCCCGCATGTCGACGGTTTTTTCAGCTCTCACGAGGATTTCAGCAGCGATGTTTCCTTTGTTTTCAGCATTGGCGGGGATGGGACTTTTCTCCACTCGTTCCTCACCATCCGGAATTTCGGGATTCCCATTGTCGGGGTGAACAGCGGAAGGCTGGGATTCCTGGCCGATATCGGCAGGGAACATCTCATCGACGGACTCACCAGCATTCTTCAGGGGAAGTACAGCGTTATCGAGCGGAGCCTCCTGGAGGTGACCCTCGACGGAGCTCCCCATTTCGAATTCAACTACGCCCTCAATGAGATGACGGTGCTGAAGACCGACAGTTCCTCGATGATCAACATCCAGGCCAGCATCAACGGGGAATTCATGACCTCGATCTGGGCCGACGGGCTCATCATCGCCACACCCACAGGGTCCACGGCTTACTCCCTGAGTGTGGGCGGGCCCATCCTGGCTCCCGATGCCGCCAATTTCGTCATCAACCCCATCGCCCCCCATAACCTGACCGTCAGACCCGTAGTGGTCCCCGACCATTATGAGATTCATCTCAGGGTGGAAGGACGGGGAAATCAATACCTGACATCTCTCGACTCCCGCTCGGTTACCGTACCCCTCGATACCACCATTACCATCCGCAAGGCAGGCTTCCGCCTCAGAACCCTCCACCTCCCCGAACAGAGCTTTTTCCAGACCCTCCGCAACAAGCTGATGTGGGGCGCTGACAGCCGTAATTGATAAATTTTCAGGACTTAACAATTTTTAACCCCAGTTAGGGTTTTATAAGAGCGTCCGGGTGCGGATTTTTTCAAATTATATTACTTTTGTACCACTCTTTTTCATTTATGTTTAAGAGAACAGGTATATAGTTCATTGATTTACTGTAAGTTACAAAGGGCAAAATCAGGAATATTTCCTTTTACAGGGCTGTCCGGCATCCTGGATTCCGGCCAGCATATCCTTTCGCTTAGCGGCTTACACAGAATGTGAACAGATGACAACCCACACCCCGGTGCAGCGTAGAAATATGAAATTTGGGATCCGATGAGGAAGATAGTTTTGATGACAGCTTTGCTGTTATGGGGGGGGGCAGTCTGGTCACAGGTGACAGCCGATATCGGAATTTGGGGAGGTGCTTCTGGATATCTGGGCGACATCAGGGGGAATACCCTGGTACCGCAGACCTTTCCCATGCTGGGAGGTTACTTCAGGTACAATTTTCACCAGCGCACCAGTGTCCGGCTGATGTTTCTGACCGGCAAGGTTGCCGGTGAAGGAACCTTTCAGGGAGCAGACTGGAATTTCAGCAAACCGGTGCAGGACCTCTCGCTGCAGGTGGAGATCAACTACCTCAGGTATATGCTGGGGAACAAGAATACCTCCTTTACGAGTTATATCACCGCGGGTGCGGGGGTATCCTATTATAATTATGAAGTCAGGAGTGAACTGGCGGCCGTAAACCCCAGCCATCCTGAAGCAAGGTACCCCGGTGATCACTCCGTCATTGCCCCCACCCTTCCCTTTGGCATGGGTTTTAAGCTGAATGTCGGGAAGCGTATGGGAGTGGGCGTAGAATACCAGATGCGGAAACTCTTCAACGATGGTTTGGATGACCTGGACGACCCCCTGGGGTATGGAAAATGGGACGATCCTTCTGATCAGGCACTGATGACTGAAAAAGTGACTTTCACCGACTGGATGCACAACAACGACTGGATGGGATTTTTGGGGGTTCATCTGACCTATAAGATTTATATGGGAAAAAAGCCTTGCCCTGCGTACGATTCAAAAAATTAAAAAAGCGTGTTAACTAAAGAAATTCTGAATATCAACAAGATACCAAAGCATGTCGCCATTATCATGGACGGCAACGGCCGTTGGGCCGCCCGTCATGGCAACACGCGGACCTTCGGTCACGAGCAGGGGATCGATGCGGTTCGCTCGACCGTCGAAGGCGCCGGTGAGATTGGCATCTCCTTTCTGACCCTGTACGCTTTTTCCACAGAAAACTGGTCGCGGCCCAGGGAGGAAGTGGAAGCCCTCATGAGTCTGCTGGTTTACGCCATCGAAGCCGAAACCGACAACCTGATGAAGAATAAGGTCAGGCTGAAGGTGATCGGTGACACCGGGAAACTCCCCCCCGATGTGAGCGGCACACTCCATGGCTGCATCGACAAACTGCAAAATAACAGGGGTCTGACGTTGATTCTGGCCCTGAGCTACAGTTCCAAGTGGGAAATCGTCGAAGCCACAAAAAGAATATCGGCCGATGCCTGCGCCCGCAAGATCGACCCCGCCACCATTAACAACGAACTATTTGAAAAATACTTGTCCACTGCCGGAATCCCTGACCCGGAACTGCTGATTCGCACCAGCGGAGAATACAGAATCAGCAATTTCCTGTTGTGGCAGATAGCCTACTCCGAACTTTACTTCACCGAAAAACTGTGGCCTGACTTCCGGAAGGAAGACCTTTTCGAAGCCGTCGCCGATTTCCAGAACCGCGAAAGAAGGTTTGGAATGACAAGTGAACAAATAGCCCGATAAATTAACCTGATCAGAATGCGAAAGAAAATTTTACCTATACTCTTCCTCCTGTTGGTGGGTGTCACCGGTGCCTGGGGGCAGGTGGCCGACAGCACCCTCCATTCAGTTTACTATTCCAGTCCGCGGAAACTCACCATTGCTGAGATCGCGATTTCCGGAATCAAGTACCTCGACCGTGATGTGCTGATACAGCTTTCAGGGCTGAGTGTCGGTCAGGAAATCGACTATCCGGGGGAAGAGGTGACTTCCGCCATCAAGAAACTATGGCAGCAGGGTCTTTTTTCTGACGTGAAGATCACGGCCCCCAAGGTGGTGGGCAACGATGTGTGGATCGATATTTACCTTCAGGAGCGCCCCCGTTTGGGCGATGTGAATTACTCGGGAATCACCAAATCAGAAAGAGACGACATCACCGCCAAGGTATTGCTGCTCAAGGGGAGCCAGGTCACTGACAACCAGATCAACAACGCCCAGCGGCTGATCAAAAACATCTTCCTGGAAAAGGGGTTTCTCAATACCGATGTGAACATCATCCAGCGCGACGACACCGCACAGGCCAATACCATCATCCTCGACATCAGGGTCGACAAGAAGGAAAAGGTGAAAATTCAGGATGTCATCATCCATGGCAATGAGGAAGTCAAATACATCGTCCTGGAAAGGTCCATGAAAAAGACCAACGCCAAGAAAATCTACAATTTCTTCAGGACCAAGAAATACCTGGATGACAAATTCAGGGAGGACAAGGTGAACCTGGTGAAGAAATACAACCAGAAGGGGTACCGTGATGCCGTGATTGTCAGGGATTCGGTATATGCCTCCACAGAGAAAAAGAACCGCGTCAACGTGGAGATCTGGCTGGAGGAAGGGGACCAGTATTATTTCAGGGATATCCGCTGGGTAGGGAATACCGTTTATCCGGCCGATTACCTCAATACCGTTCTTGGAGTCAAGAAAGGGGATGTTTTCGACCAGAAGCTGCTGAACAAAAGGCTTCTGGAAGATGAAGACGCCGTACTGAACATTGCCTATCAGGATAATGGCTATTTATTTTCACAGATAGAGCCCGTGGAGGTCAATATCGAAAAGGACAGCATAGACCTGGAGATGCGCATATATGAGGGTAAGCAGGCCACCATCAACAAGATCGGCATCACGGGGAACACCAAGACACATGAACATGTGGCCCGCCGGGAACTGCGCACCTATCCCGGTGATCTCTACAGCAAGAACAATATTATCCGTTCGATACGTGAGCTGGCACAGTTGGGCCATTTCGACCCCGAAGCCATCGTGCCCGACGTAGTGCCCCACCCCGAAGACGGGACCGTTGATGTCAACTACCAGCTGGAGGAAAAAGCCAACGACCAGATAGAGCTGTCGGGAGGCTGGGGTGCCGGCATGTTCGTGGGCTCCGTGGGCTTGAAATTCGCCAACTTCTCGGCACGTAACATCTTCAACAAGGAGGCGTGGCGTCCACTGCCCAGCGGCGACGGACAGACCCTGAGTGTGAGGTACCAGACCAGCGGCCAGTATTACAAAACGGCCAGCCTCTCCTTCTTTGAGCCCTGGCTGGGAGGTAAAAAACCCAACTCCTTTTCCATGTCCTTTTCCTGGTCACGGGTGAATTTCAGCGCCAATAACTATTACCAGAACTACTACAACAATCCTTATGGTGGCTACGGCGGTTATTCGCCTTACGGCGGTTACGGCGGCTACTCCCCTTACGGAGGCTACGGCGGGTATTCCCCCTATGGTGGCTACGGCGGTTACGGAGGCTATGGAGGCTACGGAAGTTCATACGGGGGTTATGGCGGATATTATCCCTCCTACCAGTACAATTATGACTCGGAGAACGATGATGAGACCGATGATGAGATCTGGGAAACCCTGGCCGTTTCGCTGGGTTACGGATACCGGCTTTCATGGCCCGACGACTGGTTTGCCATCACCCACGAAGCCGCCTTTGAACACTACAGGTTGCAGAACATGGCCTCTTATTTTGACTTTCTGGCCGATGAACAGGGTAACGTCAACGGAACCAGCAATAACCTGAGTTTTAAAACCGTCATCAGCCGCAACTCGGTCGACAATCCCCTGTATTCCAGAAAGGGATCGGCCTTCTCGCTGACCATGAAGTTCACTCCTCCCTATTCCTGGTTTTCCAAAACCGACTGGAGCGATCCTGAGGTCTCAAATGCCGATAAATTCCGCTGGATAGAATATCACAAATGGTTGTTCAAGGGTCAATCCTACAATGCCCTGAGCCGCAATTCCAACCTGGTGATGAGGACCGCCTTTGAATTGGGGTTCCTGGGGTATTACGACGAAAACCGCCAGTCGCCCTTTGAAGGATTCATCGTCGGGGGCTCGGGCATGTCGGGATACAGTTATTATGGTACCGACTACGTTTCAATGCGCGGATATAAGGACTACAGCCTGAGTTACAAACGGAACGGGTCCAAGATGTACTCCAAGTTCACCATGGAACTGCGCTATCCCGTAACCCTGAAACCCAGCGCCACCATTTATGCCCTCACCTTCCTCGAAGCCGGAAATACCAACGATCTCTTCAGGGATTATAACCCCTTCAAATTGTACCGTTCGGCAGGTGTGGGCGTACGTATCTACCTGCCCATGTTCGGACTGATGGGAATCGACTGGGGATACGGATTTGACGAAATCCCGTGGAACCGTGATGCCAATCGCGGAAACTTCCATTTTGTTATCGGACAGCAATTCTGATGGTTATCGATTTGGCCCGTTATTTGTAATTAGAATAAAAAGACATGAAATGACCATACATGATTATGCACCAACCGTGATGAAATTGCCAAGCAATTCATTGCGACCGCTGAAAATGGACAATAATCGCAAAAATAACCACATGGGCATTACATGTGTTTCCAGTAATTTTTCAAATGAACGTTATAATTTAAGCACATGAAAAAAACAATGCTGACTCTGGGAATGGTAATCGCCTTTGCCGTGGCAGGCTTCGCCCAGAAATTCGCCTTTATCGATTCAGAGTACATACTGAAAAACATCCCGGCATTCAATGCGGCCCAGGAGCAGCTCGACCAACTGTCAAAACAGTACCAGAAGGAGCTGGAAACCATGTATGCCGACATTGAAAAAATGTACCAGGATTTTCAGGCTGAAAGTGTCCTGCTTTCGGCCGACATGAAACGCAAACGTGAGGATGTGATCATCTCGAAGGAAAAAGAGTACAAAGAACTACAGCGTGAGTATTTCGGACCCAGCGGTGAGCTTTTCAAAAAGCGGCAGGGATTGATCAAGCCACTTCAGGATGATATCTATGCTGCTGTCGAAGAGATCACTACCGAAGGTGCCTATGCCGTGATTTTCGACAAGGCAGGGGGGACTACCCTCTTTGTCACCAACCCGAAATTTGACCTTAGCGACCAGGTTTTGCAAAAACTGGGCTATAAGTAATTTAATTATCTATATTTGTGACCACAATTTAAAATTTCAACATTGATCATGAGAAAATTAACCGCATTATTGACGTTTGCTGCACTTTTCATGTTTGCAGGTTTTGCCGGTGCACAGGAAGCCAAATTCGGGCACATTGACCTTCAGGCGCTCATCCAGGTAATGCCAGAAAGGTTGACTGCCGAAGCCGAATACAACAAGGAAGCCAAGGGACTGGAAGACCAGATGGGCACTATGCAGCAGGAGCTTGAGAATAAATACAAGGAGTATATTACCAAGCGCGACTCCCTTTCTGAGATCGTGCGCACAGCCAGGGAAACCGACATTTCGGACCTGCAGCAGCGCATCCAGAATTTCTCCCAGGTAGCCCAGCAGCAACTGCAGCAGAAGCAGTCCGAGATGCTCAGGCCAATCTTCGAGAAAGCCCAGAAAGCCGTTGCCGATGTGGGCAAGGAAAAGGGTCTGATCTATGTCTTCGACGTGAGCGGAGAATTGGGCACCGTACTTTACAAATCAAACGAAAGTGTCGATGTACTCCCCCTGGCCAAGGCTAAACTGGGAATCAAATAAGAATCCACAGAAGCAGCATAAAAAAAGGCTTTCCCAAATGATTGGGAAAGCCTTTTTTCTTGTAATGGAGTTCTGCATTTTCCACAACAGAAGTGACGGGTCAGGGGCAGGTGTGGAGCGCCGGCCGGGGCAACCGGGGAACTGTGCCTGAGGGTTATGAAAAGGGGTCCATCCCCTGATTGCACAAATGTCGTAAAACATATCAGGAACAATGTTCCGTTTTTTTAACTACTTTCATTGCCGGTGTTTACTAAACTGAACTGAAATGCAAAGCGACACATATTCAAGGGATAACGAAGAGTACAGCGTTTACCATGGGGTTAAGCTGTTTGAAATAGCCTGGGAAGTATGCAACCAGGTAGGAGGGATCTACACTGTTATCAGATCCAAGGTACCTTCGGTGATCGAGAAATGCGGAAAGGAAAATTACGTATTGCTGGGGCCCTATTTTGAGAACCAGGCAGCGGCCAATTTTGACCCCTGCACCGACTATTCAGGACCGGTAGGACAGGCCGTAATGAAGATGAGGGAAATGGGCTACCAGGTCCATTACGGTCAGTGGATTGTTTCGGGGCGCCCCAGGGTGGTGCTTTTCGATCCCTTTACCGTTTTTGACAGGCTGGGAGAAATCAAATATTTCATCTGGGATCACCACCACATTACCATTCCCGAGAACGACCAGTTGCTCAACCAGGTAGCGGCCTTCGGATTCCAGGTCAAGGAGTTCTTCAGGATCATGTGCGAGCTCGGTGGTTGCTATGACAAGATCATCGCCCATTTCCATGAATGGATGGCCGGCTTGCCGATTCCCGGAATCCGTCGCGACAACCTCAATATCAAAACAGTCTTCACCACCCATGCCACCCTGCTGGGGCGATACCTGGCCATGAACGACAACGATTTCTATGACCATCTGGAAATGTATGACTGGGAAAAGGAAGCCAACTTTTTCAATGTTCGGGCCATTGTCGATATCGAAAGAGCCGCAGCCCACGGAGCGCACGTTTTCTCCACCGTCAGCAGCGTGACCGCCAGGGAATGCAAATACCTCCTGGGCAGGGAACCCGAGGTGATCGTTCCCAACGGGCTCAACATCACCCGCTTTGAAGTCCTTCATCAGATCCAGAACCTGCACGCCGAAAACAAAAGCAAAATACACGATTTCGTGATGGGTCACTTTTTCCAGAGCTACTCTTTTGACCTGGACAAGACCATCTATTTCTTTACTTCGGGAAGGTATGAATACCACAACAAGGGGTATGACCTGACCCTGGAGGCGCTGGCGCGCCTGAACTGGAAAATGCAATATGCCGGGATTGACCGCACCGTGGTCTGTTTCTTCATCACCAAGCAGCCCTTCCACTCTTTCAACCCGGAAGTGCTGGAAGCCAAGGCCCAGATCGAGGATATCCGCAGGGCCTGTGAGGAAATCGAAGTGCAGTTGGGCGACAAGCTTTACCGGAAGATCACTGCCGACAGCGGTCCTTACCAGTTTCCCGACCTGACGGAACTGGTCGATGACTACAACAAGCTCAAGCTCCGCCGCTTCGTGCAGAGCTGGAAATCAAAAAGACTCCCCAAGGTGGTCACCCACAACCTTATCGACGACCATAAGGATGAAGTCCTCAACTTCCTGCGCACCGCCAACCTGGTCAATAACCAGCACGACAAGGTGAAAGTGGTCTACCATCCCGATTTTGTGGCGGCATCCAATCCCCTCTTCAAGATGGACTATTCCCAGTTTGTCAGGGGCTGTCACCTGGGCATTTTCCCCAGTTACTATGAGCCCTGGGGATACACCCCTCTGGAGAGCCTGGCCAGTGGCATTCCGTCGGTGACCAGTGACCTGTCAGGTTTCGGGGATTATGTCATGAACAACTTCCCCGATCACGACAAGGCAGGGATGTTCATTGTGGAGCGGAGAAACCGTGATTTCAACCAGGCAGCCAGCCAGCTGGCCGACATCCTCTTCAGGTTTGTGCAACAGAACCGCCGCGAACGCATTACCATGCGGAACAATTGTGAGGCCGCATCGCCCCACTTTGACTGGACCAACCTGGGAAAATTTTACGACCTGGCCTACGAAAAAGCACTGCTGGCATGAAGTACATCCATCGGAAATGAGTTCATCCATCGGAATATTTGATTCGGGGTATGGCGGGCTTACCGTGCTGAAGGAGATCCGCAAGGCCCTTCCCGGTCCCGACCTCCTCTACCTGGGCGACAACGCCCGCACGCCCTATGGCACCCGCTCCTTCAGGGTGGTCTATGAGTACACCCTGGAAGCGGTCCGTTATCTCTTCGCCCGGGGATGCCCTCTGGTGATCCTGGCCTGCAACACAGCCTCGGCCAAGGCGCTGCGGAATATCCAGCAACAGGATCTCGAAAAAATCGCCCCCGGGCGGCGGGTCCTCGGGGTGATCCGCCCCAGCGTGGAAAAGGTGGCCGAAGTGACCGGCAACGGCCATGTGGGCATCCTGGGAACCCCCGGAACCGTCAGCTCCCTCTCCTACCCTATAGAACTGGAGAAATGGGCCGGTGGGAAAGTGGTATCTACCGTCCAGGAGGCCTGTCCCATGTGGGTTCCCCTGGTCGAAAACAACGAACTCGACTCCCCCGGAACCGACTGGTTCGTGGAGAAAAATATCAGGCAGCTGCTGGAAAAAGATCCCCTTATTGATACGGTGATTCTGGGATGCACCCATTATCCCCTGTTGCTGAAGAGCATCCGGAAATTCATGCCCCGGGGCATCACCCTTATTGACCAGGGGCCGGTGGTCGCGGCCAAACTCACCGATTACCTCGAACGCCATCCCGATATCAGCCGGCAGATCTCACAGGGAGGGAGGTCCCACTTTCAGACCACCGAAGCGGCGACCCTCTTTGAGTCGCGGGCCGCCCTTTTCCTGGGGGAAACGGTCACTGCCCAAACGGTCAGTATCGACACACCCCGCGCCTTCTAAACCGCGAGATCGTCGCCCCTGATGATTTTCAGACCCAGGGGTATGATCGAGAAGGAAAAGGGGGAATGGCCGAGGGATTCGCCGTCGGCTTCCACGTTAAGGGCCGGCTGGGAATCGATATGAATATTCCGGGTCTTGAAGGAGATCACCTCGGGCAGCCGGGTATAGGACCCGTCGAGAAGTTTCAGGATATTGCGCATGACCTTGAATTTCCCGATGGGACGGATGATGGTCAGGTCAAAGAGTCCGTCGTCGGCCACGGCGGCAGGCGCCTGTTTCATGCCTCCGCCATTGTACTGTCCGATGGCTACCGACATACTGAAAACCTCGGGATGGATGATCTCCTCATCCATGGTAATGGTGGTCCGGGTGGTCCTGAAAGAAAAGAGGCTGGTAAAAATATGCATGAAATAGGAAAGGGTTCCCCCTTTTCCCTGTTCCTTGTCCTTGTTGGCTTTCTCAAGCACCATGGCGTCAAAGCCCATTCCCGCGATGTTCACGAAATAGCGTCTGGCGGTCTTTCCGCCGTTGACATAGTATTCAAGAATCCCCACATCCTGAAGGAAGGTTTCACTCTTCACGATCATTTCGATGGCTTTCCGGTAATCGGAAGGAATCCCGAACATCCGGCACCAGTCGTTGCCGGTGCCCACGGGGATCATGCCCAGCATGATGGAGGAGGGATCGGCATGTTGCTGGGTGTAAATACCATTGACCACTTCGTTGAGGGTACCATCGCCCCCCACGACGATAAATTTCCGGAACCCTGCCTTGATATATTTGCGGGTGAGTTCAATCGCATGTCCCCGGTGCCGGGTAAAAAAACTCATGGTGTCAAGGCCTGCTTCCGCCAGCAATCCGGTGATCCTTTTCCAGTCATGTTTTCCCTTTTGCCTGCCGGCATTGGGATTAACGATAATAAACCATTTTTCGGTCGTCTGTGCCATGTTCCTCACTGTCGGCAGGCCGGGGAGGGCTCCCCTATTCTGCACCTGTTTGCATAAACTCATAATTCTCTTCCAACACCTCCAGATAGCGGAACTGCGCCAGGGTTCTGACCCTGTTGTGTTCCGGATACGCCGTTTTGTAGTAGGTATCACCGTTAAGGTAATCGGCCAGGAAGCGAATGGTCTGTTCCCACACCATATAGCGGCACCCGAAGGCCAGGTGGCTTTTTTCCACAGGAGTAAGGAAGCGCTGGCTTTCGGAGAGGTAGCCTTCTGTAAAGGCGGCGTAATACTCCCGGTTAAAGCCTATTTTTCGCGTGTCGGGTTCGTCTTCCGGGGCGGTGTTTCCCAGGGTGCGTATGGCATCCCCGAAGTCAAAGAGCGACGATCCCGGCATGACGGTATCCAGGTCAATGATACAGAGGATTTCTCCGTGTTCATCAAAAAGGACATTGTTGATTTTGGTGTCGTTATGGGTAATACGCAGGGGAATATCGCCATTGTCGAGCCACTCCTGGAGGCGGGTCATCTCCCCGGCCATGCCCAGGAGCCGGTCAATCACGTCTTTCATTTCGGCCACCCTGCCGGCCTTGTCCCGTTCAATGGCCTCGCGGAACTGCTGAAGACGCAATATCCCGTTGTGAAAACCAGGGATGGTCTCGACCAGCAAAGAACCCGGCAGATCGGAGAGCTGACGCTGGAAGTGGCCGAAGGCCTTTCCAGCACTATAGGCCTGTCCCTTCTGCGTCACCTCTTCAACGCTGGTACAGCCTCTGACATAGAGGAAAAGAGTCCAGAAATTTCCCTGGTCATCATTGACATAATAGCGGCCGTCGGGAGCCGCGATGTAATGCATCACCATACGGTCGATTTCGGCCTCGCCGGCGGCCATCAGTTTCTTACGGATGTGGCCCGTGACCTTGACAATGTTGTCCATCATTCCGGCCACATTTTTGAAAACCAGATGGTTTTTCCGCTGAAGGATCAGATCGGGGACCCTTTCGGGTGTGGTGACCAGAAAGGTGTCATTGATATGGCCGTGACCAAAAGGCTTCCAGGAGGTCACCGGCACATCCATACCGAACTGCGACAGAAGGTTGAATATTTTACTTTCGTTCATATAACACTATCATTGATTTGGAACAAACCGGGTTTCTGCACGCCCCCCCGAGATAAAGCGCATGGGCTCGCCCATGCCCGGCCGGGGCTTTCAACCCCGGGCCCGGAGGGTGCTTACCACAACACGGGAGGATACACCCCACGGGCTATCAGCGCACGGATGCTCGCTTCGGCCCCTGGTTTATCTTCCCGGTAGGTCACCCCGAACCAGGGGGAGTCACAGGTGAGCACTTTGGTGGAAATCCTTTTATTCTGAATATTCTCATTGATCAGCAGGGGAATGAAATATTCCGATTTAGGTTCATCTCCCTTTTCTTTCAAGAAGCTGGCGAATCCTTCGCGGAGCAGCCCGAATACGCCGGGTTTGAGGCCCCAGAAATTCATACTGACGGGAGTCTCCTCTGCCAGGGGAAACCGGCCTTCGGGTTCATAGTAGAAAATTCCATCGGGATCGCGTTGAATTTTAGTGCGTTCGATCACGCCGGTGAGGTATCCCCTATCGTCGGTGATACATGCGCCGCGGCTCACGGAACCGTGTTCCGACAGGGTGTTGCTGACCCGGTAGCCGATCATGGCATATTCCGCATCGTCGGCAGAGCCCGTAAGAAAGCGGGCCATGACCTCATAGGCTTCGCGGCCGTAGAAGTCGTCGGCATTGATGACGGCCATGGGTTCATCGACCAGTCCGTCGGCCATCCACAACGCATGGGCGGTGCCCCAGGGTTTTTCACGGGCGGGGTTCAGGGTGAATCCCGGGGGAATTTTATCGAGCGACTGGTAAGCGTATTCCACTTCTATTTTCCCGCGTAAACGGGGTTCAAAACGTGCTTTGAACTGGTCGGCAAAATCGGTGCGGATGATGAAGACCACCTTTCCGAATCCGGCGCGGATGGCGTCAAAGAGGGAATAATCGATGATGGCTTCGCCGTTGGGGCCTATCTCGTCGAGCTGTTTGAGGCCACCATAGCGGCTGCCCATTCCGGCAGCAAGGATGACAAGTGTTGGTTGCATTTGTTTATGGTTCTTTGATATGTTGTTCCTGCTTACTTCTTTCACCTCCCTTTCGGGCGAATATAACAGTTTTTTGCCTACTGCTTATACCAGGCTGCATATTTGCCGTAGGCGGCGGCGATTCTTTTCACCTCTCCTTCGAGAAGGTCAGGGCCTATCTCCTTGACTTTCCGGGCAGGCACCCCTGCCCACACGGTGCCTCCGGGAATGCGGGTTCCCTTGGTGACCACGGCGCCGGCAGCTATGATGCTGTTGCTCTCCACGACCACATCATCAAGGACCACGGCCCCGATGCCGATCATGACGTTGTCGTGCAGGGTACAGCCGTGGACCACAGCCTGGTGGGCAATGGTCACATTACTGCCGATGTGGGTGGGTGATTTCTGATAGGTGGCATGAATGACCGCATTGTCCTGGACATTGGTGTTGTGGCCGATGGTGATGGAGTGGACATCGCCGCGGATCACGGCACCATACCAGATGGTGCAATCATCACCAATGACCACATCGCCGATGATCACGGCCGTTTCGGCCAGAAAACAGTTGTGGCCGATCTGCGGGACCTTGCCCTGAAGAGGTCGTATCAATGCCATATGCGATAGTTGTTAATTTCCCGGCAAATATACAAAACCCCTAAAGAATAACTTACGTCAGGGTTGGCTTTACAAATATTGGTTATTTTTACGCCGATTAAAACGCCATTTTTCATGAAGGAAACAAAAGTTATTGAACTGGATGAAGTGGCCATCCGGTTTTCAGGAGACTCCGGTGACGGAATGCAGCTCACGGGCACACTCTTCTCCGATGCTTCGGCCCTGATGGGCAACGACATCGCCACTTTCCCCGATTATCCCGCTGAGATCAGGGCCCCCCAGGGGACCGTCGGCGGAGTGTCGGGATTTCAGGTCCAGTTTGGCCAAAGGGAAATCAACACCCCGGGTGACTTCGCCCATGTGCTGGTGGCCATGAACCCCGCGGCCGTAAAAGCCAACGCGCGGTTCATGAAACCGGGGGGCACCATCATCTATGATGCAGACACTTTCACCGAGAAGAATCTCGTGAAAGCCGGCTACACCACCGATGATCCTTTTACGGAACTGAACCTGATCGACTACGTTAAAATTGCGGTGCCCGTCACGACGCTCACCCAGGAGAGCCTGAAAGATATGGGACTCGACAACAAGAGTATCCTCCGCAGCAAGAACATGTTTGCCCTCGGGCTGGTATGCTGGATGTTTGACCGGCCGCTCGATTATATTGAAGAGTACATCAACTCGAAATTTGGCCGCAAGCCCATGGTGGCCGAGTCGAATCTCAAGGTGTTGCATGCCGGGTATAACTATGGTATGAACCTGCAGCACATGACGCCGCAGTATATTGTTAATCCTGCCCGCATTGAGCCCGGGCTCTACCGCAACATCAACGGGAACCAGGCTACCGCCTGGGGTTTACTGGCGGCGTCTGAGAAATCGGGAAGGCCCCTGTTTGCCGGCTCCTACCCCATCACCCCCGCCACGGAGATCCTCCAGGTCCTCGCGGAACACAAAGAACTGGGGACCAAAACCTTCCAGGCAGAAGATGAAATCGCGGGGATCGCCACAGCCCTGGGGGCTTCCTTTGCCGGACACCTGGCGGTGACCACCACCTCGGGTCCCGGTTTTGCCCTTAAATCGGAAGCCATCGGTTTGGCCGTGATGGCAGAACTTCCCCTGGTCGTGGTCAACGTGCAACGCGGAGGGCCCTCCACCGGGCTTCCCACGAAAACAGAACAGTCAGACCTCCTCCAGGCCCTCTACGGAAGGAACGGGGAGAGTCCCGCCGTGGTCATCGCGGCCAGCACCCCCTCCGACTGTTTCTGGTACGCCTTTACAGCCGCAAAAATCGCCATGGAGAGAATGGTCCCCGTGATTCTTCTCACCGACGGATTCCTGGGCAACGGCAGTGAACCCTGGAAGATCCCCGCCATGGCGGAACTTCCGGAAATCAAGCCGCGCCTGGCCCTTAACAAGGATGACTACCAGCCCTACCGCCGCGACAGTGAAACCCTGGCCCGCTCATGGGCATGGCCCGGCATGCAGGGATTCGCCCACAGAATTGGCGGCCTCGAGAAAAACGTGTCGGGAAACGTAAGCCATGACCCCGACAACCACCAGAAAAATTGTGAAATCAGGGAAGCCAAGGTGCAAAAAGTCGCCGATATGATCCCTGACCTGGAGGTGTGCGGCGACCCTGAAGGGGACCTCCTTCTGGTCAGCTGGGGCGGTACTTTCGGACACACCTTCAGCGCCGTCAGAGATCTCCGGAAAAAAGGAAAAAAAGTGAGCCTCGCCCACTTCAACTACATCAAACCTTTACCGGCCAACACCGCAGAGGTCTTCAGCAGGTACAAAAAGATACTGGTGTGCGAAATCAACCTGGGACAGTTTGTCGCCTACCTGCGCGACAAAATTCCCGGAAATAACTACACCCAGTTCAACAAGGTCAAGGGATTGCCGTTTACGGTGCAGGAACTGGAGGATGCAGTCATTAAACATCTGGAGGCATAAGCAATGAACGAAGTACAATATACCGTCAAGGATTTCAAGAGCGAAAATGAGGTACGCTGGTGCCCCGGCTGCGGGGACTACGCTATCATGAACGGCATTCAGCGGGTCATGGCCGACCTGGGGGTCAGGCATGAAGATTATGCGGTGATTTCGGGGATTGGCTGCAGTTCGCGGCTGCCCTATTACATGAGTACCTTCGGGTTTCACACGATTCATGGCCGGGCCACGGCTGTGGCTTCCGGGGTGAAGTGCGCCAACCCCTCCCTCAGCGTGTGGGTGATCACCGGCGACGGCGACGCCATGGCCATCGGGGGAAATCACTTCATCCACCTGGTACGCCGTAACATCGACCTGAACGTGATTATCTTCAACAACAAAATATACGGGCTGACCAAGGGACAATACTCCCCCACCACCGACAGGGGTTTCAAAACCAAGACCTCCCCCTTCGGGACCATCGAGGATTCCTTTGTGCCCGGACAGCTGGTCATTGGCGCCGGGGGTTCCTTTTTTGCCCGGACCATCGACACCAATCTGAAGATGAGCCAGGAAGTATACGGCGAGGCAGCCCGCCATGCCGGCACCTCCATCGTGGAAGTCCTCCAGAACTGCGTGATCTTCAATAACGGCGTGCATGATCAGATCACCGACCCTGCTTTCCGCCAGGAACGGCAGCTGTTGCTGAAACACGGAGAGCCCATGCTCTTTGGCGCAAATAACCAGAAAGGTCTGGTATTTGAGAAAGGCAAACTCAAGGTGGTGACCATTGGTGAAAACGGCGTCACCCCCGGCGATATCCTGGTCCATGACGCCGAAGAACCGGATCCTTCGCTGCACCTGGCCCTGATCAACATGAAGCTTCCCGGGTTTCCGGTGGTCTTTGGGGTGATCCGCAGCGTCAAAGCACCTGTTTACGACCAGGAAATGGCGCTCCAGATTGCTGAAGTGCGCAAAAAAAGCCCCATCACGAACATGGATGACCTCCTCAGGTCGGGAAATACCTGGGAGGTGAAAGACAACGGCTTCGTGAACGAAGAGAAGACCTGCCCCGGAGGAAACCCGAAAATATGACCCTGGACGGGACCGGCCAGCAGCCGGCTCACCTAAGATACTCTTCCGGGAGTCTCCATGGCCGTTCCGGCAGAGAGCGTCACCCGGCAACCCACCAAAAAAAACCTTGCCCGACAGGCAGGGTTTTTTTCATTTATTGCTATTTTTCACAAAAAAAGAGTCTATGATCGATCTGGACAAAATCACCTTGTCGGCTGTTTACAAAAACAGGAAAAGTGACCGTGACATTTTCCATGAGCTGATGCCCACCAAGATTAAGGAAGTGCTGCTCGTGGCCACCCTGTACGACTCATACTCAATAGTGAGAGAAGGCCAGTTCAGCGATAAGATCTTCGGGGAATACCTGCAGCTCAACCTTTATGCCGCTCCCCGCTTTACCAGTGCCAACACCCGCGAAGAAGCCCTCCATACCCTCGATCTCAAAGAATTTGACCTGGTCATCGTCATGGCCGGGGTCGACAAGAACATTCCCCTCGATGTGGCCCGCGACATCTATGATAAAAAACCCAACATCCCCATTCTCCTGCTGGCCAATAACAACGCCGACCTGAAATACTTCAAAACGGAAGTCCAGAAAATCGACTTTATCGACCGCACCTTCGTGTGGAACGGCAACAGCAATGTTTTCCTGGCGATGATCAAATATGTGGAAGACCGCAAGAACATCGCCCCCGACACCCAGTTGGGAAACGTGAGGGTGATTTTGCTGGTGGAAGACAGCATCCAGTACTATTCGAGATACCTTCCCACCCTCTACGCCACGATCATGAGCCAGACCCAGAACCTGGTGGAGGATGATTCCAGCGATGAACTGCACATCATCCTGAAAATGAGGGCCCGTCCCAAGGTGATCCTGGTGAGCACCTATGAAGAGGCCGTGGAAATCATCAATACCTACCGGGAATATCTGTTGTGCGTGATCTCCGACGTCAAGTTCGAGAAAAACGGCTTCGACGATGAGGAGGCAGGCGTCAAACTCCTGCAGTATGTCAACAGTGTCATGCGTTTTCCCATCCCCCAGTTGTTGCAGTCGCATGATATCGTCAATGCCGAAAAGGCCCGCCAGGTGGGTGCCGATTTCATCGACAAGAACTCGGAAAGCCTTTCGCTCGATATCCTCAATTTTCTATACCGGAGACTGGGATTCGGCAATTTTGTCTTCAAGGATCCCAGTGGCACTCCCCTGATGGAAGCCCGTAACCTGCAGGAATTCGAAGAGATGTTCCGTATAGTCCCTGATGCTGCCCTCGAATACCACGGCAGCCGCAACTCCTTCAGCACCTGGCTGATGGCCCGCGGTGAAATCAACATGGCGGAACAACTGAAACCATACCAGACCGTCGACTTCAAGGATACCGAAGAGTTGCGGAAATTCTGTCTCGATGTTTTCAGGATGGTGCGCATGAAGAAGCTGCAGGGAAGGATCATCCGTTATGAGCCTGACCTGGTCACTTCCAACCGTTTTGTGATCCGTGTGGGCAAGGGCTCCCTGGGAGGCAAGGGACGCGGCATGGCCTTTATCAGCAACTTTATCGAAAGCATAGACTTCGGAAAGATCATCCCGGGAATCAACATTCGCATTCCCCCTACGACGGTGGTGGGTGTTAATGAATTCGACCGTTTCCTCGAGTACAACAACCTCTATGGCGACATATACAGCAGCAATGACTTCAACCATATCAGGAGCCAGTTTCTGGAAGCCCGGTTCGATGAAGCCATGAATGAGCAGATGCTCAGCTATCTGAAGGTGGTGACCAGGCCCCTGGCCATCCGTTCATCGGGGCTTTTCGAAGACTCCCTGTTACAGCCCTTTGCCGGCGTTTATGCCACCTTCCTGATTCCCAACAACCACCCCGACCTCATGGTCCGCTTCGAGCAGCTGGTCACCGCCATCAAACTGGTATACGCCAGCATCTTCACCGAGTCGGCACAGATGTACTTCGAGGCCATCAACTACAAAATCGAGGAGGAGAAAATGGCGGTCATCATCCAGGAGGTGGTAGGCCATGAATTCAACGGTAAGTTTTACCCTCACATTTCAGGGGTGGCCCATTCCTATAATTACTATCCCGTGGCTTACATGCAACCCGACGATGGGGTGTCGGTCACCGCCGTCGGACTGGGAATGTATGTGGCGGGAGGTGAGAGTGCCTATCGTTTTTGTCCCCGTTATCCCTCTATCAACAGTGTATCCCTCAGGGACCAGATCAGGGAGTCGCAGCGTCACTTCTATGCCATTGACATGAGCCGGACCACCTTTGACCTGGCAGCCCAGGGCGAAAATGCCGCCATTCGCCGTTACCGCGTGAAAGAAGCCGAAGCCGACGGCACCCTCGACCTCTGTGTTTCCACCTATATCATGGAAAATGACGACCTGGTTCCCGGGATGAACATACCCGGTCCCAGAGTGGTAGACTTCAGCAATATTCTCAAATACAACGCCATACCTCTTTCCAGCACCCTAAAAGTACTCCTTAAGCTCTTCCGGGAAGCCATGGGTTCGCCTGTGGAAATGGAATATGCCATTGACCTGAAACCCGGCGATAACGGTCTGCCCACCTTTTATATCCTGCAGATCAAACCACTGATCAGGTCGGAAGAACAAATCGACATCGATCCCCTCTCACACGACAGGAACAACCTGCTGATGTATGCCGAAAAGGGCATGGGTAATGGGATCGTTCATCACATCAGGGATGTGGTATACGTGGAACCTCATCGTTTCAGCTCGGTCGTCACCCGGGAAATTGCCCGGGAGGTGAATGAATTCAACAGATATTTTGAGGAGACCAAGACCGAATACATCCTGATTGGCCCGGGGCGCTGGGGCACCAATGACCACTTCACGGGAATCCCGGTCACCTGGGCCGGCATTTCCAAAGCCCGGGTCATCGTGGAAATCGGAATGCACGATTTCCCCCTCGACGGATCCCTGGGGTCCCATTTTTTCCACAATGTCACTTCCATGAATGTGGGGTACTTTTCCATACCTCATAACTCCACTCATTCATTTGTCAGGCTGGAACTCCTGGAACAGCAGGAGGTCATCCGCACGGCCGGATATATCCGTCATGTCAGGTTCGACAATCCCCTGACGGTGATGATGGACGGGCGCACACGCCAGGCGCTGATCAGGGTTGAAAATTAGAATTCCAGATTTCATAGGCCTTTTCGGCCTGCAGGAGAAGCATGCCGGTGCCATTGCAGGTCGCGGCTCCCCGGGCATGGCCACGGGCCATAAAAAGGGTCTCCGGAGGGTTGTAGACCAGGTCGAAGAGCAAATGCCGGGGAGTCACCAGGTCGTAAGGAAGGGGGGGACAGGTTCCCTCATGGGGGGTGGTCCCCAGGGGAGTGGTGTTTACGATGATGGGGTATTCTTCCATGATCTCCCCGGAAATCCCTTCATAGGAGATCATTCCGGAAGCATGGGGATGCCGTGAGACGACGAGAGTGGGGATTCCTGCTTCCCGGAAGGCGTATTGCACCCCTCTGGAAGCTCCCCCGCTTCCCAGGATCAGGGCTTTCCGCTGACCGGGCTTTATCAGGGGGGCAATGCTGCCCCAGAAACCATAGACATCGGTATTATAGCCTTCCAGAATTATCGCGCCCTCCTTTCTGACCACCTTTACCGTATTGACAGCCCCGGCGGCGGAAGCCACGGGATCGAGGCGGTCAAGAAAGGGAATGACCTTCTGCTTGTGGGGAATGGTCACATTGAAACCTGCCAGTTCAGGCTGGGAATGGAGGATCCCGGGCAACCCGCTGATATCCTCCAGCTCAAAATTGAGATATTGCTCCTCTTTTTGTTCCCTGGCGAACTTCTCGCTGAAGTATTTTCGCGAAAAGGAGTGCCCCAGGGGAAAACCTATCAGTCCGTAGGTTCTCATCCCCGTTTACTTGAGGGGAGTGTATGACTTGATCAGTTTGCGCACCGAGTCGTTCTGGGCCGCCTTGGGGAAAACCCTGAAGAAGTCATCATGCCTGCTGAAGTCGAGTTTCAGGGCGTTTTCGAGAAGCAGGGCGGCCTCCTTGTCATCGTTGGTCTCGAAGAGGTAAGCGGCCAGGTGGTACTTGATGGCTGCATCCTTTTTGTTGTGCCTGACGCCCCTTTTCAGGGTGGTGATGGCCTCGCTCAGGTGGCCGTTCTGGTGCAGGAATTCCGCAAAATATATCCATATTTCGGAATTTCCGGGATTGAGGGATGCGGCTTTTCTGAAGGCTTTGCGGGCCTCTCTGGTACTTCCGGCATCGGCCAGAACCCTGGCATAGGTGAACCAGTAATCGGGCATCTCCTCTTCCAGGGAGATGGCCTTGCGGATCAGCCGCAGACTGGCACTGTAATTTTTCCCTACCCACAGGATAATACCGTGTGAGAAAAGGGCGATATCGTTAACGGGATTGATCGACAGTGCCTTTTTATAGTAGCGTTCAGCCAGCTTCAACTTGCCCTGGTTAAGGTAACATTCGCCCATGTAACACCAGGCATCGTCATTCTCACCGTCATACTTCAGATATTCACGGTAGGCGGTAATGGCTTCCCGGTATCTTTCGAGATTGGCCAGGGAGTTGGCCTTGTTAAAAATGGCATGATAGAAATTGTCATTCAGGGCCAGCGTATAATCGTAAGCTTCCAGGGCCTTGTCAAAGCGCGAGGTGCGGTTGTAGGCAATGCCCAGGTTAAACCATACCGCCGGGTTGAAGGGATCGATATCGAGGTAGAGATTGTAAAAGCGGATGCTCTTTTCGGGATATCCCAACTGGTCGTAGAAATAGCCCAGATCGTTAAGGACCATTTCGTTCTCAGGGTCCACCCTGTAGGAACGCTCGAAATAGAGCACGGCCATGTCGAGGTTTCCCGCCGAGATCCACGAGGTGCCGATATGGTAGAGGATATCGCCCAGTTCAGCGCCGGCGAAAGCTACCGCCTTGCGGAAACGCGATTCCGCCTCCTGCTTGTTGCCCATCATCAGATGGCTGGTTCCCTGCATCAGAAAAACATCGGGATTGTCACTTTCGAGTTGCTCCAGAAAAGCCAACTCGTCAAGGGCTTCCTGGAAGTGGTTTTTGTTGATCAGATACTGGGCATAGCGTAGCCTGACGGGCCATGAGGAAGGGTGTATTTCCATGGCCTGTTCGATGGCGCGATGGGCCTGCTCATAGTCTCCCTCATCCATCAGGTAATCGATGATCCCTTCGAATTCAACTACATCGAAGTAAAGGATATTGCCTGTATGGAGCGATTCCCTGAACCTGTCCAGAGCTGCCAGTGCGTCCTGTTCGTAATAATAATCTCCGGCGTCGTCGCTCATCCCTGACTAAATAATGGTGCAAATGTATAAAAAGGTTTGGACTTCAGCCCAAAATAAACTATTGATGCTGTTCTCTCAACAAATCGTTAACGGTCTTCACCGGATTAAAGGTTTCGACGGGCACCTCCACGAAGAGGGTATTCCAGTCGCTCATGGCCCCGTTCCAGAGTCCCGGAAGCTCCTGGGCCTTCAGTTCCCGGCCATCCTTTGACTTCCGTGAGATGAATCCCGTTTGGGGATCCCTGAATCTCATCAGATCGTATTTTTCACCTTTGTAGTTTTTGACGCCGCACACCAGGTCGACAGGATTGAAATGGGTGGCATTGCCGGCAATGGCGGCCTGACCCCGGTGGTTCTGGTCGATCTGAACGCTTTCGGCGATCTGCAGCGACACGGTGCCATCCTGGTTTTGTGCCCAGAAGGGCCCTCCTCCCGGTTCCCCGAGATTGCGGACCATCCCGCACACCCTGAGGGGCCTGTTGAGTTTCTCCCTGAGGTAGTGAACCAACTCCTCCTTCTCGGTATAATACTGGTTTCCGGCAGGCCTGGTATTCAGGAAATTCTCCAGAAAATTCGAGACTTCAGCCAGATAACCGCTCTCTATCGAGTGGGGATATTTCTCATTCAACTCCTTCTGGTACCGGAACAGCTTCTCCTGAGTCTTCAGCAGCAGTCCGGCCAACACCACCTTATAGGTTGTCGTGGGGGCTTTCAGCTTGTCGGGCACTACATTATCGATATTTTTGATGAAGAGCAGGTCGGCGTCGAGGTCGTTCAGGTTTTCAAGGAGGGCGCCATGGCCGCCGGGACGGAACAGAAGCGATCCGTCGTTTTCCCGGAAGGGCTCATTATCCATATCAACGGCGATGGTGTCGGTGGAGGGCTTCTGGTGGCTGAATTCCACTTCATAAGTCACCCCGAAGAGTTTTTCGTATCTTTCTCTGACCTGTGCCAGGAGATCGCGGAAACCCCCTTCGTGTTCCGGAGAAACGGTAAAGTGCAGTCTGACCACATTCGCGGCATCGCGGGCATACAGGGCCCCTTCGGCGAGGTGCTCCTCAAAGGGAGTGCGGCAGTACCCGTCATATTTGTGGAAGAGGAGAAGTCCCTTGGGCAGGCTGCCGTAATTAAGACCGGCGGGAGTGAGGAGGAATTCAAGCAGGGTGAGGAAAGAGAGGGGCTTACCGGCCCTGGCAATGGCTTCCTTGAGGTCTGCGGCAAAGGCAAAGTCGTCAATTCTCTCATAGAACTCACGGGCGTCCTTATTGGCAGCCATGACTTCATCCCCGCTTTTTCCGGCCTTCAGGTCGTCAAGGGCTGAGAAGAGGGCTTTGAACATCCTGCTGGCGGCCCCTGAGGCAGGCACGAATTTCATCACGGAAGTTCCAGAAGCGCACTTCTTACGGTAGAGCGTTTCCAGGCGGGTTATCTCCTCCTCCCCCATGCTGATAATACCACGGCCGGGAGAAGCCGCTTCCACCACCGGCAGAAAGGGAAATCCCGTGCGGAAATAGCCGATCTGATCCATCACCTCTTCGGGGTGGCTGCCCCGGGCGATCATCTGTTCCTTATCTTTTGGAGTAAACATAAGTGTCGTATTTTTCCTTTAAAAGTAGGAAATTTACCGTAGGAGGCGGCGCAATATGCCTGTAACCCGGAAAAAGTTATTATCCTTTTTTTCAACAGAGGCCAGGTTCAGGGGGTTCACCCTTTTTTATAATTTTGTGGCCCGGCCCGGGCATTAATTCCGGCGGGTAAAAAGAGTGGCATGCAGGAATTTCCATGGCGGCATCAGGGCAGGTACAACAGCTTCGGTCCCCTCTTCAGGGATTTTTTCGGGGGCGAGAAGGTGCAGAAGATCAGCATCGAAGGGGGATTTACCTGTCCGAACCGTGACGGCAGCCGCGGAAGGGGGGGATGCACATATTGTAACAATAAGGCGTTTTCTCCAGCCATAGGGGGAGCCGGTGGCTGTGAGCGGAGTGTCACCCTGCAGCTGGAAGAGGGAATCCGCTTTTTCTCCCACAAGTACCAGGGAATGAAATACCTGGCCTATTTCCAGTCCTACAGTAACACCTATGCTTCCGTGGAGCGTCTCAGGGCGTTATACGGCGAAGCACTTGCTTACCCCGGGGTAGCCGGACTTGTCATTGCCACCCGTCCCGACTGTTTGGGGGAAGAGGTTCTCGACATACTGGCTGCACTGTCGGAGCAAACCTATGTTATGCTGGAAGTGGGATTGGAGTCGCATCTCGACCGCACCCTGAGGGAGATCAACAGGGGTCACACCTTCGCCGAGGCGGTAAAAGCCCTGGAGGATGCAGCGGCACGCAAGATACGCACCACCCTGCACATGATTCTGGGGTTACCCGGCGAGAGCCACGACGACATTCTGGACCAGGCCGGGGTGATTTCACAACTACCTGTTGATAACCTGAAGCTCCACCAGATGCAGATCCACCGGGGTACCGTCATGGCCCGCCAATACAGCAGGGATCCCTCACGATTCGGGCTCTTTGGAGCCGATGAGTATGCCGCCCTGGTCGTCGCATACCTGGAACGGCTGAACCCCGCCATCTCCGTGGAACGCTTTACCAGTCAGGCTCCCCCTGAACTCCTGATCGCCCCCTCATGGGGGATTAAAAACTACGTCTTCACCGCCATGGTCGAAAAACTGCTGGAAGAAAAAAACACCTGGCAGGGAAAGAAAGCAGCAAGAGTATAGGTGGACTAACTCTGGTGCCCTGAGTCTGAAATCCTTAGTATGGAGTCTGGAATCCTGCTTCGGGAGTCGCTATTCTCAGTCGCAGGAATCAGATTTTACCGTTGTACTTGCTTATTCGTTCGTATACAAGGTTGGCCGAGATGATGGCCATGGGCAGTCCTGCTCCCGGATGGGTGGAGGCTCCCACGTAAAAGAGGTTGGAGAATTTCTCGTCATAGTTTTTGGGGCGGAAGGCGCCGATTTGCATGATTTTGTGCGACAGTCCCAGCCCGCTGCCCCTGTGGAGGTTGAATTGTTCCTGCCAGTCCAGGGGGGTATAAATGGTTTTCGAGAGGATGTCGGGGACGATATCCTGGCCGATCCGTTTGCCAAAATCGTTGATAATGCTCATGGCGATCTCCTCCTTGTCCGACCAGTCGGGCTTGGTACGGAGGTCGGGAACCGGGCAAACGAAGAAGAGGCTTTCGCACCCCTCGGGAGCACAGCTGTCATTATGCCGGGAGATGACATTGACGTAATAGTAAGGTTTCTGAAGGGTATCGGGATTTTTCTGGACATCGCGGGCATAGTCTTCGAAGTTATCGCCCAGGAAGTAGTTATGGTGGTTCACATGGGGGAGTTTACCCCTGATGCCCACATAAATGGTCATGTATCCCATGGTCCACTCCATACGGTCGAGTTTTTCAGGGGAGAAGGCCTTCCGCTGCATGACCGTACCCCGGAAAACGGCGGCATCGGCGTTGGCCAGGAAGATATCCCCCTTCCACTCTTTGCCATTTTGGTCAATAAAGGCCTCGAGGCGCCTGTTGCTCCCCTTAAAGCCTTTAATTTCGGTGTTGCAGGTAATTTTCCCGCCGGCCTTTTCGAATTCCCTGACCAGTCCTTCGATGATGGCATACATGCCTCCTTCCACATTGTAGTATCCGTCGTGCATGAATTCGGTGTAAGAAAGCAGTGTGTACACCGAGCTGGTGTCGAAGGGAGTCCTTCCCAGAAAAAAAGCAACCAGGGAGATGATCCTTCGGGCTTCGTTGGAAGTAAAATAGTGGTTTACCTGTTGGTTGAACTTCCGGAACAACACGGGAAGGTGCACGGGGTTGACACGCATCAGGGCCAGACCGAAATCGAGCAGGGAATCGAAATTCTGTTTGATGACGATGCCCACGGTATCGTGAAAGATCCTTCCGCATTTGTCGAGGTAGCGGGTCATCTTCTCCTCAAAGCCGGGTTCCACCTCATCAAACTGGGCCGCCAGCTTTTTGATGTCTTTGTAGAGGTACCAGGTTTTGGGGCTGTTGCTGAAGTTGACGGTGTATAGCGGGTCAAGTTCCACAAAGCGGAAAGGAAGCTCAATGCCGCAATCGCTGGCAAACTGTTTGAATTCGTAGGACATGCTGAAAAAGCTGGGACCGGTATCAAAGGTGAAGCCATCCTTTTTCAGCTGGTTCAGCCGGCCTCCGGGCTGGCTGTTCTTCTCCACGATTTCCACACTGTAGCCGTTTCTGGCCAGTCGAAGGGCCGTGGCCAGACCTCCCAGTCCTGCACCTGCTACCACAACATGTTTCTTCATACTTTCAATTGAAGTTTAATACATTGTCATTCAATCATATAACATAGAACAGCGCAATTTGTTATTCAGGTGATTTCGGTGGAGAACCACAGGGCATCCGCCATCCTGATCATCTGAAGAGTTATTCTTGAGTTTTTATCTTCTTCAGGATACCCGGATAGAGGCCGTCCCTGACCCATGAGTATTCGGGAGCCACCGCCAGGATGAGCTCGCAGTATCTTTTTGCTGCCGGCAGGTCGCCCAGGGTTTCATAGGTCTGGACGATCAGGGTGAGCAGGCTGAGGTAGTTCCAGTTACCGGTCACCAGAGCCTTGTTTTTTTCCATCAGTGCCTGGGCTTTCAGCAGATGACCAAGGGCTTCCTTTTTCGATCCCCCGAACACCGGGGGCATATAAAACTGTATATTGGCTTTCTGTACCTGGGCGAACCAGTTGTGGGCATCGGCCGATACGGCCATGGAGGAAGCCCTGAGACTCCTGAGGCCGTTAAAAGGTGCCGAGGAGGTGTTCAGACCGATGCGGAAGCCATAAAATGCCGCACGGTAAGCGTGCGTCATCGATGGCTGGTATTTGGCCTTTTCCAGGATCTCCAGGTTTTTCTCGGCCTGGGCCAGGTAAAGAGCAGCCGTTTGCTTATCGCTACGACCGATGGTGTAGCCGATATACCCATACTGGTAATTCACCAGTTCCAGAAGCCTGGAATGTTCCTTTTTGGGGGCTGATTCCATTTTATCGATGATGCTCTTCCACTCCCCCATTTTTCCGTCGACATAGGCTTTGTAAATGACTTCCCTGTATGAGGGAGCCGGCGCGCTAACCCCGCCTGCCGTCATCAGGGTCATCAACAGGAATGCTATCATGACACTCTTCTTCCTTTCCATTCAAATTCCTTATTCATTCTGTTACAAAAGGCCTTAAAGATAAACATTCCCATGGACAACTGGTGCATGGGGAATCCTGCAAGGTAAAGGGATACCTTCTGGCAGCTGGCGCGGGCCACGATGAACCGGGTGGCCACACTGAGGATGAACCAGAGGATCATCATGGGGATTCCCATGGTCAGGAGGATGGGCAGGAAGCCAAAGGTAGTGAGCAGCCAGAAGAGGAAGGCCACGAGGAAGGAATTTCCGAAGAAAGCGGTCACGCTGCGTGAGAAACCTCTGACGGCCTCTTGATAGCCGTGATACATGCGGCAGCGGATTCTTTCGTCACCCAGGAGGCAAGCCACGCGGACCCCCTTTTTCTTCAACATCCGGGCGATGGTGATATCTTCAACACGGATCTCCCGCACCGAGGAATGAGGTTGCAGGGAGCGGTAGATGGCAGCGTCGAAGAACATCATCTGACCGTTAGCGGCAGCCAGGGAAGGGCGTCGTGAGAGAAGGACCAGCATGAGGGGGAGCAGGGTGACCAGGATATAGTTCATAACAGGCACGGCCCACTTTTCCCCCTGGGTCACCATGACCTGCTCCGGGAAGAGGGAGATCAGTCCGGTTTGAAGACGCCGGGCGGCAGCCACGGCATTTCCCACCAGATCACCGCTGACGCGGACATCGGCATCGAGAAAAAGGAAGTAGTCGCCCCGGGCCGCGGCTGCCAGGGTATGACATCCGAAATTCTTGCCTGTCCACCCGTCGGGCAGTCCGGGAGACCTCAGTAACCTGATCCGGGGATCCCCGGAAGCCGCCTCTTCGACAATGGCAGCGGTATCATCGTCAGAGAGGTCGTCAAAAACCAGAATTTCGAGGTTTCTGTGAGGCAGACGGGAAAGGTCGCCCAGGAGGTTACCGATGTTTGCGGCTTCGTTGCGGGCGGGGATGAGCACCGACACCAGGGGTTCTGTTTCCGCCAGGCGGCGGGGAAGCCACGGGCGGGAGAGAAGGTTGGCCAGGGCCACCGCCAGCTGAACCAGGGCCAGCCCCAGGGCTATCGAGGCTACCCACCACATCATGGTTCCTCCCGCTTCAGCTGTTCCTCCATACTGGCATGATAAAAGCGGTTGTAGGCCATTTCAAGTGATTCCGCAGAACCGGGGGAATACTCCTCCAGGTATATATAGAGACCGGGGTTAACCTTCGAAAAGTAATCGACCATCGTGGCCATCATGACCACCTGGATCTCCTCCCCCGCCCTTTTCAGCAGTGCCGTAGCCCCCTTTTCAAAGACGAAATCGCGGAGATAGAGCGATTGCAACTTCCCCTGGGGAAAGAGAAGCACCATATTCCCCGGATGGGTGAGGATTTCCCGCATGTAACGAAGAGTCTCCAGAATATCACGGCTTCCCTTGTTCACGGAAAAACCTCCCACAAATTTGAAATAGGGATGTTTCCTGAGCTGCTCCTCCAGAATCATGAAGTGGAACCTTCTTCCCAGGATTTTGGTGTTTACGTAGCTCGCCCAGAGGCCGTCCCACCAGCTGTTATGATTGGAAATGAGAAGGATGGGTTTTCCCGAATCGCGAAACTGACCCGCTATGGTGACTGAAGAAAAACGGCGCCGGATCTTCATGATGACATAATATTCGAAGATCCGGTAGATGATGATATTTATCCGGGGTTTGACCATCAGACGGCAAATTTAAACAGGATTACCAGAACCAGGAAAAAGAGGAACTGGCACAGGAGGAGGATGGGTGCCAGGGGATTACGCACAGGGATCCTGAAGGCTTTGAGGAGGAGCTGGAAGATCAGAGCCAGCAGGAACCAGGAAAAATAGTTTTGCAGGGGGATGGTGTCGTGAGCCCAGTGCCACATGTCGAGTTCGGGGGCGGCCTGTTCGAGGAGGAGATCATAGACGATCATTCCCAGGGCTGCCAGGAAGGGGCTTTCCCACCCCCGGAGGCCTGTTCTTTCAACCAGGTCGGCAAAGAAGAGGGTGAGCAACAGCCAGTTAATGCCAATCATCAGGGGCGTGCCGTTGATCTTCCAACCCAGGCCGCTGCCGTACTGGTAGCTGCCGAAGATCCTTCCGGTGTTGACCCCTGCCATCTCAACCAGGAAGCCTGCCGTCCATACAAAGAGAAAAAAGAGGAGCACGCGGCGTGACCGCAGGGAAGGCTGGTATGCCAGCAGGGCTCCGAAGCTGAGCAGCAGGGCCGGAGTGATCAGATCCCTGAAAAGATCGCGGGTAGCAGGAAAAATGAGTCCGGCCACGCCTACGCTGTAGAAAAGCAGGAAGAAAGCCCTCACTTCCCTGACATGGCCGGCAGCCCATTCGCGTAACGGTTCCTTTTTGTGCGCGGGAACAATTTCCGGCACGGATTCCGGTTGACGGCCGGGTTCCCCCATTTGTCCGGAGACACTTTTATGCATGGGTTTACCGACTTGCAGGGGTTCACCTTCACGCCCGGGAACACTTTCAAATGCGGGGGCCCGGCTTATTCTGCCTTTTTGCATATCCTTCACGCCTCTGATTTTTTGGTGAACCATTTCTTCATCAGCCATTCGGCCAGAAGCATATTGGCGAGGATCAGGCTGAAGGCATAGCCGGCATCTTCGGCAGGAATGGTGAAGATCCTGAAGCCCATGAACTGGTCGGGTTGATACCATACCACCTCCCCGGGAATGAAGCTTCCCGTAAGGATACCGTTCACCACCAGAAAGGGAATCAGGATCACGAAAAAGGTGAGGTAAAAGCGTCTGAGTATCTGTGATCCTGAGAGTTGAGCCCATGCCAGCACCACTAAGAGGTAGAGGGCGTTGAAGAAGGTATAGAGCCGGTTGTGGTAAAGGATGATCATGAGCAGGGCGCCCAGGGCCAGGAGCAGCGAAATGATGCGGGTAGTCCGGCGAGTCAGTAACCACCCGGGTTTCAGGTAGACCAGCGTTTCATGGAGGAAAATGCTGGCATAGGGAATGGCCAGGAAGAAAAGCCACTCTTCCAGGGGCAGCCGGGCAATGAGAATGCCCGAAAAATAGTCGGGATTAAACCCCCATACTCCCCTTTGGGTAAAGAGGATGTCCTTAAAGATAAACGGAGCCCCCGCGATTATCAGGGAGATGAGCACCGCGGGCAGCTTCCGTGAAAATTTCAGTTGCGGGGAGAAGGTAAACAGGAGGGGAATCACGACACTTCCCGCCAGGAGGGAAAAATAGAGCCATTTCATAGCCTTGGGGGGTGAGGGGGTGAAGGTCTGAGTTTCCAATTGGCGAGGCTGCGCAGCATCAGCAGGAATTTCCGGCCATTGGAGACCCTGATGCGCCGGGTAAGGAGCACCGGGGCAGGTGTGTTACTGATATTCCGCAGCAGGTCAAGGTAATAGGTGTAAGCCACCATAACGGCGGGTCCGGCATCATCGGGGAGTTTTCTGATTCCTGCCAGGGCGGCTGCGAAGTCTTCCCTGATCTCCCCGACCAGTTTTTCCTTGACCTCTTCCGTAAAATTTCCGGCTTCGTAAAGGGGGAAATAGGAACGGCCCAGCTGGCGGGTATCGCTTTTGAGGTCGCGCAGGAAGTTGACCTTCTGAAAGGCGGTTCCCAGGCGCATGGCCGGGGCTTCGAGCTCTTTATAGCGGTCATGGTCACCCCTGACAAACACACGGAGGCACATAAGTCCCACCACATCGGCCGATCCGTAAATATACTCCTTCAGTTCTGCGTCGGTCAGGTAATCCTGTTTGACCAGGTCGCTTTTCATGCTTTTCAGGAAGGCCCTGATCATGGCATCGTCAATGCCATACTCCTTCACCGTCAGCTGGAATGCGTGCAGAACAGGGTTCACACTGATTCCCATGGCAAAGGCCTCATCATAATCGTTTTCGAATTTTCCGAGCAGTGTCTGTTTGTCGAATTGATGGAAGGTATCGACGATCTCGTCGGCCAATCTTACGAATCCGTAGATGCTGAAAATGGCTTTCCGCAGGTCGGAAGGGAGCAAGCCGACAGCCGACGAAAACGACGTACTGTATTCACGGGTAATCAGCCGGCTGATTTCAAACGACACTTTATCGTACAACTGAATCATATGCTGAAGTTGAGGTTGAGGTTGAGGTTAAGATCAAGATGAAGGGATTAATCTGACATTCCGATATCCTGACCTTCTAATCTTCTGAGATTCTTCCTGTCACTTTCTGTTTTTCCGCCATTCCAGGAACTGTTCCAGGTATTGCTTATCCAGTTCTTCCGAGTCGCCGTATTTGGCGCGGAGTTGTGTCAGTTTTTCATGCAGGTCGGCCCTGACTTCAGCATAGGCAGGATCACCGTAAAGATTTTTCATTTCCATGGGATCTGTCTGCAGGTCAAAAAGTTCCCATTCGTCGATGTCGTAATAGAAATGAATCAGCTTATACCGGTCGGTGCGCACGCCAAAATGGCGTTTGACCATGTGCTCTGCGGGGAATTCATAATAGTGGTAATAGATGGCATGGCGCCATTCCGGGGATTCTCCCGATACCAGCCTTCGGAACGACTCTCCCTGCATATCTTCCGGGATTTCCACACCGGCATAGTCGAGGAAGGTGGGTGCAAAGTCGAGGTTCATTACCAGATGATCGTCGATGCTTCCGGCTTTGATCTCCTTCGGATAGCGGATAATCAGCGGGGTGCGCAGCGACTGTTCATACATAAACCGCTTGTCGAACCATCCGTGTTCTCCCAGGTAAAAGCCCTGGTCGGAAGTGTAAACGACGATGGTATTTTCGGTGAGTCCGTTTTTGTCGAGGTAGTCAAGTACTTCACCCACCCCGTCGTCGACCGACTGGATGCAGCGGAGGTAATCTTTGATATAGCGGTTGAATTTCCAAAGGGCCAGTTCTTTTCCCTGCAGGTTGGCCCTGAGAAATTCCTGGTTTTCGTTCTCATAGGCGTCCATCCATTGAGCACGTTGCTGCTCGTCCATTCTGTTCAGGTCATGGATGAAGTGGGTGGAGTCGCCATTGGGATCAATGATGAACTTGAAGTCATGCCCCCACTGTCCGTGGCCGGCGATTTCCATTTCCTGTTCGCGGGCCGCCCTACCCCGTCCTGAATAGTCGTCAAAGAAATTGGCAGGGGGATCAAAGGTCTTGTCGTCAAAGAGGTTGACATATTTGGGCGCTGGTTGCCAGTTGCGGTGGGGGGCCTTCTGGTGGAAGAGCAGGCAGAAGGGTTTTTCCTTATCACGCTTGTTTTCGAGCCAGTCGAGAGCAAACTGGGTGGTCAGTTCCGTGCAATACCCCGGAATTCGTTTCTTCTCCCCCATTTCGATGAAGTCGGGATTGTAATACTGTCCCTGTCCGGGCAGCACATTCCAGTAGTCGAATCCCTGGGGAGTGCCGTCGAGGTGTATTTTCCCGATCAGGGCGGTCTGGTAGCCCGACTGTTGTAACAATTTCGGAAAGCTGGGCTGGTCCCAGTTGAATTCGTTGAGGTTATCGATCTTTCCGTTGAGGTGGTTGTATTTTCCGGTGAGCATGACGGCACGGCTGGGTGCGCAAATGGAATTGGTCACGCACGAGCTGCTGAAGATCACGCCTTCGCGGGCCAGCCGGTCGATATGAGGGGTATTGTTCAGTCCGTGCCCATAGGCGCTGATGGCCTGATAGGCATGGTCATCGCTCATAATAAAGAGGATGTTGGGGCGTTGCGGCGGTTCAGCCTTCTCCTTATTGCAGGACACGAAAGCTGCCCCCAGGGCAAACAGCGCCATTGACTTCGGTAGTGCTGGTTTCATCATGCTGGTTCTATCGTTTTCGTGGTTAAAGTTACATTAATTTGGAAAACTCCGGCACCCCAGGCGATCAGGGGGTGACAAAACTGCCGTTGGCGGACAGGGTGATGACGGTTTTTCTGTCGGACGAGGCACTGATAAGTCACGCATTGACCATTTTCCCGGGAGGTTTGACGAAAAGGGAGATATAGAGGAAGACCGCCAGTGCATAGACAAGGTTGAAGAAGATATAAGCCATGATGGCTTGGTTCTCATTTCCGGTAGATTCCCGGACTTTCAGGACCAGCAGCATGTCGGAACTGTTGAACAAGGCGAAAAGGATGAGGGGGATGAGCAGTTTCCGGTATTGGGAAGGCGCTTTTTTCCAGTATCTGAAATAGGAAAAGAAACCGGCCGACCGTTTTTCGACCGGCACCTTAAGGGGCTGCTCCCTGACCAGGAATGTGAAGAGAACGGCGATGATTCCCGGCACAAAGGCAAGATAAAAGAGGGTGGTCATTTTCCCGGGGTGCAGGTGCAAATACCACAGGGCGATCAGGGGTCCGACGACGGCTCCCAGGGTATCCCAACCCCTGTGAAAGCTGAAGACGCCGGCTTTGGTTTCCTGAGTGGCCTCTGCCGAAAGGAGGGCATCACGGGGGGCTGTCCGCAACCCTTTGCCCAACCGGTCGGTGGTACGGGCGAAGAAAATCCATAGCGGGAACTTCAAAAGAACCATCATTGGTTTTGACAGTGCTGACAGAAAATAGCCCAGGCGCACAAAGGGCATCCTTTTGCCGATTTGATCCGACCAATTGCCAAAAAAACCCTTACTCAATCCGGCAGATGCTTCCGCGACTCCTTCCAGCACTCCAATGAGGAAAACCGAAAACCCGATATTCCGGAGGTAGACCGGGATCACCGGGTAGAGCATTTCACTGGCAATGTCAGCAAACATGCTCACCAGGGAAAGAACCCAGACTGTAGGGGTAATGATCTTTTTTCTCATTGTTGAACTACGGTTTTCGTGTCCCTGATCTGTCCGGTTTTTCTGACACTCTTTTTTTCAACCAACCAGGTCATCAGTGCAGTGGTGACAAATATTCCGGCCAACCAGAACGGGTACACCGACAAACTTTGCGTCTGGAAAATGGCAGTGGAAATGCTTCCGATGGTGATCATAAACACAGGAACGCAAACCGACCCACCCAGGAAGAGTAGGATTTTTCCAAAAAGGCTTTCGCGGCCGGGAGCATTGATGAAAAATTCCAGAATATGCACCGGCACAATCATAAACACGGCAAAACCCTTCAACAGATCAGGCTGCGGCAACCGTTTCATTCACCAAAATTATCGTTTAAATTTCATGCACTCCCGATGGAATTTGCCCTCAGTTGGAATTTTTCCAACTGTACCCATGCGGCCATGATGCCGTGTTCCCTGACACTACCGTATGACAGACATGACAGCTTGTTTTCTTGTCAGGTTTCGTGCCGCCGTGCTTTTCTAAAAATTCCTCAGGGTCATCCTCACCCCTGGAATCTTTATGGCAGACCCCACAACTTCCGATGCTCTTAATTTTACTGCCCTGAACCTGGTCGGGCTGGAAATTATCCTTTGCTTCCGCAGACGGAAACATGGCATGGGGGCTGCCGTGGCAGGCTGTACAATACAGGTTACCATGGCCGGTGGCATTCCGGTAAAGGGTGGCATTGGTTTCAACCCCGGTTACTCCGCTATGACACGTGGCACACCCGGGCTCACTCACCCAGGGGACCCGGCCTGTTTTAATGGATGAAGCCACATTTGCCATATCGCCATGACACTGGACGCAGTTTCCGCTTCCTGAAGTACCCATGTGCGCTGAACTCCGGCTGCATTTTGTCGTGTTTCCGGGATGACAATCGTAGCAGGAAGCTCCTCTCGAAGCATGAGATCCATGAATTGCCTGGGAAAAATACTTCCCTGAAGACCCGGGACCGGTTGTTCCTAAGGCAGGACTGCCGTGACATTTGGCACACAGAACCGGTTTCTGGCTGACCAATGTGGTATTTTCTTCCTCATCATGGGCTTTAAGGATATTGGTAAAAGCCGTGGAAGCACCTCCCGAATGGCATTTGGCACAGTTGATTTCATCAGAAACAGGTACCGTTGCCCGGGTGGTCGCCAGGAGGTTTCCAGATCCGTCTTTCACCTTTACTTCAATTACCTGGTATGGATCCCATGTCCCGGCATCATTCACCGGTACGACCGGCATTCCTTCCGCTGTATAATGGTCGCTCTTCAGTTTCATGGTCCCTGATAATCCGGTACCGGTCAGACCGATATCATTTGCAGGCTTTGTTCCCCCGAAAAGCGCTGTAAAATGGGTCCAGAAACCCCCGTACTCCCTTTTTCCAACCGAGAATGTGTTGTCCAGAATTTTGTATTCAACCGTAAGACCCGATGTCACAACCTGAGGTGGATTCCCTTTTTTGACCACTTGTACATTGACCGTATTATAAGGAGGCAGGATGACCAGTTCATTATAGGTAGGATTCAGACAATGCATTCCCAGGTCATTCCAGGCAAAAACGGCATAAGCCGTATCGGCTTCAGGAACATCATCGTCTTTGGAACAGGAGATTCCAATCAGAAACCCTGTGATGATCATGGCAAGCGTAACTTTCGTTCTCATTGGTTCTGTCTAAAATCTGATGTTTAAATTTACTGATAAAAATCAGTATTTTAACCATCCTGAGACAGATTTTAAACAGGGTCTCTGCCGGTATTGATGAACAGCTCGTTTCAGCCAAATGAATAGAAGAAGCGGAAGATTATCCCATTTTTGAACCACTTACAGTGATGCTGAAAATCCCGGTTCCCGCGTCTCTAAAATTTCTGATTTCCTCAGGGGTAAGGGACTTTTCAAGGACCGAATCAGGAATGACGATCTTTGACTGTTTGTGAAGTGTCACATTCTGAAAACCCAATGAACCGATGATGGAGAGGTACTCATCCTTTTCTATGGCTCCTGAAACACACCCCACGACCATTTCTGCGTCGTTCCGGATATTTTCAGGCAGGGAACCTTTGATGACCACATCAGAGACACAGAAATGACCGCCTGGTTTTAGCACGCGATAAATTTCAGAGAAGGCTTTTGATTTATCAGGGACCAGGTTCAGCACACAGTTGGATAAGACCACATCATACCGGTTTTCAGGCAGGGGCATCTTTTCGATGTCGCCCTGAATAAACTCCACATTTTCAACGCCGGTTTTTGCAGCATTCGCTTTGGCTTTGGCAATCATCGCCTCTGTGAAATCCAGTCCGGTTACCCACCCGGTTTCACCCACCAGTGCCCGCGCCACAAAACAGTCGTTCCCCGCTCCACTTCCCAGGTCAAGGACATGGTCTCCCCTGGTGATCCCTGCAAACTGTGTGGGAACTCCGCAGCCCAATCCCAGGTCTGCATCCGGGTTATACCCTTCCAGACTATGATAATCATCGCCGATCATACTGAATCCCTGGTCGCCGCAACAACCTGACGTGCCGCAACAGGAGCTGCCAGCCTGCAGCAGGCTTTTCCGGGCAATATCGCCATACTTATCCCTGACCACCATTTTGATATCTTTTGGATTCATAATCTTAATTTTAGAGATTTGTGGATATCGAATCTGTGGTTTTTCAAATGAGCTCCTTTTTCAATCGCTCCTGGTAAAGTTTCCAGAATCCCTCCCTGATTTCATCTCTGACGCGATAGTATTCACTCCGGATGAATTCAGGGGTTCCGGAGGCGTGGGAAGGATCGTCGTACCCCATGTGCAGGCGGTGTTTCACCCTGCCCATAAAAACCGGGCAATTCTCGTTGGCTCCCCCGCAAACGGTAATCACATAATCCCACTCTTCACCCAGATACATATCAACCTGGTCTGAAAAGTGATGGCTGATATCGACACCAATCTCTTTCATCACCTCCACTGCCTTGGAATTCAGTATCCCGGAGGCTTCAGTGCCGGCAGAGAAGACTTCCAGCCGGGGATCAAAAGATTGCAGGAAGCCGTGGGCCATTTGGCTGCGACAACTGTTGCCGGTGCATAAAATAAGTACTTTCATATCTCTTCAATTTCGTCTGAATTTAAATCTGGTATTGTTGGCAATTCTCACCAGGGTGAGCATTACCGGTACTTCTACGAGCACGCCCACCACCGTGGCTAATGTGGCGCCTGAGTTCAGGCCGAACAAAACGATGGCCACGGCCACTGAGAGCTCAAAGAAATTGCTGGCGCCGATCAGGGCTGCCGGAGCGGCAATGTCATGGGTAATTTTCCAGCGGTAAGCCCATCCGTAGGCGATAAAAAAAATAAAGAAGGTTTGGATGACCAGGGGCACCGCAATCAGCAGGATGCTGAAGGGGTTTTTGAGGATGATATCCCCCTGGAATGAAAAAATGATCACCAAAGTGAGCAGCAAACCCGAAATGGTGGTCCCGGTGAATTTTTTCAGGAAAACCTGGTTGAAATATTCTGACCCTTTGCGCCGGATGACCAAACGTCGGGTCAGCATGGCTGATAACAAAGGGATGACCACAAAAAGGACGACTGACAGCAGCAGGGTATTCCAGGGGATGACAATACCGCTGACACCCAGGAGGAAGGTCACGATGGGAATAAAGGCAATGAGAATTATCAGGTCGTTGATGGCGACCTGTACCAGGGTGTAAGCCGGATTGCCCCGGGTCAGGTGGCTCCATACGAAAACCATGGCCGTGCAGGGGGCGGCCCCCAGTAAAACGGCGCCTGCCAGGTACTCTTTGGCCACCTCCGGCGAAATCCAGGCCTTGAAAATGACATAAAAAAAGAGCCAGGCAAAGCCAAACATGGTAAACGGCTTAATGAACCAGTTGACCACCAGGGTGACCGTAAGCCCCCTGGGCATCTTTATGGCATCGACTATACTGCTAAAGTCAATCTTCAGCATCATGGGAAAAATCATGATCCAGATCAGGAGTGCGATCGGTATGGACACATTGGCGTATTCCAGTTTTTCTAAAGTCTCCGGAACAACGGGCAACAGTTTTCCGATCGCTATTCCGGCAATGATGCATAAAGCAACCCACAGGGTGAGGTAACGGTCAAAAAACGATATGCCTTGTAACTTGCTCATATGTTGCGCTTTTTTAATTGTCTGTTTCATTCCGGTCGAACCATAAGGAAACCAGAAGGCACCCTGCCGTTATAGAGACCAGTTCAATCATCCCATCGTTCAATCAACCGTGAATAACATTAAGCTGCCGGTGCTGACCCTTCACCATTTCAAAAATAGAAATTAAAAGGAGAAGCAAGATACCCAGGTCAAAAAGCGAGTAGGCGAACCTGACCAGGGGATAGATGGCTTCAAACGTAATCATCATCAATCCGCCTGAGAGCGCGACCACGATGAGGGTTCCTGTGAGGAAATTCCCGCAAACCGTTCCCTGGCGGCCCTGTTTTCGTATGTGCAGCCAGGTGTATACACCGGCCAGCAAGGCTAGCAGGGAGATGAGGAAGTGGTTTTTATCGAGCGTCAACCGTTCCGGAAGCACAAAGGAACTGACGTCGGGCTTCAGGAAAACCAACAGGAACAAAAGGCCCAGGGCACCGTAAACCCAGGTAAGGATCCCCGGAGTCAGGTCATAATAGCCCTCTTTTTTGTTGATTGCCAGCAACATGGAGATGAAAATGACGACTACCAGAAAGAAGAATGCCGGAAACATCAGTGTCTTGACATATTGTTCCCGCACTGCGGAGGCGAAAACCGCCCCTCCGCTCATGCCCAGTCTGACATACTGGGGTTCGTACACCGGCAGGGCCTCTTCGCCAAAGGGGGTTTTCACAACCTGCCCGTAAAACAGGTCCGACTTCAGGGAATGGCAGTCGGTGCAGCCGTTCACACCCAATCCGGCCTTCGCGGGGGAAACATCATGGCTGTATTTATACACCGAAGCATACGGCGAGGACTCCCAGCTTTCCTTTTCCATGGTCCTGAAATCGGTTCCACTGAAGTAAATGCGGTCGTTGTTGACCCACACCATTTTCCTTTCTCCCAAATCGTACCCGTTATCGGCCATAAAAGTAGTCACCGAATTTATGAAGGCGTCGATCTCAATGGTACTGTTCACTTCCGGAATGGAGTCGTTGTTGTCATCTTTAATCAATGCCAGCCCGGGATATTTTGATTTATCCTTGCGATGGGCCGTCCACATGGCATGGATATCCTTCATTTTGGGCTGGTGGAGCCCTTTTTCACCTTCTGTCCAGATCGCCGGCCAGGCACTGTGCACCGCATTCACCGGGAAAATCTGTCCTTTGTATTTGGCATATTGGGGTACAAAGGGATCAGCAGGCTGATCTTTAGCGGTGAACTGGGTCAATTCCCCATAGTGATTCCAATAGTTCATGTTCTGGTCGTAGAAGGTCCAGACATATTTGGGCGGAGGGGATATCTTTACCCCGGGGTTGTACACATCGCTAACCTGCACCAGGGCCGATTTGACTTTTCTTACCGGAATATGGCACACCTGGCAGGAGAGCTTGTCATGATGAAGAGATGGTAACCAGGTGTGTTTGGCGATGGGGGCATTCAGGTATCCAGTCTCATGACAGTCGCTACAGGTACGCATGGTGTTGTCGAGGTCGTTGCGGACAAATCCCGACGGATCGTCACCCTTGCCGAACTGGTGAAGTTCCTTTCCCCTGATCCTTTCGTCGGCGGCCATCGAGCCTGCCACATGACAATCGACACATTTCAATCCTTTGGCCATATGGACGTCGGTTTGGGCGGTGAAGGAAGCTCCCCGCTTTTTCCACTGCGGCTTGGAGTGACAGTTCAGACAGGTTTCATTGCGGGGTTCCCGCACCAGGTGCATCGACACCTTTCCGTCGGAAGTGAATTTGGTCAGGTCCCAGGTGACCTTTACGTCTGTGGAATCTTTGACAGATCCCTCTACGGTGGCCAGACCCGATCCTGCGGTGGCCATCCACCGGAAGTTCCACTTCGTCAAATGGTCATTTCTTAACTTGTAGTTGTATTCCGGCAGGTGGCAGAGATTGCAATCCCCTTCGGCCACCCCGCTGCGGTTCCAGTGGGCCTGGTAATAGTCGCCGTCAAAATCATTGACCCCCCCGGCTGTATAGCCTTTCGTTTCCATGTATTGGTCGTACCGGTTTCCGGCGCGGTCGTATTCAAATGATCCGCCCCCGGGATGACAAGTGCCACAGCCATTGGTAATAAAGGTAAAGGAAGTCATGTCCATCTCTGTGGCGGAACTGTTTTCCTTGTCTGACAGGTAGTTGTAAAGGGGGGCCGGACTGCACCAGTTGCCGCCGTAATTTCCCGGATGGGAAACCCACTGGTAGCGGTCGGCCAGCACACCGCTGGCCTCTTCATCCTTTCCCTGCTGGAAATGAAATCCCTCAGTGATCTTGGCATAATCGTGGCATTTCCCGCAGGTCTGCTTCGGCGAATAAGGCTTACCGGCATTGACCCCGTGCACGGGATCGATCAGGTTGCCCTCTTCATCGATGAGGTGGAAAGGGGGACAAACACCCGTGGAAGTCACCAACTGGCGGTCCACTGTTATCTTTTCCGATTGCAGACTGCCCTGAAGGAAGAATGCAATCAGCAGCAACGTGATCACGACGATAGCTGTTGTCAGGTAAGGTTTAGTGCTATTCATTGGTCAGGATTTATCAGCATTCTACATAGCGCCAAAGATCAATCCGGAAATGGTGGCCATGATGATCACCAGCACCACGTAAACGGCGGTTTTTTGGGTTCCGATGATGCCGCGTATCACCAGCATGTTGGGAAGGGAGAGCGACGGACCGGCCAGCAGCAGCGCCAGGGCCGGACCTTTTCCCATGCCCGAGGCCAGCAACCCCTGCAGAATGGGGACCTCGGTAAGGGTGGCAAAATACATGAAAGCCCCGATGATGGAGGCGAAAAGATTGCTAAACACCGAATTGCCGCCCACCAGGGCAGAGATCCATTCGTTGGGAATCACTCCCGGAATGGATACCCCATCATGGGTTGATCCCAGCAGGAAACCTGCGATTACCACCCCAAAGGCGAGCAGAGGCATGATCTGCTTGGCAAAATCCCAGGCCGAAAGGGTCCATTCTTTATTTTCGGAATCGTTGAGGTCGCGCAGGGTGATGATGCTCAACGCGGCAATGGCCACCAGCATGGGCACCAGCGGGGCCAGTTTGGTATTTTCGATCAGTGAAAAGGCCAGCACGGCAGAAAGGCCCGTGGCCACGATGGCTCCCACCACCCACTGCCACTTGATTTTCAGAATGTAAACGAGGGAATAACCCAGCACCAGGCCGAAGAAGGCGGTAATAACCCATTTGTTGGCCCAGATAAAATGCCAGGCACCGGTGGTTTCTCCCGCAGAAGGGGCTCCCCAGTTGGCAAAAACCAGGATCAGCACCAGGGTGAAAAAATGGAGGGAAGTCTGCCACATAGGCCTTTTCTCCGGGGGAGCTTCAAAATTCATCTGCTCCTCCTTCTTGGCTTTCTCCTCCTTCCGGTAAATTATCGACATGATGGAGCCGATAACGATGGCAAAAACCACCGCCCCAATGGTACGGGCCACCCCCATTTCAAAGCCCAGAATGCGGGCCGTCAGGATGATGGCCAGAATATTAATGGCCGGTCCGGAGTACAGAAAGGCAATGGCGGGTCCCAGTCCGGCACCCCGCTTGTGGATGCTTGAAAACAAGGGAAGAATGGTGCAGGAACAAACGGCCAGGATGGTCCCCGATACCGATGCCACGGTATAGGCCAGCCACTTTTTGGCATTGGCACCAAAGTATTTCAGCACAGCCCCCTGGCTCACAAATACCGAGATCACCCCGGCAATGAAAAAGGCGGGCAACAGGCACAGCACCACGTGTTCCCGGGCATACCATTTCACCAAATCAAAGGTGGCCGCTATCGCTGTGCTGAAACGGGCACTTTCGATGGGCAGGAAAAAAGCCGCCACGAAGACGACGATGATCCAACCCAGGATTCTATATTCTTTTTTGTGTTCCATAGTTTAAAAATACACCCGTACAATATAATAGATTCCCACCCCGATAAAGAGGATGGCCACGATGCGGCGAAACCATATTTCAAAGGTTTTCACCTTGTTGTAGACCGACCCGATCCCGGAAACGGTATAGGCCAGGATCCAGGCAAAAATGATGACGGGAATTCCGGTGGCTATGGCAAAAATGAAGGGCAGGACCAATCCCGACGCGCTGGAGACCGTCAGTGGAATGAGCATTCCGAAGTAAAGCACCCCGCTGTAGGGACAAAAAGCCAGGGCGAAGATCATTCCCAGCAGCACGGCATCCCAGGCCCCCCAATGCTTTTTGTCCTGCATCCTGGAAGTCAGTCCGCTGAGACCGGGGAATTTAATTTTAATCACATCCAGCATAAACAAACCGATAACCAGAAGCAGCGGACCGATGATCATTTCGCCGTATTTCTGGAAAACACCCGAAAATTTAAACTGGTCAACCCCGAAGTAGATAATCAGGGCAATGGCCGAATAACTGATGGCCCTTCCCAGGGTGTACATCACCCCGTTCAGGAACACCCGGTTACGGTTTTCGATATCCTTGCTGATGAACCCCACCGCCGTGATATTGGTGGCCAGCGGACAGGGGCTGATGGCCGTCATCAATCCCAGCACCAGGGCCGTTACCCAGGGCAAAGAACTGCTTTCCAGTAATCCGGTCAGAAACTCCATAATATTCCCATTAATTATTTTTGAAAATGCTTCTGATTCTCTCCATGTGCAATGGGGCAACCAATGCGGGGAGAGTGAAACTTCGGGAAGTTACTTCAGCAACTCATCCACCTTTTCCTTGATGACCTTTTTGTATTTGTCGGGATTGGTCACGGCATAGAGAAAAGCTTCGTTGGTAATGTTGATCTGCTTCTTTCCTTTGGCGATCATCAGGGTTTGACCAGAGACCCCCAGCTTTTTGGCCAGCTCCTCCCCCGCCTTTTCATTGAGATTGGCGGCCGTGAAGGTCAGCGTTCCGTTTTTCCACATTTCCGGATAGAGATCCTTCAGGTTTTCCTGGGCGCGCTCCTCCACGGTCCGGCAGGTCATGCAGCGCGAGGTAAAGTGAAAATAGTAAGCTTCAATTTTTTGACTGTCCATGGCTTTGGAACTCCCGGTCTGGGCGTGCGCAGCAAAAACAGGAAGCAGAAAGGCTAAAAGAAATCCAAATCTTAACGTCTTCATTTTTGTTGTATTTATTGGTTTTTCAGTAAAATTTCCCTGATTTCGGCCTGGGAGGGAAGCCTCCCGCTCAGTACCACCTTTCCATTGATCACCAGTCCGGGTGTGTGCAGAATCCCATAGGTCATAATTTTCATGATGTCTTCCACTTTGGAAATGTCGGCATCGATGCCCAATTCAGCCACCGCATCACGGGTGCTCTTTTCCAGCGTTTTGCATTTGGGACATCCTGTCCCCAGAATCTTAATTTCCATAATCACAAATTTCTGATTTCTAATTATTTATTATATATTCCCTATTTCTCATTTCGTTAATCTCCGAAATATCAGGTCAAATTTTTTATCTTTTAAAGAAGGTGGAAAATAACAGTTTGGCCTCATCCCAATTCTGGCGGTTGATACAATATTTAATAAAGGGCGGATTGATCTCTCCCTGGATAAGGCCGGCATCCTTCAGCACCCTGAGGTGTTCGGAAAGCGTGGAGCGGGCAATGGGAAGTTCTTCGGCCATATCGCCGCTGTAGCAGCACTTATCCAGATTATTGGCCAGGAAATCCATGATAAAGACCCGCACCGGATTGGAGAGGGCTTTGGCAAACCGGGCCAGCTTCTCTTGATCATCACTGTAATACTTCTTTTTAGGTCCCATGAACAGGTGTTTCGTAAAAATACGAAACAAATATAGGAGGAATTTCCAAAGTGAAACCGCAACACAAAAACATTAACAAATAATTTGCATCTGCGTGATATCAGACCCTGGGCAGAGTCTCAGCAGATCATTGCTATGGTTTATTGCACCGCTGCGGAAAGTGGCCGTGGTTCTTCCCACCCGGAATTCCGGTCTTTTCACACAGTGATAAGCGCTTCTATAAAATTAAGATAATATTAACATATGACTGAACGTTCAATCATAAATTGATGTATATTTGTTTTTAATATTGAATGATCATTCAGTCATAAACCATGTCACCACGAACGGCATCCCAGTTTGAAAAAATCAGGGAAGAAAAAAAGGCCCTGATAATGGAGGTAGCCCTGGAGCATTTTGCCGGGAAGGGATATCATGCCACGACGATCAGCCATATCGCCAAACAGGCCGGCATTTCAAAGGGATTGCTATACAACTATTTCGAGGGAAAGGAAGAACTTCTTTCGGAAATTATCCGCACCTCCGTTGCGGAGGTGTATACTTATTTCGACATCGATCGCGACGGAACCCTGAGTGAGGAGGAATTCGAATTTTTCATCCGGGAGGTCACCCAGGTGCTCCGGGAGAAAAAGGAATTCTGGCGGCTTTTCCTGCAGTTAATGATGCAGAGCGAAGTGCGCTCCCATCTGTTGAATTTTCTGCATGCCGGCACTTCGCAGAAAGAGGCGGAACCTGAAAACCGCGAAGATTCGTTTTTGCCTTCTGTCGCAATTATGGTCAGGGATTATTTCTTGCGGTTAAAGGAGAAGAAAGGCCCCGATTACGATCCCGAAATGGAAATGAACCTTTTTATCATGACATTGAAGGGGTTTGCGGTAACGTTTATATACAGTGAAGATGATGACGACGAGAATTTTGACAAATGTATTGATGCGGTGGTCCGCAGGTATAAGTAATCCTGCCTGGATAAGAAGTCTGCCCGCCAGTGTCCTGTTCCTCCTGTTTGCGGGGATTGTCGGGAGCGTGTCTGCCCAGCCGGAACCGGCCAGAGAGATCATCCGCAAGGCCGATGAAAAATTCAACGGGGAAAAATCAGGTTATTCGGTGATATCGATGACGGTGGTAAGGCCTTCCTGGAAGCGCACCATCGAATTCAGATCATGGTCCATGGAGGAGGAATATGCCCTCACCCTCATCACAGCCCCCGTACGGGAAAAGGGACAGTCCTTCCTGAAGAGAGGTACGGAGATGTGGAGTTGGAATCCCACCATCAGCAGGCTGATCAAACTTCCGCCTTCCATGATGTCGCAGGGATGGATGGGTTCTGATTACACCAATGACGACATCCTCAGGGAATCGTCGGTGGTTAACGATTACGAACATGCTCTGAAGGGGGAAGAGGTGATTGATGGCCATCCTTGTTACCTGATCACCATGGAGGCCCATGAGGAGTCTGAGGTCCTCTGGAGCCGCCAGGTTTGGTGGGTGGACAAAAAGGAGTATATCGTGCTGAAAGCCGAATTGTATGATGAAGACGGATTTCTCGTCCGGACCGAGAAGGCATCGGAACTGAAGATGATGGACGGCAGGCTGCTGCCTTCGCGGATCGAACTGCTTCCGGCCGAAAACCCGGGGAACAAAACCATCCTGGAGATCAGGGAGATGAAATTTAACATTCCGGTTAAGGAAAGCTTCTTCTCCCAGCAGAACATGAAAACGGTGAAGTGATGCCGGATGGCGAAAGTATCCGAAATCCAAAATCAAAATTTCGAAATCCAATATCAGAAATCTGATGAATGCCTGGAAGCTAGCCTGGAGGAACTTGTGGCGGAACCGGCGCCGGACGCTGATCACCGCCGCATCCATATTTTTCGCCGTATTCTTCGCCCTGATCATGCGGTCATTTCAGCTGGGATCCTACCGGCAGATTTTCATGAACGTAGTGGAATCCTACAGCGGATACCTGCAATTGCAGCACCGCGACTATTTCGACGACCCGGTTCCCGACAACAGCTTTGAACTCTCCCCCACCCTTGAAAAACAAATCCTTTCCGACGATAATACAGAAGCGCTGGTTCCCCGTTTTGAGGCGTTTGCCCTCGCCGCTGCCGGCAGTTCCACCCAGGGGGTGATGGTGATGGGGATCGATCCCGAAGGGGAGGACCGGATCTCGGGTCTGCGCGACCGTCTGGTTCAGTTCCGCCTTACCCCGGAAGCGGTAACGGCCTTGAAACAAGAATCCCTCCCCTCACGGACCAAAAACCTCATCGGCATGTTTTCCGGGGAATCCTGGTCCGGATTGGGCCGGCTGGTTGCCGACCTGGACATCGACCCGCGGGATTCCGCCGGGGTGATGAACATCATCCGCCGCCACGCCCATTTCGCCAATGGTTATCTTGAACCTTCAATGCCACAGGGGGTACTTATCGGGAATGGCCTGTCGCGATACCTGAAAGCCAACCGGGGAGATACCCTGGTTCTGATCGGGCAGGGATACCAGGGAAACTCAGCCGCCGGTAAGTTCGTGGTGACAGGGGTGGTCAAACTGCCTGCCCCCGATATCGACAACAGGATTGTTTACATGCCCGTCGATGCCGCCCGTGAACTTTTTGCCGCACCCGGAATGGCCACTTCAGCCGTGCTGATGATCCGCGATAAAAAGGATGATGCCATGCTGGCTACGGCGGAAAGGCTGAACTGTCAGTTGGAAGATCCCATGGTCGTTCGTACCTGGCATAAGCTGAACGCATTACTTATCAACCAGATGGAAGCCGATAACCGCAGCGGCGCCATCATGATCGGGATCCTCTACCTGGTGATCGCCTTTGGCGTTTTCGGAACCGTGCTGATGATGCTGGCCGAGCGGCGCAGGGAATTCGGCATGCTGGTGGCCGTGGGAATGCAGAAAACCAAACTGGCCCGGGTCTTTGCCCTCGAAATGTTTATGACCGGACTCCTCGGCCTGCTGGCGGGAGTTCTGGCTTCCCTGCCCGTTGTCGTCTACCTCCATGTCCATCCCTTCCGCTTCACAGGCGATATGGCCCGGATGTATGAGGATTACGGTTTCGACCCCGTGATGCCTACCCTGCTGCCCGATACCTATTACCTGTGGCAGATGGTGGTGGTGCTGCTGATCATCCTCCTGGCGCTGGCCTATAGCATCCGGAAAATATTAAAAATTGAAGCAATAACCGCCCTGAGGGCTTAAATAAAATGGCCATGATTGCATCGATAGCCTGGAAAAATGTCTGGCGCAACCGGACAAGGAGCCTGACGGTGATATCGGCAGTGGCCGTGGGTGTCTTTGCCGGCGTTTTCACCATCGCCGCCATGAACAGCTCAGTGGTTCAACGCATCGAAGAAGCCCTGAATGTGGAACTCTCCCATATCCAACTGAACAACAAGGATTTCAGGAGCAACACCGACGTAAACAACCTGCTTCCGGAAAGCGACACCCTGGTGAAGCGACTGTACACGTTCCCCGGGGTGAGCGACGTCACCAAACGCATTCTGGTCAACGGCATCGCTTCCACGGCCAACAAAAGTTCCGGCGTGGTGATCCACGGTATCGACGTGGAAAAAGAAAGAACAATGTTCGCCCTTGACGACAAGGTGATCCCCGGCACCGGCAACTATTTCGAAACCACCACCCGCTTCAACACCGTCCTGATCGGGGAAAAGCTGGCCAAAGAACTCCGCATCATCCGGTATATTCTTACCCCGGAACAACTGGAGGGGTATGAAAGGGTGAAATTTCCGGAAACGTTGGTCACCAAAGTAACTCCTCTCTTCGGTAGGCGTTTTATCACGGAAAAGAAATTTGGGGAGGCGCTGGACAGCCTTCTCTCTCCGAAGGAGCTCCGGAAATACGGATATCCCCTGCGGGAGGCGGCGTGGTCATTCCGCGAAGGTTCCCGGATCATCCTCTCCTTTCTCGATGTGAACGATATGCAAACCAGCGCGGCATTCCGCATCAGCGGGGTATTCCGGACCAACAACGATATGTTTGAAGGGGTTTCCGTATTTGTTCCGGAAGGGGAGTTGCGACAGCTTACCGGACTTCCGGAGGGGGCCTGCCACCGGCTGATTTGCCGGTTGGAGGACAACGACCTGACCGACAAGACCACACCGGAAATCAGGGAAACTTTCAACAGTCTGGAAGTGCTCAGCTGGAAAGAGATCCAACCCGACATGGCCATGCTGGCCGACATGATGCAACAGATATACGGGATTTTCATGGCGGTGATCCTGGCAGCGCTGGCCTTTGGCATTGTGAACACCATGCTGATGGCGGTTCTCGAGCGGACCAAAGAACTGGGGATGCTGGCTGCCATCGGAATGAACCGGAGAAAAACCTTCGCGATGATCATGCTTGAATCGGTATTTCTATCGTTAACGGGAGGTGCAGCAGGAATGGCAATTTCGGCCATTGTCATTGCTGCCACGGCCAAAAACGGCATTAACCTGGTCAAATATTCCGAAGGGATGGAAGCCATGGGCTTTTCGGCCCATCTCTTCCCCACCATCGATGCTCCCTTCTTTATCATGACCAGCCTGCTGATCGTCCTCACCGGAATTCTGTCGGCCGTTTACCCGGCCCGGAAAGCCCTGAATCTGAACCCGCTGGATGCTCTCAGAACAGAATAACAGCCATTATCCAATTTTAATAAAACAGAGCCATGAACGTAATAGTGATCAGGGAAGTCCACAAGATCTACAACGGATCGGAAGTACAGGTGCATGCAGTGAACGGGGTGAACCTTACCTTCTCGGAAGGGGAATTTGCGGCCATCGTAGGACCTTCAGGTTCCGGGAAGACCACCCTGCTGAACCTGATCGGCGGACTTGACCATCCCACGTCGGGAGAACTCATCGTCGACGGCACCGACCTCTCCACGTTAAAGCCCTCGGCGCTGATCGACTTCCGCATGAACAACATCGGATTTGTCTTCCAGTCCTACAACCTCATCCCGGTATTGACAGCAAAAGAAAATATCGAGTTTATCATGGCCCTGCAGAAGAGGGCACGCAAGGAGCGCGATGCCCGTACCCTGGAACTGCTTCAGGCCATCGGCCTGGCCGACCGTATCAACAGCCGTCCGGCCAAGCTGTCGGGCGGACAACAGCAACGGGTGGCCGTAGCCCGGGCCCTGGCTTCAAGACCCAAGTTCGTCCTGGCCGATGAACCCACCGCCAACCTCGACTCCAAATCGGCCCATTCGCTGCTCGAAATCATGGAAAAGCTGAACCGGGAGGAGAAAATCACCTTTATCTTTTCCACCCACGACCCCAGGGTGGTTCAGATGGCCCGGCGCGTGATCACTCTCGAAGATGGCCGGGTGGTATCGGATGAAACCCGGGAACCCGAATACCGCGCATCATGAACTCCCGTTCGTGGATCATAACCAGCCTGCTGCTGCTCCTCCCCTTCCTGAGCCAAGCCCAGGAAAAGGAGAAAGCCATACAACTCAACGGGTATGTCTCTGCATTGCACAGCGTCATTTTCGAATCTTTGAACGATGACTTCATCAACGAATCCCTGCTTCACAACCGGCTTAATTTCAGTGCTTCACTGGGGGACCATGTCAGGTTGACCGCGGAAATCAGGAACCGTCTTTTTACGGGTGACAGGGTAAAATCGCTGGATAATTATGCCTCATGGGTGAGCCATGATCCCGGATGGATGAACCTTTCATGGAATCTCATCGAAGAGCACGCTTATTTTCTGAATACCACCATCGACAGGTTATCACTCGATTATACGGCCGGGAAAACGGAAATCCGCATCGGTCGGCAACGGATCAACTGGGGTCAGGCCATGGTATGGAATCCCAACGATATTTTCAATGCCTATTCTTTTTTTGATGTCGATTATCCCGAAAAACCGGGTAGTGACGCCGTCAGGTTCCAGTTTTTCCCCTCCTTCTCGTCGGTGGTGGAAGTGGCGGCCAGCCTGAACCGGGAAAAGGAGGTGACCATGGCAGGGCTCTGGCGCTTCAACCGGGGAGGGTACGATATGCAATTCCTGGGAGGGTATGCCGGGAGCCAGGATCTGGTGGCCGGCACCGGCTGGGCAGGGAATATCGGCGCCACCAGCTTCCGCGGGGAAGCCACCCTCTTTGTGCCGGCGAAAAAAGATTCAGGGCAGAAAACCCTTCTGCTGGCCACCGCAGGCCTTGACAGGGTGCTAAAAGACAATTCCATGATTATGGTACAGCTGATGTACTGCTCCCATCCCCCGGAACTGCAGGATTTCGCCGTCATGTATTCCAGTACCCTGTCGCCCCGGAACCTGGCCTTCTCGGAATTCACCGCCTTCGGACAATTCACCTGGGCAGCCACGCCGCTGCTGAACATGACCCTCTCGGCCATGTGGTTCCCCGACCTGAAAGGCTATTACGCCGGTCCCTCCCTCGATTTCTCGTTGGCCGAAAACTGGGACTTCTCGGCCATCTGGCAACATTTCGGCGGTAACACCGGAGACTCCACCACCAACCTTAACCTGGCGTTCCTGCGGCTTAAATACAACTTCTGAGTATAATGATCTTTCAAAAAAAAAGCTCCGGAAACTTGTTTAACTGCAAGTTACCAAAGCTTATGGTACCCGGAGGGGGACTTGAACCCCCACAGCCGTTAAGCCAAAGGATTTTAAGTC